>NZ_JBVHXR010000018.1:76824-269357 GCF_055569295.1 Streptomyces sp. NPDC029292
CTTTTTTTCTCCCCCTGTTTCTTCTAGTTTTCCCCCCCCCCCCCCCCCCCCCCCCGTCTCCCCGCCCCCCCCCCCCCCCCCCCCCCCCACGCGGCTTTTCGGTCTGCCCGCGACGCCGGCCGGCGTGATGGGTCGCTGCGTCGGGGTGGACTTTCGAGCAGGGCGGTCGGGCCTCCTGCGACCGGGCGGGACCGCCGAGAATTCAAGCCGGATCCGAAAGCCGGAACCTGCCCGGGTTCCCATCGCAGCAATCCGGAGGATGTCTTGGAGACGGTGTCACTGCCGTGGCGGGAATATCTGGACCGCATTGGTTATCACGGTGAGTTGAAGAACTCCCTGGAATGCCTGCGCGAGCTTTACACGGCGCATCTGCGGTCCGTCCCCTACGAGATGCTCGACTCCTTCGACGGAACGCCGCCAGTGCTGGGCCACGCGGAATCGTTCGACAGGCTGGTGCACCGGCAGCGGGGCGGCAACTGCCTTCAATCGACACCCCTGTTCGGCGAATTCCTGCGTCAGGCCGGCTTTGCGGTCCGGCTGGTCCCGGCGCAGATCTGGAAGGTCAGCGGCGAATGGTGGGAGGCCTGGGACCATCTGCTGCTGATTGTCACCGTGGACGGTGAGGATTGGCTGCTCGACGTGGGCTTCCTGATGCTGACCTTCACCGAGCCGCTGAAGGTCACCGAGGGGCCGCAGGAGCAGTCCGGCTGGCGGTTCCGGGTCGCCGAGGAGGAGAGCTTCCCGACCGTCTCGCACCAAGGGCCGGACGGCAGTTGGACGGCGGTCTACCGGTACCGGGACGAGCCGCAGCAGCGCGCCGATTACGAATGGATCATCGACTTCCACAAGACGGCCGAGGATTCGCCGCTGGTCGGGACGGTGCTGTGCTCCCGGAACGTACCGGACGGAAAGCTGATCATGATCGGCGAAAACCTTCTGCGCGCGTCGAACGGGCGCGTGAGCGCCGAGTTCATCGAGACCACGGCCCGTGCCGAAGAACTGCTCCGCGAGATCTTCGCCGGCCATGAACACATGGTGGAGGGCGCGGTGCGCACCTGGGAGCAGGCGCGCGCCGATCGGTCGACGAGACGAAGCCTGGTATATCGAAAGGCGGAACAGTGATGCCGGACAAGCCGACGGCGCTGGTGACGGGCGCTTCCCGGGGGATAGGCCGCGGTATTGCCGTACGGCTCGCCGAGGAGGGCTACGACGTCGCCTTCTGTTTCCGGTCCGGAAAGGAGGCGGCGGACGAGACCCGGGAGGCGGTGGAGCGGGCCGGGGCGCGCTGCTTCCACGACCGCTGCGACGTGACGGACCTCGCCGAGGTCAAGGCGTTCGTCAGCAACGCGGAAGCGGCCCTGGGGCCGGTCGAGGTGCTGGTGAACAACGCCGGGATCACCCGGGACAACCCGCTGGTGCTCATGCCGCCCGAGGACTGGAACGCGGTCATCGGGACCAATCTCACCGGCACCTTCAACTTCAGCCACTGCGTGGCCTTCGGCCAGATGAAGCGCCGGAGCGGCGTCATCGTGAACGTCTCGTCGGTGGCCGGTGTGTACGGCAACGCGGCACAGTCCAACTACGCCGCCTCCAAGGCAGGCGTCAACATCCTGACCAGGTCCCTGTCGCGGGAGCTGGGGCCCTACGGGATCCGCGTCAACGCCGTGGCACCGGGCTTCATCGAGACCGACATGACCGGCCAGCTCTCCGAGAAGGTGCGGAAGAAGGCCCTGGAGACCATCCCGCTGCGCGGCTTCGGGGCCGTCTCGCACGTCGCCGACCTGGTCTCCTTCCTGGTCTCGGAGCAGGCCTCGTACATCACCGGCCAGGTCGTCCAGGTGGACGGCGGTTTCTCGCAGTGAGCCCGACAGCCCCGTCCGACCCGACAGCACAGATGAATCGCTCGACTGGAGGAGACACCATGCCCGTTACGCAGCAGTACATAGACGAGATCCGGGAGATCGTCGCAGAGGCGCTGGAGATCGAGCCCGACGAGATGACCGAGACCAGTTCCTTCGTCGAGGACCACGACGGCGACTCGCTCCGCGCGATCGAGATCCTGGCGCGGCTGGAGAAGAGGTACGGCGTCGAGATCCCGCAGTCGGAGCTGCCCAAGATGGGCAATCTGCGCGCCGTGTACGACGTGGTCGCCGAGCGCGCCAACTGGGACTCCTGAAATGAAGCGCAGGGTCGTCATCACGGGGCTCGGCCCCGTCTCGAGCATCGGCACAGGGGTCGAGGCCTTCGCCGAGGGGCTCCAGCAGGGGCGCAGCGGCATCTCGCCGATCTCCTCCTTCGACGCCTCGGGCTTCCCGTACAGGATGGCCGGCGAGGTGCCGGACTTCGTGCCGCACGACATGCTGCAGGCCATCAAGCCCGAGGCGTGGGGGCGCAGCAGCCAGTTCGCCGCCGCGGCGGCCCGCCTTGCGGTGGAGGACGCGGGGATCGACCCGGAGCTCCTGGCCGCGGCGCGGTCCGGCTCCTGCATCGGTACCACCGGGGGCGAGGCCGGCGCGGTCGAGCAGCTTGCCGAGCAGGAGGTGGCGGGCGGCTTCGAGAGCTGGCAGGCGGACCTTGCGCAGCAGGTCCCGTCCTCCCGGCTGGCGGTCGCGGTCAACCGCGAACTCGGCCTGACCGGCGAGGCGGTGACCATTTCCACGGCATGCTCGGCGAGCAACTACGCGCTGGGCTACGCCTACGCGGCGATTGCCGCCGACGAAGCGGACTACATGATCGCCGGCGGTGCGGAGGGCGTCTACCGGTGGGCGCACGCCGGCTTCTACCGGCTCGGGGCGATGGCCGAGGACCACTGCTCGCCGTTCGACCGCGACCGGCAGGGGATGCTCACCGGCGAGGGCGGTGCCGCGCTCTTCCTGGAGTCCCTCGAGAGCGCGGAGCGCCGCGGTGCCGAGGTCTATGCCGAAGTGCTCGGCTACGGACTGAACTGCGACGCCGGCCACATGGTGGCGCCGGATCCGGTGAGCATCGCCGAGTGCATGCGGCGGGCCCACAGCCGGGCCGGCGTCACGGCCGACCAGGTCGATTACATCTGCGCGCACGGCACCGGCACGCCGGCCAACGACGCGGCGGAGACCCGTGCGGTCCGGGAGGTCTTCGGCGACTCCCCGCCGCCCATCAGCTCCATCAAGTCGATGCTCGGCCACACCATGGGGGCCGCGAGCGGCTTCGGCGCCATCGCCTCCGCCCTCGGTATCGCCCGCCAGTTCATGCCGCCGACGATCAACTTCCGCAACATCGACTCGGACATGCCGGGGATCGACCCGGTGGCCAACCAGGCGCGTCCGGCTCGCCTGCGGGTGGTCCAGAACAACGGGTTTGCCTTCGGCGGCAACAACGCCATCACCATTCTGGGGGAGGTCTCATGACGGTACGTCAGACAGCCGAGATCGCTCCTGACGCGGTCTACGTCACGGGCTGGGGAGTCGCCTCGCCGCTCGGCATGGGGGCGGACGAGTTCAGCACGGCGGTCGTCGAGGAGCGCGACGCCCTCGCCGATGTCACCGGGATGTTCGAGGAGAAGCTGCCCGCCGACCAGGCCTTCGCCCTTGCGGACTTCCAGGTCCGCGACCACCTGGGCCGCAAGGGAACCCGTTTCTTCGACCGCACCACGGCCCTGGCCCTGGTCGCCTGCGACCAGGCGCTGAAGGACACCGGGCTGGAAGTGACGGACGAGAACCGCGGCCAGGTGGGTCTGATCCTGGGCACCACCAGCGGCAGCGTGAAGTCCACGGCCGACTTCAGCCGCGAGACCGTCACCGAGGAACGCCCCTACCTGGTCAACCCGGTGCTCTTCCCGAACGCGGTGATGAACTGCGCCGCGGGCCAGGCGGCGATCTGGTACGGCCTGAAAGGCGTCAACACCACCGTCGCCGGCGGCCGGATGGCCGGCGTCGCCGCTCTGCGTTACGCCTCCCGCAGCCTGCGCTGGGGAGACGCGGACGCCCTGCTGGTCGGTGCGGTGGAGGAGTTCAGCCCGCACAACGCTTGGCTGACGCACCTGCCCGGTGGTTCGGCGCCCGCCGGCGAGGGAGCCGCCTTCTTCATGCTGGAGACGGGGGAGGCCCTGCTGGCATCGGGCCGCCGTCCCGATGCCGAGATCATGGCCGTGACCTCGGCCTCGGCCGACCCGGAGGACCGCCCGGCCTTCGCCGAGGCGTTCGCCGACTGTGTACGCAACGCGCTGCGGGACGCCGGCGTCGGGCCGGGCGACCTGTGGGCGGTGGCGCCCGGATCAGGCCCGGAGTCCGCGATCGAGACCGAGGCGCTAGCGGCCGCGCTCGGCGCGGACACGGTCCGGCGGCTTCCCGTGGCGCGGCTGATCGGTGAGTGCCATGCCGCGCAGGGCGCGCTGCAGCTGGCCGCCGTGCTCGCCCACCACCGGCACGACGCCGCACTCGACGGCCGGCCCGCCCTCATCACCTCCTTCACTCCGGAGGGCGGGGTCGGCGCTGCCGTGGTCAGGGGGTGGCAGCGGTGAGCCGCAAGCCCGCCAAGCCCGTCCTGTACTTCTCCTTCCGCAGCCCGTACAGCTGGCTTGCGCTGCGGCAGTTGGAGGCGCGCTTCCCCGAGGCGCCCGAGGCCGTCGAGTACCGCCCGTGGTGGGAACCCGACGAGCCGACGAGGAAGGCGCTGGACGGGCGCGGGGCCCCCTTCCCGTACATCCCGATGAGCAAGGCCAAGCACCTCTACATCCTCCAGGACGTCAAACGGCTGTCCGAGGGGATGGGTTTCAAGGTCGCCTGGCCCATCGACATCGACCCGTGGTGGGAGGTGCCGCATCTGGGCTGGCTGGCGGCCCGCCGCAGTGGGCAGGACCGGCAGCTGCAGGCCGCGCTCATGGCGGCCCGGTGGGAGCGCGGCGCCAACATCTGCGATCCGGATGTGCTGCGTGCGGTCGCCGAGGAGGCGGGGCTCGATCCGCTGCCGATCGTGTCCGCGGTGGACGACCCGGAGATCCGGGCCGAGGGGCTGGAAGCTCTTGTCCAGGTGTACGAGGACGACGCCTTCGGTATCCCGTACTTCAAAATCGGCCGTTTTCGGTACTGGGGTCTTGACCGGCTCGACGGCTTCCTCCAGGAGCTGTCGGCGGCGGGGCTGCGTACGGACGACGCCGACGAGGAGGACAACGGGATTCCCGCGGCCGTTGCCGACCGCATCGGCGGCTACGACCACGACACAGCGGGAGGATGCGGCTGAATGCAGCGCACCCGTGTTACGTCCCGTACGTCTTTGAAAGCCCCGTCGATGCTGGACCGGTGACTGCGCGGGAGGCTGTGCGACCTGCGGGTGATCGTCCGGATGGTCAAATCACCGCCCTGGAAGCGGAGTTCAACCCCGCGATCCGCTGCCGACGCTCAGCCGACCCCGACCCGCCGCCGAAGACGACGAAAACCGTCGCCCGCCAACTCGTGGACCGCCTGCACCGCCGACTCGACGACATCCTGTGCTTCCTGCACGACCTGGAAGTGCCCTTCACCAACAACCAGGCCGAGCAGGACATCCGTATGGCCAAGGTGCCGTTGAAAGTCTCCGGCGGCTGTCGCAATTTCAACGACCTAAGTGGCCACCTGGATCGTAAGGTCCGTGGGAGCGCCGACTATCGGACAAAAATCCGCCGTGACTTCCGGTGGCGACTCCCTCTTGCGAAGATCCCTATAGAAGGGTTAACGGGGGGAGGCCGCTGAGCAATGCTGCGCTCAGATGCCGCCCGACAACCGCGAACACCAAGAGATGCGAGCGGAGTCGAGCAAGTTGAACGAATTCAGGATGCTCGGAACGTTGGAGATCTACGACGGGCAGAACTGGAAATTGGTTGAAGCGCCAAAGATTCGGACCGTAATGGCAGTCCTGCTGACCGCCAATGGCCGCGTGGTGTCGCTGGCGCGGCTCATCGATGAGCTTTGGTACAACGGTCCGCAGCAGAAGCGAGACCAGCGCAACCTGGTGCAGCAGTACGTGATGAGACTGCGGCGCCAGCTCGGCGACCGGAACCACAGCGTGCTGGTGACCAAAGCGCCCGGCTACAGCCTGAACTTCGAGCCGTCCCAGCTCGATGCGCGCAGGTTCGAGGAGCTGCATGCCGAAGGCCAGAAGTTGTTCGCCGCGGGAGTCTACAAGCGGGCGTTCAACGTACTCGGCGACGCGCTGGACCTGTGGCGCGGTGCCCCCCTGGAGGGCGTCCCGGCCTCGCCGACCGTGCTCGCCGAGGTGGAGCGGTTGGAGGAGGCCCGGCTGGCCGCGGCCGAGATGAGGATAGACGCCAGCCACCATAACGGCAGATACGCGGCAACTCTGGCCGAACTCCGCACGCTCCGCGATGCCAACCCGCTCAGGGAGGGGCTCTGGATGAAGGAGATGATCGCCCTCCGGGAGTGCGGCCGCCGCGCCGACGCCCTGGAGGTCTACCAGCGTGCCCGCCGGACGCTCAGGGAGGAGCTCGGCCTCGAGCCCGGCGCCGGCCTCAGAGACCTCCAGCAGCACATCCTCGCCGGATTCCGCGGCTGAATCGACGCAGCAGCGCCGAAGAGGCCGCCGCACCCCAGGTGTGGCGGCCTCGCCCCGTCATGGGCCCTGCGGACCTGATATCACAAAGACGCCTCCCGCTACGACGGCAGGGCCATTTTCCTCAGCACTCGATGATGTTGACGGCGAGCCCGCCCCGCGCCGTCTCCTTGTACTTCACGTTCAGGTGCGCGCCCAAGCCGATCAGGTCTTTGACCTGGGAACTCATGCTCAGCGTCGTTGTCCACCGTCGTTCCGGGCCGGCGTGACGTGTGGCCGGGGTGTCGGGGGAGGGCTGGAGCGGTCATCCGGTCACTCCGGTGCCCGGAGGAGCGGGGCGGTTCATGTTGTGCCGCCGGGCTCGGCCGAGGCCGTCTTCAGGATCTGCTTCACCGCCGTGCGGCAGATTCCGCAGCCCGTCGTCGCCCGTGTCGTGCGGGCTATCGCCGAGACCGTACGGGCGCCGCTCGACCAGGACTCCAGGATGCGGGACTTGGGGACGTTGCGGCAGTAGCAGACCGGCGTCTCCTGGCCGGCGCCCGGACTGTCCGGCGCCAGGTCGCCCCGGGGGCCGGGGAGCCGGGCGAGCCGGGCCAGCTCGTCGGGGGTCAGGACGCGGTGGTCCCGGCAGGCCTGGGTGAGGACACCGGTGTCCGGGTGGTCACCGAGAAGGGTCGCGCCCAGGACCCGGCCCTGGCTCAGCACGATGCGCTGGTAGCGGCCCGCGGCCGGGTCCGCGTCGGTCAGGACCTCGAAGGAACCGTCAGGGGAATCCTGCGGATGGCATTCGCCGATCAGCGTCAGGTCGATGTCGTCGGCCTTGAGGCGGGTCACGGGCGCCATGGGCGCGGGGGCGCCCCTGAGGGTGCCGGTGATGGCGTCGGCGGCTGTCTTCGCCTGGGACCAGGCGTCGTCGACCAGGCGCGACACCCGGCCGGCCAGCTGGGAGCAGTCGCCTATCGCGTAGATCGCGGAGTCACTGGTGCGCATGGACGTGTCGACCGCGACGCCGTCGCCGACCGGCAGCCCGGCGGCGGCGGCCAGGCCGGTCTCGGGGGTGACCCCGCACGCCACGACGAGGAGATCGGCGGGGACGACGGTGTCGTCGGTGAGCTCCACGCCGGTGATCCGCTCCTCTCCGGTCCCGGTGTGCAGTCCGACGCGTACGCGACTCACCACCGCGCCCCGGCGCACCGCGACGCCGAGCTCCACCAGCTGGTCGGTCAGCATGTCGGCCGCCTGGCGGCTGAGTTGACGGTTCATCACGGTGTCGGTGGGGTGCAGGACCGTCACCTGGACGCCGCGTCCCGCGAGTGCCCGCGCCGCCTCCACCCCGAGCAGCCCGCCGCCCAGGACCAGCGCCCGGGAGCCGCGGTGCGCGCCCCGCAGAATGCCGTGGCAGTCCTCCAGGGTGCGGAAGCCCACCGCGCCCCGCACCAGCGCGCCGTCCTTCGACCGCAGTCCGGGGATGTCGGGGATCGTGGACCTGCTCCCGGTGGCCAGGATCAGGCTGTCGTACGGGTGGGTGCCGCCGTCGCCGGCGATCACCTCCCGCCGCTCGCGGTCGATGCGTACGGCGCTCACCCCGGTGTGCACCGTCGTGCCGCGCTGGTCCGCCGGGCGGTCGAAGATATCGTCCTCGTCGATCTGGCCGGCCAGGACGTCGGTGAGCAGGATGCGGTTGTACGGGGCGCAGCGCTCGGCGCCCAGAACGGTGACGGCGATGGACGGGTCCCGGCGGCGCAGTTCGCGCACGGCGCGCGCCCCGGCCATGCCGTTGCCGATCACGACCACCCGCTTCGACGTGTTCATCGGGGCTCCAGCCATGCCAGGGCGGCGCTGACCAGGGCCCGGACGCCGGTGGCGAGGGTCGGCTGGATGACGGGCGCGAAGTGGGACGAGTGATTCTGCGCGATGTCCTCGGCGACCCGGCCGGCCAGGAAGGCCTGGGTGTACTCCTCGGCGTCGAGGCCGCCGAAGAACCAGAAGACGGCGGGGACGTGGGCGGCCGACGCGAGGAGGCCGAAGTCCTCGCTGGCACTGTTGGGGCCCACCGGGATCACCGCGCCTTGCCCGAAGTGCGCCCGGTGCGCGCCGGCGACGCGCTCGGTGGCGGCGGGATCGTTGACCGTGTTGGGCAGGGAGCACACCGAGGTGATCTCGGCGTCCTTGGGGGCGCCCGAGGCCAGCACCTCCGCCGCGACCAGCCGTTCGATGGTGGCCATGACGAGGTCCCGGGTCGCGGCCGACGACGTCCTGATGTTGACGGCGAGTTCGGCCTCGTCGGGGATGGTCGCCGCGGTGGTGCCGCCGCGGATCGAGCCCACGGTCACCACGACGGGTTCGCTCGCGGCCACCGTCCGCGAGACCACCGTCTGGAGCCGGGTGACGACCGAGGCAGCCATCACGACCGGGTCGACCGCCGATTCCGGCTTGGAGCCGTGGCCGCCGCGGCCGAAGAGGCGGATCCTGATGTTGTCGGTGCCGCCCATGACCGTGCCCGGGCAGGTGGCGACCAGTCCGGCGGGGCCGGGACCGACGTGCTGGCCGAGGATGATCTCCGGCTTGGGGAAGCGCTCGAACAGGCCGTCCTGCACCATGGCCCGCGCCCCGAAGCCGCTCTCCTCGCCGGGCTGGAAGACCGCGACCACGGTGCCGTGCCAGGTGTCGCGCGCCGCCGCGAACAGGGCGCACGCGCCGAGCAGGGCCGCGACGTGCATGTCGTGCCCGCAGGCGTGCATGACGGGGACCTTCTCGCCGCTCTCGTCGATGGCGGTGTCGGTGCTCGCGTACGGCAGTCCGGTACGTTCCTCGACAGGCAACGCGTCCATGTCCGCGCGGAGCATCACGACCGGGCCCTCGCCGTTGCGCAGGACCCCGACGACGCCGGTGCGGCCGACGCCGGAGGTGACGTCCCAGCCCTGTTCCGTCAGCAGGCCCGCCACGACGGTGGCGGTTCGTTTTTCCTGGAAGGCGAGTTCGGGGTGCGCGTGCAGGTCCCGGTAGACGTCCTCCAGGTCCGGCAGCAGACCGTCCAGGCGGTCGAAGAGCACGGACATGGTTCTGGTTCTCCCTTGGATTGACAGCGGGGGCACTGCGAGGGGGACTCCGGACCCGGGCCTCAGATCAGGTTCGCCAGCGGGGTGTGCAGCAGCGGCTCCATGATGAGCACCGCGCCGAGGACGGTCATCACGGTGCCGGTGAGCCGGGCCACCGCCGCACCGCGCCTGAGTGTCCGCTCGGCGAGGAAGAGGAGGGTGAGCGTTCCCATCCAGGCGATGTTGTCGAGCCCCACCGCGACCTGTACGAGCATCAGCGCCCAGCAACAGCCCAGGCAGTACAGGCCGTTGAGGACGCCGGCGCGCAACGCGCCGGCTGCTCCCGCGGCGAAGTCGTGGGTGAGGACGAACTGGAGAGGGCTGCGGCACACCGTCAGACACCTGGTCTTGAGGCCGCTGAACTGGAAGAGCCCGGCGGTGGCCAGGACGAGTCCGGTCGACGCCACCCGCCAGGGCCCGTCGAAGGACTCGGGGAGTACGGCACGCTTGCCCACCATGAGCAGCAGCGGCACCGCGCCCGCCAGCACCCAGGCCAGCAGATAGCCCGCGACGAGGCACCCCGTCTCCGTCTTGCCCCGCGCACCGCGAGTACGGGTGATGAAGCGGTGGGCCGCGATCAGCGGGATGGCGACCGGGAACATCATCGCCACGACCATGCCGGTCCACATGACGAGGAACATGCCCGCCTCGGCGGCGGACGCCCCCTGGCCGGCCGCGCCCGCCGAGTGGTGCGCCATGCCGGGCATGTCCGCCATCCCCGGCGTCTCGGCTATGGCGTCGTGCCCGCCCGGGGTCTCGGCGTGGTGGCCGCCCAGCATCCACCACCAGGCCAGGGCCGAGGCCGCGCACACCCAGATCGCAGTGGTGAAGCCGACCCGGCGGGTCCACTGCTGGGGCGTCGACGTCGGCCGGAGCGCCTGAGGCGCGGGCGGCGTGGGCGGCGTACGGAGGGAGCTGCTCATGCCGAGGTCAGCTTCATGGGGCCGAAGTCGGCGTGCTCGAGCTGCCAGTTCCAGCCGAGCTCGTCGTCGACGAACCGGCTGTCCGTCTTGGCGAGCAGCCGGGCCCCGCCGAACGACATCAGCGCGTTGTTGACCTCGATCGGCGTCTTGCCGTCCTGGCCTATCAGGGGCCGCAGGGGCACCACCGCGTCGCGGCCCAGGGTGAACGACGGCTTCTCCCCGGTCTCGTCGAGCTCGATCGGAACCCGGCGGATCCCCTTGAAGTCCTCGACCAGGGTGAAAAGCGCCGCGAGCAGTCCGCCCGCCTTGCCGGTCAGGATCTGGCCCAGCGCCTCGCTCTGCGGCTCGGGTGTCTTCTCGTCGATGTAGATGGCCACTTGGAGGCCGCCGTCCCACACGTGCCGGACCGTGCGGTAGGCCACGCCCAGCTTGCAACCCGCCAGATCGACGTCGCCGTAGTGGCCACTGTCGATGAAGCCGACGCCGATGGCGTCGCAGGAGCCGTGGGTCGGCTCCTCGGCGAACCAGCACGGGCACGGGGTCCCGCAGTTGCAGGCTCCAGCGAGCCGTCCGTCGATCTCCCAGTCCATCGTCCTGCTCCTTGCGCGTCGATGTGTACGAGTGAGGTGGTACGAGGGCGGTGGCGGGGTTACGGGCGGATCGCGGGCGCGGCCAGGGCCGGGGCCGCCGGTGCGCCGAGCCTGGCCCATTGCGCGAGACCCACACAGCCCAGCACCAGCACGGCCGTGGTGAGCGTCGTCGTGTCGATCGACTCGTCGAGCAGCAGTGCCGCCCAGCCCACCGTCAGCAGGGGCTGGAGGAGCTGCATCTGGCTGCCGCGGGTGACGCCGACCCGGGCGAGGCCCGGATACCAGGCGCAGAAGCCGAGGAACATGGAGAACACCGCGACGTAGCCGAGGCCGATGTACGCCGACGCCCCCGCGTGCTCGAAGCGGGGCGGCGCCAGGACGAGCGAGGCCACCGTGATCGGCAGGGTGACCGGGAGCGAGAGGACCAGGCCCCAGGAGATCACCTGCCAGCCGGGCATCGACTTGGAGATCCGGCCGCCTTCCGCGTATCCGATGCCGCCGGTGATCAGCGAGCCGATCAGCAGGAGGTCCGCGGCGCCGAAGCCGCTGATCCCGTTGCGGAGGGTGAAGGCGAGGATCACGACGGCGCCCGCGATCGAGGCCGCCCAGAACAGCGTGCTCGGCCGCTCGGTGCCGCGCAGCCGGCTCATGGCGGCGGTGGCGAGCGGCAGCAGGCCGGTCACCACGGCGGCGTGCGCCGAGGACACGTGCTCCAGGGCGAGCGCGGTGAAGATCGGATAGCCCACGACGATGCCTGCGCCGACCAGGGCCACCGGCAGGAGGTGTTCCCGGCGGGGGAAGCGGGCCCGGGCGACCAGCAGGCAGATACCGGCGAGGGCGGCCGCGACGACGGACCGGCCGATGCCAACCGTCCAGGCGTCGAAGACGGCCATCGCCTTCTGCGTGGCCGGGAAGGTCAGGGAGAACGCCAGTACTCCGGTGCCTGCCATGAGCAGTCCGAGCAGATGTGAGGATGCCGGAGCATCACGATCGGTCATGCCGGTCCTTGTCTGTGAGCGGGGGCGAAGGACAGGGGCGGGGCGGGGCGCCGCGGGGTGCGGCGCCCGGCCCCCGGGTCAGACGCCCGCCGGCGCCGCCGCCTTCGAGGTGGCCTCGTAGGCCTCGACGAAGTACATGGTGAAGAGCTTGAAGAGGTGGTCGAAGTGGCGCGACAGGCGCTCCTCGTCCTCGGGCGTCTTCACCAGCGTCATCAGGACGTTCCACACATCGCCGGTGTGGTCCTCCTCGATGTCGTAGTTCACGTGGGTGCGCGCGCCCTCGACGATCTCCTCGCCCAGCGTCTTCTCCAGGTTGTCCAGCCAGTCGGGCTGGGTCAGCCGCGTGGTGTACTCCAGGAAGTAGCTGCTGGCGATGGAGGCGAGCGGGGATCCTTCGAACTCGAGGCAGTACAGGAAGTAGCCGTTGAGCAGCTTCGTGGCCAGGAACGGCTCCGTGGCGTACGCCTCGTCCGCCTCCACGCCGACCTTCTGCAGGTCGGCCAGGAACAGCTGGTCGTGGAGCATCTCGTCGTCGGTGTACGCGGCCCACTTCTTGGCCGTCGCCGGGTCGTGGAGGGTGAAGTAGCGGATGGCGTGCGCGTCGATGGTGCGCTTGCGCCGGATCCGCAGGATGGTCTCGATCGTGTGCCGCTTGTAGTACGGCATGTCGATCTCGGAGCCGTTCAGGAAGTGCTGGGCGTAGGGCACCTCGCGGTAGAAGTCGCCGATGAACGCGTCGAGCTTGTTGTTGACCTTCGTGTACAGCTCAGGGCGGATGATCGCGCCGTCACTCATGCCACTTCCCCTTGTGTGTGTGGGTTGTTGTCGTGCAGCTCAGCTGTGGGAGGCCACCGGGCGGGCCATCCCGGCGGCCGCCAGGAGGTCGTCGAGGGCGAACTCGCCCTGCCCCGCGGTGGCGGCTTCCATCAGTTCTCCGAACCCGTAGGCCCGGATGTTCTCCACGACCTTCGCGACGTCGGCGACGATCGTGTAGTAGTCGGTACCGCGTCCCGGAATGTCGTAGGGGCCGGCGACGACCTCGGCGCCCGCGGCCTGGAAGCCCGAGAGCTTCCCGCCCCGGCAGTACGCGACGACGCGCTCGATCGGCAGCCGCTCCAGGGACCAGGCCGACGCCCAGCCGAACAGCAGCAGCGAATAGGGGAGATCGCGCCCCTGGCGCGGGAGGCCGGCCAGCCGTCCCAGCTCCCAGACGCCCGGGTCGCCCGCCAACTCAGGCGGGAGCAGACCGAGTTCGTCGATTTCCGTGGTGCAGGCGGTGACCGGAACGATCCGCAGGGTGGCGGCGGCCCGGTCGTCATTGCGCAGCAGGAACACCTCTCCCGCCGTATCCCGGTCCCGGTCCAGCCACCAGAACTCGTCGTCCGGGAACCTCGGTTCGTACCGCAGGAGGCGCAGGGCGTGGGCCTCCGCGAGTTCCGACGTGTTCGCAGTTACGGAGAAACTGAACATCTCTGTCGTGGGCTCCCCTGATTGGCTGAGATCTGAACATCGACCCGCCGGTGACGGTCAGTAGTGGACGCGGCGGCTCTCCGGTGTCACCCGGTAGCGGATGTCCCACAGGTTCCGGCGCACATAGGTGCGCTGGAGCCAGCGGTCCTGCCCGTCGTAGCGGGCCGTGAAGGTGGACCGGGCGTGGACGCCCTTGCGGTTGTTGATCAACAGGACCTGGCCCGGGCGGAGATGGACACCGTGTGCCACCGCCCCGCAGACGCCCTGGAGCTGGTCGAGTGCGGCCTGGGCCCCACTGGTCAGCGCGCGCACCCCGTTGGCCGAGATGACGATCTCGGGGTGCGCCGATGTCCCGCTGACGAGCGGCACCGGGTCGGAGAGCACCTCGGCGTCGGCGGCGGTGTCACGGGTGTAGCTGCCGGGCGCGTTCAGCCGGAACAGCGGCGAGCGCAGGACCTCCAGAACGTCCGGGGCGAGGGCCGCCGAGACGTCGCGGGCGTCCGCGTAGTACGTGCCGGCCGCCCCTTCGTGGTCCGCGCGCAGGCAGCTGAGCACGAGGAAGTCCGGGTTGGCGACGTCGTACCGGCCGATGATGTCGTGGGTGATGTCGCTGTGGAAGTTGAGGAAGACCTCGGACCCCTGGTTGGTCTGGGTCTTGGAGCCGCCGGAGACCGGGATGACGTCGTGGACCAGCCGGCCGGCCTTCTCGGTGGTCACCCCGATGGGCTCGCCGAGCAGCCCGCTGAGGCCGAGCAGCACGCCCTCGGCGACGAAGGTCTCCTTCTGCCTGCTGGGACCGCCGTCCACCGGGGTGGGCGGGAGGTCCGGGTCCACGGGCAGGTTGTTGATCAGGGCGACGCCGGGGGTGTCGATGTGCCGGCCGAAGTCCAGGATCTGCTGGAGGAGTCCGGTGGGCAGGCCCGCGAAGACCTGGAGGTAGCGGGTCATCGCATGGTCGATGTCGGTGTCCGGGCGGCCGACGGTCGCCAGCCCGGCGCCGAGGGTGTCACGGACGTCGTCCGGCAGATTGATCTCGGCGAAGGTCGCTGTGGCCGGCCGGCTCACGCCGGTTCCGGCATCGAGCGGACTCTCGACGAAGGTGGTCATGCGTCACACTCCTTGCAGTACGGGTTCGGGGAATCGCGCGTTGGGGTCCTGGAGTTCGTCGTGCAGCCACTGCGCCAGGTGCAGGGCGTCGTCCTCGCCGGCCGCCAGATGGGTGGCGACCTTGCTGCCGCGCAGCGCCGTGACCGGGACACCGGCGTAGACACCCGGCGTCAGGCCCTGCCGGCGCTGGAACTCCGCCAGGTCGACGAAGCCGCCCATGACGGCGACCTGCGGCCCGGTGGTGAGGCGGATGGTGTCGATGTTCGCGCCGTGGAAGGCGGCGAACGCGACGTCGGCCTCGGCGTCGGAGTCGTAGGACAGGGCGATGGAGCGCTGGTTGAGCACCACCGCGGAGGCCGAGGCGCCACCGGTCCCGATTACGGAACCCACCGGGAACGGCGCCCGGTTGAGCCGGCAGACGATCTCGATCCGGTGCTTCTGGGCGAGCCGTACGGCCCTGCGGTGCAGCACCTTCGCCCCGTACAGCGACATCAGCGCCGCGATGTTGTACGAGACCTCCTTCAGCAGCCGGGTGCCGCTGACGAGGTGCGGGTCGGTGCTGTAGATGCCGTCCACGTCCGAGTGGATCTCGCAGCGGTCCGCGCCGACCGCCGCCGCGATGGCCACCGCCGACAGGTCGGAGCTGTTCTTGCCGAGCCAGGTGGGCCGGCCCCGGGAGTCCGCGGCCTGCCCACCTGGCACCACGACCACGTCGTTGTCGAACAGCGCGGTGAGCAGCGGTTCCGAGTCGGTGTGCTCCAACCGGGCCCACATGAAAGCCGAGTTGGTGACCAGACCGAGCTGGTGTCCGGCGAGCACCGTGGCGGTGCGCCCGACCCGGTGCAGCGCGGTGGCGAGCAGCTGGGCGCCGACGGTGTCGGCCAGCGTCAGCAGACCGGCGACGCTCTCGTCCTCGGGGTGCGGATTGACCTGGCTGAGCCGGTCCCGGAACTGCTCGGTCTCGCCGGGCTGGCCGCTGACCACGACGACGAGTTTGGTGCCCTCCCGCTCGACGCGGTCGCTGAGCGCCCTGGCGAGGTCTCCGTACGCCGCGAGGGTACGGAAGCTGGATCCGCCGAACTTCAGGACGGCCGGTGCCTTCACAGCGTGTCTCGTTCTATGAGTTCCTCGGCGATCTGTACGGCGTTGAGTGCCGCGCCGATCCGCAGGTTGTCGGCGACCAGCCAGAGCCAGAAGGCGCGGGGGTTGTTCTGCGTGGCGCGGACCCGTCCGACGTGGACCAGGTCGGAGCTGGCGACCACGGCCGGGGTCGGGAAGGCGGACACCGTCTCGCGGTCGTGGACCCGCACCTCGGGCAGGGCGGCGAGCACCTCGACCAGCTCGGCGCGGTCCACCGGCGACTGGCACTCGACGTAGACGGACTCGGAGTGACAGTTGGCGACGGGCACCCGGACACAGGTGGTGGTGACGTCCAGGTGCGGCAGGCCCAGGATCTTCCTGGTCTCCTGGAGCATCTTCTCCTCCTCCAGCGTGAAGCCGGAGTCGAGGAAGCGGTCGATCTTCGGGATGACGTTGAAGGCGAGCGGAGGGTTGAAGTGGTGCGGCTCGAAGTCGGCGTCCGGGCCCTGCAGGGAGGCCCTGGTGGACTCCTGGAGCTCCTCCACTCCGGAGTAGCCGAGGCCGGACGCGGCCTGGTAGGTGCTGACGACGGCGTTGCGGATGCCCCAGCGGTCCTCGATGCCGCGCAGCAGGCGGGCCAGCGGGATGGTGGAGCAGTTGGGGTTGGCGATGATGCCGCTCTTCGGGCGGCGGTCCAGTTCGTGGGCGTTGACCTGCGGCACGACCAGCGGGGTGTCGGGGTCCATCCGGAAGGCGATGGTGTTGTCGATGACGACGGCGCCGGCGTCGGTGGCCACCGGCACCCACTTCTCGCTGACGGCGGTGCCGGCCGAGAAGAAGGCGACGTCGGCCTGTCCGAAGTCGAACTCCTCGATGGCCTGGACCTCGTACTCACGGCCCGCGACGGTGAGCTTGCGGCCCGCCGACCGGGATGAGGCGACCAGGTACAACTCCGAGTAGCGCAGGGCGCGTTCCTCGATGATCTCGATCATCGTGGTGCCCACGGCGCCTGTGGCACCGACGATGGCGATGCGGGGCGCGGCGGCGGCGGCGGTCCGGTCCGGAGCAGAGCTCATCGGGACTCTCCAATGCTGATCTTGTCGGCCTCGGCTGCCTGCGGGGCCGGGGGCTGGGCGACGGGGGTCTGTGCGGCGGGCGGCTGGGCGACGGCGGCGACGGCGGCGGGGGCGGCGGGGGTCTCGGTCCGGTGGGAGCCGAACTTCCAGCCGAGGTTGATGCCGAGGCTGGCGGCCACGATCAGCGGGATGCCGAGCGCCTGCAGAAGGCTGATGCGGTGCCCGTAGACGCTCCAGTCGCAGAGCATCGCGACGGCCGGGTAGATGAAGGCCAGGACCGCGATCTTCGAGGTGGGCAGCTTCTGGTACGAGGAGTACATGAGCACGTACATCAGGCAGGTGTGGATCAGGCCGAGCCCGACCAGCCAGCCCCAGTCGCCGCCCATTCCCGACATCGCGCCGAACGAGGTGAACGGCAGCAGCAGCGGGATGCCGAGCATCACCTGTACGAGCGCGACCAGATGGGGGCGGACGCCGGTGACGCGCTTGGTGATGACGGTCGCGAAGGCGTAGAAGACGGCGGCGAGCAGGGCCTGCCCGAGTCCGGTGAGGTAGCCGCTCTTCCCGCTGTCCTGGAAATCGGAGACGGAGACGCCGGCGACCAGGATCAGTCCGCCGAAGGCGACGACGAGCCAGCCCAGCTTGGCGGCGGTGATCTTGTCGCGGAAGAAGAGCGCGCCGAGCATCATCACGTAGAACGGCTGGGTGTGGTAGACGACGGTCGCGACGGTGATGGAGGTCGACTCGTAGGACTCGAAGAGGAAAGCCCAGTTGAAGACGATGAAGACACCGCCGAGAGCCGCGAGGCCGATCTTCTTCGGGGTGAAGCCGTGGTTCTTGAAGAATCCGCGCACCAGGCAGTACAGACCGAGCGCGATCGTGCCGAACAGGCAGCGGAAGAACACCACGTTGAAGGGCGACGCACCGGACTCGACGACGAAAATGCCGAGTGTGCCGGAGAGCATCATGGCGAGCGTGAGCTCGACCGCCCCCTTCGTCTCCGTGTTCATGGCGCGTGGTTCGGTTGACATGAGAGTCCTCTCGCTCGGAATGGATGGATCGGGGGATCAGTTCAGGGGCACGGCGAAGTGCAGCCCGCCGCGGGTCCACAGCTCGTTGAGCCCGCGCGGCACGCCGAGCCCGGAGGCGGCGCCCAGATTGCGCTCGTAGATCTCGGCGTACGTACCGGTCGCGTCCAGGACGCGCGCCGCCCACCCCCTGTCGAGGCCGATGGCCGCTCCGTGCGCGCCGGCGAGGGCGGCCGCCTCGGCGAGCGCACGCGACCGGCCGGCGGGCCCCGCCTCGTCGGCGTGGTGCTCGGCCGCGAGCAGCAGTTGCAGGACCCAGCGGCACAGCCGGTACCACTGGGGGTCGTCGTCGCGCACCGCGGCGGCCATCGGTTCGCGGGAGATCGCGGTGTCGAGGATCCGGTGGGCCTGCGGGTCGGACAGCGCGGCCCGTTCCCCCGCCAGCGCCGTACGGTCCAGTACGTACGCCGCGCACTCCCCGGACGCGTAACCGGCGAGTGTCCGCGAGGGCGTCGCGTACTCCACCGGCTCGACGGACAGTCCGCGCCGCCCGTACCAGGCGGCCAGGTTGGCGATGCTCGTCGTGCCCCGCTGTACCGCGACCCGCCGGCCGGCCAGTTGCCCGGGGTCCTCGATGCCGCTGTCGGCGCGGACCAGGAACCCCTCGCCGTCGTAGCAGGTCACCCCCGCGAAGAGGACGGGCCAGTGCGCCTCGCGGCCCAGCGTCCAGGTCAGGTTGCAGACGGAGAGGTCGGCCGTGCGCTCGCGCAGGGGCTCGAGACGGTCGGCCGGGTCGGACGGCAGCCACTCGACCGCCTCGGGGTCGCCGAGCGCGGCCGCGGCGACGGCCCGGGCGACGTCCGCGTCGAGGCCGGTCCACGCACCGGTCGCGGTGGGCAGCGAGAGGCCTCGGATGCCACGGCTGACGACGGCGCGCAGCGCACCGCGGTCACGGATCGCGTCGAGGGTGGGGGAGGTGGCCGGGGCCGGGGCAAAGGTGGTCATGACAGGCTCCACTGGGGCACGCGGGTCAGTTGCTCACGGTCGAAGCGGCGCTCGTTGTAGCCGAGCATGTCGATCAGGCCCTGGGCGGACAGCGGCTGCCCGGCGGCCGTGCTATCGATCGCCAGGGGCATGCCGCCGGGCTCGGCCCAGCGCAGCAGTCCCCGCGCGTCGACGTATGCGCGGGACTTGTTGGCGTTGTCCCGGTGCAGGCAGAACGGCACGTCGAGATGGCCCCGGGAGAACGCCCGCACCAGGGCCTGGCCGACCGTCGGGGCGAGCGCGAGGGTGCTGTCCACGAGCATCCGGGCCTCCTCGTACAGGCCGGTCTCGGTGGGCGGTTCGGGCTGTCCGTTCAGTGCCTCGTCGGCGGCCACGTGGGCGGCGAACTCCAGCGCGTCCACGTTCTCGCCGACGGTCGGGATCCGGAACGCCTCGGCGGGGGTCTTGACGATCAGCCGCTCGGTGCCGCTGCGGATCGCGAGCCTGGCGCTGTCCTCGAGGATCCGGTAGGAACCCACCGGCGTCCGCGGGTAGACCCCCATGTACGTGTAAAGGACGACGTGCCAGTCGAGCTCGCCGAGGCGTTCGCCGGCGAGCTTGCGCAAGGCCGCGAGCGCCTCCAGGTCCTGCCCGGCGTTGGTCTGCTGGGCGTAGCTCAACGAGATGCTGTGCAGGCCGTGCTCGGCGAAGAACAGCGCCTCCAGGACGCTGAGCGCCACCAGCAGGCTCGGCGGGCACAACTGGCCGAGCATGCAGCCCCCGAAACTCTCCAGGTGCATCTGCCGGTCCTGGGCGGCGAGCAGTTCGCAGCAGCGCGACCACGCGTCGACGGCCTCGGTGAGCGGGGCCCGGCTGTAGGGCAGGCAGTAGGAGACCGGGCCGCCCTCGGTGGCGTCGATGTCCGCGGCCACCATGGCCTCGAAGAGCGGGTAGGGCAGGGCGGAGCCGTGCCGTACCTGGATCGGGAAGTCCTCGCCGGCCACTCCTTCGAGCATCTGCCGGGTGGCGGCCGGGCCGTGGGCGACGAGGGGGAAGCCGTTGAGGTCGTCACCGGTGCGCAGGGCTTCCCGTGCCGAGTCGTGGTCGTTGACCCGCGTGTAGCTGTCCAGGGTGACGGTGCCGACGGAGGTGGCCCGGGCCCCGCGGACGCCGAGCAGTCCCTCGCGCATGACGGGGAGTTCGGCGAAACCCATACGGGGCTGGACGACGAGGCCACCCGCTTCCTTGGTCCGGTGCACGAACGCGGAGAAGCGGTTGGTGCGGATCCGGGCGGGGGAGACGGGGACGGTGACGGTCATGCGGCGGCCTCCGTCATCGGAAGGGCGCGCTGTGCACCGGGGCCGAGATCACGCAGGAACTCGTTGAAGTTCTGCAAGGCACCCTCGGATTCGAAAACGGCGTCGAATCCGCTGGCGGAAAGGCCCTCGATGAATCGGACGTTGTCCTTGCCGCGCACACCGAGTTTCCCGCCGATGACGACCCGCAGATCCTGGAGATCGGGCTGGCTGCGTATTTTGCGTATGAGTCGCATTCCGTCGAGATGACCGTGTCCATTGACCGTGCTGAGGACAAGCACGTCCGGTCGCTGTTGTCGGCATTCCTCGATTATGAGGTCGTCAGGGACGCAGGCGCCGAGATTGATGACCTCCCCTCCGTGTTCCTCCAGAAGTAGTTGGAGAAACACGAGGTTCCACATGTGGGCATCCGAGGAGACGCTTGAGACGATGAATTTCTTTGCCGGGCGCGCTACATTCGACATCGGCTTCTCCGCAAACGTGAGGGAGTGATAGGGAAATCCTCGCCGGGGAGCGACATCCACGTCCAGCAATAAGGCCGGGAATGATCGATACCAAGAATCGCGATGCTCGATCACACCGGCCGCACTCCGCCGTTCCGGTCTCGGTCCGGAGATCTGGAACCCAGAACCTCGGAGCCACGTGGCCGGCGACCCGGGCACCGCTCGGACGGCCCGGGCGCCAGCCGCTTGCGGCCGACGCGTCGGGCGGTCAGTCGGCCGAGCCGGTCGTCGCGCTGTACTCGCTCGCCATGCATTCCAGCGTCCGGTCGACGAACAGGCGCATCTCGCGGGTCTGCCGGCAGCCTCGGCGCCACGCCAACTGGGTGTAGACCTCGAAGGGCGGCTCCCAGGCGAGCACGGCCAGCGAGCCCGCGGCGATGTCGTCGGCCACGGTCATCGTGGGCAGCAGACTGACCCCGAGCCCGGCGGTCAGGCCACGCTTGATCGACTCGATGTTGCCGAACTCCAGAAACGGCACCGGCTCGCCCGAGCCGTCGTTCAACTCGGCCTCGAACAGCTCCCGGTAGGCGCACCCGGCCTCCGGGGCCAGCACCTGGACGTCGCGGAGCTGGTCGAGGTCGACCTTGGTCTCCTTGGCCAGGGGGTGGTCCGGAGCGGCCACGACGACCAGTGGCTCGGGGCCGAGCATCTCGCTCTCCACACCGGGGTGCCGGGTCTCGGCCTCCATCAGGAAACCCATGTCGAAGGTGCCCTGGCGCAGCGAGTGCAGCGTCTCCGCGCAGAGGCTGGGGCGCAGCACCAACTGCAGCTGCGGGTAACGGTGGTGGAAGAGTTCGAGTACCGGCGGCATGCGGTACGAGGTGATGCTCTCCATGGTGCCGATGGTGAGCAGACCGGAGGGCTCACCGTCACCGGACGCGATGCCGCGGGCCTCGCCGGCGAGCGTCAGCATCTGCTCGGCATACGGCAGGAACCGCTGGCCGGCCGGGGTGAGCTGGATCTTTCCGGCGAGCCGCTCGAAGAGCTCGACGCCGAGGGACGTCTCCAGACTCTTGATCTGGGCGGTGACGC
Source organism: Streptomyces sp. NPDC029292 (assembly GCF_055569295.1). NCBI lineage: Bacteria > Bacillati > Actinomycetota > Actinomycetes > Kitasatosporales > Streptomycetaceae > Streptomyces > Streptomyces sp. NPDC029292. The sequence continues at coordinate 98,552 of NZ_JBVHXR010000018.1, forward strand.
TGGACTGCGCGTACCTGAGTTCGGTGGCCGCACGCGTGAAGCTGAGCAGCGTCGCGACCTTGTGGAAGGTGGTCAATTGCCTTATGTCCACTGGATTCCTCCTGGGAACGGGTGTGCAGTGGTTGCTTGACGCCGGGACCGGCGTCGGAGACCGCAGGCTGTCCGGCGGCCTTGAGGACCTTGTCGAGCAGCGTCAGGTGGTGGATGCCGGACAGGCCGGGCGTGGGGTGCCTCGGTCTCGTAGGGGCGGCAGTCCTTCCTCACGGACTCCGCGTAGTGGTCCCGGTGAAGGGCGTCCATCAGAAGTCCCAGCTCTCCTCGTCCTGGTGCTGAGGGGTCTCGTGGACGTGCTCCGCGGTCGTGGCGAAGGCTTCGCCCGCCATGGCTGCGGAGAGTGTGGTGCCGTCGGCGGGGTCGATCACGAGGAAGGACCCGGTGCGGCGGGAGTCGGCGTACACGTCGAGCGCGAGCGGCTCTGCGGTGCGTACGACGACCCGGCCGATGTCGTTGGCGACCAGCTGCCCGGGGTTCGGGTGCTGGGAGAGGTCGTCCAGCGTGAGGCGCGACGGGATGTCCTTGACGATCGCCTTGACCGTACGGGTGGTGTGCTTGAGCAGGACCCGGTGGCCGACCGTGAGCGGTCCGTCGGCTACGTGGCAGACGGTCGCCTCGACGTCCTGGACCAGGGCCGGGACATCGTCGCTCGGGGCGATCAGATCACCGCGCGAGACGTCGATGTCGTCGGCGAGACGGATCGTCACGGACTGGGGGGCCCAGGCGATGTCGACGGATTCGCCGAGCAGGTCGATGCCGGAGACGGTGCTGGTGCGACCCGACGGCAGGACGGTGACCTGCTCGCCGACGCGGAAGGCACCGGCGGCGATCTGGCCCGCGTAACCGCGGTAGTCGGGGTGCTCGGCGGTCTGCGGGCGGATCACGTACTGCACGGGGAAGCGCGCGTGGCAGGCGGTCATGTCGTGGCCGGCCGGGACCGTCTCCAGGTGTTCGAGGACGGTGGGGCCGCCGTACCAGTCCATGTGCGCGGAGGGCTCCACGACGTTGTCGCCGGCGAGTGCGGAGATCGGGATCGCGGTGATCTCCGGGATGCCGAGCGATGCGGCGTACGCGGTGAACTCCTCGGCGATGGCGGCGAACACGGGCTCCGCGTACGCGACGAGGTCCATCTTGTTGACGGCGAGCACCACGTGCGGGACGCGCAGCAGGGCGGCGATCGCCGCGTGCCGGCGGGTCTGCTCGACGACACCGTTGCGGGCGTCGACCAGGATCACCGTCAGTTCGGCGGTGGATGCGCCGGTGACCATGTTGCGGGTGTACTGCACGTGGCCGGGGGTGTCGGCGAGGATGAACCGGCGCCGGACCGTGGCGAAGTAGCGGTAGGCGACGTCGATGGTGATGCCCTGTTCGCGTTCGGCGCGCAGGCCGTCGGTGAGCAGTGCGAGGTCGGGGGTGTCCTGGCCGCGATTGCGGGAGGCGTGCTCGACGGCTTCCAGCTGGTCGGTCAGGATCGACTTCGAGTCGTGCAGCAGCCGGCCCACGAGGGTGGACTTGCCGTCGTCGACCGAGCCCGCAGTCGCGAAGCGCAGCAGGGTGGTCGCCGAGAGGTGTTCGACCGACAGGGGATCGTTCGGTTCGGTGGTGATGGCCATGTCAGAAGTACCCCTCGCGCTTGCGGTCTTCCATCGCGGCCTCGGACAGCTTGTCGTCGGCGCGGGTCGCACCCCGTTCGGTGAGCCGGGAGGCGGCGATCTCGGCGATCACGGCTTCGGGCGTGGTGGCGCCGGAGTCGACGGCGCCGGTGCAGGACATGTCGCCCACCGTGCGGTAGCGGACGAGCCGCTTCTCGACCCTCTCGCCGTCCTTCGGGCCGCCCCACTCGCCGGCGGTCAGCCACATGCCGTTGCGCTTGAACACCTCGCGTTCATGGGCGAAGTAGATCTCCGGCAGCTCGATGCCCTCGCGGGCGATGTACTGCCAGACGTCCAGCTCGGTCCAGTTGGAGAGCGGGAAGACGCGGACGTGCTCGCCGGGCGCGTGGCGGCCGTTGTAGAGCTGCCACAGCTCGGGGCGCTGGCGGCGCGGGTCCCACTGCGAGAACTCGTCGCGCAGCGAGAACACCCGCTCCTTGGCCCGCGCCTTCTCCTCGTCGCGCCGACCGCCGCCGAACACCGCGTCGAACCGCTCCGACTGGATCTTCTCCGTCAGCGGCAGCGTCTGCAGCGGGTTGCGTACTCCGTCGGGGCGCTCACGCAGCACACCGCGGTCGATGTAGTCCTGTACGGACGCGACGTGCAGACGCAGTCCGTGCTCGGCCACCGCACGGTCGCGGTGGTCGAGCACCTCGGGGAAGTTGTGGCCGGTGTCCACGTGCAGCAGCGAGAAGGGCACGGCCGCCGGGGCGAACGCCTTCAGCGCCAGGTGCAGCATCACGATGGAGTCCTTGCCGCCGGAGAACAGGATCACCGGCCGCTCGAACTCGCCCGCCACCTCACGGAAGATGTGGACGGCCTCCGACTCCAGCGTTTCGAGGTGCGACAGCGGGGGCACCGGATCGACGCGCGGGCCGAGGCGTCCGGGACGGCCGGTGGGCACGGTCCGCGTGGCGGCGATCACGACAGACCCCGTGCGGTGAGCAGCGCTCGCACCTGCCGGACCGACTCGTCGACCGTCCGGTGCTGCGTGTCGAGACGCAGATCGGGGTCGACCGGCACCTCATAGGGGTCGTCCGCGCCGGTGAGACCGCTGAGTTCACCTGTCGCCTGCCTGGCGTAGAGACCCTTGACGTCCCGGTCGGCGCAGATCTCCACCGGAGTCGCCACGTACACCTCGATGCAGGGGACGCCGCGCGCCGCGTGCAGGTCCCGGACCGCCGCGCGGGACAGTGCGTAGGGGGCGATGACCGGCACCAGCACCGTGACGCCGTGCCCGGCGAGCAGCCCGGCCACGTAGCCGATCCGCCGCACGTTGGTGTCCCTGTCCTCCTTCGAGAATCCCAGTTCCGCGGAGAGGGCGGCACGGACCTCGTCACCGTCGAGCACCTGAACGCGGTGTCCACCGGCGCGCAGTCGCTCGGCGAGACCCGTCGCGATGGTGGTCTTGCCCGAGCTCGGCAGTCCGGTCAGCCAGACCGTGCCGCCCTGCCACTCGGCTGGTGTGCCCTTCGGTTCTCTCATGTGCGGATCTCCCTTTCCGGTGTCCGTGCGGCCGGATCGCGGCCTCACGTGACGACGGTCGGCGGATTGGTGGTCACGGTTCCCTCCGGTCGGCCGGGGTTCACAGGGGGTGGAGACCGGGGAAGGTCAGGCCGAGGGTCTCGGACCGGCCCATGCGGATGTTGAGGCATTGCAGGGCGTTGCCCGCGCCGCCTTTGACGAGGTTGTCCAGGGCGGCGATCGTGGTCAGACGGCCGCTGTCCTCGTCGACCGCGTAGCCGACGTCGCAGTAGTTGGATCCCAGGAGGATCTTCGGGTCGGGGTAGCGGAAGATGCCGCGTTGGTGCGCGACGACGCGGACGAAGGGCTCCTCGGCGTACTGCTCGCGGAAGGCCCGGCGCACGGTCTGCTTGTCCACGCCGGGGCGCAGGGTGGCATGGCAGATGGTCTGGACCCCGCGGACCGCTTCGACGCCGGTGGCGGTCATCGCGGCCGACAGGCCCAGATGCCGTGAGATCTCGGCTTCGTGGCGGTGCCCGGTGGGCGCGAACACGCGCATGGCACCGCTGCGTTCGGCGTGCAGGTTGGCCGGACCGGCGGTGGCGCCCGAGCCGCTGGAACCGGTGCGGGCGTCGAACTGAGCCCCTTGGCCGAGATCGATCAGATCACGGGCCACCAGGGGGTACAGGGCGAGTACGCCGGCCGCGGCCATGCAGCCGGGAACACTGATCAGGTCCGCGGTGCGCAGACTCTCGCGGTGCAGTTCGGGAAGCCCGGGCACGAAGTCGGCCAGCAGATGCGGGGCCTGGTGCTCCTCGCCGTAGTAACGCCGGAAGACGTCGGTGTCACCGAGCCGGAAGTCCCCGGTCAGGTCGATGACGAGCTTGGACCGCTGAGCCCAGTGATCGATCTGGGTCATCGCCACCCGGTGCGGCAGTGCCAGGAACACCGCGTCGCACTCTCCGACCTCGTCGGCCGAACAGAATGTCAGATCGGTGGTGGCCCGCAGATTCGGATGCACACCGTCGACCCGTTTTCCCGGGAAACGGGACGAGACCGCGCCCACCACCTCGGCCTCGGGATGTCCCAGCAGCAGCCTCAGCAACTCCCCGCCGATATAACCGGCCGCACCGGCCACCGCCACCCGTATCACGACCACCCCTCCCTTGCTGAGATATTCCGGCCCACCACCACGACTCCCTCCGGTCCGACCAATCACCCCTGCGAAAGGAAACTACGAACCTTTCCGCCTCATCCGCGTCCGCGACAAACAGATCGTGAAGGAGGCGCCGGACTTAGTTCCCTGCCGATCGACTAAGCACACCGATTACTCGGCGCGCACCTCGCGTGTGCCAGTCTTGGGATCGGCCCGTATTCCGGTCGCGGTCCGCGGCCGACAGGCCGGGGATCCATTTCGGAGAACAAAGGTCAAAAGGCGGCACGGCGTCCTCACGGGCGCGCGGCGACGGGCACGGACTCCGCGGCTCCGGGAGGGTGTGCCGGCCTCGTCACGTCAGCGGTCATCAAGTCACCGAGAGAGACGGACCAGATGAGCGTCACCCAGAATCCCGACTTCCGGCGGCTGCGGGCTGCGCAGGGCGTCAGCCAGATCGGCAGCCAGATCGGCTTCCTGGCGCTTCCTCTCGTCGCGCTCCAGGTGCTGAACGCGGGCGCGTTCGAAGTCAGTGCGCTCATCGCCGCGCAGGTCGCGCCCTTCCTGCTGATCGGGCTGCCTGCCGGGGTCTGGATCGACCGGATGCTCCGAAGGCCCGTTCTGATCATCAGCGACCTCACGCGTGCGGTGCTGCTGCTCACCGTCCCGCTGGCCTACGCGCTGGACATGCTCACGCTCGGCCAGCTCTACACGGTCGCGTTCATCCAGGGTGTTGCGACCGTGTTCTTCGACGTGGCCTACCAGTCCTATCTGCCGGATATCGTCGATGCCGAGCAACTGACGGACGGTAACGCCCAGTTGGAGCTTGCTCGGTCCGCGTCACAGTTGGTCGGACCCAGTGTGGGCGGCTGGTTGGTCTCGGTGCTGAAGGCCCCGTTCGCGCTGTGCGCCGACGCTTTGTCGTTCCTGTTCTCCGCGTTCATGGTGTCGCGCATTCCGCGCGACCGGGAGAAGGCGGTGACGAAGGACGGCGACCGGGCGACCTGGCCGGTTCTGCTGAAGGAGGTCCGCGAGGGGCTGACCTTCGTGCGTCGCCACCGCCTGCTGGCTCCGGTGGCCGGTGTCGGGGCGCTCCTCAACTTCTCCTACGGCATGGTCGCGGCCATCTTCACCACCTACGCGGTGCGTGAACTGGGCTTCTCCGCCGCCAAACTCGGCATCGTGATGGCGATCGGCTCTCTCGGTGTGGTCCTCGGGGCCACCGTCGCCCGCAGGCTGTCACAGCGCCTGGGAACCGGACCGAGCATCGTGCTGGGCGCGCTCATCGACGGACTCGGCCCGCTTCTCACCCCCGCCGCGCCCGCCTCGGCCCGCGAAGTGGTCATCACCTGCGGCGTGTTCGTGCAGTCGTTCGGTGTGGTGCTTTTCAACGTGAACCAGGTCAGCCTGCGTCAGGGCGTCACCCCCCGACCGCTCATGGGCCGCATGACGGCCACGATCCGGTTCGTCGTATGGGGCACTCTTCCCGTCGGATCGCTGTGCTCCGGTGCGCTCGCCTCGAGTATCGGCCTGCACCGCGCCATGTGGGTGTCGGCAGGGGTCGGCGCCCTGTCGTTCCTCATCGTGCTGTTCTCCGACGTCCGGACGGCGGGTACGCGCAACGCTCCGCTGACGCCCTCGGCGTCCGACGCCGCAGCCACCGTCGCAGTCGTCGCCGGCGTCCCGGACTCCACGCCCGCCCCGGTGGAGGGCTGACCTCGACGGTTCAGCCGGATCCGGCTCCGGTGAAGGACCGGCGGGACGTGTGACCGTATGGGCGTCATGTGCGTTCGCGGGGACACGTCGTGCCGGCCTCTCTCCCGCGGCCGATTTCACGGCCGCTTCGAAACGGCCGCCCCCGTGCCGCTTTTCATGCTCGTCCGTGCTTTTCGATGCCAGCCCTCGATTTCACCTCTGGAGGTCGTTGCGTGAAATCCGTACTCATCCTCTCCAAATGGAATGCCGGTGCCGTGGCCCTTGCCGCGGAACAGCTGCGAGCCCGTGGTCTGCGGTCGGTGCTGATCTCCGAGATTCCCGACACCCCCAACCGCGACACATGCGATGACCATGTCGTGGTGGACTGGGACAGCGAGAACCTGCCCACGCTCGTCACCCGGCTCGACCAGCGCGGCATCGTCCCCATGGCTGTCGTGAACCTGATCGAACCGTTGCTCCCCTGGCAGGGCGGCCTTGTCGCGCACTACGACCTTCCGGGCGCCGGCGTCGGCTTCGACGTGCTGGCCAGCAAGACGCTGGTCCGGGAACGTATGCGGGCCCTGGGGCTGTCCACCATCAGCTTCTGTGGCGACCCGGCGGAGGCGGACTTCTTTCCCGCCATCGTCAAGCCCTCACGCGACTCCACTGCCTCTCGGCTGGTGCGCCGGGTGGACAGCCAGGACGAACTCCGCGCCTACCGGCGCCATTTGGTCGCGCGCGGCTTCGGAGACACGGAAATGATCACCGAGGAGTATCTGCCCGGTGTCGAGTTCTCCGTGGACGGACCCGTCGTGGGCGGCCGCTTCCATCCGGTCCTGGCGGTCGAGAAACCCGACCACGACGACGTCAGGCACCATGACGCGGGGCTTCGGGTGCATCCGCCGCAGCGCGATCACGTGCGGGACGGTGTGCGCGTCCTGAGCGAGATGATCAGCGCGCTCTGCTCCGACCTCGGCCTCGACCAGCTCTGGCTGCACGTCGAGGGCCGGGCCGACGAGGACGGCCGGACGGAGCTGGTGGAGATCAATCCCCGGTTCGGCGGCGGCATGTACCCCACGGCGATCCGGGAGATCAGCGGGATCGACCCGGCGGAGGCGGTCGTCTCCATGTCGCTGGGCGAGTTCACGCTGGATCGGCTGGGCCCGCTTCGCGACCGGGCGGTCATCGGCTGGGTCGATGTGGAGGCGGAAGAGCTCGGCCGTGTCGAGATCGACGCCACGGAGGACGACCTGTGTGAACTCCCGGGCGTCATCGAGGCGGTGGTCGTCGACGGCTACCAGGTCAGTGACTTGGAGCAGGAGAACTACTTCCTCCGTTTCGCGATCACCGCCGACTCCGTGGGGCAGTTGCGCGCCCGCGTGGCGAACGTCCTGAGCGCCGTGGACGGATGGCGAGTGACGTGACAACTCCGTGACAGCGCCGAACCCCCGGGCAGCCCGAAGTCCGAGAACCGCCAACCTGACCAGAGGAGACCGAGAGAGTGGGCGGACCGAAGTTTTCGCTTGGCAATGTGCGTGACGACCTGCTGCGGGGCGGCGACGACTGGGACAAGTTCAGCCAGTTCTGGGAAGGCCTGCCACTGGACCCGTACATGGGAGACGGCGGTACCTATCGGCGCCGCAAGCACTCCTTGATCTCGTACGACGTCGCCGACGGCACCGTCCGGTCGGCCGGCCGGGACGGCTTTCACCAGAGCAAGGAGATCAACCGGCTGAACGGTGGCATCGTCCGCCGCTTCGAACCGGTCGACCAGGCGCTGCTGGACACTTCCGTGTTCCGGCGGATGCTGGCCCATTTCGTTGCACGCATCGCGGAGACCGCACCCGACGGCGAACCCGTGGCCCCTGTCCGGCAGATCAACGTCCATCAGCACCGCATCGTCGCCTCCGAAGAGGAGCTGGGGAATCCGACCCCGGAGGGAATCCACCGGGACGGCGTCGAGCACATCGTCATGATGCTGGTCGCGCGCAAGGCCGTCACCGGCGGGATCAGCACGCTCTACGACAACGCCGAGTCCCCGGTGCTCAGCCACACCCTGAGCGAGCCCGGGGACTACATATTCCTGGACGACCGCACGGGTCTGCACTCCGTGTCCCGCGTGCGGGTGTCCCCGGCGACTCCGCAGGGGCACCGCGACATGTTCTTCCTGGAATTCTGCTGACGGATCACCGGCGCCGCCGGAGCCTGCCCGGGGTGTCACCTCCAAGGAGGTGACACCCCGGGCAGGCGGCGTACTCACGTACGGGTCATGTCCCGGTCCGGCGCGAGGCGTTCGTCTCGCGCGGACGGTCCGCATAGCGGGAGAGCACGAGCTGAGTGTCCTCGCTCCTGAGAGCCGACAGCAGCTCGGACACCTGCTCCTTGCCGCGCACGATGTTGACGGTGCGGCACTTACGGGTGATCAGGACGGATCCCTCGTGGAGCTGCTGGTATCCGAAGGGGGGTGGAGTACGCATGGCTCTCCGATCGATGAAGGCGAAGGGTTGCCTGCTGTGCCGGTCACCGGCACCGGCACGACCAGCACGAGGACGGATAACCCCGCCGTGCCCAGACTGTTGTCGTCCGCGGGAAGTCAGGTGGCCCCGAACCGCACGGGCAGACTGCGGCCCGGTCCCCCTCTCCACCGTGGTCCTCAGCGGCTTGCCGACGCGCGATGAAGGAACGCAGTACAGACAGCACCTTCACGACTGGTTCCTCTCGCTCGAAGAGCAGACGTCGTCTTTCGGTACGACCTGCGTGTCGCTGTACGCGCCGATCCCACCCGGCCTGCCGCGTGGAACGGACCCTACGAGCACACCGACGTCGTGTGCGTCCGCGGAAAATTCAATCGCGCAGATGCGGGGCGTTGATCTTTCGCCCCCGAGGTAAGCGAGGCGCTTAGCCGCGCGGGAGAAGGGTCAGCACGACGTGTCTCCCCGAATGCCCTCGCCGCGGACGCACCTGACGTCGGTGCGGTCGTAGCGTCCCTTTGGACGCGGCGGTCCGGCGATCCGCTCTGGAACAACCGATCGAAAGGAATTCGTCACATGCCCACCATGCAGGCCTGTCCTGAGTGTGAGGACGAGGTGCAGATCAGCCAGTCTGCGCGGCTCAACGAGATCATCGACTGCGCGGGTTGCCGAAGCGAACTGGAGATCGTGGCGCTGAGTCCGGCGGTGCTCGCCCGCGCGCCCGAGGTCGAAGAGGACTGGGGAGAGTAGCGGCCGCGGGCGGGCACGCGGCATGCACCGGGGCCGGCCACGGTCCGCCCGGGCGGTGGCCGGCCCTCCCCGGCCCGCATCCATTCCATCCGAACCTCGGCGAAACCGGAGAAACCGTGATCACCAGACCGCTGACGGTCGTCAAGTGCGGCGGCAACCCGTCCGTCGACGCCGCGGGCATCTGCGCCGACGTCGCCAGGATCGTCGGTGAGGGACAGTCGGTCCTCCTGGTGCACGGTGGCTCCGGGGAGATCGCACGACTGGCCGGGAGACTCGGTGTCCCGCAGCGCACCCTCGTCGCCCCGGACGGGGTGTCCACCCGGTACACCGACCCGGCGACGCTGGAAGTGGTCACCCTCGCGCTGGCCGGCGGGGTCAAACCGAAGATCGTCGCAGAGCTGTCCCGGCTCGGGGTGCCCTCGGTCGGCCTCACCGGCCTGGACGGCGGCATGCTGCGCGCCCGCCGCAAGTCCGCCGTGCGGTCCGTGGTGGACGGCCGGACGACCCTGGTCCGGGACAACTTCAGCGGCCGGCTCGGCGAGGTGCGCACCGAACTCCCCGAAGCCCTGCTGCGGTCCGGCTTCGTGCCGGTGGTCTCGCCGCCCGCGATCGACGAGCACGGTCATCCGGTGAACGTCGACGCCGACCGTGTCGCGGCCGCGCTCGCGGCGGCACTCGGCGCCGACCGGCTGGTGCTGTTGACCGGCGCACCAGGGGTGCTCTCCGATCCCGGCGACGAGACCAGCGTGCTGAGTACCTACGATGTGCCGGCGACCGGCGCACCCGGCCGGTTCGCCGGCGGCGGCATGGCGCTCAAGCTCGTCGCGGCACGGGAGGCGCTGACCGGCGGGGTGCTGTCGGTCCGCATAGCGGACGGGCGGGCGGCCGACCCCGTCAGCCGGGCACTGGCCGGATCCGGCACCGCGATCACCACGAGTTCGCGATCCGGCCACCGGCACGAACAGAGCCCTTCCGTCCGTGAATTGTCCGACTCACAAGGGAAGTAGCTGATGATGCCGAACAGTTCCGGTGCACGGTCGAAGCGAGTGGCGTTCGTCGACGCGTTCTCTCTGGGCCGCCATCTCCTGCCCGCGCTGCACCGGTTCGGCGTGGAGTGCGTGCACGTCCAGTCGCCGAACCCCGACGTCCACATATCCCGGCTGCCGTTCCCCGAGGGCTTTGTGGACAAGGTCCGGCACGATGGTGACATCGCGGCCACGGCAGCCGCGCTGCGCGAGCACGGGGTCGGCTGGGTGATCTCCGTCGGGGAGTCGGGTGTCGAGCTGACCGACCGGCTCGCCGCCGAACTGGGTACTCCCGGCAACGGGATGAGCCGGCCGACGTCCCGCCGCAACAAGTACGACATGGTCCTCGCCCTGCGCGACGCGGGAGTCGAGCACGCGGCCACCATCGTCTCGTCCGATGCCGACGAGATCATCAAGTGGGCCGAGACGACGGCGGGTTACCCGGTCGTCCTGAAGCCGGTCGCCAGCTCCGGCACCGACAACGTCGTGGCATGCTCGTCCGCGGATCAGGTGCGCGCCGTCCACGAGCAGATCATGTCCAGCACGGACCGCCACGCCAAGCCCAACACGGTCGTGCTCGCGCAGGAGTTCCTGGACGGGGACGAGTACTTCGTCAACACGGTCAGCCGTGACGGCAGGCATCACACCGTCGAGATCTGGCGGTACTTCAAGACCCGGCTTCCCGGCGGCAACATCATCTACGACTACAACGAGCCGCTGGCACCGGACGATCCGGAGGCCAAGAGGGTGGAGTCCTACACCCACCAGGTGCTCGACGCCCTGGAGGTCCGGAACTGGGCCGGCCACACCGAGGTCATGATGACCGCCGGAGGACCGGTGCTCGTCGAGTGTGCCGCACGCTTCGGCGGGGGACAGGTTCCGGACATCGGCAATCGCTGTCTGGGCACCAACCAGATCGACCTCATCGCCCTGGCCGTGGCGAACCCCGCAGAGTTCGATCAACTGCCGACCACGGCCTACCAGTTGCTGCGACGTCTGCGGTACGTGCATCTCATCAACCCGGGTGATCACGGCGTGGCCCCGTCCTCCGAGGCGATGGCCGCCATCCGCGCACTCCCGTCCTACGCCCACGCCGTCACGACGCATCCGGAAGGGGCCCCGCTTCCCCGGACGATCGACGTCGCGACCCAGCCGGGGTACGTGATTCTCATCTCCGAGGATCCGGAACAGCTTCGTGCCGACTACCGCAAGCTCCGGGAGATCGAACGTGATCACCTCTACGCAGGCGGCCCGCAGTAGGAGACCTGTGAACGGACAGGAAGCCGCTGGGTCCCAGTACGGCACACGACACGGAGGAACCACGTTGACCAGCACTGTCGTACCCATGCACACCGGGGCAGCGGCATGAGTACCGGGACATCGGACCGGTCGCGCGCCGAGGAGCCGCGATTCCGTGACGCTCTGCGCGGCCTGCCCCGCCGGGTCTGGGTCATCAGTCTCGGCAACCTGATCCTCCAGGCGGGCAGCTTCCTGCCGGTGTTCATCGTGCTCTATCTGACCCAGCGAGGGCAGTCCGGCGCGGCCTCGGGGCTCGTGCTGGGCGCGGCCGGTCTGGGCAGAGTGCTCGGCAACGTCGTCGGCGGCTACCTCACCGACTTCATCGGCCGACGGCGGGCCATCCTGCTGTCCGTCGTGGCCACTTCCGGCCTGACCGCGATCGTGCCGTTCCTCGGAGGCCTCCCGACGATCATCGTGGTGGTCGGTCTCATCGGCGTGGTGTCGCAGGTCTACCGGCCGGCCATGGCCGCGGTGCTGGTCGACGCCGTGACGTCCACCCAGCAGCGGCTCGCCGCCTTCGGGGTGCTCCGGTTCGCCCAGAACATCGGCTCCACCCTGGGCGGCGTGCTCGGCGGCGTGGTGGCCACCATCTCCTACACGGGGCTCTTCCTGATCGAGGCCGCCGCACTCCTGCTGTTCGGCGTGATCGTGGCGGTGCTGCTGCGGGACGCGCCGCAGTCGCCGTCCGATGCCGGCACCGCGGAAAAACCGGCGGAGCCGGCGGTCGGGTACCGGCAGATGCTCACCGACCGCGTCCTGGTGCGCTTCCTGCTGATGACCGTGTTCTCCATGTTCGCCTATACCCAGACCGCCGTCGGCCTGCCCCTGCACGTCGACGACGCGGGCTTGAGCGAGCGCGACTTCGGTCTTCTCATGGGGCTCAACGGTCTGCTGGTGGTGCTGCTGGAGCTGCCCATCACCAGCGTGGTCTCCCGGTTCCGGCCGGAGTACGTCCTCGCCTTCGCCAACCTGCTCGTCTGTACCGGTCTCGCGCTGACCGGGTTCACCACCGAGATGGTCATGCTGTCGGCGACGGTGATGATCTGGACGTTCGGCGAGATGGCGTACTCCTCCGTCGTCCAGGCCCACCTGGCGAGTCTGACTCCGCCGGGGATGGTCGGGCGTTACCAGGGGGTGTACGGCGCCGCGTACGCGGTCGGTACGGGCGCCGGACCGGTCATCGGCGGTGCCGTGTACGCGGTTGCCCCCTGGGCGCTGTGGACCCTGGTCGGTGTCATGGGGCTGCTGGGCGCCCAGCTCAGTCTGGGGCTCCGTCGCCCCGAGGCCACGGCCGGCGAACCGGCTTCCTGACGCTCGGCCCGGTGGTGACGGGGGCCGGCCGTCCGCACGGCAACTCCACCGACCCGGCGGTCGCCCCGCCCGGTCGGTGGAGTTGCCGCGCCCGCCGGGTTCCGCCTGACGCCGGACCGGCACGCCGGCTGCTCGGCGGGTGGCACGGTTCGTACTCCTGTTGCCGTCGTGGTTGCACGAAAGCGCCGCGGGCCGCGGGGGAGAACCCCTGCGGCCCGCGGCGGTGTGCTCTCGTCCGGCCCTACAGGTTCCGGGGCCGCAACCGCAGGCCGTGCATGCCGTTGTCCACGGCGAGCACCGTGCCCACCACGGCGCTCGCCAACGGGCTCGCCAGGTAGGCGATCGCGCCCGCCACCTCGTCGGCCGTCACCAGACGGCCCGTGGGCTGGAACGCGTCGAGCGCGGCCCGGGCTGCCACGGGATCCTCCGACTGTTCCAGCGATCTGCCGATCCATGGGGTGTCCGCGGAGCCGGGGGCGACGCAGTTGACCCGGATGCCCTCGCGGACGTGATCCGCGGCCATGGCCAGCGTCAGCGCGTACACCGCGCCCTTGCTGGCCGAGTACAGAGCCCGCTGCCCCACCCCGGCCCACGCCACGATCGAGCTGGTGTTGACGATCGACGCGGCAGGTGAGCGCCGCAGGTGCGGTATCACGTGCCGGGCGACCCTGACCATCCCGATCACGTTGACGTCCAGTACGCGCGACCACTCCTCATCACCGTTCACGGTGACGTCCCCGACGGCGCCGATGCCGGCGTTGTTCACCACGACGTCCAGCCTGCCGAACCGCTCGACGACGGCATCGACGGCGGCTTTGACCTGGATGTCGTCCGTGACATCGACCTGGACGCCCATGACGTCGTCCGGGAGCCCCTCCGGTTTCAGATCGAGAGCGGCGACGTGCGCCCCCCAGGTGCGGAGCCGGTTGACCGTGGCCAGACCGATGCCCGACGCACCGCCGGTGACGATCGCGACCAGTCCTGCGAAGTCACTCACGAATTCCCTCCATCCCATCGATGGTCAAGCCGGCCCGACGCGGATGTCCTGCCCGGGTCCGGTTCAGGACAGCACGTCGGCGATCATGTCGACGCCGAGGTCGATCTCCTCGCGGGTGACGACCAGCGGGGGCGCCACCCGGAGGTGCCCCTTGGCCTCCTTGCACAGCAGGCCACGCTCGGCCAGCGCCTCGGTCACCCGACGCCCGGCGATCCGCTCCTCGGCGAGCTGTACGCCGGCCCACAGCCCGCGTCCACGGACCTCGGTCACACCGTCCAGCTCGTTCAGGCGGGAGTGCAGGTACGCGCCGAGTTCGCGGGAGCGTTCCTGGAACTCCCCGGTGGCCAGCAGCCGTACCGTCGCCAGTCCGACCGCGCACGCCAGCGGGTTGCCGCCGAAGGTCGAACCGTGGTCGCCGGGCGTGATCACCCCGAGGACGTCGGCGCGGCCGATCACCGCGGACACCGGCAGGATCCCGCCGCTCAGGCTCTTGCCCAGGGTGTACATGTCCGCGCGGACACCCTCGTGGTCCAGTGCCAGGGTCGTGCCGGCACGGGCCAGTCCGCACTGGACCTCGTCGGCGACGAACAACGTGTTGCTCTCGTCGCACAGATCGCGGACCTCGGCGAGGTATCCCTTCGGCGGAACCAGCACACCGGCCTCGCCCTGGATCGGTTCCAGCAGGACCGCCGCCGTGTTCTCGGTGATCGCCGAGCGCAGCGCGTCGATGTCGCCGAACGGCACGACCCTGAAGCCCGGCGTGAACGGGCCGAACCCGGCCTGGTGGTTCGGGTGCGTGGAGAACGAGACGATGGTCGTGGTGCGGCCGTGGAAGTTCGCGCCCGCGACGATGATCTCGGCCGCTCCGTCCGGTACACCCTTGACCTGGTAGGCCCACTTCCGGGCGATCTTCACCGCCGTGTCGACGGCCTCGCCGCCGGAGTTGGAGGGCAGCACCATCTCGGTGCCCGTCAGCTCGGCCAGTTCACGGCAGAACGGCGCGTACTGATCGTGGTGGAACGCCCGGGTGCTCAGCGTCAACCGGCCGAGCTGAGCCTTGGCCGCGGCGATGAGATCGGGGTGCTGGTGGCCGAAGTTGGACGCCGAGTAGCCCCCGTGGAAGTCGAGGTAGCGGCGGCCTTCCAGATCGTTCATCCAGGCGCCTTCCCCATGGGTGAGCACCACGGGGAACGGCACGGAGTCGTGAGCGCCATAGCGCTCGGCGAGGGCTATGTGGTCCTGAGAGGAGAGGACGTCCACTGTCATGGCGATACTCCTTTCGGCTCCCTGTCGGGGCCGGTGTCGAAGAGATGGACCCGCCCGATCTGCCGCAGCTCTCGCCGGGCGGTGACGATCCGTGCCGGATCGCCGGAGACGGGGGACACGAGTCCCGGCCGGGTGGCGGCGTCGATCGTCCGGGGAGCGGTGGACCGTCCGGATGCTCGTCACGGTGAGGGCACGGGAGGGAGGCGCGCAGACGGTGACCGTCGACCCGTGTGACGGAACGACGTCGGTCTCCCTCGGGTCGACGAGCTGAACGAATCGATGACGTCGCGGCGCCCCCCATGCGGTGGGCCGAATGCGGTGGGCTCCGCCACGGGCGTGGCCGTCGGCTCCACCTGGCTGGACACGGGGCTCCACCGTCCGCTCCACCAACAGGGAAACTACGAACTCACCCCCGCCCCACGCGTCCGCGGCATACGCACTCCGCAGGACGCGCCACGCTGACTTTCCCCCGCGTGATGACGCACTCCGATTACTGACGCATACCGCCGGCGGGGGGCCACGCATTCGAATCGTCCCCGCGTGCCGGAGTAAGCGAGGTGATGAGCCGCGGGAGAGAAAGGTCAACGCAATGCGTTCCCACGTCTGAAATTGTCGCGGACGCGCACGCTGTCGGCGTGGTCGTACGGTCCTTCTTGGCACGCCGGACCGGCTGTTTCGGTCAATATCGGCACTATCGAGGAGGTTACGTGTCAGCAGCGTCGACGATCGAGTGGACGGACGAATTCGCCCGGGCCGTACACAGGCTCATAGATGTCTCCGTCGATGACTACTACAATCCGTACCGTACCTTCGAGTGGCCCGAATCGATCACGCCGGACGGCCTGTGGATGAGTCGGGAGCTGCTTTCCGTTCACGGCACTTCCGCAGAACGGGAGCTCAGCCCCGAACAGCTCGTGGAACTCTCGCGCTGGGAGAGCGTCAACCTCTACAGTCTGATCGCTCACGGCATCAGGGAACTGCTCATCGAGGTGATGCGCCGCATTCACACACCCGGGTACGAGATTCCCACACCGTATTTCCACCATTTCATCGGCGAAGAGAACGAGCACATGTGGTTCTTCGCCGAATTCTGCCTGCGCTACGGTGGCCGCATCTATCCGGACCGGCGGATGGTGTTCCCGACGGATGAGCGCGCGCCGGAGATGAACAACTTCATCGTCTTCAGCCAGATTCTCATCTTCGAGCAGATCGGCGACTACTTCAACGCCAAGATGGCGGCGGACACGGAGCTTCCGGAGACGGTGCGAGCGGTCAACCGCATTCACCACCGCGACGAGTCCCGGCACATCGCCTTCGGCGGCAAGCTCGTGAAGGCGCTGTTCGAAGAGGTCCGCAGGACGCACACGGCCGAGGAAGTCGAAGAGGTCGGTCACTATCTGCGCGGCTACATCGATCTGATCATCCAGATGCTGTACAGCCGCGACGCCTACCAGGACGCCGGTATCGAGAATCCCGGGCGGTTCCGTGCCTCTGTCATGGCTGATCCGGCGAGGGCGGCGATCAACGCTCGCATCATCGAACGAACCAACAATTTCTACCGACGCATCGGCCTGTTCCACTGACGGGAGATCTCATGCCGACATTTGTCGCACCCGGAGTCGCGGTCCTCGAACCCGAGGAAGCCGCCCTGTTCGACGCTCTTGAGGCCCGATTCCAGGACATCGCCGCCGCTCTGGGAGCCCGGCAGGTGGCCGGCCCGGCGTTGCTCCCCGAGGCGGACCTGGCGCGCCTCGACTTCTTCCGCAACTTCCCTCACCTCGGGCTCCCCGTGGCCACGCTCACGGAGCAGGCCCGTGGGGAACTGGCACGAGGGGAGGTCTCGACTCCGTCCCCCGAGCACCCGCTCACCTCGACCGGCTGCTATCTGCCCACCGCAACCTGCTACGGCCTGCTGGTGTCGCTGAAGGAGCGCGCCTTCGAGACCCCCGAGGTCATCACGTCGGTGGGCCGCTGCTTCAGGAACGAGGACCACTACGACGGCCTGCGCCGACTGCGCGCCTTCCACATGCGGGAAGCGCTCTATGTCGGCAGTCAGGACGGCGTGGTGGACCACCTGAGCCGGGCGACGGAGCACGTACTGGCCCTGGCGGACCGGCTCGGGATCAAGGTGCGCCGGGAGCCGGCGACCGATCCCTTCTACCTCGGTGACGGCTCGCGGGCGCTCCTCAACCAACTGGACCCGGTGAAGTTCGAGTTCGTGTCGGACGACGGGACCGCCATCGCGTCGGTCAACCGTCACCGCAACTTCTTCGGTGAGCGTCTGGGCATCCGCTTCGGGGACGAGTCCGCCTACAGCGGGTGCCTGGCGTTCGGTGTGGAGCGCTGGGTCCATGCGCTGCTGCAGGTGCACGGCGACCCTCAGAGGGCGCTCGTCGCCCTCCACGAAACGACAGCTTAGGAAGGTATGACCATGGACGAAATCATCACCTGGATCCGGTCCAAGAACCCGGAGCTGGACGGAGAGATTTCCGGGGACACCGATCTCATCGAGTCCCGGCTCATCGCATCGATCTCGTTCCTGGAATTCATCGGTCTGCTGGAGGACCTTTCCGGGAAGTCGATCGACGTCGGCTCGTTGAGTGTCGACGATTTCCGCACCATCGACCGGATCAACGAGAACTTCCTGGCGCCGGTGGCCTGAACCGCCGGGGCCCGACGAGAGGAACGGAGGAGCGTCGTGGACCTCGTGCCCGTGGAGCAGGGCGTCCGTGGCTGACGTCTGGTACGTCCGCGTCGACCAGGTGCCCGAGTCACTCGCCGTACTCCTGGACGGGCGCGACCGCGCCCGTCGCCGGCGGATCATGCACGCGGCGGACCGGAACCGTTTTCTCGCCGCATGGGTGCTGGCGCGACTCGTCCTCGGTGAGAGGCTGGGACGGGATCCGGGAGCCTTGGGCTTCGACCGGACCTGTACCCACTGCGGTGACACGGGACACGGGAAGCCGGTCGTGGAGGATGCCGGCCCCGGTCTGGACTTCTCGCTCTCCCATGCCGGGGAGCTCGCCGTCGTCGCCGTCTCGGACCGGTCCGTCGGCCTGGACGTCGAGGACGCCACGGCCGGGGAGCGGCCCCTGGCCGCGGCGCTGACGGAGCGGGAACGCGCGGCCTGCCCGGACTACGCCGGCTTCGCACGGCTGTGGACGCGCAAGGAAGCCGTGCTCAAGGCGGTCGGCAAGGGACTCGCGGTCCACCCGGGACGCATCGAGGTCCTCGGGTCGACGCTGCTCGCGCTTCCCGAGGAGCTCGGCCGTCCGGAGGACTACACCCTCCGGGATCTCCCGCTGCCCGCCCCGTACGTGGGGTCGCTCGCGGTGCTCGGACCCGGGATGCCGCTGTCCGTCCGCAGCGGCGCGGAACTGGTCGGCGCCCGTCGTCGCGCGTTCGGCGGAGCCGGCCGGGCCGACGGACGGGTGATCGCGTAGCGAAAGCACCGCGGGCCGCAGGGATTCTCCCCTGCGGCCCGCGGTGCTTTCGCGTGAAGTGATCTTGTCCGGTTCCGTCGGCGCCCCCCTGTGCGCCGGATCCGGGCTCAGATCTTGCGAGCGACTCCGCCGTAGATGGCGGAGTGGGCGTTTTCGCCTGCGGTCTCCTCGGCGGGATGCCATTCGGACGCCCGGACCACACCAGGCGCGACCAGTTCGAAATCGCCGAAGAAATCGGTGACCTGTTCCCGGGAGCGCGGGTACATGTCCTCGAAGGCGCGCTTCAGGGTCTCCTCGTCGTTGCGATCTCCCCAAGGAATGTCGCCCGCGATGTGGGAGACGACGAGATAGCTGCCGGGGGGCAGGGCGTCGCGCAGAACCGCGGTGATCCTGGCGGGGTCCGCGCCTTCCGGCACGAAGTGCAGGACCGCGGCCAGCACGCAGGCCACCGGGCGGCCGGAACGGATCAGGTCCTGGACGGCCGGCCGGGCCAGCAGCTCCTCGGGGCTGCAGATGTCGCCCAGTACGAAGGAGGCCCCCGCCTGTCCGGAGATGAGCGCCTGCGTGCGCTGTCCCACCGCGGGATCGACGTCGCAGTAGACGACGGAACCCGAAGGGGCCGCCGACAAGGCGATCTCGTGCGTGTTCGGCGACACGGGGAAGCCCGAACCTATGTCGATGAACTGGTCGACGCCCTGCCGGGTCAGCCAGCGCACCGCCCGTGAGAGGAAGGCACGGTTCGCCTGCATCGTCGCGATCAGGTCGGGAGCCTGGAAGCCGATCCAGGCACCGGCCGCCCGGTCGGCGGCAAAGCCGTTCTCGCCGCCGATGAAGTAGTCGTAGACGCGTGCGGGGTGCGCGTCCGGGCGTTCCAGAAAGCCGCTGTCCCCGGCGGTCTGTGGAGTCGCGTTCTCAATGCTCATGGCGCGGCGTGTTTCCCCTCAAGTCCGTATGTCCACTTACTCGCATCATCGACCCGCGGCAGGTCACTGCCTCAGACTCGGCTCGATGGACAACTGGCAAGAAAAGAGTGGCACGGAAGGAGGGCGCGCCGAGGTAAGCAAGATGCTTAGCCGCAGGAGAGGAAAGTGAACTCAATATGTCCCCGCGAACGAACTTGCCGCGGACGTGTGCAGCGGCAGCGCGATCGTACTGTTCTTCGCGGCGCGGCAGAACGCGTCCTGGGCCCGTGCGCATCGCGCGGAGATTATGCACCGTTGATACCGAAGAACTGGAGGCGTTCTGATGCCGCTTCATCCAATCGTAGAAGGTATCAGGAAATTTCGTGTCGCAATCGGTTTCACCCCGCTCTATACGATGTCGGTCGACGAGGCACGAAAAGCGGACAGCGAAACCGAGGCCGCGGTCTGGGACTGGATCGAACAACCGAAAGAGATATTCGATCTCGACATCACAGGACCGGCCGGCCCCCTGACGCTGCGCGTGTACCGCCCGCAGGTCGAAAGCGACGGTCCGCTTCCCGTCCTGGTCTACTTCTTCGGCGGCGGTTTCGTCGTCGGCTCGCTGGACACGTCGGAGGCGTTCTGCCGCGCGCTGTCCACCATGGCTTCCTGCGTGGTCGTGTCCGTGGGCTACCGGCTGGCGCCCGAGCATCCGTTCCCGGCGGCCATCGACGACTGCTATGCCGCCGTGAAATGGGTGGCGGACAACGCTTCCCAGTTCGGCGCCGACGGCGGACGCATCGCCGTCGCGGGAGACAGCAACGGCGGCACCCTGTCCGCCGCGGTCTCCCTGATGGCCCGGGACGACGACGGACCGCGGATCAGTGCCCAGGTGCTCATCTACCCGGCGATGCAGTTCGGTTCGGCGACGGACTCCATGCGCGAAAACCTGGATCCGATGTTCTTCAACGGCCACTCGGTTCCCTGGTTCTGGAACCACTACCTCCCCGATCCCGCCGACGGTGACTCCCCTTACGCCTCACCGCTCAGCGCGACCGACTACAGCGGACTTCCCCCGGCGCTGATGATCACGGCCGAGTTCTGTCCCCTGCGTGACGAGGGAGAGGCCTACGCGGACGCGCTCTCGCTCGCCGGCGTGCCGGTGGACTGCCGCCGGTACGCGGATCTGCCGCACGGTTTTCTGTCCATGGCGGCCGTGCTCGACACCGCCAGGGAGGCATTGGGCGTCATCAGCGATTTCCTGCGGCTGCGGTTGGGCTGAGCCGGAACCGGACGGACCGTGGACAGCGCGGAAGCCCCGCAGGTCAAGAACCTGCGGGGCTTCCGATGCGTGCGGGGTCAGGCGGTACGGTCACGGACGAGGGCGGCGAGCCGCGAGAGACCGTCGTCGATCTGCGCGGGGGTGAGCACGCTGAAGGAGAGGCGGATCTGGCGGGTGCCTCCACCGTCGGGGTAGAAGTAGCGCATCGGGGTCCACAGCACCCCGAACCGGCTCGCCGAGTACTCGAGCATCGCATCGTCGGCTTCGAAGGGCAGGGAGAGCACCGCGAACATTCCGCCGCCCGGGACGTTCCAGGTCGTCCGGGGCCGCGAGCCGTCGTCCGGGGTGGGGAAGTATCTGTCCAGGCCGGTCATGACCGCGGCGAGGTTGCGACGGTAGACCTGTGCCTCGCGCTCGGTGGCCCTGGTCATGCTGCAGTCGTTCGCCAGCATCTTTCCGCCGATCACGGCCTGGGAGACGGTCGACGTGTTCAGGGTCAGCATGCTTTTGAGCTTGGCGAGCTGGTCGGCCAGCAGCGGGCCTTCACCGGGGTCCGCGCCCGAGACCGGCTGGTCGGCAACCAGATAGCCCACGCGAGCGCCGGGGAAGGCCGTCTTGGAGAAGGAGCCCACGTAGACGACGCGTTGAGCGGTGTCCAGTGACTTGAGCGCGGGCAGGCGTCGGCCGTCGGCGTTGAACAGGGAGTACGGGTTGTCCTCGATGACGAGGATCTCCTCCCGCTCCGCCACTTCGAGGAGCCGCCGGCGATCGGCGAGGCTCATGCTGAGCCCACTGGGGTTGGCGAAGTCCGGCACCACATAGCAGGCCCGCGGGCGCAGTCCCCGCTGCCGGGCCCGGCCTAACTGCACCACCAGGTCCTCGACGTCGATGCCCCCGGTGCCCTCCGCGACGGGCAGGACCGGCATGTCCATCAGACGCGCCGCCCCGAGGAAACCCACGTAGGTCGGTGCCGGAGCCAGGATCACGTCCTTGCTGTCCGTACGCAGGGCACGCAGCAGCAGGATCATCGCCTCCTGGCAGCCGGTGGTCACCACGACGGACTCGGGGACGGCACTCACCCCTTCGTCGACAGCCAGGTGCCGCACCAGGAGGTCCGTCAGCAGGCCCTTGGTGTGGCCGTACTGGAAGAGCGCAGTCCGTACCCGGTCGGGGCCGAGGCCGCGCTCCACCTCGAGGTACTTGCGGAAGCGCTCCAGGTAGTCGTGAAGCTGCAGCGGATCGTAGAACTCCTCGTAGGGCCGCCCGGCCGCGAAGGACACAGCCTCCGGGAACCGTCCCGCGATCTCGTTGAGGAGCGTCATGGAACTCAGCACCGGGTCGGACAAGGAGCCGTGCAGATCTCCCAGGTGGAGCGTGGTGCGGGGGGCACTGTCTGTGATCATGGATACACCTTTCCGTGTGGTGCGGATCAGATGCGCGGGATCCTCCGGGGGGCTGTTTCGAGGGCGTACGCAGCGGCCAGCCGCCGTATGTCCCGCTCGACTTCCGCCGTGCTCGCTCCGGACAGCGCGAATTTGCCGGCGGTGGGGAAGACGGTGATGTCGTCGTTGACCGTCTGGCCGATGTTGGGGATGTCGGACAGCACCACGGAGTCCGGGCACGTGTCGAGACCCCGGATCTGCCTGACCACGCGGGGCTCGTTCTCCGGCAGTGCGGAGTAGAGCCAGCCGGAGGCGCCGACGCCCTCGTGGTCCAGGATGCCGGTGACGGTCCCGACCTCGGACGGCAGCCCCATGCAGGCGAGGACGGACTCGCGGACCAGGTCCACGCCGTAGACCGCGCGGAGGGAATCGCTGATGTAGGCACCGCCGAAGCGGTTGCCGACCTCGAGGAAGACCAGCTCGTCGTCGGGGGTGAGGAACAGCTCCAGATGGAAGGTGCTGGTGTGGAGCCTCAGCGATTTCAGCACGAGTGCGGTGAAATCGGTGATCCGCGCCAGGGTCGAGGCGTCGTCGAACGTGACGGCCGAAAGATGCTGTTGGCCGTTCTGGAAGCCGAGGCAGTCGCCGATGTACCGAGAGGCGCTGATGAAACGGATCTCACCGTCCCGTACCACTCCATCGACATGGCACACGTCGCCCTCGACGAACTCCTCGACCTCGTGATCGTCGGGGATGCCGTGGGTCCGGGTATGAGCGAGGAACTCCGGTCCGTCGCGGAAGACCATGATGCCGAAACTGCCGGCCTGGCGTTGCGGCTTGAGGACGAGCCGGCCCGGAACGGCGTCCGCGATCTTCTCGAGGTCGGCGTACGGAGTGGCCGCGTCCACCGCCCAGAACGCTGGGACGCGTACGCCGTTGCTCCGCACGACCTCCTTCATACGGACCTTGTCGCGGCAGAGCATCGCCGTTTCGGTGTCGACTCCCGGCACACCGAAGTGGTCGCGCAATCGCGCCGCAGGCAGAGTGACGTGTTCGTACATGGCGACGACGGCGGTCGGCGGGCCGAGTTCTTCGGCGAACTCGTCGATCAGGCGGATCATCTGGTCGAGGGCCTGATCGTAGGCGTCGAAGTCCAGCGTGTGCGGCACGTCGAGAACGCCGATGCGGGCGAACCGCTGCCGCGCGGCGTCCGACATGTGCTCGGCGACATGCCGGTGCACCAGCAGGGACACCTGGTGTTCGCCGAACTCGATCGAACCGATGTGCTGCTCGGCGAAGCCGAGATGGACTACATGGCTGCTCGTGGTGTCCACGGCACTTGTCTCCTTCGGAGGTTCTTTTGTCACGGGTGGGAGATGACTGTCACGGGTGGGAGACGACCGGGCCGGCGCGTACGCACCGGTCGTCGTCGGAGTGCAGGCGCCCGGAACTGTGCGGCGCGATCCACAGGGCGACCGCGATCAGGGCCTCGTGGTGACGTTCTCCCGGTCGGGCCTCCCGGAGGCGGCAGCCGTGTCGAGGGCGGTACGGACCGTCCTCACCACCCGCTCCGCGGTGAGGCCGTAGTGGTTGACGAGGTGTTCCTGGCTGCCGACCGTGTCGACGAACTGATCCGGCATGCCGAGTCTCAGCACTCTCGTGGGCGCCGCCTCCGCCAGTGCTTCGGCCACCGCGCCACCGAGACCGCCGCCGCGCCAGTGCTCCTCCAGCGTCACCACGAGCGAGGCCGGCCGGGCCGCGGCCGCCAGTGTCTCCGTGTCGAACGGCCGCAGGGTGTGCATGTTCAGCACGGTTGCCTCGATGCCCTGTCCGGCCAGGACGTCCGCCGCGGCGAGGCAGGCGAGCACGGGGTACGGACCACAGCTCGCCAGCACCACGTCGCCGCCCTGCCGCAGCGTCTGCGCCTTCCCGATGACCGGTGGCCCAGCCGCGGGCAGGGCCGGCGTCGGTTTGCGGCCGAGCCGGACGTAGAGCGGTCCGGGCAGGTTCAGGCTCTGCTCGACGAACGCCTCCGTGGCGGCGGCGTCGGCGGGCACCACCACGGTCATCCCGGGCAGCACCCGCATCACGGCGAGATCCTCCAGGGCCTGGTGCGTCGGACCGAGATGGCCCGCGGCGAGACCGCCGTGGGTGGCCATGATGCGGACCGGCAACCGGTTGTAGGCGATGTCGATCTTGATCGCCTCCAGCGCCCGGGACGTGGCGAAGGCGGCCATCGTGTTGACGAACGGGACCCGTCCGCACGCCGCCATCCCGGCGGCGATGCCCATCAGGTTGTGCTCGGCGATACCGAGGTTGAGATACCGGTCGCCGGCCGCCTCGGCGTACTCGGCGTTGAACAGACCGGTGTCGGAGTCCAGGCACATCAGCTCGGGATGCCGCTGCAGCAGCGGCAGCAGACTGTCCCGGTACGCCTCCCGGGTCGCGCGGCTCATCCGGCGGCCTCGTTTGCTCGCAGGGCGCGGACCGCCCGCGCGTGGTTGCGCGGTGACAGGGTCACATAGTGGCTGGCGCTGCGGCCGGCGAGGAACGGCAGCCCGTGGCCCTTGACCGTACGGGCGATCAGCACGCTCGGCTTGCCCGGTTCCCACGGCGCGGCGCCCAGATGGTCCGCCAGCAGGTCCGGGTCGTGGCCGTCCACGTCGCGGACCGCCCAGCCGAAACTGCGCCAGCGGTCGGCCAGCGGTTCCATCGGCGCGATGCCGTCGGTGGAACCGGTCAGCTGCAGCCCGTTGCGGTCCACCACTGCGACCAGCCGGTCGAGGCGCAGCGACGCGGCCGCGATGGCCGCCTCCCACACCGAGCCCTCCTGGAGCTCGCCGTCGCCGAGCAGGACGAAGGTGCGCGCGTCACGCCCGGCGTACCGGGCGGCCAGCGCGAACCCGCAGCCCAGCGCGAGTCCGTGGCCGAGCGATCCGGTCGGCATCTCCACACCGGGCACCGCACGCACCGGATGGCCCATCAGCCTGCTGCCGGGGCGCCCGTATCCGGCGAGTTCCTCGACCGGGAGGAAGCCCCGTTCGGCCAGCGTCGCGTAGAGGCCGACGGCGGCGTGCCCCTTGCTGAGCAGAAAGCGGTCGCGATCCGGATCGTCCGGCCGCAGCGGGTCCACGTTCAGCACCGAGAAGTACAGGGCAGCGAGCACGTCGGCACAGGAGAACGCACCGCCGAGGTGGCCGCCTTCGGGTCCCGCGCACATGTCGACGACATGCGCGCGGACACGTGCGGCGACCGTGCCCAGGATGTCCCGCTCCAGGACCGGGGTGACGGTCATGAGGCCGCCTTCGCGAGCGTGGCCACCATGTCCCTGTCGGCCCACACCTTTTCGAAGGCGTCCGCGTACAGGCCGAGCAGTTCGCCCGCCCCGGGGTGAAGGTGACGCTTCTGGATGGTCAGGGAGTCGGCGATGACCGCGCGCGTCACCGGGTAGCCCTTGCCCGCGACCGTTCCGCGCGCACCGGTGACGGCCCACGGGTAGCCCGAGCCGAAGCCGACGCGGTCCACGAACACGTCCTGGTCGGGCAGCGGCATGAGCTGGTACTGCGACATCGGTACGCCCTCGGCACGCAGCAGCCGCCGCAGAGCCGAGCGCAGCGCCTCCGGCCGCACCCCGTCCAGGCCGAACGCGGCCCCCTCGAACCGGAACCGCAGGATGTGCCAGGCGTGGGTGGTGTCCGGCAGCGCGGTCGGCACCTGCAGGCCGGGCAGTTCCGAGAGCCGTGCGAGGAACGCGGTGACGTTGTGCTGCCGCGCCTGCTCGTATCCGTCGAACCGGGCGAGCTGCGCGTCGGTGAACGCGGCCTGGAGGGCGTTCATCTTGTAGTTCCAGCCCAGGCCGTGGGACACGTATGCGCGCTCGCGGCCGGCCTCGATCACCTCGCCGAACTGCCTGCCGCGGCGCATCGCCTCGGCCAGTTCGGCGTCGCCGGTCACCAGCAGGCCGCCCTCGCCGCAGGTCGGTATGTTCTTGCTGACCTGGAGACTGAAGGCACCCGCGTCGCCGATCCCGCCGACCGGCCGCCCATGGTGGGTGGCCCCGGGAGCCTGCGCGGCGTCCTCGATCACCGCGAGGCCGTACTTGCGGGCGATCGCGGTGATCCGGTCCATGTCGGCGGGCGCGCCGTGCAGGTGCACGGGGATGATCGCCTTGGTCCGGGGCGTGATCCGGCGCTCCATGTCGGCCGGGTCGATGTTGAAGGTGACCGGGTCGATGTCGGCGAAGACCGGGACGGCCATCTGGTGCACCGGTGCGAGCCCGGTCGCGATGAAGCTGAGCGCGGGCACGATCACCTCGTCGCCCGGTCCGACGCCGAGCGCGGCCAGCGCGAGGGCCAGTGCCGCGGTGCCGTTGGACACCGCGACGCAGTGCTCAAAACCGAAACGACGGGCCCAGTTCTCCTCCAGGCCGGACACCGGGTTCACCCCGTCGGTGTCGGACACCAGCCGTGCGCCGTCGAGTGCGTCGAGGACGGCCTTGCGGTCCTCCTCCTCGACCAACGGCCACTGCACACGGCGCCGGTCTTTCGGCACGGCCGCCGTGCCGCCGAACGCTGCCAGCTTGCTCATCACTCTCCACTCCACAGGGCCACGGTCGTCGATATGTGTGGGGTCACAGCCGCGCCGCCGCCGCTCCGACGGCCGCGACCGCACGCTCGTACGCGCCGCGCAGCGTCGTGGCGTGGTGCGCGATGTCGGATGCGACCGCGCTCGGGTTCTCCAGTCCGTGCGCACCGGTGAACCGCAGTCCGGTCCACGCGTGCGCGACGGCCTCGACCGCGCGGCCCGCCCCGGCGAGCGCCGGATCGTCCCATTCGTGACCGCAGCGGCGCAGCAGCTCACCGTGGAGTGACGCCTGGGCCTGCATGGCCCAGCCGAACGGGTACAGCTCGCGCAGCGCGTCGGCATCCGCGGCCCGGCACCGGCCGAGCAGTTCCGCGGCGAACTCGTCGTATCCGGCGAGACCGGTACGGGCGGAGCCGGCCGTGGTGAAGCCGTCGACGTCGGTGCGCAGGTAGCCGCCGAGCAGTTCGGGAGTCAAGGGTGCCGGCGGAGCGCCGAGGCGGACGCCGAGACAGCGCCGGCCGATCCGCGAGTCGCTGAAGAACGCGTCCTGGACGTCGGTCGGGTTCGCCGAGTCCCAGCTCAGCAGGAACTTCTCGATCGGGACGGCACCGCGGAACGCGGGCGGCATCGCGTCCGAGACGTGGACCACCCCGCGGGTCTCGTCCAGGCCGTAGACCACCACCAGGTGCGCGGCGTGCACGTCGCCGTACGCGGGCCGGAACGGCAGGTGGTAGTTGTCCACGGCCGCGATGACCGGACGGTCGTCGGCCAGCGCCGCGCGCACCTCCCGCCAGACGTCGTTCTCGTCGGCGGGCTGCCACCAGCGCGCGTGCAGTTCGTGGTGGGGTGCCAGAGCGGCACCGAGGTCGGTGCCACCGGACTCGTCGGTGGGGCACGGGTAGTAGAACTCCTCGGACCTGACGTCACCCGGCAGGTGCAGGAACCGCCACCCCGCGCCGAGCACGGCCAGCGGGTCGGCCCCCTCCCGTATCAGGAGCGCACCGAACGTGGAGTGGAGGCAGCTGACGAGGTCGCGGTACCACCACTCGGGTTCCGGTCCGGTGATCGTGTACGTCCGTGTCGTCACGTCGACGGCCATGTCAGAGCTCCGTCCGCTGGAGGGTGACCGCGAAGACGTGCACGGCGACATTGCGGGGCAGCAGGACGCCGGTCAGACCGGCCCGCCGGGTGACCGGCACGCGCTGCGCCCACATCACCGCCGGAACACCGCGCTGCACGTGGTGCGGGTAGTGCATGGCGAGGCTTTCGAACGCCTTGACCTCGCCGAACCACGCGGGTGCCGCCCAGAAGTCGGAGACCCTCAGCGCTTCCATGTCGATCGAGCCGTCGGCGAAACTCAGCTCGACCGTGTCCTCGCAGCGTCGTTCGGACGCCGTCAGGACGTGGATCCAGTCGTAGCGGCCCTCGGGGACACGGATGAACTGCCCGGCGCAGCGGACATTGTCCGGTCCGTCGCAGACGGGAGGGAACTCGAAGGGAACACCGTCCACGTGGACGAGGCTCCTGCCCGCCGGAAGGTATTCGGCGGCGAACGAGTTTCTCCATACATTGAATGCGCCCGCTTCGGTCTCCGTCGCCGCGGAGATGGCCGTGTTGTTGCGATGGCCGGAAATGTCGACCGGTTCACACATCCTTGTTTTGGCAGAGGACACCGGAACGTCCGTCAAGTGACCCACCTCACTGAAACACCGCCCTATATTCCGAATCTAGCCCGGTCGTTCAAATTTTTCGTCCGCAGCACAACTACCTTGAATACCCGAATCGCCGTTCGGTGCGCTCGGCGGGTAATCATGTCGACTATTCCGGTCGGCACGGTCACGGCCGGAGCGCGACGGCGCGCAGCTTCTCGTAGTACGGCAGGTGGTAATCGCGGTAGGCCCGCAGCGTCGGGTCCGCCTCGACCGCCTCGGCCGCCCCGGCTCCGCCGTTCCTGCCGCGTGAGAAGCCGGCGGTCTCACTGGTCGACTTGTGCCACTTGCCGGTCGACCGCCATTCCGGCCGCATGCTCGGCTCCCACTTCAGCGCGTCCGGGAGGAAGGGGATGCCCACGGCCGCGCAGTACGCCCGCACGGTCTCGGCCGGCCGGTCGAGCAGGTCCTCGGAGTCGATCACGACCGGCGTGGTGCCGGTGGCGGCCTGCACGGCGGTGAAGATCTCGTACAGCCGGGCGAAGCCGATCTCGTCGCGGCCGAGGTCCGGGTTGAGCGCATGGTGCGACGCGATGGCCTCGGCGGGGTCGCGGATGATGAACGTGTGCGTCGCGGCCGCGAGGAAGGCCTCGTCGGCGAGCAGCGCCGGGTAGTGGAAGTCCGTGGTGTCCTTGAAGAACACCGGCTTCTGTGCCGCGATGGCACCCAGCGCCGTGAGGACGTCCTGCTCCGAGCGCGCGACCCGGTCGCCGACCTCCACCTCACCGAAGTCGACCACTCGGGAGAACGGCTCGTGCACGACGACGCGGTCGTCCCGCTCCGTCATCATCCGCGCGAACGCCGTGGAGCGGCAGCGCGGCGCGCTCCACAGTGCGAGCACCGGGATCCGCTCCGGTGTGTTTCCCACGTTTCCCCCTCTTCTCTGGCGCCGCCCGGCTCCAGCCAGCGGAATGCGCGCAGTGATCTATTGCGGCAGGTATTCGAATCCGATCAAGAGTGGCACAGAAGCGGCCGGAACCGAGTAAGCAGAATTCGCCGTCGCAGGGGAGAAAAGTCAACGCGACGCGTCGTCGTGAATGAACTTGTCGCGGACGCGCACAGCGTCGGTGCTCTCATAGTTTCCTTTTTGCGAGGCAGGCCATTCATGCCGTCCGATCTGTCAGTGGTTCTAATGCGGAGGTCACGTGCCAGGGACACCAGAGCGCCTAGGTGACTGCAGGATCGCCGTACTCGCCAGCCGGGTCGGCGCCGACGAGAAGAGGCTGTTCGACGCATTCGACCGGCGCGGGGTCCCCTTCGAGCAGGTCGACACGCGCAGACAGTGGTTCCTGGCCGGGCAGCGTGATCTGCCCTGGGATCTCGCGCTGAACCGGGAGATCGGCCAGGTCCGCGCGGCGTACGCGGCCCGCTGCCTCGCCGTGGCGGGTGTCGACGTCGTCAACAGCGCGGACGCGACCGAGGCGTGCGGCGACAAGTGGCGCTCCACGGTGGCCCTGGAAGCGGCCGGGGTGCCGACACCGCGCACCGTGCTAGGCCTCACCCCGCAGGCCACGCTGGCCGCCCTGGACTCCCTCGGCTATCCGGCGCTGATCAAACCGCTGGTCGGCTCGTGGGGCCGGCTGGTGGTCCGGCTGCCCGACCGTGCCGGGGCGGAGAGTGTCCTCGAGTACGCCGCCGCGCTGCCCGGTCCGCAGTCGCACCTCGGGTACGTGCAGGAGCTGATCGACAAGCCCGACCGGGACATCAGGGTGATCGTGGTCGGTGGCCGCGTGCTGGGCGCCGTCTACCGGACCGGCGAGGACTTGCGCACCAATGTCGCACTCGGCGGGCGGACCCTGCCGTGCGAGGTGACACCCGAGATCGCCGAGCTCTCCCTCGCCGCGGCCGCCGCGGTCGGCGCCGACATCGCCGGTGTCGATCTGATCGAGGACCGCGACGGCAGGCTGCTGGTTCTGGAGGTCAATCACCGGGTCGAGTTCACCGGTTTCCAGTCCGCACTCGGCGACCGGGTCGACGTCGCGGACCACATCGTCGACCACCTACTGGAACGAGCGCAACGATGAACTGGGCGTTCACCTCATCGGGCAACGTCACCGAGACGTACGCCGCCGGGCTGCTGCGCAAGATGCTGGAGATCCCCTCCTCGTCCTACCAGGAGCGCGCGCTGGCCGACTATCTGGCCGACGCGATGGCGGACCTGGGCTTCCGGACGCACATCGACGCCGTGGGCAACGTGATCGGCGTGATCGAACGCGGTGCCGGCCCGACCCTGATGCTCCTCGGCCACCTGGACACTGTCTCGGGTCAGCTCCCGGTCCGCTCCGAGGACGGCAGGCTCTACGGCCGCGGCGCGGTGGACGCGAAGGGACCGCTCGCGGCGATGATCTGTGCCGCGGCCGGCGCGGTGGACTTCCCCGGCCGGATCGTGGTGATCGGCGTCGTCGAGGAGGAGACCCCGCGCTCGCGTGGCGCGATGGCGATCAGGGCCACCCACGACCGGCCGGACGCGCTGATCATCGGCGAACCGAGCGGCTGGTCGAGCGTGGTGCTCGGCTACAAGGGCAAGCTCGACCTGCGCTACACCGTCAAGTGCGCCGCCACGCACCCCAGCAACCCGGCGCCGAAGGCGTCCGAACTGGCCGTCGCCTGCTGGGACGCGCTGGTCGATCTGCTCGGGCCGGGCGCCGGTCACGGCGTGTTCGGCCAGCCGGGCGCGACGCTGTGCCGCCTCAACGGCGACCTGACCAAGGCGACGGCGGACCTCAGCGTCCGTATCCCACCGGGATTCGACGTCGACGGGCTGGTGCGCGCGCTGCGCGACCGTCTGCCGGCCGGCGACCTCGACGTGCTGAACTCGGTGGCGGCCTGCCGGGTGGGCCGTGCCGACCCGACGGTCCGCGCCCTGGTGTCCGGTATCCGCCGGCAGCATGCCCAGCCACGGCTGGTGGTGAAGACCGCCACCTCGGACATGAACACCCTCGCCGAAGTCTGGGACATCCCGATGGCGACCTACGGTCCGGGCGACAGCAGCCTCGATCACGCCGACGACGAGCACATCGTGCTGTCGGAGTACCTGCGTGGCATCGACGTGCTGACCATCGCCATCTCGGAGTTGGCACACCTGCCCGCGGGCTCCGGCGACCACGCGAGCGACGGACCGCGGCCCGTGAGGAGCCTTCGGTGACCGACATGACCCAGCGTCTCGCCGCGCTGCCCGCGGAGCGCCGCGCACACTTCCTCGCGCGGCTGAGGGAGCAGGCGGACGCCGCGGCGCGGAGAGGCCCGACGCCGCGCGGTGACACGGGTCCGGTACCGCTGTCGCACGCGCAGGAGACCCTCCTGTTCCTCGACCGCCCGGCGCCGGACAGCCGTGTCACCGGGGCGCCGCTGTGCCTGCGCCTGCGAGGGAGTCTGGACACGCACGCGCTGCGCTCGGCGCTGGCCGCGGTCGTGGCCCGGCACGACGCGCTGCGGACCGAGATCGTGGAGCGCGAGGGCGGCCCGATGCAGGTGGTCGTGCCCGAGGTCCGGGTCGAACTGCCGCTGGTCGACGCCGAGGGCGCCGACCACGAGCAGCGGCTCGACGCCGCGCGGGCCCTGGTGGAGAGGCGGAGCGGGACACCGTTCGACCTGGCCAGGACGCCGGTGTGGCGCGCGCTGCTGGTCCGGGTGGAGCCGGACGACCATCTCTTCGTGCTCGACGTACCCCGCATCGTGTGCGACGACCGGTCGCGGGGCGTGCTGATGCGTGAACTCGCCGAGTTCTACCGGTCGTTGCGCGACGGCTACGGGCCGCGGCTGCCCGATCTCCCCGTACAGTACCCGGACTACGCGGTGTGGCAGCGCGGCCGAGGCGCGGGCGGCGACCTGGACAAGGCGGCCGCGTACTGGCGGAACAAGCTGGCGGGCGCCGAAGTACTGGAGTTCCCGACCGACCGGCCACACGGTGAGACACGGACCTTCGCGGGCGACAGCGGGAGCTTCCCCGTCCGGCGCGAAGGACTGGAGCGGGCCAGGGGACTGGCCCAGGACGAGGGCGCGCGCCCCTTCGACGTCCTCGTCGCCGCGTTCTTCACCCTGCTGCACCGCTACTCCGGCCTGGACGACCTGGTGATCGGCTCGCCGGACGCGAACCGGCGGGACGACGCCCTGTCGTCGGTGATCGGACTCTTCACCGACATGACGGTGCTGCGCGCGGACGTCTCCGGCGACCCGACGTTCCGCGAGCTGGTCCGGCGGGTCGCACATGTGTCGTCCGAGGCGTACGAACAGGGCGGCCTGCCGTTCGACAAGCTCGTCGACGCGGTGGAACCGGTCCTCGACCGGTCACGCTCACCGGTCTTCCAGATCGTGTTCGGCGCGGACGACACGCGCCCCACGACCGGCCTGCCCGGCGTCACCACCTCGTACGAGACCGTCCGGACCGGCACCTGCCGGTTCGACATGAGCTGGAACCTGACGGAGCGGACGGCGCCCGGCGGCGACGCACGCCTTGCCGTCGAGTTCAACACCGGCCTGTTCGACGCCGAGACCATCGCCCGGCTCGCCCGGCACTACGACGGACTGCTCGACACCCTGACCGCCGCCCCCGACGCTCCGCTGTCCGCCGCCGAGGTGCTGAGCCCGGCGGACAAGGAGTTCCTGGCCGAGGCCGGCAGGGGGCCGGCGCGGCCGGTACGCGAATCCACCATCGTGGAGGAGTTCGAGACGCGCGTGCAGGAGTCTCCGGACAGCGTGGCCGTCGTGGTCGCCGGCGTCGAGACCGGCTACGCGGAACTCAACGCCCGGGCGAACCGGCTCGCCGTCCTGCTGCGCGAACACGGCGTCGAGACGGGCTCGCGGGTCGGCCTGTGTCTGCGCAGGAACGTGGACGTGCCGACGGCGATCCTCGCGGTGCTCAAGACCGGCGCGGCCTATGTGCCGCTCGACACGGCGCACCCCCCGGCGCGGGTCGCGGAGATCGCCGCCGACGCGGGGTTGCGCGTGGTGATCGCGCACGCCGAGGCCGCCAGGACCGTGAGCGGGGTCGACGCGCCCGTCGTGATGCTGGACGACGTCCGCGAGGAACTGGCGGCGATGCCCGGCCACAATCCTCCGCTCGCGGCGGAGCCCGGCGACGTCGCGTACGTCATCTACACCTCCGGCAGCACCGGCAAGCCGAAGGGTGTGCTGCTCGAACACCGCGGCGTGGTCAACTTCATCGACTCCACACGGGACTTGTTCGACCTGACACCGGCCGACCGGGTGCTCGGGTTCGCCTCGGTGACCTTCGACGTCTCCGTGTTCGAGACGTTCTCGGCACTGCTGACCGGAGCACGCCTGTGCCTGGCGACCGAGGACGAGCGACTGTCCGTCGACCGGCTCCAGTCGCTGATGGAACGCGCCGGGATCACGGTCATCGACCTGCCCCCGACCGTGATGCCGCTGCTGACGCCCGAGAAGTTCACCGGCCTGCGGATCGCGTTCGTCGGCGGCGAGGCGTTCAGCGGTGAGCTGGTGAACCGGTGGAACCCTGGCCGGCGGCTCTTCAACGGCTACGGGCCGACCGAGTGCACGGTGACGATGATCGTCGAGGAGTGCCTGGGCACCTGGGACGCCTCGCCGCCCATCGGCCTGCCCATGACCAACCACGTGGCCCATGTGCTCGACCGCGACCTGCGGCAGGTGCCGGTCGGCGTACCGGGTGAACTGGTGATCGGCGGCGCCGGGTTGGCGCGCGGATACCTCAACCGGGACGGGCTGACCGCGGAGAAGTTCATCGCCGACCCATTCGGCACCGCGCCCGGTGGACGGCTGTACCGGACCGGAGACCTGGTGAAGCGGCTGGCGGACGGACGCCTCGTCTTCCTCGGCCGGATCGACCAGCAGGTCAAGATCCGCGGATTGCGGATAGAGCTGGGCGAGGTGGAGTCGGCGTTGACCGCCTTCGACGGAATCGGTCCGGTCAGCGTACGGGCGTGGACCGACGATCACGGGGACAAGCACCTGGTCGGCTACCTGACCGGGGTCACCGGGCTGCAGACGCCGGCGGTACGCGAACACCTGGGCACGCTCCTGCCGTCGTACATGATCCCGTCGTACTTCGTGGTGCTCGACGAGCTTCCGCTCACCAGCAGCGGCAAGGTCGACTGGCGCAGGCTGCCCGCGCCGGACCTGAGCCGTACGAGCGAGGGGGACGGCGACGAGTCGCTCACCGCGACGGAACGCGCGTTGCTGCGCGACGTGCTCGCCCCCCTGCTGCGCGACGACCGGCTCGGCGTGCACGACGACTTCTTCCTGTCGGGCGGCAACAGTCTCCAGGCCGTTCAGCTGATGTCGGCGATCAACCGCAGGTTCGGGGTGGAGATCACCCTCGGCGACTTCTTCGTCTCGCCCACCGTCGCTCACCTGGCCGCCGCCATCGACACGGTCCACGCCGCACGGCGCGACGACGGCGATCCGCTCGACGCGCTGGAGAGCGTGTCCGGGCAGGAAGCGGCCCGGACCGCCGCGCCGGGTGACGACCGGGCGCCCGTGGTGATGCGGGCGTCGGGACCGGCGCAGGTGATCCTGCTGCACCCGTCGGGCGGCGAACTGTTCTGCTACATACCGCTGGCCAGGGCGCTGCCCGAGAACATCGGCGTGACCGGTTTCGCCGCCGATCCACGCGACACCTCCGCGCCTCCGCGGGACGCGATGGAAGCGACCGCCGCCAGGATCGCGCAGTCCCTGATCGAGACCGGCCTGCCGGAGCCGTGCTGCCTGGCCGGCTGGTCGTACGGCGGGGTGCTCGCCTTCGAAGTCGCCCGGCAGATCGAGCAGAAGACCGGAGATCGGCCGCCGGTGGTCCTGCTGGACGCCGCCTACGACGAGGACTCCGTCCCCCTCGACGAGCCGACGGTACGGCAGCGATTCGTCCACGATGTCGCCAGGCTGACGGGACGCGACGGCTCGGCGGTACGCGCGGTCCTCGACGACCCGGCAGCTGGCGCGGCCGACGTCGGGAGGACCCTGATGGACCTCGGCGTCGAACTGGACCTCCCGGAAAGGGAGTTGGTCTCCCGCTTCGAGACCTTCCGTTCCTCCGCCCTGTCCCTGCGGGCGTACCGCCCACCGGGCCCGTACGGCGGACCGGTCACCGTGCTCACCGCCTCGCCGCACATCGCCATGGAAGAGCAGTGGCGGACGGTGTGCACGGGCCCGTTCCGGGCCGAAAGCGTGCCCGGCGACCACTACACCCTTTTCGCGGAACCGGCACTGAGCCGGGTCGTCGCGGCGATCGAAGAGACGCTCGCCCCTTGAGGAGACGTACATGCGGTTCGGATTCACCGAGGATCAGCAACGGTTCCGGGCGGACGTGCGCAAGACGCTGCGCTCCGCCGAGGTGCGTGCCGCGGCGGCTGAGGCCACCGGCGCGGACGGCGTCGAGCCGGACGGGCGTCCGCTCTACCGCCTGCTCGGGGAGCTGGGGCTGCTCGCCGTGCACTGGCCCGTCGAGTTCGGCGGGGAGGGCCGCCTGCTGACCGACGCCGCCATCGTCGCGGAGGAACTGGTGCGCGCGGGGGTGCCGGACACCTTCCACGTCAACACCATCCAGATCGTCGGGCAGTTCCTGCTGATGGCGGGCAGCGACGAGCAGAAGCGCCGGTACCTGCCCGCGCTGGCCCGCGGGGAGAGTTTCGCCTCGGTGCTCTACACCGAACCGGACGCGGGATCGGACCTCGGTGCGCTGCGGGCCGTGGCCGAACCGGACGGCGACGGCTACCGGGTCACCGGTACGAAGGTGTTCAGCCTCAAGACCCGGTTCGTCGATCTCGGTCTGTGCGCGGCCCGTACGACGCCGGGCGCCGGGAAGTATCAGGGAATCAGTCTGTTCCTGGTCGACATGGGCGCCCCCGGTGTGACGGTCACGGTGATACCCGGCATCGGCGACGAGCACTTCCACCGGGTCGACCTCGACGGGGTCCCGGTGCAGGGCGCTGCCCTGCTCGGACCGCGCGACGAGGGGTGGCCGCTGCTCAACGAGGCACTGGCCATCGAGCGCACCGGTCTCGACTATTACCTCAAGGCGGAGCACTGGCTGGAGGCGGCGCTGGACGCATTGATCGACGGCGACCGCGACTCCCCGCACGAGGCCCGCCTCGAACAGATCGGCCGCTGGCACGGCGCGCTCGCGGCGGACCACGTCCTCGCCTGGGAGGTGCTCACCGGCCTGGCGTCGGACCAGGTCGATCAGGTCTCGGCCGCGGTCGCCAAGTACCACAGCAGCGAGCTCGCCCAGGCCATCGCGGCCTGGGCCGCCGACACCCCCAGCCCCGCCCAGCGGGCGGACCGCACCGGTCCTGCCGTGATCCTGGACTCCGCCTACCGGGAGGCGCCGGGGCTCACGCTGTCGGCGGGGACCTCCGAGGTGATGCTCCAGATCATGGCCGCCGCGTTCGACTCCATCGGACAGGAAGAGCACTGACATGGACCTCACCCCCGATCCGCTCGGCATCCAGCTGCGCAAGGCGTTGCGTACGGGTCTTGCCGGCGTCCCCGTCCGGAGGGAACTGCACGGCGCGCCGGTGGCCGACGGGGCCCTGGGCCCGACACGGACGGTGCTCGACGAACTGGGCGCGGCCGGCTTCGAACGGCCGGCGTCCGAGGGCGGTCTCGGCCTCGGCCTGACGGCCGGGGTGCTCGTCAGCGAGGAACTCGGCCGCGCGGCCTGCGGCAACTCCTACCGGGCCGATGCGATGGCAGCCGACATGGGCGGCCCGCCGGGCGCGGCACTGGCCGGACTGGAGGCACTGCCGGCTGACACCGGGGTCACCGCGACTCCGCGGACGGGCGGCTGGGAACTGACCGGCACGGTCACGGTGGACCACGTGGGTCCCGGGCCACTGCTGGTGGCCACCAGGACGGGCGTCGAGCCGGTGCTCGTCGCGGTGCCGCGCGATGCGGCCGGCGTCGGCGTGGAGAGCGGGTGCTGGCCCGCGGTCGTCCGGTTCGCGTCCACGCCGGTCACCGCGGCGGACGTGGTCGGGACGCTGGACGACTCTCCCGGCGGTCCGCTCGCGCGGGCACGGCTGCGGCAGGCCGCCTATCTGCTGGGCATCGCCGGCGGCGCGCACCGGATCGCGGTGGGATACGTCGGCTTCCGCCGGCAGTCCGGCACCCGGTTGCGTGATCTGCCGGCGGTGTCGTTTCCCCTGGCCCGGGCCCTGGTGGCCCTGCGCGCGACGAGTGCGGCGGTGTACCAGGGGGCCTGGCTGGTCGACTCCGAGCCGGACGCCGTCGGCACCGCGCCGGTCGTCGCGCTGGCGATGGCCGCCGAGACCGCGCGCGACGTGGTGCGGGTGAGCATGCAGAGCTGCGGGGTACGCGCGATGACGGCGGAACTGGGCCTGCACCGGTACTTCCGGCTGGCCGCGGCCGAGTCCGCCCGGTACGGCGATCCCGCCGCACTGTGGCGGATCGTCGGCGCGGACCGCGTCCGGGCGGCCCGCCGCGCCGCCGTCGGCGCGGACTTCGCGGGCGCGGCGGCCCGGCAGTAGCGCTCAGCTCGCCCGCAGGCCGCCCGCCGGCTCCAGTCTCCGGTCACCGAAGGAGTGCCCCGCCGAGTTGATGAGCCCGGTCCGGTAGGCCAGCGACACGAGCTCGGCGCGGTCGCGGACGCCGAGCTTCGTGCGCACACGGTAGAGGTGGGTACGGACCGTGGCCTCACCGATGATGAGTTCGCGGGCCACCTCCTCGGTGGACATGCCGCCCGCCACCATCCGGGTCACCTCCCGTTCCCGCGAGGTCAATTCGGTGACCTCGGGGCACAGCGACGCGGTCTCCTGACGCTCCGGCTGCTCACGGAACCAGGTGACCAGGCGCCGCGCGATGTTCGGCGCGAGCATGGTCTGCCCGGCGGCCGCCGCCTGGATCGCGGTGATCAGCTCCTGGGGGCTCGCGTCCTTGCCGAGCAGACAGTTCGCGCCGGCGTGCAGCACGTCGCTCACCGTCTTGTCTGCGTCGGACGCGGTGAACACGACAACGTTGGGCGGCTCTTCCTCCTTGCCGATTCTGCGGATCATCTCGAGTCCGGAGATGGTCTGGAGGTTCAGATCCGTGACCACGACGTCGGGCCGCGTGGTGCGCACGGAGACGATGGCCTCCATGCCGTTGTCGGTCGTGCCGATCACGTCGATGTCCGGCACCGCGTCGAAGAGAGTCCTGAGACCGTCCACGATGATGGGCAACGGGTCACAGATGAGCACCCGGATGGTCATGGTGTTACCCCTTGATAAGGATGACGAAGAAGCCTTGCTGTCCCGATCGGGACCGCGGCGCGCGACGGCGCGAGGCTGGCCGCGGAAGGCATCTGTCCGGACTCATCGGCGTGACGAGCAGCGGTGCGGGTGACACGAGGGAAGACCGGACGCGGGTCCACCGCCCGACGCGGTGTCGACTCTCGACAGTGGCTCTTCCGGGTGGCCGGAGTGCCGGGCCGCAACCAGTGGTCGCGGCCCGCTCGGTCAGCCGTTGCCGTGGTCGTCGAGCGGGCTGGAGACGAGCCCGCTCGACGAGAGGGCGGAGGCGACGGTGCGCTGCCCGGTCCCCGGCGCGTCGGCGGCCGCGGAGGCCGTGAAGCCGCCCAGAAGGACCCCGAGAGCAATGACGGTGGCAGCTACAGAGGTGACGCGCATGAGTGAACTCCTTCAGAACCGCAGGTCTTATTCGACTCCGCTGATGCTGCCGAACCGTCTTCCCGGCCCGTTCCCCTCCGGACACCCGGCCGATCCCCGCGTCGTGGGCCGCTCGACGCGCAGGACGTCACCGGGCGCTCTCCGGCACTTTCATGAGAGAGAAGAGGACATCCGCCGCCGAGCGGTGCTGCAGGGCCGCCTGCCGGTCTCCCTGGGCCTCGGCGGTACGGGCGAGGCCCCACAGCGCACATGCCTCGTCGTAGCGCAGCTCCATGCGGCAGGCGATCTCGTGGGCCAGCAGCTGTTGAGTCTGCGCCATGTCCAGGTCGCCCTGCGCGTACCGCACGCGCCCGGCCGAGAGGTGCACGGGGGCGCGGTAGATGTCGCCGGTACTGCTGTTGGCCATGGCGAGGGCGTGGTCGGCGCTGTCCGCCGCCTCCTCCAGGTCGCCCAGGCGCACCAGTACGTCGGCCCTTCGCGCGAGGACGAGCGGCAGCACGGAGGGCATGCTCATGCGCCGGCACCGTTCCAGCGCCGCGTCGGCCCGGGCGAGCGCCTCCTCGAAGCGGCCCAGGCCCTCGATCGCCTGGGAGAGATTGCTCAGCGCGCCGACGGAGAGCTGGATCTCCTTGATCGAGTCGAAGATGGTCACCGCCCGCACCGCCGACTCCACCGCCTCCTCGAAGCGCCCGAGCCGCGTCAGGATCAGGCTCAGCATGCTGAGCGACGACGCTTCGAGCCGGGTGAA
The DNA here is from genome assembly GCF_055569295.1 of Streptomyces sp. NPDC029292. Lineage (NCBI taxonomy): Bacteria > Bacillati > Actinomycetota > Actinomycetes > Kitasatosporales > Streptomycetaceae > Streptomyces > Streptomyces sp. NPDC029292. The sequence goes on from NZ_JBVHXR010000018.1 coordinate 138,355, forward strand.
ACCGAGCTCCTGCGCCCGTTCCTTGGCCTCCTGGTTCAACCGCAGTGCGCGTTCCAGCTCCCCCATGCTGCTGTACACCTGTCCCAGCCGGGCCCGGCACGCCGCCTCGCTGGGCATGTCCTCCATCTGCCGGGACAGTTCCACGGCCTCTTCCAGCCGGGTGACCGCTTCGCGCAGGCGCCCCAGCCGCCACTTGCCCATGCCCAGGTTCATCAGGTTCCGGGCGGTCAACGTCTGGTCGCCGAGCTGCCGCGACGCCAAGACCCCCGTCTCCAGCGCCGCGTTCGCCCTGGTGTCGTAGCCGCGGATGCTGGAGTGGAAGCCCAGCTCGTGCGGCAGCCGCGCGGCGTGCCACAGCAGTCCCCCCTGATATGCGGCCTCCACCGCCGCCAGCAGACTGTCGCGGTGCTGGTCGAGCCACTGGAGTGCCTTGTCCTTGTGGTCGAATTCGGGGTGTGCCCCGGCTTCCTCGCCGCGGTCTCCGATGTGGTGCCGTCCGGGAAACAGCGTGTCGCACGCGCGTTCCGCCGTGTTCAGGTAGTGATCGAGCAGGCGCCGCATCGCCTGCCCGTCCTCCGGCGCCCTCTCGCTCTGCGCGACCCGCTGCACGAAGCTGCGCACCAGGTCGTGCAGCGCGTACACCCCCGGCTCCCTGGCCTCCAACAGCCGTACGTCGACCAGCTCTTCCAGTACGTCCTCGGCCGTCAGAACGTCGGTGTCCAGCAGTGCGGCGGCTTCCTCGGCGTCCAGATAGCGTCCGGGGTGGTGCCCCAGGAGCCGGAAGGCTGTCTGCTGTTCCCGGGGCATGGACTGGTACGACAGGAGCAGCGCGCCCGCCACCCCTCGGCCTCCGCTGGTGAGTTCGTCCAGGCGCCTGCTGTGGTCCCGCAGCCGTTCGACGAGTCGCTGGACGGTCCAGTGCGGGCGGTTCGCCAGCCGGGCGGCGGCAATCCGGACCGCCAGCGGGAGTCCTCCGCACAGCCGCAGCAGCTCACGGGCCGCGTCCGGTTCCTTCTCGACGCGTTCGACACCCAGGGTGTTGCACAGGAGTTGGTGGCTGTCCAGGTCCGGAAGGGCGCCCACGGAGAGCCACTCAGCTCCGTCCAGTCCGGTCAGGCGCGGACGGCTGGTGATCAGGACCAGGCTGTCGGAGGAGGCGGGGATCAGCTCCCGTACCTGTGCGGAGGCGGCGGTGTTGTCGAGGATCAGCACCATGCGACGGCCTCGCATGTAGGCCTGCCATCGCGCGGCGCGTCCCGCAGGCACCGTGGGTATCTCCTCGCTGGGGATGCCGGCGGTGGCGAGCAGGTCTCCCTGCGCGTGGAACGCGCTGAGCGGCGTCTGACCCGGCGTGAAGCCGTGCAGATCGATGAAGAGACTGCCGTGCGGATACTGCTCGGCCAGTTGATGGGCGGCGCGGATGGCGAGCGCCGTCTTGCCGCCGCCACCCATGCCGTCGAGGGCCAGGACCGACGGCGCCCCCTCCGGGAAGCGTCTGGCCGCCGCACAGATCCATTGCAGCTCGGAGCTGCGGCCCGAGAAGTCGGGTACGTCGAACGGCAGTGCGTGCGGGGTCTCGGTCGCCGGGCGCGGGACACGGGACGCGGCGCGTGCCGGGCGGGTGAGCGACGCATCCTGGCGCAGGATGCGTTCGTGCAGTCCGGTCAGCTCCGCGCCGGGGTCGATGCCCAGTTCGTCCGCGAGCCGAGCGCGGACGCTGGTGAACTCGTCCAGAGCGGCGGCCTGTTGCCCGGAGTGGTAGAGGGCGATCATCAGCCGGCCGCGCAGCGTCTCGCGCAGGGGATGCTCGTCGACGAGGACACGCAGCTCGGCCGTGATCCCGGCGGCCTCGCCCGCGTCGATGCACAGGTCGTAGAGCTGCTCGGCGGCGGTGAGCCGTTGCTCCTCCAGGGCCGTCGAGGCGGCGTCGACCACCCGGCCGCCGGAACCGGACAGCACGGGCCCTCGCCACAGCGCCAGCGCCTCACGTAACTGTGCGGCGGCCCGCCCCGTCTCCCCCATGTCCAGGGTTTCCCTGGCCTGCCGCAGCAGCTTCTGGTAGCGCAGCAGATCCAGTTGTCCGGCGCCGACCACCACGCGGTAGCCGGGTCCGTCGGTGACGATGATGTCGGGGCCGTGGGGTATGCGACTGCGAAGTTTGGCCACCGTCTTGCGTACCTGGTGCTCGGCGCTGTCCGGCGGATCCTCGTTCCAGGCGGCCATCACCAGCCGGGAGATGGGGACGACGTGCCCGGCCCCGAGGAGCAGCGTCACGAGGACACGTCGTTGCACAGCTCCGTTGACCGGTATGAGAGCGTTGCCGCTGCGGACCTCCAGAGACCCCAGAATGGCGAACTCCGGTTGAGGACTTGTCACGTCTTCAACAAGTCTCGATTGCACGGCCCGCACGTTGACCTCCCCCGTCAGCGATGAGATGGGACACCGCTCGCGCGAGAGTAGATCATTGTGTGGAGTTTATGCACTAGCCATATTGACTTATGAGACCGAACCCCCCAACCTTTGCCCGCTCCAGAAGGAGAACACGACTACGGGGCGCGTGTCACCGGTCTGCGGGCCGGATGTCGGCGACGAGATCGTTGCGCGCCCTGGCGACGCGTTCGCGGGTGAGCTCCGGTGTGTCGGCCTCGACGACCACATAGGCGCGCCGGGCGCGTGGGTCGCCGACGGGAGCGATCCGGTCGCCGACGGTGTACGGGAAGCGGGCTCCGCGGACCCACGGGGTGACGGCGATGTCCTCCGTGCCGGTGTACGTCTCCAGTAGCCCTTCGGGCAGCAGGAAGAAGCCGACCTCCGCGTACCGGGAAGCGCTCGGCACGACCGGGCGGCTGCCCAGGAGACCCGTGAGGACCGCCGCCTCCAGGTCGAACCCGCGCGCGATCTCCACGAGCAGGGGGATGCGGTCGGCGCCCAGGTGCGCCCGGCAGGACACGATCCGCGGCCCGTCGGGCAACAGCGCGACCTGTGTGTGGGCCGGACCGAAGCGGTAACCGCTCGCCGTCAGCCGCTCATCGACCACCACCTCGATGAACTTTCGTTCGTCGTCGGTCAACGGCGCCGGATGGAGGTAGCCCGTCACTAGGAAGTGCGGTGGCCCGGTGGTGCGTTGAGCCGTCAGCCCCACGACGTGGTGGATCCCGTCGACAGTCAGCGTCTCGACGCTCACCCGGGGAGCCTCCGCGGGGGCCCAGTCGTCTCTTTCGTAGACCTGGAGCCGTTCGTACACCGCCGGAGGGTTGGGAGACAGGCCCAGCTGCCATGCCTCCCGGACCACAGGCAGGACGGAGCTGCCGTGTCCGCAGTGCAGCACGGTGTCGATGCCATGGCGCCGCGCGGTCCGCGCGATGGCCTCGCGCAGTCCGGTCTGGTCGGTGAAATCGGCGAGCAGCAGCTCCTCGGAGTCCGCGTCGACGTACGGCGCGAAGTCGGCCTCAAGCTGCGACGGATCCCATAGCGACCAGACGAGGAGCCCCAACTTGGCGGCTTTTTGGACGAGTTGATGGCTCGGCATCACCAGGAGCAGTCTGGATTGCGAGCTTCTCGGAGAGTGTGCACACATACACGCCACTGTCTAATGCGGTCTTCCCGCCCCGGTCCCTTTCCCGTCCCCCCGCCGGGCGGCCTCGCCCGCCTTGCCGAAGCCCCGTTCCTGGCAAGGGACTTGAGGCCGCTCTCGTTCACGGGCGGGGTGCGGAGCCGGGTAAGCGAGAGGCGTAGCCGCGGTGGGGAAAAGTCGGCGCCATGCGTCCTGGCGGTTCAACTCGGCGCGGACGCGCAGCGTGCCCGGGTGTCCGTAGCGTCCGTCGTGCTGGCCGGCACGGCTGGTGCACGTCACCCCGGGCCCACCGGTGTCGACACGCCGATCGATAAGCAGAATCTGGTGGTGAGATGTCCGCGAACCAGTTCCGTTGTCTGTCAATAGCGTGTTGTCGAGCCACGTCGTCCGGTCAAGACATGCCGTTGTGCACCGTGTGAGACCTCCCGAGTACCAATTCGTCGCGCGTCGTGCGGGTGCGCCGTGCTGCTTTTCGCCGCGGACTTCTCACTGAAAACAGGTGTGCTTCTGTGCTCGAGAACTGGGTAGTCGAACCTGTCCGTATTCCGCTCATTCGCCGTCGTTGCCATGTGTGTGCGTCCGACAGCTTCCGGACAAGCGGCAAATTCCGTATCAACGCGAACCATAAACTCATCGACGTCTGGCTCCTCGCTCTCTGCACCGGGTGCGGGGAGACTACGAAGCTCGCGATCATGGAGCGGATGAATGTGCGCTCCGTCCGGCCCGAGCTGCTGGACCGGCTGCACGACAACGACCCCAAGCTGGCAGCCGAGTTGCTCCAGGATCCGGTCGTGCGCCGCCGCAATCACATAGCCCTCGACTGGGATGACGCCTGGCGCCTCGACACCGGCGGATCGGATCACCTGGACCGCGAGGTGATCGACATCTCGGTCCGCTTCGCGGCGCGGATCCCTGTCCGGCCGGTGCGACTGATCGCCGAGGGCTGCGGTCTTTCGCGGGCCGAGGTCGAGAGACTGATCACGGACGGGAAGCTCGTGTCGGCAGTCCGGCTGAGCGGCAAGCTCTCCGGCGACTTCACCTTCACGCTCAAGCGCTGAGCCCTCCCCGGGACGAGAGGCCTGTCCGGCAGATCCGCACCCCGACCCGCTCGACGCCGCCGTCAGTACGTGGTGCCCATCGCCGCACGGACCTCGTTCAGGGTGGCCTCGGACACTGGGGTTTGCCCAAGGGGGCCGAAGACCGCTCCGAGGCCTCGTCACGGTGGTCGTCGGAGGTGTCGTGCTCATCGACCCCTCGCTTTTCCGATCCCACACGAGCACACGCGGCAACGAGGCCTCCGCGTCCACTTCCATCTCCGCGTCCACTTCCGCGTCCGGTGCCCATAGCACCGGCGCGTCGCCCTCGGCCTCCCGCTCACCCAGCGCCTCGCCGTCAGCCTCCGCCACGACGAACGGCAGCGCTGAACCGGTGGGCCTCCCGCCCTCGTCCACCTCGTCGGGGGCAGGAGGCTCCTCCGTCGTACGCCCGAGCACGTCCGCGACCGCTGAGTACTTCCGGGATCCGAGGACCAATGCGAACGGGGTGGTGCACTGGAAGATGTACACGTCGACACCTTCCTGCCCCATCGGGGAGATCCTTTAGGCGGAGATCGCTCATGCACCATGCCTCACGGGTTTTCGGCCTACAGCGCATGACCCGTCCGCGCTAGTGTTGCGTGAGATTGTCGGCGGAGGCCAAGGGCAGGGTACGTGGAGCCGAGTGCAGACGTAGTAGTTCTCACCGCACTACCAGTCGAGTTCCAGGCCGTGTTGCTGCTGTTGCGCGACCAGTCGACGCTCGTTCATCCGGAAGGCACGCGCTTCGTGCAGGGGGCGCTGCCTGGAGTTGCGGGGACCGTTGCCATCTCAAGAATCGGAGCCGGCAATCTGACGGCGGCCGTCATGGCTGAGCGTGTCCGCCAGTGGCTGCGCCCGCAGGCGTTGCTGTTCGTCGGCGTTGCGGGTGGGCTGAAGCCAGAGGCCCGACTCGGTGACGTTGTGGTGTCGACGAAGGTTCACTATCTGCATCCGGGCAAAGAGACACCCGAAGGCTTCAACGCCCGACCGGTGCCAGGCGCTGTGTCGCACAGGCTGGAGCAGGCGGCAGGAATCGCCTTGTGCTCGGAAACCTGGCGCAAGTGGGTGCCCGATGAAGTGCGAGCGACCTGGCAGGGAACTGGTCCGCACGTTCACTTCCAGCCCATCATCGCCGGTGAGGTCGTCCTGAATTCCTCGGTCGCTCCTCTGCATGACCAGATCACGTTCCACTACGGTGACGCCCTGGCCATCGAGATGGAGTCCGCCGGCGTCGCCCGTGCCGCCGACCTGTCGGAGGGCCTTCGGATCCTCACCCTTCGAGGCATCAGCGACCACGCCGATGCCAACAAAGGTGAAGACGATGCGTCGGGTTCGCAGCATCGGGCGTCCGCACATGCCGCCGCCGCGGCGGCGGCCCTCGTGTGTGAGCTGCTGCCGGAGACGGCTGGACCTGGCGGTTCGAGCCGCGCCGTACGCTCTGCCGAAGCTATTGACAAGGCATCAGTACCGGATGCCGAGTGGGTGAAGGCCCTGATGGCCTTTGACGACATAGCCAGGGGGGACTTCCGGCACAGCCTTCTCGCCGACATGGGGCGCACACTCGGCCTGCCCCATGCATTCATGGCCGCGGAATCATCGGTGGCTCGTGATCATGTCCGGGAGATCGTTCGCCGGATGAACGCCTATCGGGATCCTCTTGCTGCACGCACGGCCCTCTACACCGCTCTTGAGTGCGCTCGACCTGACGACGGGGCCCTCGAAGGGCTGAGCCGGTTGTTGCCATGACGAATGAGATTTTTACTGTGCAGGCCCCGCGTTGGTGCCGCGTACGTGCCGACAGTTCTCCCGACGGGGACCTATTCCCGCTGGACGACGACGGATTCCTGGGCGACGAGCACATTTTGGCGCCCCCAGGGTCGGAGGCCACCGCTGGTGTGCTCGCTGCCCCGGGTGACGTCGCCCGTGAGGGGGCAACCGTACTGCTGGGTGAGCCGGGTGCCGGAAAAACCTCAGTGTTCAGGTTGCTGGTGCAGGGGCTACCGATGTGGGACGACCCCTTCATCCTCAACGGGGCGGACCGTTGCGTGTGGATCGACGGCCCTGATCTGACCGCCACCACCTGGGACGAGGTCTTGGGGAGTCACGTGCCCCGCGGAGGATGTGCACCGCATCGTGTCATGGCTGGCGCAGGACGTGGAGGACCAGACAGCGGTACCCGACGGTCGCAGGAAGCGGTTCGCGGAAGACAGGCTTGTTTCCGGCACAGTCGACAGGGCGTTGAGTATTCCGGGTGCAGAGTCGCTGTTGCCCGACATCGCCCGGATCGTGACGGCTCGCATGCTGGGCCATGAGAAGGCGGAGTTCCCCCACGCGCTGAACCCGATCACGCCCGATGGGCTGGAGCCGGCCCAGGTACGTGATCTGCGACGCAAGCTCGCCGACGCCCTGCTCGCCCGGGGAATTTTGGCGGGACAGGCCATGAGGTATTTCGCGTGGCTCATCGTGCGCGAATGGCAGTCCCACCGCACGTCGTTCGGGGAGCCCGAAGGATCGCACGGGGACCGGCACACCCTGCTCGACTCAGGTGACTTCGCCTGGGCGCTGCAAACGGCCGCTGACTGCGCCGAGAAGACCGAGCAGGCAGACGCGTATGCGCGGCTCGCGGAGATCCTCTTCGATCAGCGGAGCCAAGAACACTTCGAACTCGCTTACCAGAGCCAGGACAATCCTGCCTGGCCGTATCTGCGATGGTTCTACGAGCCGATCGAGATCCGTGGTGATCTCGCTGACAACTGGCGCAGGAACCACTGTGCCACCTCCCCGGCAACCTGGCCCGAGAGCGCGAAGTTCATCGCACGGCAGCGGGAGCGCCTCCAGAGGGCGCGTCAGCATGACACCGACAGTTTCTGGACTCTGCTCTGGAACCTGCAGTGCGATCCGAACACCGGAGAGGGACAGCTCCGCTTCGACGACAAGATCAGCGACTGGCCGGGATGCTCCATGTTCAACGCAGAGGAACTCGCCGACTTGCCCGGCTGCGCTCTGGAATTCCTGCGCCGTGAGAACGACCACGCCGATGAATGGCTCGGACTGGAGAAGCAGGACAAGCGCGCCTGGGCCGGCGTCCTGTCGCTGTCGCTGCTCGACGACGCGGGTCGGCTGGACGACCTCGAACCAGACCGGTGGAGTGCCTGGGTGGGCGCGATCGCCGACCCGTGGTACGTCCTCTCGTCCACGACGTGGGCGCTACTGCTCCGGAGGGCGGTCGTCAATGACCCCCAGGGTCTTACTCGTGCGATCGGGACGGCTGCCAGGGCGCAACTGGCCAGCGGCGTACAACCGTTAGTTCTGGAACGAGTCGAGGCGACCTGGTCCTCGGTCGTCACCGAGATGTGGGAAGACTTCCTGGCGGCGCTGTCCGCTGCCCTACTGCCCGACTTCCGCGCGACGCGTCCAGCGGGTGTGTGGTCGGTGTCCGCAGAGGCATTCGAGAAGGGAGGCGAGGGTCGGGCAGGGCTAGTTCGTACGTGGTCCGGTCTCCTCGCCGACCTTCTCACTGTTGAGAACCCTCTTGCACGGTCTGTGGCCGAGTTCGCCCTCATGGCTGTGGAGCGGGACGGCGAAGCCGTGGATCTCGAGTTGCCGGTGCTCGTCGCCTGCGCTCTGTTTGAGGTTGACGGCTTCGAGGCCTGGACCAGTCTCAGGGCACTGATCGACGCATCGGACCGCTTCAGCCGGGATCTCGCTCTGAAATGCGCCGGGCGCTCCGAGCGTGGGAATGTCGAGGTACACGCCGATGAAGAGGGGCTGAGCGCGCTCTATCGGTGGCTCGACGCACTCTTCCCTCAGGACCGGAACAGCCGACCGCTCGGGGTATACAGCATGACTCCCGAGATGGAGGCGCTGGACTGGCGCGAAGCGTTGCCCGGGACGCTGAGCCGCCGCGGCACTCCGGAGGCGGTCGACCAGCTGAAGACGCTGGCAGCCGAGTTTCCCGCTCGCCTGAACCTGCGAGCCGCGCTGGTGTCGGCACGGGCCAACTGCCTTGCGGCGACGTGGACTCCAGCGGACCTCGACGAGGTCGTCGCCATCCTGGCCGGGGTAGCCGTCGCTTCCGAGTTCACGCTCGTCGAAGCCGAACTCGCTGAGGTGCTGGAAGCCTTCCAGGACATGGGAAGCCACGAATTCCGCGAGGGGATCGTGCGGGATGTGCAGCGGCTCATGAATTCTGACCGACTCCTGCCCATCGCGGACCACAACATGGCGTACGACCATCTGCGGGCGATCGCCGGGTACGCCTACGGCGAGGGCGGTCCGGAGGCCCGGCTTGCCCTGCTCACGGCACTGGAACAAGCCCGTCCCGACGAGAAAGCTCTGGAACCGCTCAGGGCTCTGCTTGCGGTACGCAAGAGCCGGTCGGCATGAGACGCTGATCGGGCGGAGCGAGTGGCGCAGCGGGGGATGAGGAATGGTTTTTCTACGCGATATTGGCACATCGCTGCTTGCCAGCGCTCTTTTCTTGGCATTGGTATGGGTATTTTCGAAGACTGCCCGTCGCTTTCTGCGTGGCCTTGCTGCCCATCTACTACACTTGGATGTGGAAGAGGTCTTCGCCAACAGTCGAGATGCGGCGCACGACATCAAGCGGGAACTCGGTCGGGCGAGGGAGGTGTCCATTCTGACAGGCCGCGGTGCTGAACTACAGCGCGACTTGTTCGAGGAACTGGTCCTTCGCTGTCGGGCTCGCCGCTGTCGCTGCCGCATACTGCTGCCGAAACTTGATGTTCCCGCAGGCGAGCCGGATTGGATCACCGACCGGGAAGAGGAGATCCAAGTCTTCGACTCCGCTTTCGGTACCGGTCTGCTGCGCCGCCAGATCGCGGCGACCTACGATTACCTTGCTCCGCTCACGGTCGCGGGACACCTCGAAGCACGTGGTTATGGCATTCCACACATCGGCCGGATTATCGCAACCGAACGGGTCGTCTATCTGACTCCGTACTCGGCGGACCGGCATGGCAGGGAATCCCCCGTGATCAAATATCGCCGTGGAGAGACATACGATGTCCTGATGCGTCTGATTGACAAGTTGTGGGTGGGGTCCGGATCAGTGTGACCGCCGGGGCCGAACGGGTCCACCTTGCTTCCTGCTTGCGCCCGCAGCCTCGTTGCCTTGGCCGCCGGGCTCCAGGCCACTGTTCCGGACCCATGTAGCCCCGGTTCGCAACGTTGCTCTACGGATGGGAAGTTCCCGCATTTCCTCGGCATCACGAACGAGTGGGCATCCACCACTCCGTATGTCGGGTGCTTCCGACAATCAGTGACAGGACGCCATTGACGCTTCGGGGCGTGGGGCATCTCCTGCGGTTTGTGAGGGAGTTGGATCACGTCCACGTACTGGCTGAGCTGTTCCAACTACGTGTGGCGGCAGTGCCTACGAGCAGTGGGTCTGCGAATGCGATGACCAGGCCGACCACGTCAGTGAAGAGATTCGGATAGCCGGTCGAGGAAGGCCCCTGTCGGCGGCGCCAAGCGGCGTAGGAGGATTGGCGGCGCTCGGCGAGGTCGGTGATCGCGGCGCTGAGGGGCTTCAGCTCGATGCCGCGGTGTGTGGCGGTGGCGGTCAGTGCTGCGGCCAGTTCTCCGCCGTTGAGATTGTTGAGCGTCAGCAGGCGGTAGAGGTCCGCGTAATCCCGGTCGCGGGTGTTGAGATCGCCGAGTGAGACGGCGGTGGAGAGCTTCTCGGCGATGACGGTGGCGAGCGGGTAGCCGAAGAGTTGGAAGCTTTCCGTGGTGAGCTGCTGCGGGTAGTTGATGGTCTGAGGTCCGGGAGTGATGGGGTCGCCGAAGCTGATGTCCAGTTGGAGCTTGAGACGCGCCCGGGCGATCGATGCGGCCATGGACAGCCGTAGGCCGTGATACTCGTCCTCCTCTCGGATGGGTACGGTTCTGAGCGTGGCGGAGTCGTATGCCACGCCGTCGTCGACCTCAGTGGTGGCGATCGCGGCGATTCTGCGAAAGATCTCGGCTTCCTCGCCGGAGAACGCGCGGCCGAGGATGTCGATGTCACGGGTCATCCGGCGGGCGCCGAACTGGGCGAGCAGCAGGCCGCCCTTGAGGATGAAGTGCTCGCGGCCGAGGGGGGATGCTGCCAGGCGGTAGAGGAAGCGTTCGAGTACGTACTCGACCATGACCTCGTCCGTTGAACGGCCGTTGCGACGAGCCAGATTGCGCAGGTCGTTGTAGACGCGGCCTGCGGTGGTATCGCGAGTTGGGTTGACCATCAGGCGAGCACCGCCTCTACGGCGGGGCGGATGACGGAGAGCGCACCCAGCTCGCGGGCGATGAGCTGGAGTTCGCCGATCCCGCTCCGTCCGCTGCGACGCAGGTAGCGGCCGAGTGCGGACAGGGCCATGGTCTCGCCGATTCTGCCACGGTGGCGCATCGCATCGACGACGCTGCGGGCGGCGTTGTATGCGGGAATGGTCTCTCCTGGTGCGGCCTCGAACCGGTCGACGCCGAGGTTGAAGGTCTTCGCCGCGTACTGCGCCACCACGGTCGGGGGATAAGAGATCGTGGGACGGCGTGATCCGCGTGGTACGGCGATGTGTACGGCGCTAGGGATGTCGTCGATCAGCTCGTGCAGAGCCAGGGCGGACTCCCCGCACAGGACAGCGTGAGGCGCCCGCGTACACACGGCCAGTAGGTCTGCGTATGCGGTCTCCGGCGCGTCTGCCCGCCGGTACACACCACGGGACAGTTCGTCTATCTCCCCTTCGGCGACCAGGTACGCCAGATCGCGAGCGGAGAGCAGGGCCTGACGTGCCTGCGCTGTCGTGAACGTAGGGGGGAGGCCGGCCAGCCGCTGCTCCAGGCGCGAGATTTCCGCAGCACTCATGTATCGAATGGTACCCCTCCAGTGGGCTTAGGGGGTCGATTCGATACATCCAGATGGCGGGGGCGGAGTTCCCGTCGTTGGCTATGTGCCACGAACCCACAGGCCAGACGCCCATCCCGTGAGATTTCCCAGGGACTTTTCAGGGACTTTCACGTCTGTCCCAGGGCGTTTCCAGGGACTTTCTGCCGTGTAAGCAGGGAAGGCCCTGACAGCGCTGAAAGACACGAACGCGCAGGTCAGGGCCTATTTCGCTAGCACTCGATGATGTTCACCGCGAGCCCGCCCCGGGCCGTCTCCTTGTACTTGACGCTCATGTCCGCGCCGGTCTCCTTCATGGTCTTGATGACCTTGTCGAGGGAGACCTTGTGGGAGCCGTCGCCGCGCATGGCCATCTTCGCGGCCGTGACGGCCTTGACCGCGGCCATGCCGTTGCGCTCGATGCAGGGGATCTGGACGAGGCCGCCGACCGGGTCGCAGGTCAGGCCGAGGTTGTGCTCCATACCGATCTCGGCGGCGTTCTCGACCTGTTCGGGGCTGCCGCCGAGGACCTCGGCGAGGGCGCCCGCGGCCATGGAGCAGGCCGAGCCGACCTCGCCCTGACAGCCGACCTCGGCGCCGGAGATGGACGCGTTCTCCTTGAAGAGCATGCCGATCGCGCCCGCGGCCAGCAGGAAGCGGACGACGCCGTCCTCGTCGGCACCCGGCACGAAGTTGATGTAGTAATGCAGGACCGCCGGGATGATGCCCGCGGCGCCGTTGGTGGGGGCGGTGACCACGCGGCCGCCCGCCGCGTTCTCCTCGTTCACGGCCATCGCGTAGAGCGTGATCCACTCCATCGCGTGGGCCAGCGGGTCGCCCTCGGCGCGCAGCTGACGGGCCGAGACGGCGGCGCGGCGGCGGACCTTGAGGCCGCCCGGCAGGATGCCCTCGCGGGACATGCCCCGGGAGACGCACGCCTGCATCACGCGCCAGATCGCGAGGAGACCCTCGCGGATCTCCTCCTCGGTGCGCCAGGCCCGCTCGTTCTCCAGCATCAGGGCGGAGATCGACAGGCCCGTCTCGCGGGTCAGCCGCAGCAGCTCGTCGCCGGTGCGGAAGGGGTACTTCAGGACCGTGTCGTCGAGCTTGATGCGGTCCTCGCCCACCGCTTCCTCGTCGACCACGAAGCCGCCGCCGACGGAGTAGTACGTCTTCGACAGCAGCTCCGCGCCCTGGGCGTCGTACGCCCACAGCGTCATGCCGTTCGCGTGGTACGGCAGTGCCTTGCGGCGGTGCAGGATCAGGTCGTCGGCGAAGGAGAAGCCGATCTCGTGCGAGCCGAGCAGCTTGATGCGGCCCGCCGACTTGATCTCCTCGACGCGGTCGTCGGCGCCCTCCACGTCCACCGTCCGCGGCGAGGCGCCCTCCAGGCCGAGGAGGACCGCCTTCGGGGTGCCGTGCCCGTGCCCGGTCGCGCCCAGGGAGCCGTACAGCTCGGCGCGTATGGACGCCGCCGAGTCCAGCAGCTCCTCATTGCGCAGCCGCCGGGCGAACATGCGTGCCGCGCGCATCGGGCCCACCGTGTGGGAGCTGGACGGGCCGATGCCGATCGAGAACAGGTCGAAGACCGAGATGGCCACGGGAACTCCTCAAAGCGGGGGTGGTGCAGGGGGTGGGGCGCCGCGCACACCTCCAGTGTGCTCGGCGCCCCGAGGATTCGTACGTTCCGTACGAATTACTTCCGAATTACTTCAGGCCGGGGTACAGCGGGTGCTTGTCGGCCAGAGCGGACACCCGGGCCTTCAGGGACTCCGCGTCGTAGGACGGCTTCAGCGTCTCGGCGATGATGTCCGCGACCTCGGTGAAGTCCTCGGCCGTAAAGCCGCGGGTGGCGAGGGCGGGCGTGCCGATGCGCAGGCCGGAGGTGACCATCGGCGGGCGCGGGTCGTTCGGGATGGCGTTGCGGTTGACCGTGATGCCGACCTCGTGGAGGCGGTCCTCGGCCTGCTGCCCGTCCAGCTCGGAGTTGCGCAGGTCGACCAGGACCAGGTGCACGTCTGTACCGCCGGACAGGACATCCACGCCCACGGCCTTGACGTCGTCCTGGACCAGACGCTCGGCCAGGATGCGCGCGCCGTCCAGCGTGCGCTGCTGGCGCTCCTTGAAGTCGTCCGAGGCGGCGACCTTGAAGGAGACGGCCTTGGCGGCGATCACGTGCTCCAGCGGACCGCCCTGGAAGCCGGGGAAGACCGAGGAGTTCAGCTTCTTGGCGAACTCCTTCTTCGCCAGGATGATGCCGCCGCGCGGGCCGCCCAGCGTCTTGTGGGTGGTGGAGGTGACCACGTCCGCGTACTCCACCGGGTTCGGGTGGAGACCGGCCGCGACCAGGCCCGCGAAGTGCGCCATGTCGACCCACAGGTACGCGCCGACCTCGTCCGCGATCCTGCGGAACTCCGCGAAGTCGAGCTGCCGCGGGTACGCCGACCAGCCGGCGATGATCACCTTCGGCCGGTGTTCCTTGGCGAGCTGCTCGACCTCGGCCATGTCGACCATGCCGGAGTCCTCGACGTGGTAGGCGACCACGTTGAACTGCTTGCCGGAGAAGTTCAGCCGCATCCCGTGGGTCAGGTGGCCGCCGTGGGCCAGGTCCAGACCGAGGATGGTGTCGCCGGGCTGGGCCATCGCGAAGAGCGCGGCCTGGTTGGCGGAGGCGCCCGAGTGCGGCTGCACGTTGGCGTACTCGGCGCCGAACAGGTCCTTGACCCGGTCGATCGCGATCTGCTCGGCGACGTCGACGTGCTCGCAGCCGCCGTAGTAGCGGCGGCCCGGGTAGCCCTCGGCGTACTTGTTGGTCAGGACCGAGCCCTGGGCCTCCATGACCGCGACCGGAGCGAAGTTCTCCGAGGCGATCATCTCCAGGGTGGACTGCTGGCGGTGCAGCTCGGCGTCGACGGCGGCGGCGACGTCCGGGTCGAGCTCATGAAGGGGCGTGTTCAGAAGCGACATGCGGTGACTCCTCAGCCGGCGGTGAAGGCGGTGTACTCGTCAGCGGTGAGCAGGTCCTCCGGCTCGTCCGCGACGCGTACCTTGAACAGCCAGCCACCCTCGAAGGGGGCGGAGTTCACCAGGGACGGGTCGTCCACGACGTCCTGGTTGGTCTCGACGATCTCGCCGGTGACCGGCGCGTACAGGTCGCTCACGGACTTGGTCGACTCCAGTTCGCCGCAGGACTCGCCCGCGGTCACCGTGTCACCGACCTCCGGGAGCTGGGCATAGACGACATCGCCGAGCGCGTTGGCCGCGAACTCGGTGATGCCGACCGTCGAGACGCCGTCCTCGGCGACCGACAGCCACTCGTGCTCCTTGCTGAAGCGCAGCTGCTGGGGGTTGCTCATGGCCTGAATTCTCCTGTACGCGGGGGAGTGGTGATGAACGGGTGGTCTTGGGATACGAGACGTCACACAGGGATGTACGTCACGTAGGACGCGCTCGAGCTCGTGAGGTGAGGCCGCGAACTCGTGAGGCGAGGCCCGGAGCTCGTGACGCAAGCCGCGAGCTCGTGACGCACGGCGCGCTCGCGCTCGTCACGCAGGGCGCGCGCACGCTCGTAACGTAAGGCGCGCTCGCGCTCGGAGTTACTTCTGGCGCTTATAGAACGGCAGCGCAACGACCTCGTACGGCTCGTGGCTGCCCCGGATGTCCACACCGACCCCGGCCGTGCCCGGCGCGGCGTGCGCGGCGTCGACGTACGCCATCGCGATCGGCTTGCCCAGCGTCGGGGACGGCGCGCCCGAGGTGACCTCGCCGATCACCTGACCGCCGGCGACGACCTGGTACCCGGCGCGCGGGACGCGACGGCCCTCGGCGAGCAGGCCGACGAGCACCCGCGGCGGGTTGGCGAGCGCCCGCGCGGCGGCCTCGGTGAGCGCCTCGCGCCCCACGAAGTCGCCCTCCTTCTCGAACTTCACGACCCGTCCCAGGCCCGCGTCGAAGGGGGTGAGCGAGGTGCTCAGCTCGTGCCCGTACAGCGGCATGCCCGCCTCCAGGCGCAGCGTGTCGCGGCAGGAAAGGCCGCAGGGGACGAGCCCGACGGGGGCGCCCGCCTCGGTCAGCGCCAGCCACAGCTTCTCGGCGTCGGCGGGAGCGACGAACAGCTCGAAGCCGTCCTCGCCGGTGTAACCGGTGCGCGCGATCAGCGCCGGGACGCCCGCGACGGTGCCGGGCAGGCCCGCGTAGTACTTCAGGCCGTTCAGGTCGGCCTCGGTGAGCGACTTGAGGATGCCGGGGGACTCGGGGCCCTGCACGGCGATCAGCGCGTACGCGTCACGGTCGTCGCGCACGACGGCGTCGAAGCCCGCCGCGCGCTCGGTGAGCGCGTCCAGCACCACCTGGGCGTTGGAGGCGTTGGCGACGACCATGTAGTGAGAAGAGCCGGCTTCGGTGTCGGCCAGCCGGTACACGATCAGGTCGTCGAGGATGCCGCCGTCCGCCTGGCAGATCATGGTGTAGCGGGCGCGGCCGACGCCGACGGAGGCGATGTTGCCGACCAGCGCGTAGTTCAGGAGCGCCGCGGCCTCGGGGCCGGTGACCGTGATCTCGCCCATGTGCGAGAGGTCGAAGAGACCGGCCTTCGTCCGGACGGCGAGGTGCTCGTCGCGCTCGGAGCCGTAGCGCAGGGGCATGTCCCAGCCTGCGAAGTCGGTCATCGTCGCGCCGAGCGAGCGATGCAGGGCATCGAGCGCGGTATGACGGGGTGCGTTACTGCTCATCGGTAGGGCTCCCAAGGCATGACGGCGAGGTCGTTCCTCCCCATCTGTCATCGGAACCTGAGAGGTTCATCACGACCCCGCACGGCGGTGGTCCTGACTTGCACCTTGGGTGGAGCCACTGGTCAGCGGCCCGCTTTTCAGATGTGCCTCGCCCGCGCGGTAACGGGGCCTGAGAGATTCAAGGGAGGGACTTGCTCCTTCGGCGCCTCAGCACACGACGTACGTGACTGAGAACTCTCCCGCGCGGATTCAAGCGGCCGGTATGCAGTTGGCGGGCACATCATTGCACGCGCTGTCCGATCACGGCAGTCCGCATCTGTAACCGGCCTGTGGCAGTCCGAGAACGGAAACAGGAAGCGCCGCGCATTACCTTCTCTTTACACTCGACGGGGATGGGACTCCACACCCAAGGGGAGGACGATCACGGTGAACAGGACCACGGCGTACGCCACGACCTCGGCCGTCGCGCTGCCCAAGCAGCCCGGTGCCCCGGCCCGGGAGGCGTGCGGCCCGCTGCCGACGGCCGTCGTGCGCGACCTCAGGGACCGCGCGGGACACAGCCCGCACGGTCTGTACTTCGGGGCATCGGACCTCGTCGTGGTCACCGGCCTGCCCGGCAGCGGCAAGTCGACGCTGATGCGCCGCGCCGTGAGCGGCGCGCGCGTCGACTCGCAGGACACCCGGGACCGCTGGGACGGCCGGCTGCTGGCCCGCCGGCTCCCGTACGCCGTCTACCGCCCCCTCGTCCGCCTCGCGCACTACGCGGGTCTGCGCCGCGCGCTGCGCTCCGGCGCCGGAGTCGTCGTGCACGACTGCGGCACGCAGGCCTGGGTGCGGCGCTGGCTCGCCCGTGAGGCCCGGCGCCGGGGCGGCGCGCTGCACCTGCTGCTGCTCGACGTCATGCCGGGCACGGCCCTGGAGGGCCAGCGCGAGCGCGGCCGCGGCGTCTCGCGGTACGCGTTCGCCCGGCATCGCGGCGCGGTGGCCCGGCTGCTGCGCTCCGTCGAGCAGGGCGACCTGCCGGAGGGCTGTGGCTCGGCGGTGCTCATCGACCGGGACGCGGCGGACGTGCTGCGCCGGATCGACTTCGGCGGCGGAGCCGCGTAGGAGCCCACTAACCTTGCCAGCCGGAACACCGGAACAGCGGTTCAAAGCAGGCGGTAGACAGATGGACTTCCCCGACTTCCCGGCACAGGCGCACCCCCACCCGCACGGCGGATGGCCCGGCAATGAGCTGGAGGAGGTGCTCGCCTCGTCCCTCGGCGTGCCCTCTGCGGGCGCGCGCATCATCGAGGTCCTCGGCCGCAGCTTCGTCTGGGTGCCCCTGCCGAACGGCGGCGGCCCGCACACCGGCCCGCTGGACCTGCCCACGCTGGAGCTCGAGGGGCAGGCGTACGTCCCTGTCTTCAGCTCCGAGGAGCAGTTCCGCCAGGTCACCGGCGGCCACATGGCGTACACGATCGCGCCCGCCGTCGAGTTCGCCCGCGGGCTCCCCCCGCAGGTCGGCATCGCGGTCAATCCGGACGGCGTGGTCGGCGTACCGCTGCCGCCCCTCGCGGTCGCCGAGCTGTGCAAGGCCGGGCGGACCCCGCTGGACGGGCCCGCGAGCGGCGGCCGGGTGCGGCTGTTCGAGCCCGACTGGCAGGACGACCCGGTGGACTTCCTGTCCGCGGCCTCCGCCGAGTTCGCCGCGACCGGCGTGGTCCTGAGCGCCCGCCGCTGCCTCGCCAGTATCGAGGGCGGCGACCCCGTGATGTTCATCGGCGTCGAACTGTCCCAGTGGGAGGGCGACCTGCGAGCGCTGCCCATGGACGCCCTCGGCCGCGCACTGGGCAGGGTCGCGGTGAAGTGGCCGGTCAACCTCGTCCTCCTCGACGTGGCCCAGGACCCGGTGGGCGACTGGATGAGGGAAAACGTGCGGCCCTTCTACCAACACGGCCACTGAGCAGCCCCGTAAGGGGCGCGGGGAACTGCGCGATCAACCACGAACAACCCGCACCCGCCGACGGGCAAGAAGCCCCGAGCTCTTGGGCGGTTGCTGTCGGCGGCTCCACTTAAGCTGGTTTCATATCCGGGGCAACTTCTCGAAGGGGCGGTACAGGTGAGCGCCAGCGGCACCGCGGCCGGGCAGGTCGAGCACATGCTGCGCCAGGTGACGCCCGGGCGTTATGACGCCTACGAGGCGCTCCTTCGCGCGCTGGCGACCCCGTCCGCCGGCCAGGTCTGGATGCTGCTCTGGCACGGCCAGGCCGGCTCCCCTGACGCGCAGTACGGGAACATGGAGGTGGAGGGCTTCGGGTACGCGCCGTGCGTGACCTCCGCTCAGGAGCTCTCCGCCAGCGGCTGGAACCGCTCGTACGAGGTGGTGGACGGCCTCGACGTCGCCCGCACCCTGTACCCGGACCAGTTCGGCCTCTGGCTGAACCCGCATGCCCCCGGCGGCGGCGTCGGCATCCCCTGGCTGGACCTGCGCCGCATCGCGGCCGGTCTGGAGCGCCAGCCCGCGGGTCCGCTGCGGCTGTCCGAACCGGGCATCGAGATTCCCCAGTTCTACGCCCTGCTCACGCAGAACGCGCACCGCACACCCGCCGTGCGCTCGCTGCGCCGCGCCTGGGTACAGCCCGCGCTCGGGGCGCCGTATCTCGCCATCGGTCTTGATGTGTACGACACTTCGCCGTCCGCCGTCGACTCGGTGCGGGCGATGATGCAGCAGTCCATCGGCGCGGTGCCGGACGGACTGCCCGTCTCGACCGTCGCGATGTCCGACGAGTTCGACCCGGTGGCGATGTGGCTGCGCGCCAACGCGCGGCCGTTCTACGACCGTGAGGCGCACGCGGCTCCGGCACAGGCGCCGATGGCGGATGGGTACGGCTATCCGCAGCCCAGGTCCTACTGACCCCGGTTCCGCACACCCCGGACCTGCCGCGGCCTCGCCTCTGACCTGCGCGCGAGAAGACGTAAGGGCTGGATGTCCCCTTTGGGGATGACACCTGCCGAAAGGGTGCCTGATGGGCCTTTCCGGCCCAACTGACCCCTGTCCGGCCCGCGTTACCCACTGTTCGGATAACGGAATCCCCTTAACCGCATCACGGTTGCGCATACTTTCTCCATCAGACCTGGCACGTGATCGTGGCGGCACTGAAGACTCGCCCATCAGACATGGGGTCATCGATCCTGTGCGCGAATGCAAGTCGACGGATCAGCCGGGTCACCAGGCCGCACCATCTGTGGCCACCACCCGGCGTGCAAGTGAACCAAGCCGCAGACAGCGGCGGGCGTAGGCCGGTCACCACCGGTCAGAGGGGTCGGGTCACTGTGACCGCACCGATCGAGACCACCGGGGCGGCATCGGAAGTACAGCCTGAGGCCGTGCTTGCCGGAGTCGACAAGGGGCAGATCGAGGGCCGTTCCCTGGGACAGATCGCCTGGACGCGCTTCAAGCGCGACAGAGTGGCGGTCGCCGGCGGTGTCATCGTCGTGCTGCTCATCCTGCTGGCCGTGCTCGCCCGGCCCATCCAGGCCCTGTTCGGCCTTGACCCGAACGCCTTCCACCAGGACCTGATCGACCCCAACACCTCGCTGCCCAAGGGCGGCTTCGGTGGAATGAGCTGGGACCACCCCCTCGGCGTGGACCCGAAGTTCGGCCGCGACATCGCCACCCGCGTCCTGGAGGGCTCCTGGGTGTCGCTGGTGGTCGCCTTCGGCGCCACGGTCCTGTCCAACGTGATCGGCGCGATCCTGGGCGTCGTCGCCGGCTACTACGGCGGACGGGTCGACTCGATCATCAGCCGGCTGATGGACACCTTCCTCGCCTTCCCCCTCCTGCTCTTCGCCATCGCCATCTCCGCCACCCTGCAGGGCGGCGCGTTCGGCCTCGAAGGGCTCCCGCTCCACCTGAGCGTGCTGATCTTCGTCATCGGCTTCTTCAACTGGCCCTACCTGGGTCGGATCGTCCGCGGCCAGACCCTCGCGCTGCGCGAGCGGGAATTCGTGGACGCCTCCCGGGGCATGGGCGCCAAGGGCCCGTACATCCTCTTCCGGGAGCTGCTGCCCAACCTGGTCGGCCCGATCATCGTCTACTCGACGCTGCTCATCCCGACCAACATCCTCTTCGAGGCGTCCCTGAGCTTCCTCGGGGTCGGTATCCAGCCCCCGCAGGCGTCGTGGGGCGGCATGCTCAGGGAAGCGGTGACCTTCTACGAGGTCGACCCGCAGTTCATGATCGTGCCTGGTCTCGCCATCTTCGTGACCGTGCTGGCGTTCAACCTGCTCGGCGACGGTCTGCGCGACGCTCTCGACCCGCGCAGCCGCTGAAGCCTGCCGCACACCGAGAGCCCAACAAGTTTCCGACTATGGAGGGGAACCCGACCATCATGCGAAGGTCAGCGCTGGCCGCAGTTGCGGCCATCGGCTCCGCGAGCCTGCTTCTCGCAGGCTGTAGCAAGGCCGATGACAACAAGAACGACGACACCACCAAATCAGCTGGGGCCAACGCAGCGACCAAGGATGTCGTCAACGCCTCCACGAAGAAGGGCGGGACGGTCACTTACGAGTACTCCGACGTCCCGGACTCCTTCGACCCGGGCAACACGTACTACGCGTACATGTACAACTTCAGCCGGCTGTACGCCCGCCCGCTGATGACGTTCGAGCCCGGCGCCGGCGAGAAGGGCAACACCCTCGTCCCGGACCTCGCCGCGAGCAAGGGTGTCCCGAGCGACGGCGGCAAGACCTGGACGTACAAGCTGCGTTCGGGCCTGAAGTACCAGGACGGCTCGGCGATCACGTCGAAGGACGTGAAGTACGCCGTCGAGCGCTCCAACTTCGCGCGTGACGTGCTCTCCCTCGGCCCGAACTACTTCCAGCAGTTCCTCGTGGGCGGCGACAAGTACAAGGGTCCCTACAAGGACAAGAGCGCCAAGGGCCTGTCGTCGATCGAGACCCCCGACGACACCACGGTCGTGTTCCACCTGAAGCAGGCCTTCCAGGAGTTCGACTACCTGGTCGCGGCCCCGCAGACGGCTCCGGTGCCGCAGGCGAAGGACACGGGCGTCGACTACGTCAAGAACATCGTGTCCTCGGGCTCGTACAAGTTCCAGAGCTACTCCGAGGGCAAGCAGGCCGTCCTCGTGCGCAACGAGAACTGGGACGCCTCGACCGACCCGCTGCGCAAGCAGTACCCGGACAAGATCGTCGTCAACCTGAAGGTCAACGCCGAGACGATCGACAAGGACGTCCTGGCCGGCGACGCGATCGACCTCGGCGGTACGGGTGTCCAGGCCGCCACTCAGGCGCAGGTGCTCAGCTCGGCCGACAAGAAGGCCAACACGGACAACACCTACGGTGGCCGTCTCGTCTACATGGCGATCAACACCAAGGTCGCGCCGTTCAACAAGGTCGAGTGCCGCAAGGCCGTGCAGTACGCGATCGACAAGGTCTCGGTGCAGACCGCCGAGGGCGGCCCGATCCGTGGTGACGTCGCCTCCACCGTCCTCCCGCCCGACATCCCGGGCTACGCGAAGTCGGACGTCTACGCGTCCGCCGGCAACAAGGGTGACGCGGCCAAGGCCAAGGAGCAGCTGAAGGCCTGCGGCAAGTCGTCGATCACGACGAACATCTCGGCGCGCAGCGACCGTCCGCAGGAGATCGACGCGGCCACCGCGATCATCAACTCGCTGAAGAGCGTCGGCATCAACGCCAGCCTGAAGCAGTACCCGTCGGGCAAGTACTTCACCGACTACGCCGGTGTCCCGAAGTTCACCGTGAAGAACAACATCGGTCTGATCATGATGCAGTGGGGCGCCGACTGGCCGTCCGGCTACGGCTTCCTGCAGCAGATCCTGAACGGTCAGGCGATCAGCCAGTCCGGTAACACCAACCTGTCGCAGTACGACAGCAAGGATGTCAACGCCCTCCTGGCGAAGGCGATCGGCACCCAGGACGACACCGAGCGCAACAGCCTGTACACCGAGATCGACAAGAAGACGATGGACGACGCCGTCCTGGTCCCGCTGACCTACTTCAAGGTGCTGCTGGCCCGTCCGACGACCAACACCAACCTGGTGTCGACGGCGGCCTTCAGCGGTCAGTACGACTACCTCAACATCGGCACCACGAAGAAGTAGCAGCCCCGGAAGGCAGGTGAAGGCATTGGTGCCCGCGGGCTTCGCGGCCCGCGGGCACCAGCGCCGATCCCCGTGATCTCGTACATTCTCCGTCGGACGGTAGCGGCAGTGATCCTGCTGCTGGTCGTCTCCGCGGTCACCTTCGCCATCTTCTTCCTGCTGCCAAGGATGGCCGGCCAGACCGCCGACCAGTTGGCGCAGCAGTACATCGGTAAGAGCCCGTCGAAGGCCGACATCCTCGCGGTCAAGCACAACCTCGGTCTGGACCAGCCCGTCTACGTCCAGTACTGGCACTTCATCAAGGGGATCGTGGGCGGCGCCACCTATGACCTCGGCCCCACCACGGCGCACTGCGACGCACCCTGCTTCGGGTACTCCTTCAAGACCCACCAGGCTGTCTGGCCGCAGCTCACCTCCCGCCTTCCGGTGACTCTCTCGCTGGCCGCGGGGGCCGCCGTCCTGTGGCTTGTCTCGGGTGTGGCGGTCGGCGTCGTCTCCGCGCTGAAGCCGCGCTCGATCTTCGACCGCACCTTCATGGGCGTCGCGCTCGCCGGTGTCTCGCTGCCCATGTTCTTCACGGGCAACCTGGCGCTGCTGCTCTTCACCTACCAGTGGCCGATCTTCGGCCGCACCTACGTCCCGTTCACCGAGAACCCGGCGCAGTGGGCCAACACCCTCTTCCCCGCCTGGTGTTCTCTCGCACTCCTGTACTCCGCCATCTACGCGCGGCTCACCCGCTCGGGCATGCTGGAGACGATGAACGAGGACTTCATCCGCACGGCCCGCGCCAAGGGCCTGCGCGAGCGCAACGTGGTGGTCCGGCACGGACTGCGCGCTGCCCTCACCCCGATCATCACGGTCTTCGGCATGGACCTCGGCCTGCTGCTCGGCGGTGCCGTGATCACCGAGACCGTGTTCTCGCTGCACGGCGTAGGCGAGTACGCGGTGGACGGCATCACCGACAACGACCTGCCCCCCATCCTCGGCGTGACCCTCCTCGCCGCCTTCTTCGTCGTGATCGCAAATCTCCTGGTGGACCTGTTGTACGCCGCCGCCGACCCGCGGGTGAGGCTCTCGTGACCGAACTGTCCAAGACCGGCGCCGCGGTCGGCGAGCCCGTCACCTCGCCCTCCGACGCTCCGAGCGCCTTCCTCGAAGTGCGCGACCTCAAGGTGCACTTCCCGACCGACGACGGCCTGGTCAAGTCCGTCGACGGGCTCAGCTTCTCGCTGGAGAAGGGCAAGACCCTCTCCATCGTGGGCGAGTCGGGCTCCGGGAAGTCCGTCACCTCGCTGGCGATCATGGGCCTGCACCGGCTCGGCGCGCGCGGCAAGAACGTCCAGATGTCCGGCGAGATCTGGCTGGACGGCAAGGAACTGGTCAATGCCGCTCCGGACGAGGTGCGCAAGCTCCGCGGCCGCGAGATGGCGATGATCTTCCAGGACCCGCTCTCGGCGATGCACCCGTACTACACGATCGGCAGCCAGATCGTGGAGGCGTACCGCGTCCACAACAACGTCAGCAAGAAGGTCGCGCGCAAGCGGGCCATCGAGATGCTCGACCGGGTCGGCATTCCCGAGCCCGCCAAGCGCGTCGACGGCTACCCGCACGAGTTCTCCGGCGGTATGCGCCAGCGCGCGATGATCGCGATGGCGCTGGTCAACAACCCCGAGCTGCTCATCGCGGACGAGCCGACGACCGCCCTCGACGTCACCGTCCAGGCGCAGATCCTCGACCTCATCCGGGATCTGCAGAAGGAGTTCGGCTCCGCGGTCGTCCTCATCACCCACGACCTGGGTGTGGTGGCCGAGATCGCCGACGAGGTCCTGGTGATGTACGGCGGCCGGTGCGCGGAGCGCGGTCCCGTCGACAGGATCTTCGAGCAGCCGCAGCACCCGTACACCTGGGGTCTGCTCGGCTCGATGCCGCGCATCGACCGGGAGACTTCCGACCGGCTCATCCCGGTCAAGGGCCAGCCGCCGAGCCTCATCAACGTCCCCTCGGGCTGCGCCTTCCACCCGCGCTGCCCGTACGCGGACCTGCCCAAGGGCGATGTCACCCGTACCGTGCGCCCCGAACTGCAGCTGGTCGGCAGCGGGCACTACACCGCCTGCCACCTCTCGCAGGAGGACCGTACGCGGATCTGGACCGAAGAGATTGCGCCGAAGCTGTGAGTGAGACAAAGAAGACGGACGCCGCCGACGCGGTGATCCCGCAGCAGGCAGCGGCCACCGAGGACCGAGCGGATTCCGCGAAGGGCTCGGAGGACCGCGAGGTCCTGCTCCGGGTCCAGGGGCTGAAGAAGCACTTCCCCATCCGGAAGGGCATCCTCCAGCGCCAGGTCGCCGCGGTGAAGGCGGTCGACGGCATCGACTTCGAGGTCCGCAAGGGCGAGACCCTCGGCGTCGTCGGCGAGTCCGGCTGCGGCAAGTCGACCATGGGCCGGGTCATCACCCGGCTCCAGGACCCGACCGGCGGCACCATCGAGTTCGAGGGCCAGGACATCACCTCGCTCAGCGCGGGGAAGATGCGCCCGCTGCGCCGCGACATCCAGATGATCTTCCAGGACCCGTACGGGTCGCTGAACCCCCGGCACACCATCGGCTCGATCGTCTCGGCGCCCTTCCGGCTCCAGGGCGTGGAGCCCGAGGGCGGCGTGAAGAAGGAGGTCCAGCGGCTCCTGGAGCTGGTGGGCCTGAGCCCCGAGCACTACAACCGCTACCCGCACGAGTTCTCCGGCGGCCAGCGCCAGCGCATCGGCATCGCCCGCGCGCTCGCCCTGAAGCCGAAGCTGGTCGTGGCGGACGAGCCAGTCTCGGCGCTGGACGTGTCGATCCAGGCGCAGGTCGTCAACCTCATGGACGACCTCCAGCAGGAGCTCGGCCTGACGTACGTGATCATCGCGCACGACCTCTCCGTCGTCCGCCATGTCTCGGACCGCATCGCGGTGATGTACCTCGGCAAGATCGTCGAACTCGCCGACCGCACCTCGCTGTACGAGGCGCCGATGCACCCGTACACCAAGGCCCTGATGTCGGCCGTGCCGGTCCCGGACCCCAAGCGCCGGGGCGCCAAGAGCGAGCGGATCCTGCTCCGCGGCGACGTGCCCTCGCCGATCTCGCCGCCGAGCGGCTGCCGCTTCCACACGCGCTGCTGGAAGGCCACGGAGATCTGCAAGACGACCGAGCCCCCGCTCATCGAGCTGAGGCCCGGTCAGCAGGTCGCATGCCACCACCCGGAGAACTTCGAGGACCAGGCGCCGCAGGACACGGTGCTGCTGTCGGCGGCGAGGGAAGCGGTGGAGCTGGTGTCCGCGGTGGACGCCGCCGAGGTGTCGGGGGAGGCTCCGGCCGAGGTCTCGAAGGAGGCCCCTTCGGAGGAGGCCGCTTCGCAGGAGGCTCTCTCGGAGGAGGTCTCTTCGGAGGAGCCCGCGGTGTCCGAGGACGCCTCGGAAGCGCCGGCTGAAGAGGAAGTCTCGGAAGTGTCTGCCGAAGAGGAAGCCTCTGGCGACACCGACACCGACACCGACACCGACACCGAAGCCGAAGCCGAAGCCGAAGCCGAAGCCGAAGCCGAAGCCGATGCCTCGGCCGGATCGGAAACCGAGGCCGAGGACGCTGATCGTCAGGAGTCAACCGGCAAGTAGGCCGTGACGACTTGGCAAAGCCATGAACATGCTCGAACGGGAGAGTGCAGAGTCTCGCGTGTCCGACACTTCGGAACACGCTCGAAAGGGACGCTCATGGCACTCTCCCGTTCGGCACGCTTAGGGGCCCTCGCGACCGCGGCGGCCTCCTTCCTCGTCATCGCCGCCTCCTCCGCCCCGACCCCGGGCGCCGACGGCGTCGGGGACCCGTACTTCCCTCAGCTCGGCAACGGCGGCTTCGACGCCCGCCACTACGACCTCGACGTGGCGTACAACCCGGACTCCGACCGCCTCGACGGCCGTACGACCCTCACGGCCCGCGCCACCCAGAACCTCTCCTCCTTCGACCTCGACCTCCAGAAGCTGGACGTCACGAAGGTCGAAGTGAACGGCAGACGCGCCGACTTCACGCGCACGGGCGACGAGATCCGCATCACCCCGCGCGGCACACTGCCCAAGGGAAAGACCTTCACGGCGACCGTCACGTACGGCGGTGTCCCCGAACCCCTCAACGGCCCCATCGTCTTCGGCTCCGACTACGGGTGGATGAAGACGGCGGACGGCGTCTTCGTCGCCTGCGAGCCCAACGCCGCGTCCACCTGGTTCCCGTCCAGCGACCATCCGTCCGACAAGGCGACGTACGACATCCGCATCAAGGCCCCCAAGGGCCTGACGTCCGTCTCCAACGGACGCCTCATATCGACGTACGACCGGGGCGACGCCACCGTCACGCACTGGCGCGAGTCCAGGCCCATGGCGACCTATCTCGCGACCGCGACCATCGGCAAGTTCGACGTGAAGACCGGGACGACCCCCGCGGGAACGCCCATCTACGTCGCCATCGACCCGGTGCTCGCGAACAGCAACAGCGTCGACGTGTACGGCGTCACGGCCGAGGCCACCGACTACTGGTCGCAGGTCTTCGGTCCCTACCCCTTCGAGGAGACCGGCGCGATCGTCGACGACATGCCGGAGGCCGGCTTCTCGCTGGAGGTCCAGTCGAAGCCCGCGTACTCCGCCGTGCGCTCCGAGTCGACGATCGTGCACGAGCTGGCCCACCAGTGGTTCGGCGACTCCGTCTCGGTGGACCGATGGAAGGACATCTGGCTCAACGAGGGCTTCGCGACCTACGCCCAGTGGCTGTGGTCCGAGCACAAGGGCATCCGCTCGGCGCACGATTCGTTCCTGGCCGGGTACAACGCGCGGCCCGCTGACGCGGCGTTCTGGCAGATCACCGTCGCCGACCCGCAGCGCGACACGATGTTCGCCTCGGCGGTCTACCAGCGCGGTGCGATGACGCTCCAGATGCTCCGCGAACGCATCGGCGACACCGCCTTCTTCACGCTGCTGCCCGCCTGGACGAAGCTGCACCGCTACGGCAACGCGAGCACGGCCGACTTCATCAAGCTCGCCGAGAAGATCTCGGGCCAGCGGCTCGACGATCTCTTCCAGACCTGGATCTACACCACGGGCAAGCCCACGGTGTAGGCATTGGCGCCTGCCGCGAGCCTTGCTTTGTAAGGTTCACACCCGTCGGCGGGTGAGAATGTCCAGGTGCTTCAGGAACTGTTCACCCCCTCCGTCCAGCATGTGCTCGACCTCGTGGGGATCTTCGTCTTCGCGATCTCCGGCGCGCTGCTGGCCGTCCGCAAGAACTTCGACGTCTTCGGCATCGCCGTACTCGCCGAGGTCACCGCACTGGGCGGAGGGCTGTTCCGGGACCTGATCATCGGGGCCGTGCCCCCGGCCGCGTTCACCGACCTCGGCTACTTCAGCACCCCGCTGCTCGCCGCCCTCCTCGTCTTCTTCCTCCACCCGGAGGTGGAGCGGATCCAGGTCGGCGTCAACGTCTTCGACGCGGCCGGGCTCGGGCTGTTCGCTGTCGCGGGCACCACAAAGGCGTACGAGTACGGGCTCGGCCTGCCCCAGTCGGCCGCCCTGGGCCTCGCGACCGCCGTCGGCGGCGGTGTGCTGCGTGACGTCCTCGCCAACGAGGTGCCCTCGCTGCTGCGCTGGGACCGCGACCTGTACGCGGTGCCCGCGATGGTGGGTGCCACGATGGTCGCGCTGTGCATCCGCTACGACGTGCTGTCCCCGTTCACCAGCGGGCTCGCGGTCGTCACCGCTTTTGTCCTGCGCCTGCTCGCGATGCGCTTCCACTGGCGAGCGCCGCGCGCGTGGCACCGTCGTTCGACGGCGACCGAGGGAGAGACCCCCTAGACCCCGTGGACCCGGTGGCCCCGGTGGCCCCGACGGACCCGACGGGCCCGGTGGCCCCGGTAGAGCTCGTAAATCCCTTGGCTCCCTTGGCGCCGGTCCCGATCTGCTGGGTCAGCCAGCGGAACACGTCCGGGACCTGCGGCCGCCACAGCGCCATGTCATGGCCGCCCGCGCTGCGCGGCAGCAGCACCACGTGCACGCTCGTCGGCGGCTTCGCGACCTGCTCGAGCGCGGCGCCCGCCTGGTAGCCGTCGCCGGACTCGCCGGAGAAGTAGAGCGCGAGGCGGGGCGGGGTGCGGTAGGCGCGCAGCAACAGGTAGGGGTTGTTCTGGCGACGCAGCGCCACGCTCTGCGCGGCGAGCGAATGGCGTTCGCCGATCGGGTCGTTGTAGCCGGACAGGCTCACCGCGGCCCGGTAGCGGTCGGGGTGCGCGACGGCGAGCTTCGTCGCGCAGTGCGCGCCCGCCGAGTAGCCGGCGGTCGCCCAGCCGTCCGGGGCGGCCTCGGCACGGAAGTTGTCGGTCACCATCTTCGGCACGTCGAGGCTGAGCCAGCTGTCGGCGTTCACCGTGCCCGGGATGTTCGCGCAGCCCGTGTCCACCCGGGCCAGCAGCGTGGTGCGCGGCGCGACCAGGATGAACGGCGCGACCTGGCCGGAGCGCATCATCGGCAGCAGCTGCTCATGCACCTTCAGCGACCCGAACCACGCCTTCGCGGAGCCCGGATAGCCCGGCAGCAGCTCCACGACGGGGAACTTCCGGTGGCGGTAGGCGGGTTCGTGGTACTGCGGCGGCAGCCAGACGTAGACCTCCGCGTCCACCCCCGACACCAGGCCCTTGAGCTGGGTGACGCGCACCCCGCCCGCCTGGTGCATGCCGGGACCGTCGGCCTGGGTGAACGTCTGCCGGACCTTCGGCAGCTGTTCGAGCGCGATGCCACCGGTGCCGTCCCTGCCGAGGTCGGCGGCCCGCTGGACGTGGTTGCCGGTGCCGAGCAGGTCCGACCAGTTGTCGTACAGGCTGTTGGCGTTGTTGACGAGGACGAAGACGAGGGTGACCGCGGTGCCCTGGGCGAACAGCAGCATCAGCAGTCGGGCGGCGCTGCGCACGGGCGCGGGGCCGCGGACTCGGGACCAGAGGGCCAGGGGCAGGACGAGGGCGAGGGCGAACAGCGCGGTCGCGGTGAAGAGGAACGGCGTCCCGGTGAGGCTCATGTCCCTTCAGAGGAGATGTCGGCTGCGGAGGTTACGGACGAGTGCGGACACTTACCAAGAAATTGCCGACTCCTCACCTTGGGCTTGCGTTCAGGTGTCACGCGCCCGAAACAGTCAAAGCTACCGCTTAGTAATTTCCTGTTGTACCGTTCATGCATGCCAGAAGCAGCTTCGGTACAGGCCGTACGGGCCACGATCGGCGACAGTGAGTTCGACCGGGACACCGCGGTGACCCTGCGCGAACCCGGCGTCTACGACATCGACCTCTCCGCCGGCTGGACGATCATCAGCGCCGTCAACGGCGGCTATCTGCTGGCCGTCCTGGGCCGCGCGCTCGCGGACGCCCTGCCGCACCCCGACCCGTTCACGATCTCCGCGCACTACCTGACCGCGTCCCAGCCGGGCCCCGCGGTCGTCCGCACGGACGTCGTGCGCACGGGGCGGACGCTGTCGACCGGCCAGGCGTCCCTCTTCCAGTACGACGACGAGGGCCGCGAGGTCGAGCGGATCCGCGTCCTCGCCTCGTACGGCGATCTCGACACCCTGCCCGACGACGTCCGTACGACGGCGAAACCGCCCGCGATCCCGCCCATGGACCAGTGCTTCGGACCGCAGGACGGCCCGGCCCCCGTCTCCGGCAGCTCCGCCATCGCCGACCGGCTGATGCTCAAGCTCGACCCGTCGACGCTGGGCTGGGCGCTCGGATCGCCGTCCGGGAAGGGCGAGATGCGGTCCTGGTTCGGCCTCGCCGACGGCCGCGACGCGGACCCCTTGTCGCTGCTCCTCGCGGTCGACGCGCTGCCGCCGACCGCCTTCGAGATCGGGTTGTCCGGCTGGGTGCCGACCGTCGAGCTGACGGTGCACGTGCGTTCCCGTCCGGCGCCCGGTCCGCTGCGGGTGTCGATCACCACGCGTAACCTCGCCGGGGGCTTCCTGGAGGAGGACGCCGAGGTGTGGGACAGCGCGGACCGGCTGGTCGCGCAGTCCCGGCAGCTCGCGAGGGTACGACTCAGCTGAGCGGCCGCCGGCCGAGATAGGCCGCCAACCGCCCGTAGGCGTCGGCCCCTTCGGGGGCCGGCGCCGCCGAGTCGAAGGGCAGGTCGTCGCCCTCGCGCTGCTCGTCGGGCAGGACGCGACGGGCGATGGCGAGCGCGAACTCGGCCAGTTCCGGGCCGACAGGGTGCGGTCGGCCACGCTGCTGCCGGATCCGGTGAAGCGGCGGCCGGGCGTGGAACTCGCCCACGTCTGGGAGGTGTTGCGCCGCCAGGTGGAGGAGCGGCCCGGCGGACTCGATGTCACAGTTCGGGTACAGCGCTCCCGCCTCGACATGTTCCTGCGCCTCAACGCCTCCTCGCTCACGGCGTTGCCGGAGGACGACGGCGCGAGCGAGTGGGTAACCGCTCATCTGTCGTACGGCTTTGTCCGCGAAGCCCGTGCCCTGCTGGCCTTCGCGGACCGGTTGGAGGTCGTCTCGCCGCCGGAGGTGCGGGCGGAGCTGGCCGGGACGGCGGCATCCATCACGGCGTTGTACGGGGCGGGTTGACCCCGACCGGAGCGCGTGGTCCACAGGAAACCACAGGTTCGGCACAGCGCGGCCTCACGTGGGTCTGGTCCTCTGTCCTCCGCTCATCCGGCACTCATCCGGCATTCATAAACCGGATCCCGTGACTTGACTGGGAGTTACCCTCATGAACCGTCGTGCACGACTCGTCCCGGCCGTCGCCCTACTGGCGCTCTCGCCCCTGCTGGCGGCCTGCGGCTCGGACGACTCGTCGTCCTCCTCGACCAGCGGCAACTCCGGCCAGAACTGTCAGCGGCCGTCAGGCATGCCGAGCGGTGGTCCGTCCGGGCAGCCCAGCGGCGGGCCCTCCGGGATGCCGTCGGGCATGCCGACCGGGTCGCCGTCGGGCATGCCCACGGGGAAGGCCGGGTCCGGCGCCCCGTCGGGGATGCCGAGCGGCGGTCCCGGCGGTGGCCAGGGTGGCGGTCAGGGTGGCTGCGGCGGCGGTCCCGGTGGGCAGCAGGGCGGCCAGAGCCAGCAGGCCGCTCAGGGCTGACCGGGGCCGCTTTCCCCACGTGTGACAGCTGCTTTCCTCACACGTGCGACAAGGGTGACGCGTCCGGCGGACGGACGCGTCACCCCAGCCAGTTGCGGCGGCCGATCGCGATCAGCCGCATCTGGCGGCTTGCCACGCAGGCCACCCGGTCCCGCTCCTCCTCGGACGCCTCCAGTGCCTCCAGGAACTGGGAGGCCGCCATCAGCATGTGGTCGACATACAGGCCCGCGAGCATCAGCAGATCGTCGTCGCTCCACCCCTCCGACTCGGAGTGTTTGGCCAGTTCGACCTTCACCTCCTCGGCGAACCGGGCCAGTTGCTCCGTGATCGCCTCCCGGACCGGCTGGACGCCGCCGTGCCGCTCGCGCGCGATGAAACGGACATGCGCCGGGTGCGCCTCGACATGGCGGGCGATCAGATCGACGGCGCGCGTGATGCGTTCGTCGCTGTCCCCGGCCGCGGACACCGTGTCCCCGATCATCGGGTGCAGGCTGCCCAGCGCCTCCTCGACGAGCGCCACGCCGAGATCCGCCGTCGAGCGGAAGTGCCGGTAGAAGGCGGTCGGGGCGACACCGACGGCGCGGGTGACCTCGCGCAGGCCCAGGCTGCTCAGGCTCTGCTCCTCCAGCAGTGCCAACGCCGCGTCCAGGAGCGCCTGTCGGGTCTTCTGCTTCTGGGCCTGTCGGATGCCGAGAGTGTGACTCATGCCATGCAGTTAACAACTGTTCTCTGTAATTGGAAAGCCGGGGGACGCGCTAGACTCAAGAGTCAGTGAACAACTGTTACTACAACCGTTCACTGAGTCGTCAAGTCCCCGAAACATTCGGGACCTCACCGTCGAGGCTCCGGCCCCGGGGACGGGACTTCGAGACTTCCACGAGAGGCATCTCATGCTGTTCCTCGTCGCCGCCCTCCTGCTGCTGGGTGTCGTCATGGGTTCGGTGGCCCACGTGCCGCTGCCCGTCACCCTCGTCGTCGCTGCCGTCATCGGCATCTGGCTGGCCGTCTTCGCGGTACGCGAGCGGAACGCCCGCCGGCGCCAGCCCTCCACCAACTGATTGTCGGGAGCTGACTTACGTCATGGAACTCACCGCTGCTCAGGCCCACCGCACCGGTACGCGGGACACCGACGGCATGGCCGTCGCCTCCTTCATCCTCGGCCTCCTCGGCCTCCTGGTCCTGAACGTCTTCCTGGGCCCCATCGCCATCGCCCTCGCCTCCGTCGCCCTCTGGCGCGGCACGGCCCGCCGGGGCCGCGCCTTCCTCGGCCTCGGCCTGGGCATCGCCGACCTGGTGGTACTGGCGGCGTTCATGCAGTTCGACAGCACGTTGTCCTGGAACTTCTGAGTACCGCTGTGGGCAATCGTTCCGCAGGGCGAGGGGGGTCCCCCCGCTCGAGCTGAGCCGAGAGTGGGGGAGGCTGGGCACAGCTGACAGCGCCGGGTGCGCTGCAGAGGGGTCCCGCCCCGGCGCCGGGAAGGCGCACTGGGAACCCCGGGCGCCGACCAGACCGACGACCACCCACGGTGGGGGCCGAGGCCGTGGAGCGGCGGCCCGTAGAATCGGGCCCACCATGGCTTACCTGGACCACGCCGCGACCACACCCATGCTCCCCGAGGCGGCAGAGGCACTGACCGCGCAGCTGAGCATCACGGGCAACGCCTCCTCCCTCCACGCCGCCGGCCGCCGCGCCCGGCGGACGGTCGAGGAAGCCCGCGAAACCCTGGCGGACGCCCTCGGCGCACGCCCCAGCGAGGTGGTCTTCACCTCCGGCGGCACCGAGGCCGACAACCTCGCGGTGAAGGGCCTGTACTGGTCCCGCAGAGACGCGGCAGCGACCCGCACCCGCATCCTCGCCAGCCCCGTCGAGCACCACGCCGTCCTCGACGCCGTCCACTGGCTCGGCGAACACGAGGGCGCGACGGTCGAGTACCTCCCCGTCGACTCGTACGGCCGCGTCCACCCGGACGCCCTGCGCGAGGCCATCGCCCGTAACCCCGACGACGTCGCCCTCGCCACGGTCATGTGGGCCAACAACGAGATCGGCACGGTCATGCCGGTCCGTGAACTGGCCGACGTCGCCGCCGAGTTCGGCATTCCGCTGCACGCCGACGCCGTCCAGGCCTTCGGCCAGGTCCCCGTCGACTTCGGCACCTCCGGCCTCGCCGCGATGACCGTCTCGGGGCACAAGATCGGCGGCCCGTACGGCATCGGCGCGCTGCTGCTCGGCCGCGAGTACAGCCCCGTACCCGTCCTGCACGGCGGCGGCCAGGAGCGCCATGTGCGCTCCGGCACGCTCGACGTGCCCGCGATCGCGTCGTTCGCCGTCGCCGGGCGGCTCGCCGCCGAGCAGCGTGAGTGGTTCGCCCGCGAGGTCGGCGCCCTGCGCGACGACCTGGTCGAGGCCGTACGCAAGGCCGTGCCCGACGCGATCCTCGGCGGCGACCCCGCCACCGGGGGCCGCCTGCCCGCGAACGCGCACTTCACGTTCCCCGGCTGCGAGGGCGACTCCCTGCTGCTGCTCCTGGACGCGCAGGGCATCGAGTGCTCCACCGGCTCCGCGTGCACGGCGGGCGTCGCCCAGCCCAGCCACGTCCTCCTCGCCACCGGCACCGACCCCGACCTGGCCCGCGGCACCCTCCGCTTCTCCCTCGGCCACACCTCCACGGAGGCGGACGTCGAGGCGGTGGCTCGCGCGATCGGCCCGGCGGTGGAACGGGCGCGGACGGCGGGGCTCAGCTAGGCACCCCGGCCGGGCACGCCCTCGCCGCTCGCGCCGTACGCGGGGCCCGGCACCGTACGCGGGGCTAGGACTTCGCCGTATGTGCCTCCCGCACCAGCCGTATGTACCGGTCCCAGTCCCAGTACGGCCCGGGATCGGTGTGATCCGTGCCCGGCACCTCCACATGCCCGATGATGTGCTCGCGGTCGACGGCTATGCCGTACCGCGCGCAGATCTCGGCCGTGAGACGCGCGGAGGCGGCGTACATCGCGTCCGTGAACGAGGAGGCGCGCTCGACGAAGCCCTCGTGCTCTATGCCGACACTGCGCTCGTTGTACTCCCGGTTCCCCGCGTGGAACGCCACGTCCAGCTCGCGGATCATCTGGGTGATGTGGCCGTCCTTGCGGACGATGTAGTGCGCGGCGGCGCCGTGCCCCGGGTCCTGGAAGACCCTCACCGCGCTCTGGAAGTTGCCCTGGGTGACATGGATGATCACCCGGTCTATCCCGTAGTCGTCGGGCCGGTCCGCCCGCCGCCAGTTCGCCTCCGACGCTGCCACCCACTGCGCGCCCCGGAAGTCGACCGCACCCGCCACCCGCGGCTTGTCCACGCCGGGCAGCCGCCACCACAGGTGCCCGAGCTCGTCCCGAGCCAGCACCGCCGTGCCCACGGCGGCCGCCGCACCGCCGATGAGCAGCGTCCGGCGCCCGATCCGCCGGTCCCCGTCCCTGGCCTTGCGGCCCGGTGGCTCTGCCTTTTTCTTCCCCGTTTTCTCCCCCATGCGATCTTCAACGGATACTCGCAGGCTTCGGTTCCCACGGCCCCGTACCCTGGAGGGGTTATGACTGAGACCTCGCAGCGCCCCCTCCGCGTCCTCGCCGCCATGTCCGGCGGCGTGGACTCCGCCGTAGCCGCAGCCCGCGCGGCGGAAGCAGGCCACGACGTGACGGGCGTGCACCTCGCGCTCTCCGCCAACCCGCAATCGTTCCGGACCGGCGCCCGCGGCTGTTGCACCATCGAGGATTCGCGCGACGCCCGTCGCGCGGCGGACGTCATCGGCATCCCCTTCTACGTGTGGGATCTCGCCGAGCGCTTCCGCGAGGACGTGGTCGAGGACTTCATCGCCGAGTACGAGGCGGGGCGCACCCCGAACCCGTGCCTGCGCTGTAACGAGAAGATCAAGTTCGCCGCCCTGCTCGACAAGGCGCTCGCGCTCGGCTTCGACGCGGTCTGCACGGGCCACTACGCGCAGGTCATCGTCCCCGAGGACGGCACGCGAGAGCTGCACCGCGCCTCCGACATGGCCAAGGACCAGTCGTACGTCCTCGGGGTGCTCGACGACCGCCAGCTCGCCCACGCGCTGTTCCCGCTCGGCGACACGGTCACCACGAAGGACGAGATCCGCGCCGAGGCCGAGCGCCGGGGCCTCGCCGTAGCCAAGAAGCCCGACTCGCACGACATCTGCTTCATCGCCGACGGCGACACCCAGGGGTTCCTCGCGAACCGCCTGGGCAAGGCGGAGGGCGACATCGTCGACGAGTCCGGCGCCAAGCTGGGCACCCACGAGGGCGCGTTCGGCTTCACGATCGGCCAGCGCAAGGGGCTGCGCATCGGCACCCCGGCCGCCGACGGCAAGCCGCGCTACGTCCTGGACATCTCGCCGGTGAACAACACGGTGACGGTCGGCCCGGCGGACGCGCTCGACGTGAACGCGCTGACGGCCATCAAGCCCCGCTGGTGCGGCGCCGCCCCGACCGGTCCTGGCACCTACACCGCCCAACTCCGCGCCCACGGCGGCGAGACGACGGTCACCGCCGAGCTCGTCGACGGCTCGCTCGAGGTCAGCTTCGCCGAGCCCGTCCGAGGCGTCGCCCCCGGCCAGGCGATCGTCCTGTACGACGGCACGCGCGTGGTCGGCTCGGCGACGATCGCGACGACCACGCGCGCGACGGCGGCTGTCTAGGCACTGCTCCGGGCCGTCCGGGCCCGGATCGGCCCCAACTTCCTGATCAGCCGGTTGTCGCCGATCGCCGATCGGCGGACGATCCAGGCGGAGGCCGGCGCCTAGGCGCCGGGCTGCGAGTAGAACTCCTTCAGGAGCGGTGCCAGGGCCTGGGGATCGACCCTGTGGGTCTGGCCGTCCAGCGTGCGGTACGTCCCGTCGGGCGCCGTGTCCGCCACGGCCCGCGCCGCCTGGCGCATCCACTCGGGACTGGCCCCGCCGGCGACGGAGAGCACGGGCACGCTGACCGAGGCCAGCCGGTCCCGGGGCACCAGGCCGTCGCCCATCGCCGCGTTGTCGTACGCCAGTGTGGGCGCGATCGCCTCCATGTCCGGCCAACCGGGGGACCGGCGGGCGTCCGCGATCATCTCCGGAGGCGTACCGGCGAGTGCCATGAACAGCTCGACGGCGTCCCCGCGTCGGTCCTCGCCGAGCAGCTCGGTCAGCCGCTCCGTGTACTCCAGACGCTCTTTTCCGCCCCCTTCGTAGACGGCGAACGGCGTTTCGTAGACGGCGACCTTGCTGACGGGCAGCACCCCGCTCGCCGCCGCTTCCAGTACCAGCGCGCCGCCCGACGAGATGCCGTAGAGCGCCGCGCTGCCCCCGGACGCCTCCATCAGCGCCGCGATGTCCTCGATCTCACGGGCCACCGCGAAGGGGACGGTGTCGCCGCTGTCGCCGCGGCCCCGGCGGTCGTAGGTGACGGCGCCGAAGCGGTCCGAGAGGGCCTCGGCCAGGGGCGCCAGCGTGGCGCCCGTACACATGGCTCCGCCGACCAGGACGACCGCCGGGCCGTCACCGTAGCGTTCGTACGCGAGGGGGGTTCCGTCGCGCGAGAGGGTCTTCTTGTCCATGTCTGTAGAGACTGCCGGGGATCCCGGAACTCATCGGGTCACGACACAGCTGCTTCGTGACGGCTGCTTCGGGACCTCTACTTCTTGACTTCTACTTCTTGACTTCTGCTTCGTAGAAGCAGAGGTGGTCCTTGATCTCGGCGACGTCGGGCTTGGGATCGGGGTAGGCCCAGACGAGGTCGGCCGCGTCGGGGCGGGACCAGTAGGACGCCGTGCCCTTGAAGGGGCAGTACGTGTGGGTGTCGGAGGGCGTCAGCAGATCCAGACGGACGTCCTCGGCCGGGAGGTAGTAGCGCACCGGACAGCCGGTCTCGCGCAGCACCAGGGCGCGGTCGCTCTCCGCGAGTACCTGGTCGCCGTGCACGACGCGTACATGGTCCGTGCCCTGCTCGATGGTGATCGTGTGTCCTTCAGCCATACAGGGAAAGCACCGGTGGGCCCGTAGTTCTTCCCCCCGTACGGTGGGCGCATGAATATCTGCGTCTTCCTCTCCGCCGCCGACCTCGACGACCGCTACACGCGCCCCGCGCGGGAGTTCGCGAAGCTGCTCGGCAAGGGCGGCCACACGCTGGTGTGGGGCGGTTCGGACGTCGGTCTGATGAAGGTGGTCGCCGACGGTGTGCAGGAGGCGGGCGGGCGTCTGCTGGGCGTCTCCGTGGACTTCCTGGCGGCCAAGGCCCGCGCGGGCGCCGACGAGATGGTGATCGCCCGTGACCTCGCCGAGCGCAAGGCGCTGCTGCTGGAGAAGGCCGACGCGGTGGTGATCATGGTCGGCGGCACGGGGACGCTCGACGAGGCGACCGAGATCCTGGAGCTGAAGAAGCACGGGAAGACGGACAAGCCGGTGGTCCTGCTCAACACGGCGGGCTTCTACGACGGCCTCAAGGAGCAGTTCCGGCGCATGGAGGGCGAGGGTTTCCTGCCGCGCCCGCTCGCCGACCTGGTGTTCTTCGCGGAGGAGCCGGTGGGCGCACTGGCCTACCTGGAGGAGAGTCACGGCACCCGGTGATGCGAGCATGGCGGGCATGGCTACACATGTGATCACCGGGGCGGGCTCCGGCATCGGCGCCGCCGTCGCCCGCCGCCTCCACACGCGCGGGGACGAACTCGTGCTGCACGCGCGCGACGCGGGCCGTGCGAAAGAACTCGCGGGGGAGTACCCGGGAGCGAAGACCCTCGTCGGAGACCTGGCGGACCCGGACAAGCTCTCCTGGGCGTTCTCGCACCAGACGCTGCCCGACCGGATCGACTCGCTGCTGCACATCGCGGGCGTGGTCGACCTGGGCCGGGTGGGCGAGCTGACCCCCAAGTCCTGGCGCCACCAGCTCAACGTCAACCTGATCGCCCCCGCCGAGCTGACCCGCCACTTCCTGCCCCAACTCCGCCTCGCCCAGGGCCACGTGGTGTTCGTCAACTCCGGCGCCGGCCTGAACGCCCACGCCGACTGGTCCGCGTACGCCGCCTCCAAACACGGCCTCAAGGCCCTCGCCGACTCCCTCCGCCACGAGGAACACACGAACGGCGTCCGCGTCACCTCCGTCTACCCCGGCCGCACCGCAAGCCCCATGCAGGCCAAGGTCCACCAGCAGGAGGGCAAGGAGTACGACGCCGCCAAGTGGATCGACCCGGAGTCCGTCGCGACGACCATCCTGATGGCCATCGACCTGCCGCGGGACGCGGAGGTCAACGACCTGACGGTGCGACCGGGCCGCTGACCTCCCCCTGGTCATTCCGTAGGCTGCCGGGGTGAGCGAAAACAGCGAGTTCAGGTTCGGTTCCGCGACCGGGGTCGGGTCCATGCCGGGCGGTGACGCGCGGGAGGCCGCGAAGACCGTCACCGGATCCTTCGAGGACTTCCCCTTCCTTCCCGAACTGCCCGCCCGGGGCCCCGGGGCGGACATGATCGGGCGGACCGCCGGGATGCTGGTCGAGCTGTACGCGCGCGTGGAGCCCAGCGGCTGGCGGTTCGGGGACCGGCCGGGGCGGGACACCAAGCGGGCCAGGTCATGGCTGGGGGAGGACCTCGACGCCCTTGAAGAGTTCACGCAGGGGTACGAGGGGCCGCTGAAGGTGCAGGCCGTCGGTCCCTGGACCCTCGCCGCCGCGCTGGAGTTGAAGAACGGTGAGGTGGCCCTCTCCGACGTGGGCGCGTGCCGGGATCTCGCCGGATCGCTCGCCGAGGGACTGCGCCTGCATCTCGACGAGGTGCGGCGGCGCGTCCCCGGCGCCCAGCTCGTGCTCCAGCTCGACGAACCGTCGCTCAACGCCGTACTGCGCGGACAGGTCAAGTCCGCCAGCGGCTACCGGACCCACCGGGCCGTGGACCGGCAGGTCGTCGAGGCGACGCTGCGGGACGTCATCGGGGTACACGGCGGCGGCCCCGTCGTGGTGCACTCGTGCGCCCCCGACGTGCCGTTCGCCCTCCTGCGCAGGACGGGCGCCGCGGCGATCTCGTTCGACTTCGCGCTGCTCACCGAGCGTGACGACGACGCGATCGGGGAAGCCGTGGAAGGGGGGACGCGGCTCTTCGCAGGTGTCGTCCCGGGCGTGGACGGCCCATTGTCAGACCCTGCCGGTAGCGTCATGGGTGTCAGGACGCTGTGGCGCAGGCTGGGGCTGCAACCGGGCCTTCTCGCGGAGGCGGTCACGGTCACTCCGTCGTGCGGGCTCGCGGGGGCTTCCCCCGACTATGCCCGCAAGGCACTCGCCCAGTGCGTCCGGGCGGCGAGATCCCTCGCGGACAACCCTGAGTAACGGGAGGACAACACGGTGGCCGGCGAAAAGCACGCAGAGCCCACATCGGTACCCGCCGAGGCACGGGAGAAGCACGCGCAGCTCGCTGAGCAGATCGAGGAGCACCGCTTCCGGTACTACGTGAAGGACCAGCCGGTCGTCAGCGACGCGGAGTTCGACCAACTCCTGCGCTCACTGGAGGAGCTGGAGGAGCAATACCCCGAGCTGCGCACGCCCGACTCGCCGACCCAGAAGGTCGCGGGGGCGTACGAGACGGGGTTCACCTCCGTCCAGCACCGCGAGCGCATGCTGTCGCTCGACAACGCCTTCGACGACTTGGGGCTCGCGGCCTGGGCCGAGCGCGTCGCCAGGGACGTGGGCACCTCCGACTACCACTTCCTGTGCGAGCTGAAGGTCGACGGCCTCGCGGTCAACCTCACGTACGAGCACGGCCGTCTCACGCGCGCGGCGACCCGCGGCGACGGCCGCACGGGCGAGGACATCACCCCCAATGTCCGTACGATCGCGGAGATTCCGGACCGTCTGAAGGGCGACCGCGTCCCGGACCTCGTGGAGATCCGCGGCGAGGTCTACTTCCCGATGGAGAAGTTCGAGGAGCTCAACGCCCGCCTGGTGGAGGCCGGCGACAAGCCCTTCGCCAACCCGCGCAACGCGGCGGCGGGTTCCCTGCGCCAGAAGGACCCGCGCGTCACCGCGACCCGGCCGCTGCACATGGTCGTCCACGGCATCGGCGCCCGCGAGGGCTTCGACATCGACCGCCTCTCCCAGGCGTACGACCTGCTGCGTGAGTGGGGCCTGCCGACTACGCAGTACGCCAAGGTGGTCGACGACCTCGACGGCGTACGGGAGTTCATCGCGTACTACGGGGAGAACCGTCACTCCGTGGAGCATGAGATCGACGGCGTGGTCGTCAAGCTCGACGAGATCCGCCTTCAGGGCTGGCTGGGCTCCACCGCCCGAGCCCCGCGCTGGGCGATCGCGTGGAAGTACGCGCCGGAAGAGGTCAACACCAAGCTGATCGACATCAAGGTCGGTGTCGGCCGCACCGGTCGCGTCACGCCGTACGCACAGGTCGAACCGGTCACGGTCGCCGGGTCAGAAGTCGAGTTCGCCACCCTGCACAACCAGGAAGTGGTGAAGGCGAAGGGTGTCCTCATCGGGGACACGGTCGTGCTGCGCAAGGCCGGAGACGTCATCCCGGAGATCCTCGGGCCGGTCGTCGATCTGCGCGATGGCACCGAGCGGGAGTTCGTGATGCCGGCCGAGTGCCCGGAGTGCGGGACGCCGCTGCGTGCCATGAAGGAAGGCGACATCGACCTGCGCTGCCCCAACGGCCGTACCTGCCCGGCCCAGTTGAGAGAGCGCGTCTCCTATCTCGCGGGCCGGGAGTGTCTCGACATCGAGCACTTCGGCAATGTGGCGGCGGCGGCATTGACCCGTCCGCTGGAGCCCGCCGAACCGCCGCTCGTCGACGAGGGCGACCTCTTCGACCTCACCGTCGAACAGCTCCTCCCCATCAAGGCGTACGTCCTCGACCAGGACAGCGGGCTGCCCAAGCGGGACCCCAAGACCGGTGAGGAGAAGGTCGTCACGGTCTTCGCCAACCAGAAGGGCGAGCCGAAGAAGAACACCCTCGCCCTGCTGGCCAACATCGCCGAGGCCAGGAACCGTCCGCTCGCCCGCTTCATCAACGGACTCTCCATCCGGCACGTCGGCCCGGTGGCCGCCGAGGCGCTGGCCCGCGAGTTCCGCTCCATCGACCGCATCGAGCAGGCCACGGAGGAGGAACTCGCCGCGGTCGACGGCGTCGGCGGGATCATCGCGGCCTCGGTCAAGCAGTGGTTCGCCGAGGAGTGGCACCGCGAGATCCTGCGCAAGTGGAAGGCCGCCGGAGTCAGGTTGGAGGACGAGGGCTCCGGCGAGGACGAAGGCCCGCGCCCGCTCGAAGGGCTCATCGTCGTCGTCACCGGCACGCTCGAACACCACACACGGGACGGCGCGAAAGAGGCCCTGCAGAGCCGGGGAGCGAAAGTCACCGGTTCTGTTTCGAAGAAGACATCTTTCGTCGTCGTAGGTGACAATCCTGGTTCGAAGTACGACAAGGCGATGCAGCTGAAGGTGCCGGTTCTGAACGAGGGGGGCTTCGCCGTCCTGCTCGAACAAGGGCCGGAGGCGGCGGCGGAAGTCGCGCTTCCGATCGAGGAGTAGCGGTTGAAGGCCACCCGTTCGGCGCATATCAGATGCATACGGGTGGCCGGGTCGCATTCGGGCAACCGTAGACGACGGCTGCCCGTGGAAGCCTTCTGCGGCCTACTGTTGAGGTGTGCACCTGCCGTGCCCAGCTGCGGTTGGGGCATCCCCTGCTCTTCGAGAGCCTGGGGAAGGGTTTTCAGACGCGGTGCCGTTGATGGTCTGTCGGGCATCGGACCGCGTGGCGTGGGCACCGCCGGCTGTGAGAGGGACGGGAATGGAACCGACCGAGAGCGCCGCCCCTGACTCACGGCTGCGCCGGATGACCGGCGCATGGCTTGGGGGAGGCCGCCGGACAGTGCGGTCCTCGGAGCAGCCCGGCACGGGCGTGCGCGGCTCGACGTACCTCACCGACGGCACCGGCCCCGGTGTCGGCGGACTCGGCGCCGACCGCGATCCCGGCCTGCCCGGCCACGATCCCGAGCGGCACGTCTCCTGGCCCGCGCTGCCCGCGGCGGTCGTCGCGGCGGCCGGGTTCGTCCTGGGCGCCGGTTTCTACCGGGCGTTCAGCGGCGACCACGCGCTCTTCCCGTCCGGCGCCGTCGGCTGGGCGCTGGCTGTGCTGACCGGCATCATCGTCGGCCACCTGGTCGCCCTCGGCCGGGCCCGCTGGTGGGGCGGCACCGGATCCGGCGCGGCGCTCACCCTCGCGGTCCTGCTGCTGTACGGCTGGGTGCCCGCCGGAATGGTCAGCCTGACCGTCGTCGTCCTGGTCGGCGTCGCGCGCCGCAACCGCTGGCGGCAGGGGGTGCTGCACGGCGCGGTCGACATCCTCGGCATCGGCGCCGGAGCGCTGGTCCTGGCCGCGTTCGGGCGGTTCCCGTCCGTCGAGACGCCCTGGAACCCGGAGACCTGGAGCGTCTCCGCCGCACCCGAGGTGGTGCTGGTCGCGGTCGCGTATCTCGCGGTCACCCGCGCCCTGCTCTGGTACCTGCACGCACCGCGCACCAGCGGTCTGCCCACCGTCGCGCGTACGGCCCTGGTCAGACAGGGGCTCGTCGCGGGTGCGTTGCTCGGGATCGCGCCGCTGCTCTGTGTGGTCGCGGTCGCGCTGCCGGTGCTGCTGCCGCTGTTCTCGATCCCCCTGATCGCGCTCGACTCCACGCTGTGGATCGCTCGCGCGCGGGCGGAGGAGCAGCTGCTAGATCCGCTGACCGGGTTGCCCAACCGGCAGTGGCTGCTCGAACGCACCTGGACGGCCCTGGACGATGCCGAGCGCATTGGGGCGCGTTCTGCCCTGCTGCTGATCGACATGGACCGTTTCCGTTCCGTGAATG
Organism: Streptomyces sp. NPDC029292; assembly: GCF_055569295.1. NCBI lineage: Bacteria > Bacillati > Actinomycetota > Actinomycetes > Kitasatosporales > Streptomycetaceae > Streptomyces > Streptomyces sp. NPDC029292. The sequence continues at coordinate 181,732 of NZ_JBVHXR010000018.1, forward strand.
ACACGTTGGGGCATCTCGCGGGGGACCGGCTGCTCCTTCAGATAGCAGACCGGCTGCGGCTCGCACTGCCGCGCGGGGCGGAGGCCGCGCGGCTCGGCGGCGACGAGTTCGCCGTGTTACTGCCGGTCGCCGACTCCACGACGTCGGCCACGCGGGTCGCCCGCAACCTTGTCGCCGCGCTCGGCTCGCCGCTCGACCTCGACGGGCTCACCCTCGTCCTGGAAGCGAGCGCCGGGCTCGCCGTCTTCCCCGATCACGCGCTGGACGCGGAGGGGCTGCTGCGGCGCGCGGACGTCGCGATGTACCAGGCCAAGCGGGACCGGACCGGGGTGGAGGTGTACGAGTCCAAGCGGGACTCGAACACGCCGGACCGGCTGGGCCTGCTCGGCGACCTGCGCCGGGCGCTCGACGCCGGTGACGTGGAGCTGCACTATCAGCCGAAGGTCCGTTTCGACGGGCAGGTCGCCGGACTTGAGGCCCTGGTCCGCTGGGTGCATCCCGAGCGCGGGAAGGTGCCGCCGGACGAGTTCATCGCCATCGCCGAGTCGTCCGGGCTGATGCCGCACCTCACCGAGTACGTGCTGGACACGGCGCTCGGGCAGGTCGCGCGGTGGCGGGCGCAGGGGCTGTATGTGCCGGTCGCGGTGAATGTCTCGCCGCGCGATGTCCACACTCCCGGGTTCGCCGGGGCGGTGGCCGCGCGGCTCGCCCGGCACGGGGTTCCCGCGGGGGCGTTGCAGCTGGAGATAACCGAGCATGTGCTGCTCGAGGATCCGCAGCGGGCCGCGGACACCCTGGCCGCGCTCACCGGGCACGGGGTGAAGATGTCGCTGGACGACTTCGGTACGGGGTATTCGTCGCTCGTGCATCTGCGCCGGCTGCCGGTCAGCGAGCTGAAGATCGACCGGTCGTTCGTCGCCCGGCTCGCGGTGGACAACGAGGACGCGGAGATCGTGCGCTGCACCCTCGATCTCGCGCATTCGCTCGGGCTGCTCGTCGTCGCCGAGGGGGTCGAGGACGACGAGACGTGGGAGCGGTTGCGGGACCTTGGGTGCGACGCGGTGCAGGGGTGGCTCGTCGCTGCCGCCATGCCCGCCGACGAAGCCACGGCGTGGCTGCGCGCCCGCGGGTCGCGGGGGTGGCAGCGGCCCGCTGCTTCGTTGCCTGCATCGTTGCCTGCGGCTGCGGCGGACGAATAGGGGGCCCGCCGGCACCGCTGGCACCTCCGGCACCGCCCGCTCTGCGGTCCGTGCTCCTCAGTTGGAAAGTGCGGCCATCCTTGGGGGTGTTCCGCCGTCGACGGCTGCGGGTTCGTGGCCCTGCGGGTTCGTGGCCCCGCGGCCTTTGAGCGCCGCGCCATCTGCACCGGCGCCGCCGCCTGCCGAACTCGCCTCCCCGTGCACACCCCTGGGCCCGCGCCCGCCCCGCGCCCTACACTCGACTCGCCTCACGTGGCGATAAGTCGGTTCAAATCGGCTCTGGTGGTGGGTGGATGGCAGAAGTCCCGTTGGCCGAGGCGATTGCGAAGTTGCGGGTGGAGTTGCAGACGGCGATGGCGGTGGGGGAGGGGCAGCCGCTGAAGTTCGAACTGGACTCTGTGGTGCTGGAGTTGGAGGTCACGCTCAGCGCGGGGGTCGGGGCGAACGCCAAGGCCGGGTTGTGGAGCGTGGTGACGACCGGGGCATCGGCGGAGCGGAGCCGGGGGTCGACGCATCGGCTGACGCTGACGTTGGCGCCGCGTCTCGCCGGAGCGCCCGACGGGCAGAAGGTCCAGGTGGGGGACGAGATGGCGCAGCGGCCGCCGGTGGTCCTGCCCGACTGAGGCCCTGCGGGTCCGTACCGCGGATCTGGTGACAGGCGAGGCCGGCAAGGGGGAGTCGGGCCATGGACAGTGAGCAGCGGCGGCGGGGAGCTCACCGGGTGGTCGAGGTCTGGGCCGGTGGCCGGGACGGGGTGAGCTACGGGTCGGGGTACGCGGTGGGGGACGACCTCGTCCTGACCGCACGGCATGTGCTGCGCGAAGGGCCGCCGTACCGCCTGCGGATGTTCGGCGAGGCGGACGACGTCGAGGCCCGGCTCGCCTGGGAACCCGAAGGCGCCCTGGACGCCGCCCTGTTGCGCGTGCCCTCCGCGCCCTGGCGGACCGCGCCGGACCGGGGCGCGCTGCGCTGGGGCCGGGTCAAGGACAGCGGCGTACGGTGCTGGGCGCACGGATTCCCCCAGGCGCAGCGGCGGGCCGACGGGTCCCGCGAACCGGAGACCCTGCAAGGAACGATCAGCAGGACCACCGGCGCCCTGGGCGGGCGGTACCACGTCGACATCACCAGCGCCCACCCGGTCTCCCTCGGCGCGGGCGCCTCCGCCTGGCAGGGCATGTCGGGTGCCGTACTGCTGGGCCCCGGTCGGGAGTTGCTCGGCGTCGTGGTCGCCGACCCGGTGATGTTCGGCGGGCGCAGGCTCGAGGCGGTCACCGTGTCGCGGCTGCTGGAGGACCGTCGGTTCGCGGGCCTGGTGAGGGTGTACGCCCATCAGGTCGAGGAGGTGTATCCGTGGCCGCGGGTCGCCGAACTCGACGCGCGGGCCGACGGGTTCCTGACTCCGGCGTACGAGGACCTCGACCCGGTGGGCGCTCCGGACTTCCTGCTCCTCCAGGCGAAGTACCACCGCGTTCCCTTCCTCGGCCGCGAGGAGGAACTCGGGCGGCTGCGGCGCTGGTGGGCCGCGCCGGAACGGTTCAGCGTGGCGGTGGTGACCGGCGACGGAGGCGCGGGCAAGACCCGGCTGGCCGCGGAACTGTGCCGGGAGGCCGTGGCGGACGGCTGGTCGGCCGGGTTCGCCAGCCTCAGGGAGCTGACCCTCGCGCACGACACACGGGTCGAACTCGTCTGGCCCACCCTGCTGGTGATCGACTATCCGGACGGTCTGACGGACTCTGTCGGCCGGCTGCTCGCCGGGTTCGGCCGCCCCGGCCGCCGCGGTGCGCCGCTGCGTCTGCTGCTGCTCGACCGGACGCCCGGTCAGGACGCCGGCGATCCCCGCGTCGGCTTCCCGCTGCCCGACTCGGTCACCTGGTGGGCCGACCTGCGCCGCAGCACCTCGGGGCTGGTCGAACACAGCACCAGGGAACTCATCCGCCTCGCGGCGGGGCGCCTGGAACCGGCGGACCGGGTCCGGCACGCGCGCAAGGCGCTGGGGGCCTTCGGCGGCGGTACGGTGCCCGCGGTGCTGCCCGATCTCAGCGACGCCGGATACAGCAACCCGCTCAAGGTGCACCTCGCCGTGCTCCTCGCCCTGCGCGGCCAGACGTCCCCGACAGCGAGCGGCACCCTGAAGCTCTTCGTCGGCCGCGAACGGACCCGTTGGGAGGGGCGCCTCGGCGCGCACGGCATCGCGGACCTCCACCCGACCACCACCCACCAGGCGGTGGTCCTCACCACGCTCACCACCCCTACCCGCACCGAGGCGGAGGCCCTGCTCACCGCGCTGCGCGAGCTGGATGACCACGGCGAGTCCGACGGCAGGGAGCCCGGTGGCGGCGGGGACGGTCGTGCTGGGACCCGTGGCGGTGGGGACGGTCGTGCTGGGACCGGTGGCGGTGGGGACGGTCGTGCTGAGACCCGTGGCGGTGGGGACGGTCGTACTGGGATCGGTGGCAGTGAGTCCGGCCGCGCCGACTCCGATCGCAGTGAGTCCGGCCGTACCGAGTCCGACCGAAACGAAACCCGCCGCAGCGACACCGCCCAACCTGACACCGCCCGCCCCGAATCCACCCGCCCCGAAGCCCCCCGCAGCGAAACCGCCCGCCCCGAATCCGCCCGCCCCGAATCCGCCCGCCCCGAATCCGCCCGCCCCGAATCCGCCCGCCCCGAATCCACCCGCCCCGAATCCGCCCGCCCCGAATCCACCCGCCCCGAAGCCCCCCGCAGCGAAACCGCCCGCCGTGTGCGGACCTCGGAGTGGCTCAAGGAGTTGTTCCCCGGACCGGGCGACCAACTGGCCCCGCTCGCCCCCGACCTGCTCGCCGAGCAGCTTCTCGAAGACACCGGGGTGGATCTCGCCCGCCTGGTCCGTCGCCTCCACGATCACCCCGCGCGCACTCTCGACCACACCGTCCGCATGCTCGAAGTCCTCCAGCTCGCCGCCCGCCAGGACGGCCGCCGGCACGTGCGCGCCGCGCTGCGCGGGCTCCTCGTGGCCCGGCTCGGCGGGCTGGCCGAAGAGGCCGCCGCCCAGCCGGAGTCGCAGTTGCCGAGTCTTTTGGAGACCTCCGTCGAGTGGGGCGCGGCGCTCGACACGGACGGCGCCCTGGCCACCGCGGCCGCCGCCGTGTGCCATCCGGGCCCGGTCCCCGCCCGCACGGTGGCCTCCCTGCGCTGCCGCGTCGCCGCGCTGGCGGTGGCCGGATACGACGCCCGCCCCCTCCTCACCCCCGCCGAACTCCGCACCCGCGCCGACCTCCTCACCGACCTGGTGGCCCACCGCGAGGCCGTAGGCGACCTGGGCTCGGCGACCCTGGACGCCGAGCGGGCGTACACGGAGAACGAGAGTGCCGACCCGCCGACCCGGGCTCGGGCGGCGTACAACCTGGGCACCTGCCTGGCGCGCTCCGGCGACCGCGACCGCGCGGTGGGCCTGCTGGGCCGGGCGGCCGAGCAGTACGAGCAGCTCGCCACCCAGGACCCGCGCCACCGGGACGCCTGCGCCGACGCGTTGATCAACCTCGCCGCCTGCCATGCCGACGCGGGCCGGCAGGGAGACGCGGCCAGGACGCTCGCGCGGGCGATCAGGAGCAGCGGCGCGCAGCGGTCCTTCATCGTCGACATGCGGGAGCTGCTCGTCGATCTCGCCCGCAGCCTCGACGCCGTACCGGAAGGCGCCCCGTCGCTGGCGCCGGACCCGGGCGGCTACCGCCCGTGCGCCGGTTCCGACCCGGACTGGCCCCACAATGAAGCGGGCTTCACGCTGACGCTCGAACGCGTGCTCGCGCGCGTCGTCGAGGGCTTCGGCGCCCGCGCCCCGGACCGGCTCAGGAACGCGCTCGTACCGCTGCTGTCCCGGCGCGCGGCCGGGAACCAGGCCCGCTACCAGGCATTCGACCAGGCCGAGCAACTGCGCGTACTGGCCTGGATGATGACCTTGCAGAACCGGTACGACGCAGCCCTCGTGCCCGCCGGGGAGAGCGTCGAGCTGCTGCGCCGTCTCGTCGTTCCCGGGGAGCCCTCGCAACGCTGGATGCTCGCCCGGGGCCTCGGCATCCTTGTCGACTACAGCCGGGCGGCCGACCGGACCGACGAGGCGCTCGGGTATGCCCAGGAACTGGTCGCGGAGCGTCGCGCGATGCTTCCCGAGGACTTCGTCGCGTACGCGCCGACCGGTGCCACGGCCTCCCACGGGGCGCTGGACGCCCCGGCTCCGGGGTCCGCGCTGGCCCGGGCGCTGGGCGACCTGGCCGATCTGCTGCGCGTCGCCGACCGGCTGCCGGAGGCCGTCGAGGCGGGCCGTGAGGCGTTCGCCCTGTACGCGGAACTGGCTCAGCACCATCCCGAGCACCGGCGGGACCTCGGGCAGATCGCCGCCGAGTTCGCCGACCTGCAGTTCCAGCTCGACCGGCCCGACGAAGCGGTGGACGCTCTGCGGACCGAGGCCGAGGTCTTCGGTGAGCTGGCCGCGGAGGACGAGCAGTACACGGGCCGCGCCGCAGAGGCCTTCACGAACCTCAGCGACCTCCTGCTCTTCGCGGGCGGCGATGGACCCGCGCGGTCCCTCGCCGCCGCCGAACGGGCGGTCGGCCTACTGGAAGGGCGCGGGGCAGCCGAACCGGACCGTCCGTTCGGCGAGGCCCACGCGCTCCTTTCCCTGAGCACCGCGCTCCTCACCCTGGGCCGGACGGTGCAGGCGGCGGACCCGGCCGAGCGGGCTGTGGCGATCTGCCGTGCGGTGGCCGACGGCGGCGACGAGGGCCGGGAGGCGCTCGCGCGGGGACTGAGCCTGGTCGGCGTATGCGCCCTGCGTCTGGGCCGCCTCGAGGACGGCGTCGCCGCGGCCCGCGAGGCGGTCGGCATCCTGACCGAGCTGCCCGTCGAGGGCCCGGTGCTGCGCCTCATGCACGGCATGGCGCTCGGCACGCTGGCCGCCGGACTGCTGTTGGTCGGGAACCCGGCCGAGGCGGAAGACCGGGCGGCCGAGGCATCCGCCGTCTACGACGGCTTCGAGGAGCGGGGCGAGGCGTACGACGAGTTCGGCGTGAACCGTGCGGAGGCGCTGGTCACCCTGGCGCAGTGCCGGATCGACCTCGGCCGCCCGGAAGAGGCGCTCGGCCCGCTGGCACGGGCCACGGAGGATCTGCGGCCGTACGCGGCGGACAATCCGGTCGTCCGCCATGCCCTCGCCAGGACCCGCTACACCCACGGACTCTGCCTCGCCGGACTGGGGCAACACGCGGAGGCGCTGGTGGAACTGGGGCAGGCGGAGCATCTGGTGCGGGACGCCGCCGATGTCAACCAGGCCATGTTCCTGGCCGAAACCCTCTCCACCCAGGGCAGTTGCCACGTTCAGCTCGGCCGCGCCGACCTGGCGGCAGAGCGGTTCGCGGAGTCCGCAGGCGTGTTCGAGAGCCTCCCGCCCGAGGTTGCGGCGGCCGTCGAGGTATCGAGGGCCAGGACGCTCGTCGCGCTGGCGGAGAGCTTGCTGGGCCTCGGCGAGCTGCCGGACGCGATCGACGGGGCTGAGAAGGGCCTCGAGCTGCTGGGTGCCAGGGACGCTCCCGCGGAGGTCTTGCTCCGGGGCGGCGCGCACCTGGTGCTCGCCCGGTGCGGTCATCAGCTCGGCGAGCCCTTCGGGGACCACGCCGACGCCGCCGTCGCGCTCCTGCGCGGTCTGCCGGCCGACGATCGCTCCGTACGCCTGGTCCTCGCCAAGACCCTCGGCGTCCAGGCCGTCCACCGGTTCACCACGGCCGCCCAGGCCGGGACGGAGGAGGCCGCCCTGGCCGCGTACGAGGAGACGGTCGCGGTGGCGTCCGAGGCGGCGGAGCTGTACCGGGAGTGGCCGGGCGAGCAGGAGGCGCTCGTCGGCCTGGGCTCGGTGCTGAACCTGGTGGGCTGCTCCCTGACCGCCCTCGCGCAGCCCGCCGAGGCGCTGGGCCCGCTGCGCGAGGCCGCGGACATCTTCCGGGGATTCGGCGGCGCCCACCTCGACATCATCCTGGAACTGGTCGCCGCGCAGACCCAGACGGCCCTGTGCCATCTGCACCTGGGGCAGCCCGCCCAGGCGCTGATCCCGTACGAGGAGGCCGCCGTCCTCCTCGACCCGCTGGCCCGGCAGAACCCGCACGAGTACGGCCTCGAGCTCCTCGATGTCCTCGACGGCCAGACCCGCACCCTGCGCGCCCTCGGCAGGGACGACGAGGCCGAGGCGGTGCAGACCCGCGCAGGACAGTGGCGCCAGGCAATCGCGTAGCCCGCGCGCAGCCCATCGGGGGTCCGGGCGGGCCGTAGGGAATCCGCCCGCCCGGCCCGCAGGCAAACCGTCCGCGCCCCTGCGGACAAACATCCACGCAGCCCGCACGCAGCCCGTCAGGGGCCCGCGTGAATCCGCCCGCGCCCCCGCGCGTATCCGCCCGCCCGGCCCGCAGGCAAACCGCGCGCGCCCCTGCGGACAAACATCCACGCAGCCCGCACGCAGCCCGTCAGGGAGCCCGCCCGAATCCGCCCCCACCCCCCACAGACAATCCGTCCACGCCCCCCGCAGACAAACCGTTTCACGGGCACGGGTCCCCGCCCCATAGGATTGGGCCCAAACCACACACACTCACCCCAGAGGATCGCTGCATGCCTGGCATCACGCGCGAGGAGGTCGCCCACCTCGCACGGCTGGCGCGTCTGGAGCTGAAGGGCGAAGAGCTCGACCACTTCGCAGGCCAGCTCGACGACATCATCGGCGCGGTCGCCCGCGTCAGCGAGGTCGCCGACCAAGACGTACCGCCGACCTCTCATCCGCTGCCGCTGACGAACGTCATGCGCGCGGACGAGGTCCGTCCGTCGCTCACCCCCGAGCAGGCGCTCTCCGGCGCCCCGGCCCAGGAGCAGCAGCGTTTCAAGGTGCCGCAGATCCTGGGGGAGGACTAATCACCATGACGGACACCAACGTCAACATCATCAAGCTCACCGCGGCCGAGATCGCCCAGAAGATCGCGGACGGCGAGCTCACGGCCGTCCAGGTCACCGAGGCCCACCTCGCCCGTATCGAGGCCGTCGACGAGAAGGTGCACGCCTTCCTGCACGTCGACAGGGAAGGGGCGCTCGCCCAGGCCCGTGCCGTCGACGCCAAGCGTGAGCGCGGCGAGACGCTCGGCCCCCTCGCCGGCGTTCCGCTCGCGCTCAAGGACATCTTCACCACCGAGGGGATCCCGACCACCGTCGGTTCGAAGATCCTCGAGGGCTGGATCCCGCCGTACGACGCGACCCTCACCAAGAAGCTGAAGGCCGCCGACGTCGTCATCCTCGGCAAGACCAACATGGACGAGTTCGCCATGGGGTCCAGCACCGAGAACAGCGCGTACGGGCCGACCGGCAACCCCTGGGACCTCACCCGTATCCCGGGCGGCTCCGGCGGTGGCTCCTCCGCAGCCCTCGCCTCCTTCCAGTCGCCCCTCGCGATCGGCACGGACACGGGCGGCTCCATCCGCCAGCCCGCGGCCGTCACCGGCACGGTCGGCGTCAAGCCGACGTACGGCGCGGTCTCCCGTTACGGCATGGTGGCGTTCTCCAGCTCCCTCGACCAGGGCGGACCCTGCGCCCGTACGGTCCTGGACGCCGCCCTCCTGCACGAGGTCATCGCCGGGCACGACCCGCTCGACTCGACCTCCATCGACGCCCCGGTCCCGCCGGTCGTCGAGGCCGCCCGCAACGGCAGCGTGGCGGGCATGCGCGTCGGCGTCGTCAAGCAGTTCCGCGGCGAGGGCTACCAGGCCGGTGTCGTGCAGCGCTTCGACGAGGCCGTCGCCGTCCTCAAGGAGCTGGGCGCCGAGATCGTCGAGCTGGACTGCCCGTCCTTCGACCTGGCGCTCGCGGCGTACTACCTGATCGCGCCGTCCGAGTGTTCCTCGAACCTCGCCCGCTTCGACGCCATGCGCTACGGCCTCCGCGTCGGCGACGACGGCACGAAGTCGGCCGAGGAGGTCACCTCCCTCACCCGCGAGGCCGGCTTCGGCCCCGAGGTGAAGCGCCGCATCATGCTCGGCACGTACGCGCTCAGCTCCGGCTACTACGACGCGTACTACGGCAGCGCCCAGAAGGTCCGTACGCTCATCACCCGCGACTTCGAGAAGTCGTTCGAGCAGGTGGATGTGATCGTCTCGCCGACCACGCCCACCACCGCCTTCCCGATCGGCGAGCGTGCCGACGACCCGATGGCGATGTACCTCGCGGACCTCTGCACCATCCCGACCAACCTGGCGGGCAACTCCGCCATGTCGCTGCCCTGCGGTCTCGCGCCGGAGGACAACCTGCCGGTCGGTCTGCAGATCATCGCCCCCGCGATGAAGGACGACCGCCTTTACAAGGTCGGCGCCGCCGTCGAGGCCGCCTTCGTGGAAAAGTGGGGGCACCCGCTGCTCGAGGAGGCTCCGTCGTTGTGAGTAAGGCACTGTCCAAGGCCAAGGGCTTCAAGAAGTCCAAGTCCGGTACGTACCTGTCCATCGCGACCACCGCGTTCGGTGCCGTCGGCGTCGCCAAGCAGGCCAGGAAGGCCCGCACGGAGCACGACACGCTGCGCCTGATCGACGCGGCCGTGTCCGCCGCCGCCATCATCACTGGCCTCGCCATCCTCTACCGGGAGCTCAAGCGCCTGGGCGACGACGACGTCCTGCTGGGCTGAGAGGGAAGTTTTCACCGTGACCACCACGACCGACGAGTTGGTGTCGTACGAGGACGCGCTGGCGTCGTACGACCCCGTCATGGGCCTCGAAGTCCATGTCGAACTCGGCACCAAGACCAAGATGTTCTGCGGGTGTTCCACCGAACTCAAGCAGGACGCCAACTCGCAGACCTGCCCGACCTGCCTCGGCATGCCCGGCTCGCTGCCCGTCGTCAACGCGACCGGCGTCGAGTCCGCCATCAAGATCGGTCTCGCGCTGCACTGCGAGATCGCCGAGTGGTGCCGCTTCGCCCGGAAGAACTACTTCTATCCGGACATGCCGAAGAACTTCCAGACCTCCCAGTACGACGAGCCGATCGCCTTCAACGGCTATCTCGACGTGCAGTTGGAGGACGGCGAGGTCTTCCGCGTGGAGATCGAGCGCGCCCACATGGAGGAGGACACCGGCAAGTCCACCCACGTGGGCGGTGCCACCGGCCGTATCCACGGCGCGACGTACTCCCTCCTGGACTACAACCGCGCCGGTATCCCGCTCATCGAGATCGTCACCAAGCCGATCGAGGGTGCGGGCGAGCGCGCTCCCGAGGTCGCCAAGGCGTACGTCGCCGAGCTGCGCGAGCTCATCAAGGCGCTCGGTGTGTCGGAAGCCCGCATGGAAATGGGGCAGATGCGCTGCGACGTGAACCTCTCGCTGCGCCCGCACGGCCGCGAGAAGTTCGGCACGCGCTCCGAGACGAAGAACGTCAACTCGCTGCGCTCCGTGGAGCGTGCGGCCCGCTTCGAGATCCAGCGGCACGCCGCGGTGCTGAACTCCGGCGGCACGATCATCCAGGAGACCCGCCACTTCCACGAGGACACGGGGTCCACGACCTCGGGCCGCGTGAAGGAGGAGGCCGAGGACTACCGGTACTTCCCGGAGCCCGACCTGGTCCCCGTCGCGCCGTCCCGCGAGTGGGTCGAGGAGCTGCGCGCCGGCCTGCCCGAGCAGCCGCTGGCCCGCCGCAACCGGCTGCGCGAGGAGTGGGGCGTCAACGCCCACGACATGCAGTCGATCCTCAACGCCGGTGCCATCGACTCGATCGTCGCCACGATCGAGGCCGGTGCGGATGCCGCGTCCGCCCGCAAGTGGTGGATGGGCGAACTGGCCCGCAGCGCCAACGAGTCGGGCAAGTCCCTGGAGGACCTGCCGATCACCCCGGCGCAGGTCGCCCGGGTGGCGCAGCTCGTCGCCGCCGGAGAGCTGAACGACAAGCTGGCCCGCCAGGTCATCGAGGGCGTCCTCGCCGGTGAGGGCACTCCGGACGAGGTCGTCGAGAAGCGCGGCCTGAAGGTCGTCTCGGACGAGGGCGCGCTGACCGCCGCCGTCGACGAGGCCATCGCCGGCAACCCGGGCGTCGCGGAGAAGATCCGCGGCGGCAAGGTGGCCGCGGTCGGCGCCCTGGTCGGCGCGGTCATGAAGGCCACCCGGGGGCAGGCCGACGCGGCCCGCGTCAAGGAGCTGATCCTGGAGAAGCTCGGCGTCAGCGAGGGCTGAGGCCCGCGTTTTCCTGCGCGCTGGATTTCTTACGCGCGGGTTGTCTTACTCCCTAGGGGGGTGCATCGGTCCCGATGCACCCCCCTAGGGCCGTCATCAGGCGCACAGCCTCAGGCGCTACGCTCGCGCGCCATGAGTGGAAGCAGTGACTCCGAGACGCCCGACTTCGAGGATCCGGCGCAGGACGCGCGGCGCGCCCGCTGGACGGCGATCGGGACCGGAGCGCTGCTGACCCTGGCCGGCCTCGCGGCATCGGCGCTGCGCTCCACCGGCAGCGCGACCGCGCTCGTGCCCGTGGCCTACGCCTCGGGCGCCGCCCTGTGCGCCGTCGCGTCGGTGCTGGGCGCCCGGGGCCGCACCAGACGGGCGCTGTGGCTGCTGGTCGCCGGGGTGATGGTCATGGCGGTGGGGGACCAGTTCGACTGAGGCGACAGTCCGGTGGGGACCAGTTCGACTGAGGCGACAGAGTTCGGGCGAATGTCCTGTGACTTGTCTCGCACTCGCGCCCATGCTCGGCATGCTGATCGGGCTCGGCGTCGGCATCGACTACGCGCTGTTCATCGTGACCCGGCACCGGAGCGGGCTGAAACGCGGGCTCCCGGTGGCCGAGGCCGCGCGGAACGCCGTCGCGACCACGGGGCGCGCGGTCGTCTTCGCGGGCGCCACCGTCTGCATCGCCCTGCTCGGCATGCTCATACTGCGGCTCGGCTTCCTCAACGGCGTCGCGATCGCCGCCTCCTTGACGGTCGTCTTCACCGTCGCGGCCTCGGTGACCCTGCTGCCCGCGCTGCTCTCCTTCATCGGTCCACGCGCGCTGAGCCGCCGCGAGCGCCGCCGGCTGTACGAGCACGGGCCCCAGCCGGAGATCCCGACCGGCCTCGCCGCCCGCTGGGCCGTCTTCGTGGAACGCCACCCCAAACTGCTCGGCGCCGTCGCCGTGGTCGTCATGGCGCTGCTCGCCCTGCCGACGTTCTCGCTCCACCTGGGCACCTCGGACCAGGGCAACGACCCGAGGCCGGCGACCACGCGCCAGGCGTACGACCTGCTCGCGGAGGGCTTCGGGCCGGGCGTGAACGGGCCGCTGACGCTGGTCACGCGCGTCGGCGGCGCCGAGGACAAGCTCGCGCTCGACAATCTGGACACCACGCTCCGGGCGACCGAGGGCGTCGCGGCGGTCACCCCGGTGACGTACAACACCGGTGGCAGCACCGCGTACCTCGCCGTCGTCCCGGAGTACGCGCCGCAGTCCCAGAAGACCAGCGATCTCGTCAACAGGCTGCGCACCGACGTACTGCCGCGCGCCGAGGCCGACACCGCGCTCGATGTGCACGTCGGCGGGGTGACGGCGAGCTACGACGACTTCGCGGCCGTCATCGTCGGCAAACTGCCTCTCTTCGTGGGTGTCGTCATCGGGCTCGGCTGCGTCCTGCTGCTGCTCGCCTTCCGGTCCCTCGGCATCCCGCTGAAGGCCGCCGTGATGAACATCGCCGCCGTCGCCGCCGCCTTCGGAGTCGTCGTCGCGATCTTCCAGTGGGGCTGGGGCAGCGAACTGCTCGGCCTCGGCCGCGCGGGCCCGATCGAGCCCTTCCTGCCCGTGATCATGGTGTCGGTCCTCTTCGGTCTCTCCATGGACTACCAGGTCTTCCTGGTCAGCCGGATGTACGAGGAGTGGCTGGAGACCGGCGACAACCGGCGCGCCGTCCGGGTCGGCCTCGCCGAGACCAGCCGCGTGATCAACTCCGCCGCCGTCATCATGATCTCGGTCTTCCTCGCCTTCGTGCTCAGCGGCGACCGCGTCATCGCGATGTTCGGCATCGCCCTGGCCTCGGCGGTCGCCCTCGACGCCTTCGTCCTGCGCACGCTGCTCGTCCCCGCCCTGATGCACCTGCTCGGCGGCGCCAACTGGTGGCTGCCCCGCCGGCTGCCGCGCATCAGCATCGAGCCGCCCGAGTGCCGCGCCGCCCATGAGAGGCTGGCCGCGGTGACGGACGCCGAGGTGGCGGACGTACTGGCGAAGGGGCGACAGCGCGATGTACGCGATATCTCTGGGTGACGACGGAGTGGAACTTCGGCCCCTGGAGCCGTGGCGCGCCGAGGAGTTCCTGGCGCATCTGGACCGGGGCAGGGAGTTCATCGGGCAGTTCATCCCCTTCGGGTCGAAGGCGACGGACGTGGAGTCCGCGCGGGCCCTGCTCCAGAGGTACGCCGACATGCGCGCCGCGGACACCGGGTCCCTCCATGGCCTGTGGCTGAACGGGAAGCTCGTGGGCGGGGTGCTCTTCCTGAACTTCGACGCGGAGCACGGGAACTGCGAGGTCGGGTGCTGGCTGGAACCCGCCGGTACCGGACGCGGGCTGATCACGCGCGCGATGCGGGTGCTCATCGACTGGGCCGTCGAGGAGCGCGGGATCCACCGGGTCGAGTGGATCGCCGCCTCGGGGAACCAGCCGAGCCTGAACGTGGCCCGGCGGCTGGGCATGCGCCGGGACGGGGTGCAGCGGGAGAGCCATCCCTATCGCGGCGTACGGCACGATCTCGAGATGTGGTCCGTCCTCGCCCCCGAATGGCGAGAGGCACGCGCGCGTGCCTCTCACAACGATCATTAAGGGACCTCTCAGACAGCATCCGTACGGTGCGGGTCATGGGAACCAAGACAGTTGACGAGACCGGGGTCGAGACCGGCACCGAGGCGAAGAGCGACCAGGAGACGGTGGACGTCACCAAGACCGACGTCACCAAGGCCGACGAGGCGACGGAGACCGAAGCGGACGCCTCGGCCGACACCCCGGACGACGACGAGTACGACTACGACGAGGACCGGGCCGACCAGGCCGAGGCGATCGCCGACAAGGCCTCCGCGGGAGTCGGCCAGGGTGCGGCCGCGGTCGTCTCGGCCGCCCTGGGCCTGGTCTCGCTGACCGGCGGCTGGCTCGGCACCGTCGCGCAGGCGCGCGACTCGCTGTACGGCCAGCTGGAGACCGCGTCGACCGCGAGCGTCGCCACGCAGATCAAGCAGGTCTACGCCGACTCGTGGAACACCAACGCGCTGGTCGCCGGCTTCTTCGCGCTGGCGGCCCTGATCGTCGGCGTCGTCGTGCTGGCCCGCCCGGCGTTCGGGAACCCCGACCGGGTGCAGGCCCCGTGGATCAAGTCCGTCGCCTGGGCGGGCGTCGCGCTCGGGTTCATCGGCCTGCTGCTGGCCGTTCTCAAGTACTCCGACATCCTCCTGGCCGTGCCGACCACGAGCAGCTGAGCACCCGCTTCCTGAGCTTTCCTGAGGGGCCTTAGTCCCGGCGTAAGTCACTTACGCCGGGACTAAGGCCCTTCGCGTGCGCAAGATGCGGAACTCTCCCGATGTGGCGCACCCCCCTGGCAGACGAAGGTTGAGACATCGCAGCAAGCGAGGCCGAAACCGACTCTTCACGAGGGGCACGAGATGTTCGAGTACGAGCTTCACCAGATCCGATCCGCAGAGCTGATCCGCGAGGCCCACAACCACCGAGTGGCCCAGGAGGCCCTGCGCGGCCGCCGTGCCGCCCGCCGCGCCGCCGCGCGCGAGTCCGGACAGAACGACCCGGAGGGGCAGGCCCATACGCCCCGTCCCCGCCGGCACCGGTTCGCCCGCGCCGCGTGAGCGCCGGGCGGGGTGAGGACGGTCGTACGGGGGTCGGCCGTCCTCACCGGGCGGTGGCCGCACCGGCCGCCGTCCTTCCGTACCAGGCGACAACCGCCCTCCCGCGCGGGGCGGTTGTCGCCCTTACGCGCGAGGCGGCCACCGCCCTTCCGATAACCGGTGCCGCACTGTCGGACCCCTGTGCGATGCTCGGGTCCGTGGAGACCAGGTCCGTCAGCCCGGTGTTCGTCGGCCGCGGCGACGAACTGGGAATACTGCACGATGCGCTCGCCCGCGCCGCCGCGGGCGAGCCGCAGGCGTTGCTCGTCGGCGGAGAGGCCGGGGTCGGCAAGACGCGCCTGCTCGAGGAGTTCGCCGCCGCGGCGAGCCGCGAGGGAGCGGTCGTCGCCTGCGGCGGCTGCGTCGAGATCGGCGCCGACGGACTGCCGTTCGCCCCCTTCTCCACCGCCCTGCGCGCGCTGCGCCAGCTGCTGCCGGACGAACTCGCCGCCGCTGCCGCCGGACAGGAGGAGGAGCTGGCCCGGCTGCTGCCCGAGCTGGGCGAGGCCACCCGCGGCCGGCACTACGAAGAGGAGGGCATGGCCCGCCTCTTCGAACTCACCGCCCGCCTCCTGGAGCGCGTCGCCGCGGACCGCACGGTCGTCGTCGCCCTCGAAGACCTGCACTGGGCCGACGCCTCCACCCGCCATCTGCTCGCCTACCTCTTCCGCACGTTGCGCAGCGGCCGACTCGTCGTCGTCGCCACGTACCGCGCCGACGACATCCACCGCCGCCACCCGCTGCGCCCCCTCCTCGCCGAACTGGACCGCCTCCGCACGGTCCGCCGCATCGAACTCGGCCGCTTCAGCCGCGCCGAGGTCGGCCGCCAGATCGCCGGAATCCTCGCCCACGAACCCGACCCGGCCCAGGTCGACGAGATCTTCGAGCGCTCCGACGGCAACGCGTTCTTCGTCGAGGAACTCGCCGTCGCCGCGCACGAGGGCTGCCGTACGGGGCTCACGGACTCCCTCCGCGACCTGCTCCTCGTACGCGTCGAAGGCCTGCCCGAGAGCACCCAGCGCGTCGCCCGGATCGTCGCCGAGGGCGGCTCCACCGTCGAGTACCGGCTGCTCGCCGCCGTGGCGCGGCTCGCCGAGGACGACCTCATCGAGGCGCTGCGGGCCGCCGTCAGCGCCAACATCCTGCTCGCCTCGCCCGGCGGCGACGGCTACCGCTTCCGCCACTCCCTGGTCCGCGAGGCCGTCAGCGACGACCTGCTGCCCGGCGAGCGCTCCCGTTTCAACCGCCGCTACGCGGAAGCCCTGGAGGCCGACCCGGCACTCGTACCGTCCGCCGAGCGCGTCACCCGCCTGGCCAGCTACTGGTACCACGCCCATGACGCCGCCAAGGCCCTCCCCGCCGTCCTGGACGCCTCCGTCGAGGCCCGCTGCCGTCACGCCCACTCCGAGCAACTGCGGCTCCTGGAACGGGCGATGGAGCTGTGGGACGTCGCCCCCGACGCCGTACGGGCCGAACTGCGCCCCGTCGACTACGTGGAGGTCTACCCTCCCTGCGGCTGCGACCCGGCGACCACGCCCCTTCGCTATCTCGACCTGATGGCCGAGGCCGCCGTCGCGGGCCGGCTGTGCGGGGAGCGCGAGCGCGCCCTGAAGATCACCAAGCGGGCGCTGCATCTGCTGGAGGACGAGGACGATCCGCTGCGCGCCGCCTGGTTCTGGACCCAGCGCTCCCGCCTGGTCCAGGCACAGGCCCGCGGCGACGGCTGGCAGGAACTCGCCAACGCCCAGGACCTGGTGCGCGGCCTGCCGCCCTCCGCGGTGCACGCCGACGTCCTCTCCAACGTCGCCGCCTGGTGCATGCTGCACGAACCGGGCCCCGGCGCCCTCGCGGCCGCCGAGCAAGCGGTGGAGTACGCGCGCATGGTGGGCGCCCGGGACATCGAACTGAACGCCCGGCTCACGCTCGGCGGCCTCATGGTCGACGCGGGTGACGTCGAGGCGGGACTCGAGGAGATGTACGAGGTCAGGCAACGGGTGAACCGGTACGGCGCCTCGCTCGTCGTGGGCCGGGTCCACATCAACCTGCCCTCCCACCTGGAGTCGGTCGGCCGCTCCCGCGAGGCCGCCTCGGTCCTGCGGGAGGGCGTCGAACTCGCCCGCAAGCAAGGCCTGTTGGACACCGAGGCCTGGGTCTGGGGCAACCTCTCGGAGTCGCTCTACGCACTCGGCCAGTGGGACGAGGCCGTCGAGGCCGCGGGGAACACGCTGCGCATCGGACTCAGCGGCAAGGCGTCCGGTATCGGCGCCACCCGTCTGTCCTCCCTCGCGCTCGCCCGCGGCGACCTCGCCGAGGCGGGGCGCCGCATGGCCGCCGCCCGCGACCATTTCGGCACCCACGACCCCACGCCGCAGCACTCCCTGCCCCTGGTGCGCGTCGCCATCGGCATCGCCGCCGGTGAAGGCCGCCTCCTCGACGCCCGCACCACCCTGGAACAGGCCCTGAACGCGGGCTTCCCGCCCGGCACCCAGCGCTACGGCTGGCCGCTGCTGCTGGCCTCCGCCATGGCGGAGGCCGACGCCCGCGGGCTGCCCGTCGCCGAAACGGCCCGCGCCGAAACCGTCGAACGCATCCGCACGGCCGCCAAGTCGCTGGCCACCGGCGCGCCCGTCTGGCTCGCGTACGAGCAGTGGGTGCGCGCCGAACTCAAGCGCGCCGAGGGCATGACCACCCCGCACGACTGGTCCGAGGTGGTCACCACCTTCGAACCCCTGGAGCGCCCCTACGACCTCGCCCGGGTCCGGCACCGCCTCGCCGAGGCCCTGCTGACCTCGGGCGCGGAGGACGAGGATCGTGCCCGCGCCACGGAGCTCCTCCGGCTGGCCCGGGCCGCCGCCGACCACCTCGGCGCGCGCCCGCTCGGCGATGCGGTCGCCCTGCTTGCCCAGCGGGCCCGCCTCGCCCTGGGCCGCGCCCCCGAACCGTCAGCCCTTGCCCCCGTCGACCCGGCCGTGGCGCTCGGCCTCACCGGCCGCGAGCGCGACGTCCTCCGTCTCGTCGCCGCCGGCCGCAGCAACCGCCAGATCGCCGAGGAACTCTTCATCTCCCCGAAGACGGCCAGCGTCCACGTGTCGAACATTCTGGCCAAGCTGGGCGTCTCAGGACGGGGGGAGGCGGCGGCCGTGGCCCACCGGCTGCGGCTGTTTCCGCCGGAGCCCCCCGCTGCCCAGGCGGCAGGCTGAGGCTTACGCTGTAAGGGATCCGGGCCGGAGGAGGCGCCGTGTTCAACATGTTCGAGGAGCTCTTCGCACCAGGTCGCAAGCACACCAACGACGAACGCAGGCGGCTCGAACTGACCCGCGTCGACCTGAACGACGGCGACCCGGGCCGCGGCCCCATCGACCTCTCGTCCGGCAAGGTGGTCGTACGGCTGCCGGGGCAGGAGCGGGCGAGCACGGGGGAGGACGCGGACGCGGACCCCGACTCGGATCCGGACCCCGACTCGGATCCGGACCCCGACTCGGATCCGGACCCCGACTCGGATCCGGACCCGGACGCGGAACTGGAGCCGGACGAGGCCTGAGGCCCTGCGCCGTGCCTGTGCCCTGCGCCTGTGCCCTACGCGGCTACTTCACCTCCAGCTCCAGAATCCTGTCGTCCCCCTTCCCGGGGCTGCCGCGGCCGTCCGTCTCGCTCGTCGTCAGCCAGAGTTTGTCGCCGCCCGCGGAGACGACCGTGCGGAGGCGGCCGTACTTGCCCTGGAGGAAGGCCTGGGGGGCGGCGGAGGCCTTCGTGCCGTTCAGCGGGATGCGCCACAGGCGTTCGCCCTTGAGGCCCGCCATCCAGATGGAGCCCTCGGCGTAGGCGATGCCGCTGGGGGAGGCTTCGTCCGTGTGCCACTGGGCGATCGGGTTGTGGTACTTGGAGTTGTCGCCCTTGCCCTCGACCACCGGCCAGCCGTAGTTGTCACCCGGCTTGATCTGGTTCAGCTCGTCCCAGGTGTCCTGGCCGAACTCGGAGGCCCACAGGCGCTGTTTGTCGTCCCAGGCGAGACCCTGGACGTTGCGATGCCCGTACGAGTAGACGACCGAGTCGCCGAACGGATTGCCCGGCGCCGGCTCGCCCTCCGGTGTCATCCGCAGGATCTTGCCGCCCAGCGCCTTCTTGTCCTGGGCCTGCCCGCGGTCACCGGTTTCGCCCGCACCCGCGTACAGCATCTTGTCCGGGCCGAACGCGATCCGCCCGCCGTTGTGGATGATCCCCTTGGGGATGCCCTTGAAGATGGTGTCCGGTGCGCCCAGCTGCTCTCCGGACGGCTTCTGCTCGTCGTACAGCATGCGGACTATGCGGTTGTCCGACGCCGTCGTGAAGTAGGCGTAGATCATGTGGTCCGAGGCGTAGTCCGGGGAGAGCGCGATGCCCAGGAGGCCGCCCTCTCCGGCGGGGGCCACTCCGGGCACCTCTCCCAGCACCGTCTTCTTGCCGGTCTTCTCGTCGACCCGTGTGATCGTCCCCTTGTCCCGCGAGGACACCAGGAGGCCGCCCTCGGGGAGCGGGGCGAGGCCCCAGGGGGTGTCGAGGTCCTCGGTGACGGTGCGCACCACCTTCACCGAGCCCTTGGCGGGCGGTGTCTCCTCGGCGGGGGCCTTCTGGGAGGACGACTCCGGCGCCGTACTCCCGAGGTTCGGGAACGCGCTCCCGCTGTCCGAGCCGCCCCCGCCCCCGGAGGAACATCCGGCCGTCACCAGAAGCGCGGCCGCGGCCAACACGGCTGTCACTGCTCGACGTTGCACCATCAAGGTCCCTTCGACGCGGCGGTCCTACTGTTCATACACCGCTCGCGTTCCACGGGTTCCCGATCACGGACAAGCAATCCGCGCATCGTCCCGCCGCACCGGGAACCTCGTCAGTCCCACGACCCCAGCGCCCCGGGCAGCCGCGCCACCTCCGCGAGATCCGCCGCCGTCAGCCGCAGCCCGGCCGCCCCCGCGTTCTCCGTGACCCATCGCTCCCGCTTCGCCCCCGGCACCGGGACCACGTGCCGCCCCTGCGCCAGGACCCAGGCCAGCGCCACCTGCGCGGGCGTGACCTCCTCCCCGTGGCGGCGGGCGACGCGGCGCAGCCCGGCGACGATCGGCTGGTTCGCGGCCATCATCTCGGCCGTGAAGCGGGGGTGCCGGGCGCGCACGTCGTCGGGCTCGAAGCCCTCGCCGGGCGTCAGCGTGCCGGTCAGGAAGCCGTTGCCGAGCGGCATCGCCGCCAGAAAGCCGACCCCGCGCGCCGCGCACCACGGCAGCAGTGCGTCGAGGGCCTCCGTCGACCACACGGACAGCTCGGCCTCCACCGCGCTCACCGGGAAGACCTGCTGCACCCGCTCCAGCTGGCGGATCGTTCCGTCGTGCAGCCGCGCCCCCGAGCGGCGGCCGGAGCGCGCGCCCACCGCGCACAGCCCGAGCGATCGCACCTTTCCGGCCGACACGAGCTCCGCCATGGCGCCCCAGGTCTCCTCGACCGGAACCTCGGGGTCCGCGCGGTGCAGCTGGTAGAGATCGATCACGTCCGTCTGCAGGCGCCGCAGCGACGCGTCGCACGCCCGCTTCACATAGCCGGGCCTGCCGTTGGCCACGATGTGCTGCTCGCCCACCAGCAGGCCGACCTTGGTCGACACGAAGGCCTCGGAGCGCCGCTCCTTCAGTACCCGCCCCACCAGCAGCTCGTTGGTGAAGGGGCCGTACATGTCGGCCGTGTCGAGCAGCGTCGAACCCCGGTCGAGCGCCGTGTGCACCGCGCGCAGCGACTCCTCACCGCGCTGCCGCGAACCGGTGTACGCCCAGCTCATCGGCATGCACCCGAGCCCGACCGCCCCCACATCGAGCGCCGCCGCCCCGATCGTCCTGCGCTCCACCTGGCCGTAACCCTCCCTCTCCTGGCACCCCAACCTAACCTCTGTGCGTCCCGGTGCCTGACATAGCCTCCAGACCATGACTTCCGATGTGTGGCTTCCGATTCACGCCGACGAGATCGACGGGCTCCCCGAGGGCCTCAACTATCGCTTCTGGGACGGCGACCAGGAGTTTCCCGCGGATCCCGCCGACTGCGCGTTCTATGTCGTGCCCTATATGAAGCCGCCCGCCGTCTCCCAGCGGCCCCTGGCCGCAATGACATCGGTCCAGGCCGTGCAGACGCTCTCCGCCGGAGTCGACCATGTCCAGCCGAGCCTCAAGTTCCTGCGCCCGGGCGTGCGGTTGTGCAATGCACAGGGGGTGCACGAGGCGAGCACCGCAGAGCTCACCCTCGCGCTGATCCTCGCCTCACTGCGGGGCATCCCCGACTTCGTACGGGCTCAGGACAAGGGGGAGTGGCTCTCCGGGTTCCGTCCGGCGCTGGCCGACAAGTCCGTACTGATCGTCGGGTACGGGTCGATCGGATCCGCGATCGAGGACCGGCTCACGCCCTTCGAGCTCGCGCGGGTGGCGCGCGTCGCGCGCTCCGAGCGCACCACGGCGCGCGGTCCCGTGCGCCCACTCACGGAACTGCCCGCCCTGCTGCCCGAGGCCGACATCGTGGTGCTCTCGACGCCCCTCAGCGAGAGCACGCGTGGCCTGGTGAACGCCGATTTCCTGTCCCGCATGAAGGACGGTGCGCTCCTCGTGAACGTCGCCCGCGGTCCCGTCGTGGACACCAAGGCGCTCCTCGCCGAGCTGGAGAACGGCCGCATCACCGCGGCCCTCGATGTCACCGATCCCGAACCGCTGCCCCAGGGACACCCCTTGTGGCACGCGCCCGGCGTGCTCATCAGCCCCCACGTCGGCGGCCCCACCTCGGCCTTCCTGCCGCGCGCCAAGCGGCTCCTGGTCGCGCAGTTGAACCGTTTCGCGAGCGGGGAGCCGCTCCAGAACGTGGTGCTCACGACCGGCGCGTAAGTCGCCTCCCGTTCGCTCCCCGTCCGTTTCGGGCACCCTCCGCAGTTCCCCGAATGCGGGCAGTGCCGACATACTCCCTGGTCGTCACGGAGCGTAGAGGAACTATGTCCCTGAGTGACGAGACTGGTGTATCGTCCCGACAGGGGCTGCGCCGCGCACCGTTCGGCGCGGGGGATGGACATTCAGACTGCGAGGGGGGCGACGGGCGATGCACGGCCTATGGACCAACGATCCGACGCGGCGGGGCCGCCGACGGCGACCCTGGCGCACGGCCACCCGCAGACGCGGCCACGGCGGTCATGGCGGTCATGGTGGCCATCACCACCGCAGGCACAGCGCCCGCCGGAGGCATGCGCACGCAGCACACGGGGACCAGCGGGATCCCGGGGCGCGGACCGAGTGGGCCCGGTGAGCTCCCCAGGGGTGCTGCTGACCCGTCGGCCGGTACTCGGCGGTGGGTCGGGCCTGGTCTCGCAACTCGTACTGGCCCTGCTGTGCGCGGGATACGCCGTCGGTTCCGCGCTCGGCTGGGGCTCCGCGAGCCTCGCGCTGATCATGGGTGACTTCGGTCTGACCGCCGCGGCGGGCACCGCGGCGGTCTCCTGCTTCCTCTACGCCCGCAGCCGTCGCAGCCGCTTTCGACCCGCGTGGCTGCTCTTCGCGCTCTCCTCCGCCATGGCCTCGCTCGGCAATCTGGTCTGGGGTTGGTACGAGGTCGTACTCAACCGCGAAGTGCCCAGCCCGAGTTACGCCGACCTGTTCTTTCTGTGCTTCGCGCCACCCGCCATCGTAGGACTGCTCGTGCTCGCCAAGAGGCCTGTGACCAAGGCGGGTTGGGTCTGCCTGGCGCTGGATTCCTGGCTGATCGGTGGTTCGTTGCTCACGCTGTCCTGGAGCCTCGCGCTCGCCCAGGCGGCGAAGTTCGACGGGCCGAGCGTCGCGCACACCGCGCTGTCACTGGCGTACCCACTGCTGGACATCGCTCTGATCAGCATGGTGCTGGCGCTGCACTTCCGGCGCTCGTCGGTGAACCGCTCCGCGGTGAACACCGCGATCGGCGCGCTCGCCCTGACCGTGATGTGCGACGCCCTGTTCACCTCGCCCCTCCTGCACAACAACTACCATTCCGGGCAGCTCCTCGACGCGGGCTGGTTCGCCGGCTCGCTGCTCCTCGCGTACGCCCCCTGGGTCGGCTCCCGGCACGGGCAGCCGGACGCCGACGGGCACGGTGTGGACGGGCACGGTGTGGACGGGCACGCGCGCGTGGTGCACGAGCACATCCCGGGGCAGCGCAGAGAACTGCAGCAGCAAGACCTACGGCAACAAGAAGGGCAGCAGGGGGGACCCGTGCAGGTGCTCCCCCAGGAAGGAGGCCACAGTCGGTATCCGGTCACCCGCCCGATCGCCGGTTCGCTGGCCGCGCTCACCCCCTATCTGGCCGCCGCCGTCTGCACGTTGGGCATCCTCTACAACGTACTGAACGGCCACAATGTCGACCGCGTGGTGCTCATCACCGCCGGCCTGGTCGTGCTCGCCCTCGTCGTGCGCCAGGGCATCATGCTGCTCGACAACATCACCCTCACCCAGGAGCTGGCCCAGAAGGAGAACCACTTCCGCTCCCTGGTGCAAGGCTCCAGCGACGTCATCATGATCGCCGCGCCCAACGGCGTCCTGCGGTACGTCAGCCCGGCCGCCGCCGGGGTCTACGGCCGGGACGCCGACGAACTCGTCGGCTCCGAGCTCGCCGCCCTCATCCACCCCGAGGACCTCGGCTGCGTGGTGCACGAGGTGCGCCGCTTCCTGGCCGCCAGCCACATCGAGGAGCCGACGACCCGCATCGAATGCCGCTTCAGGTCGGGCGACGGCGGCTGGCTGAACGTGGAGTCCACTGTCAACCGGCACGACGGCGGCCTCATCTTCAACAGCCGTGACGTCACCGAACGGGTGCGCCTGCAGGCGCAGTTGCAGCACAATGCCGAGCACGACCCGCTCACCGACCTGCCCAACCGCGCGCTGTTCACCCGGCGCGTCCAGCAGGCGCTCTCCGGCCGCCGCTCCTCCGACCGCGGCACGGCCGTTCTCTTCATCGACCTCGACGGCTTCAAGGCCGTCAACGACACGATCGGGCACCAGGCCGGCGACGAGCTCCTCGTCCAGGCCGCCCGCAGACTCCAGGACTCGGTGCGGCACGGCGACACCGCCGCCCGCCTCGGCGGCGACGAGTTCGCGGCCCTGATCGTCGGCGACGGCACCCACGACCGTACCGCGCGCGAGCAGCAGATCCTGGAGCTCGCCGACCGCCTGAGAATCAGGCTCTCGCAGCCGTATGTCATCGACGGCAACGATGTCCGGGTCGCCGCGTCCATCGGCGTCGGCTTCGCCGAACCGGGCCTGGGGGCAGGTGAGCTGCTGCGCAACGCCGATCTCGCCATGTACCGGGCGAAGGCCGCGGGCAAGGGACGCGTCGAGCTGTACGCGCCCCAGATGCAGCAGGACGTCGTGCGGAAGGCGGAGCTGGCGACCCGGCTGCGCTCCGCTCTTCAGGGCGGTGAGTTCGCGCTGCTGCACCAGCCCGTGGTCTTGCTCGAGAACGGCCGGATCACGTCGGTCACCGCGCAGGCGCGCTGGCGCTCCGCCCAGGGCGTGTTCTTCACACCCGCCGAGTTCCTGCGCGTCGCCGAGGACAGCGAGAAAACGGCCGAGCTGGGCCGCTGGATCCTTGAGGAGGCCGTCGAGCAGGCCGCCGAGCGCGCCGCCACCGGCAGCGCGGTGCCCGTCGCCGTCCGGATGAACGCCAGGCGCCTGCTGGACCGCTCCGTGCCCCTCGGCTCCGTGGAAGCCCTGCTGGCCCGGCACGGGCTCGCCTCCGGCGCCCTGGTCATCGAGCTGTCCGACACCGACCCCCGGCTCTCCCTGGACGAGCTGGAGCGCCGGCTGAACGCGCTCAGGCGCCTCGGCGTCCGGATCGCCCTGGACGGCTTCGGCAGCGGGTACGCCGCCATCACGGCCCTCCGAAGGCTCCCCGTCGACGTACTGAAACTGGACAGAAGTCTTGTCGAGGGGGTCGTCGAGTCCGCGCGCCTGCACAAGATCACCAGCGGGCTGCTGCGGATCGCCACCGACCTGGGGCTCCAGTCCGTGGCCGACGGAGTGGATCTTCCGGAGCAGGTCATCGCCCTGCGCGCGATGGGGTGCACCCATGGGCAGGGCATGGCGTTCTCCGGGCCGCTCGACGAGTTCCGGCTGCGCCGGGCGCTGTCCTGTGGACAGTACCCAGTGCCGCACGGACCGGCCGAGCCCGCGTTCGCGGGCGGCGGCGCGGGGGTGTACACCAGTGGTGTGCCCGCTGTCTATGGAGGCGGTACGGTCCTCCGTTCACATAATGAGACTCCCGTCCCACCCACTTGACAGTCAGTGCGTGCCGGGGGGAGGGTCAATGCCATGCGCACCCGAAT
The DNA here is from genome assembly GCF_055569295.1 of Streptomyces sp. NPDC029292. Lineage (NCBI taxonomy): Bacteria > Bacillati > Actinomycetota > Actinomycetes > Kitasatosporales > Streptomycetaceae > Streptomyces > Streptomyces sp. NPDC029292. The sequence continues at coordinate 207,151 of NZ_JBVHXR010000018.1, forward strand.
TCTCGTACTTGGAAAGCGCGTCGGCTGAAGCTGGTGGCCACCGGACGGACCCGGAACCCCCAGCGACCGCACCCGGCGCGCTCCCCTCGCTTGCCTCACGGCACGAGGGGTTTTTTGTTGCACAGGCACCAGTCGTACACCGCACAAACCTCGCAAAAACCCTCAGCATCGAGAAGAGAATGCCGATGACCGAGCAGGCCACCGGGGCCCACCATCCGCAGCCGCGGCCCCGTTCCGGAGGACAGCAGTCCGCGCCCGAGCAGGTGACGGGTGCGAAGTCCCTCATCCGTTCTCTCGAGGAGGTCGGGGCCGACACGGTATTCGGCATTCCCGGCGGTGCGATCCTTCCGGCCTACGACCCGCTGATGGACTCGAAGCGCGTGCGGCACGTGCTCGTCCGTCACGAGCAGGGCGCGGGTCACGCGGCCACCGGTTACGCACAGGCCACCGGCAAGGTCGGCGTCTGCATGGCGACGTCGGGCCCCGGCGCCACCAACCTGGTCACGCCGATCGCCGACGCCCACATGGACTCCGTGCCCATGGTCGCGATCACCGGCCAGGTCGCCTCCAAGGCGATCGGCACGGACGCCTTCCAGGAGGCGGACATCGTCGGCATCACCATGCCGATCACCAAGCACAACTTCCTGGTGACCAAGGCCGAGGACATCCCCCGGACGATCGCGGAGGCGTTCCACATCGCCTCCACCGGCCGTCCGGGCCCCGTCCTCGTCGACATCGCCAAGGACGCCCTCCAGGCGCAGACCACCTTCCAGTGGCCGCCCACCCAGGACCTGCCCGGCTACCGCCCGGTGACCAAGCCGCACGCCAAGCAGATCCGTGAGGCCGCCAAGCTGATCACCCAGGCCAAGCGGCCCGTCCTCTACGTCGGCGGCGGCGTCCTCAAGGCCCATGCCACCGCCGAGCTGAAGGTCCTCGCAGAACTCACCGGAGCGCCCGTCACCACCACACTGATGGCGCTCGGCGCATTCCCCGACAGCCACCCGCTGCACGTGGGAATGCCGGGCATGCACGGTGCGGTCACCGCCGTCACCGCGCTGCAGAAGGCCGACCTGATCGTCGCCCTCGGAGCCCGCTTCGACGACCGCGTCACCGGCAAGCTGGACAGCTTCGCCCCGTACGCCAAGATCGTCCACGCCGACATCGACCCGGCCGAGATCGGCAAGAACCGCGCCGCGGACGTGCCGATCGTCGGAGACGCCCGCGAGGTCATCGCCGACCTGGTCCAGGCCGTGCAGAAGGAGCACAGCGAGGGTCACGCCGGCGACTACACCGCCTGGTGGAAAGACCTGAACCGGTGGCGCGAGACGTACCCGCTGGGCTACGAGCAGCCCGACAACGGCTCGCTGTCGCCGCAGCAGGTCATCGAGCGCATCGGGCAGCTCGCCCCGGAGGGCACGATCTTCGCCGCGGGCGTCGGCCAGCACCAGATGTGGGCCGCGCACTACGTTCAGTACGAGCAGCCCGCGACCTGGCTGAACTCCGGCGGTGCCGGAACGATGGGCTATGCGGTCCCGGCAGCGATGGGCGCCAAGGCGGGTCAGCCGGACCGTACGGTCTGGGCGATCGACGGCGACGGCTGCTTCCAGATGACCAATCAGGAGCTCACCACCTGCGCCCTGAACAACATCCCGATCAAGGTCGCCATCATCAACAACGGCGTCCTCGGGATGGTCCGCCAGTGGCAGACCCTCTTCTACAACCAGCGCTACTCCAGCACCGTGCTGCACTCGGGCCCCGAGGCGACCGGCAAGGAGCCGAGCGCCGGCACCCGGGTTCCCGACTTCGTGAAGCTGTCGGAGGCCATGGGCTGCTACGCGATCCGCTGCGAGTCCCCGGACGACCTGGACAAGGTCATCGAAGAGGCGAACTCCATCAACGACCGCCCCGTCGTGGTCGACTTCATCGTCCACGCGGACGCGATGGTGTGGCCGATGGTCGCCGCCGGCACCTCGAACGACGAGATCATGGCCGCCCGGGACGTTCGCCCCGACTTCGGCGACAACGAAGACGACTGAGAGAGAGCCGAGTCAGAACCATGAGCAAGCACACCCTCTCCGTCCTCGTCGAGAACAAGCCTGGTGTCCTCGCCCGGATCACCGCCCTGTTCTCCCGGCGCGGCTTCAACATCGACTCGCTCGCCGTCGGTGTCACCGAGCACCCCGACATCTCCCGCATCACCATCGTGGTGAACGTGATCGAGGCACTGCCGCTCGAACAGGTCACCAAGCAGCTCAACAAGCTCGTCAACGTCCTGAAGATCGTCGAGCTGGAGCCCGGCTCGGCCGTACAGCGCGAACTCGTTCTGGTGAAGGTGCGCGCCGACAACGAGACGCGCTCCCAGATCGTCGAGATCGTCCAGCTGTTCCGCGCCAAGACCGTGGACGTCTCCCCGGAGGCCGTCACCATCGAGGCCACCGGCGGCAGCGACAAGCTGGAGGCCATGCTCAAGATGCTGGAGCCGTTCGGCATCAAGGAGCTCGTCCAGTCCGGCACGATCGCGATCGGACGCGGGGCGCGTTCGATCACGGACCGGTCGCTGCGCGCGCTGGACCGATCCGCGTAAGTCTGTAAGCGGTCTTCCTGAGGCCGCAATCGGTCTCATTGAGGCCGTAAACGGTCTCGGTATACGGGCGGTCGGTGATCGTCGACCGCCCGTATGCCGAGACCCGAAAACTTCCCTCCCCCCGCCCGCCGTACGGTGGGACGCAACACCGCACACCAAGGAGAACCCCAGTGGCCGAGCTGTTCTACGACGACGACGCCGACCTGTCCATCATCCAGGGCCGCAAGGTCGCGGTCATCGGCTACGGCAGCCAGGGCCACGCCCACGCGCTGTCGCTGCGCGACTCGGGTGTCGACGTCCGCGTCGGTCTGCACGAGGGCTCCAAGTCCAAGGCGAAGGCCGAGGAGCAGGGCCTGCGCGTGGTGACGCCGTCGGAGGCCGCTGCCGAGGCCGACGTCATCATGATCCTGGTGCCGGACCCGATCCAGGCCCAGGTGTACGAGGAGTCCATCAAGGACAACCTGAACGACGGCGACGCGCTGTTCTTCGGCCACGGCCTGAACATCCGCTTCGGCTTCATCAAGCCCCCGGCCGGCATCGACGTCTGCATGGTCGCCCCCAAGGGCCCGGGCCACCTCGTCCGCCGCCAGTACGAGGAGGGTCGCGGCGTTCCCTGCATCGCGGCCGTGGAGCAGGACGCGACCGGTTCCGCGTTCCCGCTGGCGCTGTCGTACGCCAAGGGCATCGGCGGCACCCGCGCCGGCGTCATCAAGACGACCTTCACCGAGGAGACCGAGACCGACCTGTTCGGTGAGCAGGCCGTCCTCTGTGGTGGTACGGCCGCGCTGGTCAAGGCGGGCTTCGAGACGCTGACCGAGGCCGGTTACCAGCCGGAGATCGCGTACTTCGAGTGCCTCCACGAGCTGAAGCTCATCGTCGACCTCATGTACGAGGGCGGCCTGGAGAAGATGCGCTGGTCCGTCTCCGAGACCGCCGAGTGGGGCGACTACGTCACCGGTCCCCGCATCATCACGGACGCCACCAAGGCCGAGATGAAGAAGGTCCTCGCCGAGATCCAGGACGGGACGTTCGCCCGCGAGTGGATGGCCGAGTACCACGGCGGTCTGAAGAAGTACAACGAGTACAAGACCCAGGACGAGAACCACCTCCTGGAGACCACCGGCAAGGAGCTGCGCAAGCTCATGTCGTGGGTGAACGACGACGAGGCGTAAGCCGTACGGCGAAGGGGCCGGAGCAGAACGCTCCGGCCCCTTCGCCGAACCTTGGGTAACGCCCGAGAGCGCGGCGTTGTCCATCCAGTACAGCCACGTCCGGGTGATCCTTCCGCAGAGGCGTAAGACGACCCGGGTAGCGCCACTAGACTGCTCCACAACATACGCGTCAGGCCCACAGCGTCGTGCGTCTTCCACGCGGCTCGAGCGACCCCGAGGAAGTGTAGGCACGCCCCCACGCCGCCCGGCACGCATTCTCGCCGCACCGGCCAAAGGCCCAAGTAGCTCCGCTACGAGAGCCTTCGTCCGGCACACCGAGAGCACGCACCGAACGACGCAGGAACGCACCTACACTTCCCCGGGGCCGCTACAACCCTCCACCGCCTGCGGCCGTCGGGACGGCCGTCCGCATTGGACTTGTGAGGACTCACGTGAGCTCGAAACCTGTCGTACTCATCGCTGAAGAGCTGTCGCCCGCGACCGTCGATGCCCTGGGCCCGGACTTCGAGATCCGGCAGTGCAACGGCGCGGACCGCGCCGAGCTGCTGCCCGCGATCGCCGATGTCGACGCGATCCTGATCCGCTCGGCCACCAAGGTCGACGCGGAGGCCGTCGCCGCCGCGAAGAAGCTGAAGGTCGTCGCACGAGCCGGCGTCGGCCTGGACAACGTCGACGTCTCCGCCGCCACCAAGGCCGGCGTGATGGTCGTCAACGCCCCCACCTCGAACATCGTGACCGCGGCCGAGCTGGCCTGCGGTCTCCTCCTCGCCACCGCGCGTCACATTCCGCAGGCCAACACGGCGCTGAAGAACGGCGAGTGGAAGCGGAGCAAGTACACCGGTGTCGAGCTCGCCGAGAAGACCCTCGGTGTCGTCGGCCTCGGCCGCATCGGCGCCCTGGTCGCCCAGCGCATGTCGGCCTTCGGCATGAAGGTCGTCGCGTACGACCCCTACGTGCAGCCCGCGCGCGCCGCGCAGATGGGCGTGAAGGTCCTGTCCCTCGACGAGCTGCTCGAGGTCTCGGACTTCATCACCGTCCACCTGCCGAAGACCCCCGAGACCCTCGGTCTCATCGGCGACGAGGCGCTGCACAAGGTCAAGCCGTCGGTGCGCATCGTGAACGCCGCGCGCGGCGGGATCGTCGACGAGGAGGCGCTGTACTCGGCGCTCAAGGAGGGCCGCGTCGCGGGCGCCGGCCTGGACGTGTACTCCAAGGAGCCCTGCACGGACTCCCCGCTCTTCGAGCTCGACGAGGTCGTCTGCACCCCGCACCTCGGCGCCTCCACGGACGAGGCGCAGGAGAAGGCCGGTATCTCCGTCGCCCGCTCGGTGCGCCTCGCGCTCGCCGGTGAGCTGGTCCCCGACGCGGTGAACGTCCAGGGCGGCGTCATCGCCGAGGACGTCAAGCCGGGCCTGCCGCTCGCCGAGAACCTCGGCCGGATCTTCACCGCGCTCGCGGGCGAGGTCGCGGTCCGCCTCGATGTCGAGGTGTACGGCGAGATCACCCAGCACGACGTGAAGGTGCTCGAACTCTCCGCGCTCAAGGGTGTGTTCGAGGACGTCGTCGACGAGACGGTGTCGTACGTCAACGCCCCGCTGTTCGCGCAGGAGCGCGGCGTCGAGGTGCGTCTGACGACCAGCTCGGAGTCCCCGGACCACCGCAACGTCGTCACCGTGCGCGGCACGCTCGGCGACGGCCAGGAGGTCTCGGTCTCCGGCACGCTGGCCGGCCCCAAGCACCTGCAGAAGATCGTCGCCGTCGGCGAGTACGACGTGGACCTCGCGCTCGCCGACCACATGGTCGTGTTCAGCTACGAGGACCGTCCCGGTGTCGTCGGCACCGTCGGCCGCATCTTCGGTGAGGCGGGTATCAACATCGCCGGCATGCAGGTCGCCCGCGCGGCCGCCGGCGGCGAGGCCCTCGCGGTCCTCACCGTCGACGACACGGTCCCGCAGAACGTGCTCACCGAGGTGGCCGAGGAGATCGGCGCGACGTCCGCCCGTTCGGTCAACCTCGTCTGAGGTTCGTTGTACGACGCTGGGGCCCGGTCACTTCGGTGACCGGGCCCCAGCCTGTTTCAGGGCTGTACCTCGGGCGGAGCCCCCGGTGAGGGCTCGACCAACCCCTCGCGATAGGCGATGGCCACGGCCTCCGTGCGGCTCGCGGCACCCAGCTTGGCCAGGATGTTGGACACGTGGACGCTCGCCGTCTTGCCGCTGATGAACAGCTCCTCGCCGATCTGGCGGTTGGTCCGGCCGAGGGCGAGCAGCCGCAGCACGTCGCTCTCCCGCGCGGTCAGCACGGGTATCCGATCCGCGCCGGACGGTGACTCGGCGAGCCGCCCGCGCCGGATGAGCGCGTCCAGGGCCTCACGCAGCGGCGCCGCCCCGAGGCGCACCGCGGTGTCACGGGCCGCACGCGTCTGCTCGGCCGCCTCCGCACGGCGGTCCGCCGCCAACAGCGCCTCGCCGAGCCGCCGCCTGCAGCGAGCCAGCTCATACGGATCGCCGTAGCCGAACGCGACAACCGCCTTCTCCCAGGCCGCCACGTCCGGCCCGGAGTGCGCGCGCAGCCACTCCGCCTCGGCGCGGGCCAGCCATGCCAGACCCTCCGGGCCCTGCCGCGAACCGTCCTCGCCCTTGGCGGCCGTCACCCGGGCCACCTCCACCAGCTCGGTGGCGGTGTCGGCCCAGCGGCGCGCCCCCGCCCCGTCGCCGGTCAGGCGCAGCTCCGCCGCCGTGTCCGCGACCGCGGAGAGGGCGAGCGCGGCGAGCCGCACCCCGGCGTCGGGCCGGTCGGTGGCCGAGTCGCCGGTGAGCGCCGCGATCGTGGCGCGCATCCGCTCGACCGCGCCCCCGGCGTCGCCTCGTAGGGCAGCGGCGTCGGTCAGGGCGATGCCCGCGACGAGCGTGGCCATCCAGTCGAACGGCCCGTCGAGGAGGGCGCGGGCACGGTCGGCGGCTCCGTGATCGCCGCGCGCCACGGCGACGTACAGCGCGGGACCCGTCGCGAACCCGCCCGCCGCGGGCAGCCGCTCGGCGTCCGCGGCGGCCGCTCGCGCGCACTCGTCCCAGCGGCCCAGGGTGTAGAGCACCAGGGACTGGAGGTAGCGCAGCTCCAGGGCGTACGGCGAGGAGAGGAGCCCGGTGCGGCGGGCGCGGTCCAGGCCGTCGGAGAGCGAGGTGAGGCACTCGTCCAGGTCACCGGACTCGTAGCAGCCGACGGCGAGGTTGTAGAGCGCGCGCATCTCGACGGGAATGTTCCCGGCGCCCCGGGCCAGCTCGCGGGCCTGCCGCAGCCGGTCCCGGCCCGCCGGCGTCCGCCGGTTGTGCGCTTCCAGGCCGACCAGGGAGATCATCAAGTCGGCCTGTGCGTCGGCCAGTCGGAGCTCCTCGGCGGTGCGGAGCGCCTGGCGGGCGACGCGCTCGGCGTCCTCGTCCCGCCCCACGTACCGCGCCGCCATGACGTGGGTGGCGGCGGCCCACACCCAGGTGTACGACGGCGGCTCGGCGGGGATCATGGCGAGCGCCTCGCTGCTGTACGTGAACGCCGCCTTCAGGCTGTCGATGCGCATCAGATTGCCCGCGAGGGTGTACCGGACGCGGGCGGCGAGTTCGGAGTCCGCGTCCGAGCCCGCCCTGGCGAGCGCGGCGCGGGTGAGGGAGACGGCCCGGTGGGCCTCGCCGGCGTGCGCGGCGGCCGCGGAGGCGCGCAGGGTGAGGGTCACCGAGTCGCCGTCCTGGGGGCGGGCGACGGGGTCCACGGCGGGCCACAGTTCGAGGGCGGTCTCCAGGTGGCGCAGCTCCTCGGCGGGCGCGCCGACCCGCTGGGCGTGGTCGGCGGCTTCCAGCGAGGCCGTCAGCGCGTCCGCCAGGTCGTGGCTCTCCCGCGAGTGATGGGCGCGCTCCGCCGCGCTCTTGGCCGAATGGCCGTGCCCGGCAAGGAGTTTGGCGAACGTCCTGTGCAGCCGGACCCGCTCCCCGGGCAGCAGATCGGTGTACACGGCCTCGCGGGTGAGGGCATGCCGGAAGGAGTACGTGGCGTCCTCACCGGGAACCAGCAGCTGGCGGCCGACGGCCTCGCGCAGCGCCGACTCCAGCTCGTCCTCCGGCAGTTGTACGGCGTCACGCAGCAGGTCGTGCTCGACGCGGCGCCCGGCGACGGCGGCCGTGCGCAGCACTTGCTGGGCGGTCTCGGACAGCTGCTCGATCCGGATCAGCAGTACGTCGGCAAGGCCGCTGGGCATGGCGCCGCCCGCCGGGCCGGAGTCGCCGGGCAGGGCGTCGGCGGTGGCGGCCAGCAGCTCCTCCGCGTAGAAGGCGTTGCCCTCGGCGCGGTCGACGATACGGCGGACGGTGGTGTCGGACAGAGGGTCCGTACGCAGCGCCCGTACGAGACGGGCCACCTCGGCGTCGGCCATCGGCCGCAGCTCCAGGCGGTCCACGGCGGGCAGCCGGACCAGCTCGGCGAGGAGGGGGCGCAGGGGGTGGCGGCGGTGCAGGTCGTCCGCGCGGTACGAGGCGAAGATCGCCAGGCGGTGGGTGGGGGTGCCCTGCGGACGCTGCAGGAGTCCGCGGCTGAGGAGGAAGCGCAGCAGGTCGCGGGAGGACTGGTCCGCCCAGTGGAGGTCTTCGAGGATCAGCAGGAGCGGGGTGATGTCCGCGATGTCGGCGAGCAGCGCGGCCATGCCTTCGAAGAGCCGCAGACGGCTGCCGGCGTCCGGGGCGTCGTCCGTGCCGGAGCCGGAGCCGGAGCCGGAGCTGGAGTTGGAGTTGGAGTTGGAGTTGGAGTTGGAGCCGAAGCTGGTGCCGCTGCCTCCGCCGAGCAGGCGGCCGACCGCCGGGTGTGCCGCGAGGGCGGGGGCGAACCGGTCGTCGGCGGCCAGCACGCCGAGGATCTCCGTGAACGGCAGGTAGGGCAGGCCCACGTCGCCCAGGTCCACGCAGTGGCCGGTGAGGACCGTCATGCCGGTGCTCGCGGCGTGCGTGGCGGCTTCTGCCAGGGTACGGGTTTTGCCGACGCCGGCGTCGCCCGCCAGCAGGATCGCGCGGGGGTCGCCGTCCTGGGCTCGCTCCAGCACGCCTGCGAGCCGGGCGAGTTCACTTTCCCGGCCGATGAACGGCGTACCGAATGTCTGTGCCACGGGACCCATCCTGGCACGCGGCACTGACAACTCACCGCGCCTTGTTGCTGCCCCGACCTGGGGGCTCCGCCCCCAGACCCCAGATCGGCCCGAACGGCCTCGTCCTCAAAGGCCGGACGGGCTGGACATCTCCCGCCCGTCCCAGAAGCGCGCCGCAGGACAGCCGGAAATGCCGCGGGGGGGGGGGGGGGGGCCCCCCCCCCCCCCCGGGCCCCCTCCCCCCCCCCCCCCCCCCCAACGCCCCCCCCCCCCCCCCCCCCCCCCCCCCCCCCCCCCCCCCCCCCCCCCCCCCCCCCCCCCCCCGGCGCTCTCGACCCGCTCCGTCAGGCAAGCGCCTCGTCGCCCTCGACAGTCTCGACGGCCTCGGCCTCCCGCACGTGCACCTTGCGCAGTGCCACCGTGGCCAGCGCCGCCGCGCCCAGCAGCAGCACCATCCCCGCGATCGCCGCGGCCTGCATGCCACTGGTGAAGGCCTCCCGGGCGGCTGTCGCCAGGGCCTGACCGGCGTCGCCCGGGAGTTGCCGGGCGACGGCGAGCGCGCCGCCGAGGGTCTCGTGGGCCGCGGCCGGGGCGCCCGAAGGGATGTCGTGGCGGTAGACCGCCGTGCCGATGGAGCCGAGGACCGCCATACCCAGGGCGCCGCCGAACTCCGCGCCCGTCTCCAGCAGGGAGGACGCGGCGCCCGCGTTGGCGACGGGGACGGTGCTGAGGGCCAGGTCCATCATCTGGGACATCACGGTGACGATTCCGGCGGCGAGGACGCCCGCACCGGCGAGGACCAGCCACAACGAGTCCGTTCCGGCGAGGGTCAGCAGCCCGTAGCCGCAGGCGGCGACGACGAAGCCGCCGGAGACGACATGGGCGCGGTGCACGCCCTTCTGCACGAGCTGCGCGGCGACCGGGGCGGCGACGCCGACCAGGACCGTGGGGAGCAGCGCCCACAGCGCGGCCTCCATGGAGCTCTTGCCGAGGACGGACTGCAGGTACTGGGTGGTGAAGTACGCCGAACCCATCATCCCGAAGGAGGAGATCAGGTTGAGGACGACGGCCGGCGCGAAGCCGCGGCCGCGGAACAGGGCAGGGGAGATCAGCGGGGACTTCGCGGTGCGCTGGCGGTGGACGAACAGGGCGGTGAAGACCAGGCCGACGGTGATCGAGACGACGTACCGGACGTTCCAGCCCTCGGAAGGGATTTCCTTGATGCCGTAGATGACGGGCAGGACCGCCGCCATCGACAGCGGCACGCTGAGCAGGTCGAAGCGGCCGGGCTCCGGGTTCTTGGACTCGGGGAGCAGGATCGGGCCGAGGACGAGCAGGAGCACCATCGCGGGCAGGTTGACCAGGAAGACCGAGCCCCACCAGAAGTACTCGACGAGGACACCGCTCATCACCGAACCGAGCGCGATGCCGCCGGTCATGACGCCGGACCACATGCCGATCGCCTTCGCGCGCTGGCCGGGGTCCCTGAACATCGTGCGGATGATCGCCATCGTCGACGGCATCAGGGTCGCGCCGCCGATGCCGAGGACCGCGCGGGCGGCGATCAGGGTCTCGGGGCTGTTGGCGTAGGCGGCGATCACCGAGGCCGTGCCGAAGGCGGCGGCGCCGAACAGGAGGAGCTTGCGGCGGCCGATGCGGTCGCCGAGCGAGCCCATCGTCATCAGCAGCCCGGCGAGCACGAACGCGTAGATGTCGAAGATCCAGAGCTGCTGAGTGCCGCTCGGCTCCAGGTCCGCGCTGATCGAGGGGATCGCGAAGTAGAGGACCGAGACGTCCATCGAGACCAGGAGCAGCGGAAGCATCAGGACACCGAGGGCGGTCCATTCGCGGCGGCCGGCGAGGGCTCCGGGTGCCCCGGGCGCGGGAGTTGCGCTCGTTGAGTTCGTCATGTCAGGAACTGTACGAGCGTCTTAAACGCTTGTCTAGTACGAGCGTTTAAGACGTTCGTATAGGACGCCCGTATGGGACGGTTGTCTAGATCGAAGGTAGGGTGGTCGGCATGGGACATCGTGAGGATCTGCTCGAAGGCGCCAAGCGCTGCCTGCTGGAGAAGGGGTTCGTGCGCACGACGGCGCGCGACATCGTCAAGGAGTCGGGGACCAACCTGGCGTCCATCGGCTACCACTACGGATCGAAGGACGCGCTGCTCGCGCAGGCCTACGTCTCGCTGATCGAGAGCATGGGCGACGCGGAGGCGCCCGGCTGGGGCGCGGGGGGTGAACCGGCCGCGCCCGCCGGGTCGTTGGAGCGCTTTCAGGAGGTCTGGGCGACCATCATCGATTCGCTGCCCCAGACCCGCGCGATCTGGATGCTGAGCCTCGAACTCATCGTGCAGGGGGATCGCATGCCGGAGGTGCGCCGGCTGCTGATCGAGGCCCAGGAGCAGGGCAGGTCCGGGATCGTGCCCATGTTCAACGGCATCCCGGAGACCGAGCTCGACAAGGAGACCGTCGACACGGAGGGCCGCCTCTACCAGACGCTTCTCAACGGGCTCATGGTCCAGTGGCTGTTCGACCCCGACTCGGCCACCGACGCGGAGCGGCTCACCGAGGGGTTGCGGCGGGTGATCGCGGGGGCCGCCGCCGCTGCTACGGACTGACGCCGGCACCTCACGCTGTTCGGGGATGACAGACATTTTCCATCATCAAATCTCCGGGCTGCCCGCACGCCGGTCGCGGAAGGCCGGGCCCAAGGCAGCGAGCATCAGCAAGGCGGTGAAGACGAACGCCCACGGATAGCCCGTCCACCCCGCGAGTGCCCCGAAACCGACCGCGCCGACGCCCATGCCGCCGTCGTACGCGAGGTTCCACAGCGCGGTGACGGTGCCGTATCCGGAAGTCGGGACCCGCGCGTACATCAGGGTCAGCGTGGCGTTCTGGGCGAGGCCGAAGCCGATGCCGAACACGGCCACTCCGGCGACGACGGCGACCGGGCTGCCGGTCAGGGCCGTGATCAGCATGCCCGCCGCCGAGAGGACCAGGCCGGGTACGACCAGTCGCGCGGGCCCGTGCCGGTCGCCGTACCGGCCCGCGACCCAGCGGGCCGCCGTCGACGCGGCGGGCTGGACGAAGAGAGCCACGGCGACGACTCCCGTGTACGCGGCGGGGACGGCGAGCGGCAGGAAGGTGACCACGATCCCGGCCGCCAGCGCGGTGGTCGCGAAGACCGCCGCGGGGCGGACCAGACCCCCGGTGCGCAGCCCGGCCACCACACCCACCGGCTTCCCGGACGTCGACTCCCGGTCCGGCAGGCCCGGTACGGCGGCGATCGCGGCCAGCGCCGCCACGCCCGCGGCCACGGCGACCGGGCCGTACCCGACGTGCGCGGCGAGCCACACGCCCAGCGGCAGAGCGATCAGGGACGGGATACCGGAGACGACACCCACCAGCGCCAGGCCCTCGCCGCGGCGCTCGGCCGGGATCAGCGACGCGGTGAGCGCGCCGCCCGCGACGAGGGTGAGCGCGAAGCCCAGGCCGCGCACCAGACAGACGGCCACGATCCACGCCATGCCGTCGGAGGCGGTCAGGACGAGCGCGGGCGCGCCGAGCAGGCAGAGCCCGGCGACCAGCGCGACCCGGTAGCCGTAGCGGGTGACGAAACGGGGAGCGGCCAGTTCGCCGAGGACCGTGGAGAGCATCAGGGCGCCGGTCGCCAGGCCCGCGCCCGACGCCGTGGCGTAGCGGGGCACGACCGACAGGAGCAGGAAGAAGCTCACCGAGGCGCCGAGCATGCTCACGAAGCGGAGCGTCAGCGCGCGGGTGACGAGGGGCGGCCGGGGCGTCGGGGGAGTCGTCGAGGTCATCTCGGCAGGCGTCATGAGAACGACGCTAGGCAGCAGCCGGACCGCCGGTAAGCTCCAATTCCATGCCGCCACAGTGGGCCGGTTTGTCGCCCGAGCTACTGCTGTCCGTCGACCGGGGCAGCGGCGAGCAACTGCGCGCGCAGCTGGAACGGCAGGTGCGCGACGCGATCCGCACGGGCCGGCTCGGCGCCGGCGAACGGCTCCCGTCCTCCCGTGAACTCGCCCGCGTGCTCGGCCTGTCCCGGGGTCTGGTCCAGGACTGCTACGCCCAACTCCAGGCCGAGGGCTATCTGGTGACGCGCGTCGGCTCGGCCACCCGGGTCGCCGCGGGCGCCCATGTGCCTCCCGCGCCCGCCTCCGCGCACCCGGCGCCGCCACGCCTGATCGCCGACTTCCGGCACGGCGTACCGGACTTGAGGGGTTTCCCGCTCGCCGACTGGCTCTGGGCCCTGCGCGAGGCGGGCCGTGCCATGCCGGTGGTGGACCTCGACTACGGGGATCCACGCGGGAGTTCGGCCCTGCGCGAGGTCATGGCCGGGTATCTGCGCCGGGTGCGCGCGGCGGCGGCCGACCCCGAGCGGACCGTGGTCTGCTCCGGCTACGCCCAGGGCCTCGGGCTGGCACTGAGGAGCCTGGCCCGGACCGGCGTGCGCGTCGTGGCGTACGAGGACCCGGGCGCGCCCGCCACCGCGACGGCGGCCGCGGACGCGGCGGGCCTGACGGCGGTGCCCGTCCCGGTCGGCGACGACGGCATCGACGTACGGGCGCTCGACGCGACCGGGGCGCGGGCCGTCATCGTCACGCCCGCGCACCAGTGGCCGACGGGGGTGGTCCTCGCCCCCGAGCGGCGGCTCGCCCTGATCGAGTGGGCCACGCGCCGCGACGCGTATGTCATCGAGGACGACTACGACGCGGAGTTCCGTTACGACCGGGAGCCCGTGGGAGCGTTACAGGGGCTGGCCGCCGACCGGGTGATCTCCCTCGGCACGGTCAGCAAGTCCCTGGCGCCCGCCCTGCGCATCGGCTGGCTGCTCTGCCCGCCCGCGCTGACCGCCGCGGTCACGGAGGCCAAGCGCCTGACCGACCGGGGCTCCCCGACCCTCGACCAGCTCGCCCTCGCGCACCTGATCGAGTCCGGCCGCTACGACCGCCATCTGCGCCGCATGCGCACGACCTACGCGGCCCGCCGCACCGCCCTGGTCTCCGCCCTCGCCGAACACGCCCCGCGGGTCCGGCTCACCGGTCTCGCCGCGGGGTTCCACGCGGTCGCGCACCTCGCCGGCCCCGCCGACGAGCAGGCGGTCGTCATCGGGGCCCGCGAACGGTCCGTCGGCCTGTACGGCATGAGCCCGTGCCGTTCGACGCACGCGACCACACCGGTCCAACTGGTCCTGGGCTTCGGCGATGTGGGGGAGCGGGCGATCGCGGAGGGCGTCGCGGCGATCGGCGACCTGCTCAACAGAGCGGGAAAGCCCGGAACTTCACCGCCTCGCCGCGCGTCGTGAAGATCGTGACAGCGACAGACGGCACGCCCCTCGACGGCAGGCGGAGTTCCGGGGCGGCCTGCCCCACTTCTACGCGCCGCAGGAGTTCCCGCCCGTCGAGGAGTCCCGCAGCCCCGAGGCATGGACCTGTCCGCGGTTCGCGGGGGAGCTCGCCGAGGAGTGCGTCAGCGGTCTGGAGGACCTGTACGAGGACGACTGGGCCGACGAGGACGCCCAGCCGCCGAGACGACGGGGCCGACGAGCACGCGTAGCCGCCGCCGAGGCGGCGGCGGATCCATCAACTCCCTTAGAGCCGCGCCCCCTTCAACGCCATGTGCAGCAGCAGCCGGTCCTCCCCGTCGTCCAGGTCGAGCCCGGTGAGCTGCTCGACCCGCGAGAGGCGGTAGTAGAGCGTCTGGCGGTGGATGCCCAGCTCCGCCGCCGTACGGCCCGCCTGCCCCGCACGGTCGAGGAACACCTCGGCCGTGCGGGCGAGTTCGCGGTGGGCGGGGGCCAGCAGGGTGCGTACGGCGGGGTCGTGGGCGGCCTCCGGAGGGAGGGACGTCAGGAGCCGGAAGGGCCCGATGGACGCCCACTCGGCGACCGGGCCGAGACGGGGCTCGGCGAGGACCGCGCGCGCGGCGGCGGACGCCTCCTGCCAGGCCGCCCCGAGCTCCGCGAGACCGACGCGGGCGGAGGCGACGCCCGCCGCGGCGCGCTGGGCACGATCAGCGACCGCCGCCCGGCCGGTCACCGGCCCGTCGCCGGTGGCGCGCCCTGCCCCATGTGCCCCGCCCGTACCCCCTTGAGCTGTGCCCGATCCCGCACGTGCCCCGCCCGAACCCCCGCGAGCTCCGCCCGCACCCGCCCCGGCTCTGCCCGATTCCGAACCGGCCCCGCCCGAACCCCGACGTGCCTCGCCCGATCCCGCACCACCACCCGGCAGATCCACCCCGCGCCCGCCCTCCGCCTCCCGCACGAAGCGTGTGGCGGCCGTCAGTGCCGGCGTCAGTACGTCCGCCGACCGCAGCCGTACGAGGAGGGCCAGGCTCTGTCCGGTCGTACCCCACGGCACCGTGCACAGCGCGGTCGCCCCCGGCACCGTACGGACGGACGGGGCGTCGTCCGGGTCCGCCGACGGCCAGGGCGCCACGCACACCACCGTGTGCAGTCCGTCGCCGCGCGGGCCGAGGGCCGTACGCAGCTCGGCGACCGCCATGTCGCGCTGCCAGCCGCGCTCGGCGGTGAGGACGGCGCGCAGCTCACGGGTGAGGTCCGCGCCGGCCTGCGCCTCGTCCGCGAGCAGCGCGCCGATGCGGGAGGCGACCTCCATGGCGGCGGTCAGCTGTTCGTCCGTCGGCCCCGGGTCGTCGTCAAGGAGCCAGACGTAACCGAGGACGACCCCCCGATGGCGTACGGGAAGGCAGATCCGCCCCCGGTGCACCCCCGCCTCCGGCGTCCGCGGAATCCGCACCGGGCCCGTCGCCCGCGCGATGCCGAAGCCCTCGAACCACGCCCGGACCGCCGACGTGGAGCGGCGGGTGAGGATCGAGCGGGTGCGCACGGGGTCCAGGGCCGACGCGTCGAGCTCGCCCTCGCTGTCGTACGCGCCGAAGGCGATCAGCTCGAAGTCACGGTTCTCCAGCGTCGCGGGCGCGCCGAGAAGCTCCGAGATGTCGTCCACCAGCTCCTGGTAGTCACCTCTGTATTCACCCGTCACTCGGGCATTCTCCCGCATTTCCGCGGGGTGCTCATACATATGTCTGAGATCCAGGGCACGGATGCGTGACAGCTGTCGATGGCAGAGGATCGGAGGGATCCTTAGGTTTCACGGTGGTTCTCCGTGCCGTACCCGAATCGCCATTTTTTCGGGGGGTACGGCCTTCTATTGGCCTTGTTGTGGAGGTGCCCCGTGCTGGGTCCCGTGATTCTCGCCGCCTCGCGCAGCGACAGGATGCGCCGTCTGATCTCGGCGGCGCCGGTGACCAAGCAGGTCGTCGACCGCTTCATCCCCGGCGAGACCGTCGACCAGATCGTGCCGATCGTCCAGGACCTCACGGCCAAGGGCCTGGAGCTCACCATGGACGTCGTCGGCGAGGACATCACCACTCCCGAGCAGGCCACCGCCGCCCGGGACGCGTACCTGGCGCTGATCGACCGCCTCAAGGACCTGGACCTCGGCACGAAGGCCGAGATGTCCGTCAAGCTGTCGATGTTCGGGCAGGCGCTGGAGGGCGGGCACGAGCTGGCGCTCGCCAACGTCCGCCCGGTCGTCGAGGCCGCCGCCGCCATCGGCACCACGGTCACCCTGGACGCCGAGGACCACACCACCCTGGACTCGATGTTCGCCATACACGAGGAGCTGCGGAAGGACTTCCCGCAGACCGGCTGCGTCATCCAGGCCTACCTCTTCCGCACTGAGGCCGACGCCCGCCGCCTCGCCGCGAACGGCAGCCGCGTCCGCCTCGTGAAGGGCGCCTACAAGGAGCCCGCCGAGGTCGCGTACCAGCAGAAGGCCGAGATCGACAAGGCGTACGTCCGTGTCCTGCGCATCCTGATGGAGGGCGAGGGGTATCCGATGATCGGGTCCCACGACCCGCGGCTCATTTCCATCGCCCAGGAACTGGCCCGGACGGCCGGACGCAAGCTCGACGAGTACGAGTTCCAGATGCTGTACGGCATCCGCAGCGAGGAGCACCTGCGGCTCGCCGCCGAGGGCCACCGCATGCGGGTGTACACCGCGTACGGCACCGACTGGTACGGCTACTTCATGCGCCGCCTGGCGGAGAAGCCGGCCAACCTCCTCTTCTTCGCCCGCTCGATCCTTACCAAGGGCTGAGCGGTAGCTGTCGGCATCCGGGTACATCCTGGGTAACGGCAGCTACCGCCCGTCGGTCGGCTGAGCCGACCCGGTTCCCGAGAAGGAGTTACGGAAACCGTGACTCCGCCCCCGTGGGGGCTTCTCACTCGCTCGCCGCAGCGGGCTCGTGACGGTCAAGCCCTGACCGCCGACCAACATACGCACACGGCTTCGGTTCTCCCGGCTGAAGTCAGGGATTCACTCGGAAGAGGTAGCTCATGGACGCTGTGACCCAGGTCCCCACCCCCGTCAACGAGCCGGTGCACGGCTACGCCCCCGGCTCGCCCGAGCGTGCCCGTCTGGAGGTCAAGCTCAAGGAGCTGGCCGAGAACCCGGTCGACCTGCCGATGACCATCGGCGGCGAGAAGCGCCTGGGCGGCGGCGAGCCCTTCCAGGTCGTGCAGCCGCACAACCACAAGGCCGTGCTCGGCACCGGCCGCAACGCCACGCAGCAGGACGCCCAGGACGCGATCGACGCCGCCCTCGCCGCCGCCCCGGCCTGGCGCGCGATGTCCTTCGACGACCGCGCCGCGATCATCCTGCGCGCCGCCGAGCTGCTCGCCGGTCCCTGGCGCGAGACCCTCGCCGCCTCCACCATGCTCGGCCAGTCGAAGACCGCCCAGCAGGCCGAGATCGACTGTCCCTGTGAGCTGGTCGACTTCTGGCGCTTCAACGTCAAGTACGCCCGCGACCTGCTCGCCGAGCAGCCCCCGGCCAACTCGCCGGGCGTCTGGAACCGCCTGGACCACCGCCCGCTCGAGGGCTTCGTCTACGCGATCACGCCGTTCAACTTCACGGCGATCGCGGGCAACCTGCCGACGGCTCCGGCTCTCATGGGCAACGTGGTCGTGTGGAAGCCGTCCCCGACCCAGACCCACGCCGCCGTGCTGCTCATGCAGCTCCTGGAGGAGGCCGGTCTCCCCAAGGGCGTCATCAACCTCGTCACCGGTGACGGCATCGAGGTCTCCAAGGTCGCCCTGGAGCACCGGGACCTCGCGGGCATCCACTTCACCGGCTCGACCAAGACCTTCCAGTACCTGTGGAAGACGGTCGGCAACAACATCGAGAAGTACCGCTCGTACCCGCGCCTGGTCGGCGAGACGGGCGGCAAGGACTTCCTGGTCGCGCACCCGAGCGCCGACCGCGCGGTCCTGAAGACGGCGCTGACCCGTGGCGCCTTCGAGTACCAGGGCCAGAAGTGCTCGGCGACCTCCCGCGCGTACGTTCCGGCCTCCATCTGGAACTCCGGCTTCAAGGAGGAGTTCGCGGCCGAGGTCGACTACCTGACCATGGGTGACGTCACCGACCTGTCGAACTTCATCGGCGCGGTCATCGACGAGCGCTCGTTCGCCAAGAACAAGGCGGCCATCGACCGCGCGAAGTCGGACCCGGCCTGCACGATCGTCGCGGGCGGCTCCTACGACGACTCCGTCGGCTACTTCGTGCGCCCGACCGTCGTCGAGTGCTCGGACCCGGAGAACGAGGTCTTCAAGACCGAGTACTTCGGCCCGTTCCTCGCCGTGCACGTCTACGAGGACGAGAAGTACGACGAGATGCTGACCCAGATGGAGTCGGCCTCGGACTACGCGCTCACCGGCTCGGTCGTCTCGGGCGACCGTGCGGCGGCCGCGTACACGATGGAGAAGCTCCGCTACGCCGCGGGCAACTTCTACATCAACGACAAGTCGACCGGCGCCGTCGTCGGCCAGCAGCCCTTCGGCGGCGGCCGCGCCTCCGGCACCAACGACAAGGCGGGCGCCCCGCAGAACCTGATGCGCTGGACGCTGACCCGCGCCATCAAGGAGACGCTGGTCCCGCCGACCGACTACGGGTACCCGCACATGGGCTGACACGCCCGGCACCGACTCCGCCCCCGTTCACGGCACGCAGCCGAGGACGGGGGCGGCTCCATGTGCGCGGCGGTCCGGGCAGACTCCTGCCATGACGTTCTTGGAGATGGGGAAGACGCCGGAGACCGTCACGGCCGATGACGGCGTACGGCTGTGGGCGTGCCGGTCGGGGCGGGGCGAGCCGCTGGTGCTGTGCCACGGCGGGCCCGGCCTGTGGGACATGTTCGAGGACGTGGCCGGGCTGCTGGCGGACCTGGCCACGGTCCACCGCTGGGACCAGCGCGGCTGCGGCCGGTCGCAGCCGTGCGCCGGGCCGTGGACGACCGAGCGGTTCGTGGCCGACCTGGACGCCGTGCGAGGGCACTTCGGGCTGGAGCGGATGACCCTGCTCGGCCACTCGTGGGGCGCGCAGCTGGCGCTGAGTTACGCGCTGGCGCATCCGGAGCGGGTCGCCGCGCTGGTGTACGTGAGCGGTACGGGCATCGGACCGGACTCCGACTGGCACGGAGCCTACGAGGAGAACTTCCGTGCCCGGCTCGGCGAGCGCACCGAACGGCACGCCCGCTGGGGGGAGTTGACCGATCGTGAGCGACTGTCGGAGGCGGAGGAACGGGAGAGCGCCGTACTGCGGTGGTCGGCGGAGTTCGTCGACGGCGAGCGGGACCTGGAGCACGCCGGGCGCATGGCCGAGCCCTGGTTCGGAGTCAACTACGACTGCAACAGCGCCCTCAACGCCGAGCGGAAGCGGACCTGGGCCACCCCGGAGCTGTACGCCGCCTGCCAGGCGCTCGACCTCCCGGTGCTCGTTGTGGACGGGGCGCGGGACATCCGTCCCCGCTCGGCGGTGGACTCGCTGGAGCGGGCCCTGCCGCGCGTGCGGCGGGTGATCCTGCCGGAGGCCGGGCACCTGCCGTGGGTGGAGGACCCGGAGGGGTTCCGGGAGGCGGTGACGGCGGCGGTGCGGTGATCCGCCGTCCCTCGCCGCGCCGGACGTGGCGTTACCCGGCGAACTCCGTCCGCTCCCACCACTCGTACACGGGCAGCCTGCCCTCCGGCGTGTCCGCGTGCCGCGGGGTTGCCCTGAAGTGTTCGTATCCACCGCGCAACTCGATCTTCACATCCGTTCCAGGGGGCGGAATCGGGACGATCCGTTCGGGCAGATCATCCGGGCCGCCTTCGAGCAGTGCTTTGGTCGTGTCGCTCATGACGTCACCGTTCCCCTTGCCGGAGCCCGATGCCGCATGCCGCGCAGAGGATCAGTCGTGTGGGCGATCCGCTGCTCGGCCGCGGGCCGTCGTCAGGTGCCGGTCGAGGAAGTCCCGCATGAGCCGTGCGATCTGGTCGGCGTGCGTCTCCAGGGCGAAGTGGCCCGTGGGCAGGAGGTGGATCTCGGCCTTCGGGAGGTCGCGCTGGAAGGCGAGGGCGCCCGCCGGGACGAAGATCTCGTCGTGCGCGCCCCAGACGGCCAGGAGGGGGACCTGGCTGGTGCGGAAGTACTCCTGGAAGGCCGGGTAGAGGGCGAAGTTGGAGCCGTAGTCGGAGATCAGGTCGAGCTGGATCTCGGGCTGCCCGGGGCGGGCCATGAGGGCCGCGTCGTGTGCGTACGCGTCGGGGCTGACGAGCGTGGGGTCCGGGACACCGTGCAGGTACTGCCACTTGATGCCGTCGGGGCTGCTGATCTCGCGGACCGGCGCCTCGGTCTCGGGCGTGCGCTCGGCGATCAGCGCGAGGACGGGCGCCCAGGCCTCGGCGCCCAGCCCCTCCTCGTACGCGTTGCCGTTCTGCGTGATGATCGCCGTCACCCGCTCGGGGCGCGCGAGCGCGAGGCGCAGACCGATCGGGGCGCCGTAGTCCTGGATGCAGAGCGCGTACTCCTTCAGCCCGAGCCGCTCGGTGAACTCGCCGGTGATCTCGGCCAGTCGGGCGAAGGAGTAGGGGAATTCGGTGGCCGCGGGTGCCGCCGAGCGGCCGAATCCGAGGTGGTCGGGGGCGATCAGGTGGTAGGCGTCGGCGATGAGCGGCATCAGGTCCCGGAACATGTGCGAGCTGGTCGGGAAGCCGTGCAGCAGGAGCAGCACCGGGGCGTCCGCGGGCCCCGCCTCCCGGTAGTGGATCTCGCGGCCGCGGACGGTGGTCGTGCGGTGGTGGATCCGGTGCGCGTTCATGAGCGGCTCCCCTAACCCCTGAAACTCTCTTTGGTGGTGTTGGTGAGTGCATCACACTCACCCATAACCAGTAAAGTGAATTTCAAGGGTTAGGGGGATGGTGGATCACGTTTTTTCGCAGGTCGTACGGCCCTCGTGCGCGCGGCAGGCGATTGCCGCGAAGCCGCCGTCCGTCGTCACCGGTACGGCGAGGGTGTCGCCACCGTGTACGGCACGGGTCTCGCGCACCAGCCCCGACGGGCCGTCCGTCACCGTCTCCACCAGCCAGCGGCCGGCGCTCAGGCGGATCGGTACGTCGACGGTGCGGGCCGGGCCGGTGAACGTGCCGCCGATGAACCAGCGGCCGTCGGCGGCGCGTCGCGCCAGGACCGCCGAGCGGCCCGGGTCGCCGCTGAGGAGGCGGGTCTCCTCCCAGCGGGCGGGAAGCTGCTCGAGGTAGCGGCGTGCCTCGGGTCGTGCGTCGTAGGACTCGGGGGTTCCGGAGAGGTTCTGGATACCGGACTCGTAGAGGACCGTCAGGCCCAACTCGCCCGCGTCGGAAGCGACGTTGGGGCGGTACGGACGGTGGAACGCGCCCGGCGTGAAGTCCATGGAGCCGATGACGTTGCGCGTGAAGGGAAGCGAGGCCAGCTGCTCCGGGGTGTTCGTGCGCTTCTCCTCGCCCCCGACGCCCTCCATCGTCATGACCTGCGGCCAGGTGCGCTGTATGCGCTTGGGGATCGTCGAGCCGTGGAAGTTCACCACGAGGTGGTGGCGGGCCGTGGACTCCAGCACCTCGTCGTACCAGCGCATCCGTTCCTGGGACTCCGAGTCCATGAAGTCGATCTTCACGCCCTTGACTCCCCAGCTCTCCAGCGTGGAAAGCCACTTCTCCCGCTCGGCGGGGTCGGTGAGCAGGCTGTAATGCAGCCAGACATGGATGCCCACGCCCTTCGCCGCCGCGTAGCGCACCAGCTCCGGCATCCAGCTGTCCGTCTGCCAGTCGGGATCGACGACGTCCCAGGCGTCGGCCTTGAAGTACCAGCCCGCGTCGACGACTTCGTACGGCCAGCCGCGCTCGGCCGCGTAGTCCACGTACTCCTCCTGCGCGGCCAGGCTCTGCCCCGCCTCCTGGAGATCTTTCAGCCCGTCCGGAGGCTGCCCCGAGCCCCGGGATACTGACCCGATGACCTTCCGACTGCGTACCGCCCACACGGCGGACCTCGCCCCCGCCGAACTCCGCACCGTCCGCACCCTCCTGGACGACGCCTTCGCGGGGAACTTCAGTGACGAGGACTGGGACCACGGCCTCGGCGGCATACACGCCCTGGTGCACGACGAGCGGGGCCTCGCGGCGCACGGCTCGGTGATCCAGCGCCGGGTGCTGCACCAGGGGCGTTCGCTGCGCGTCGGATACGTGGAGGCGGTCGGCGTGCGCGCCGATGTACGCCGTACGGGCCTGGGCGGCCGGGTCATGGCGGCACTGGAGCGGATCGTCGACGGCGCGTACGCCCTCGGCGCGCTCTCCGCGAGCGAGCAGGGCGCCCCCCTGTACACCGCCCGCGGCTGGCAGCGCTGGCCGGGCCGCGTCTGTGCCCTGGCCCCGGACGGTGTCGTCCGGCTGCCCGGCGAGGAGGGCACCACGTTCGTACGACCCGTCGCCCCCGGGGGCGCCCTCGATCCGGCGCACGAGCTGGTCTTCGACTGGCGGGACGGCGACGTGCTCTGACGGCGCCGCTCGGACGGGTCAGACGCCGCGCACGAGCATCTTGCCGGTGTTGCCGCCGCGCAGCATCGACAGGAACGCGTCCACGATCCGCTCGAAGCCGTCGACGACCGTCTCGTCGAGCGCGAGCCGGCCACTGAGCAGATGGGGTACGGCGAACTCGCACAACTCCTCCTGCACGTCACGGTAGTCGCGCACCAGGAAACCCTCGATCCGCAGGCTCTTCTCCACGACGTCGGCGTGGTTGAAGAGGACCGGCGGCGCCTCCGGGGTGTTGTACTGCCCGACCGTGCCGACCCGCACCACCCGGCCGCGCTCGCGCAACGCGCCGATCGCCGCGCCGAGCTGGTCGCCGCCGACGTTGTCGACGAACACGTCGATGCCGTCCGGGGCGGCCTTGGCGAGGAGGCCGGCCGCGGGTCCCGCGTGATGGTCGAAGGCCTCGTCGTAGCCGACCTGTTCCCTGAGATACGCCACCTTCGCCGGGCTGCCCGCGCTGCCCACCAGCCGTCCGGCGCCCATCAGCCGCGCGAACCGCCCGGTGGCCGTACCGACCCCGCCCGCGGCCGCCGAGACGAACAGGTCGTCCCCTTCGCGGAGTTGGGCGATCCGGGTGAGGCCGACGTACGCGGTCAGGCCGGTGCCGCCGAGGACGCTCAGGTACGCGGACAGCGGTACGCCGTCGTGGTGCGGGAGGCGTCTGGTCTCCTCCGGGCGAACGACGGAGTGGGTGCGCCAGCCCTGGCGGTGGAAGACGATCTCCCCCTCGGTCAGCGCCGGGGCGCGGGACGCGATCACGCGGCCGAGCGTGCGGCCCTCCAGCGGGGCATTCAGTGCGAAGTCGCCGTCCATCATCTCGCGGTGGTAGGGGTCGACGGACCAGTAGAGGTTCTCGACGAGGGCCGTGCCCGGGGCGGGCTCGGGCACGGGCGACTCGGCGAAGCGGAAGTGGTCCGGCGTGGGGTAGCCGGCCGGGCGGGCGGTCTGCTGGACGGTGAGCGCGATGTCGTTCATGGAACGGGACCGTAGAAAGGAATGTGGCGCCCGGGCAGAGGGTTGCGCTCATGGAACGGCCGCATCCATGAGCCGTCCTCATGGAACCAGTTGGCACCAGGTGGGAGCCCCGATGGCGACAGCCGACCTCGCACCGCAGGAACTGCGGACCATCGTGGCCGTCGCCCGCGAGGGCGGCTTCTCGGCGGCGGCCGGCACGCTCGGCATGACGCAGTCCGCGGTCTCGCACGCGGTGCGCGGCATCGAACGCAAGGTGGGTGTCGTGCTGTTCGAGCGCGGGCGGCGCGGGGCGCGTCCCACGGCCGCGGGGGAGCGGGCGGTGACGCACGCGCGGCGGGTGCTGCGGATGCTGGACACGCTGGTCGCGGAGGCGCGGGGCGCGGGCGCGGGGCCCGACGGCGGGGACACCGTGGCCGGGCCGCTGCGGATCGCCGCCTTCCGCAGCGCGGCGCTGCATCTGCTGCCGCCCGCGCTGGAACGGCTGGCCGCCCGGCACCCCGGGATCGAGCCGACCGTCCGCGTCGTACGGGAGGTCGGGCCCGGCACGGCGGGGGAGGTGGCCGAGGGCCGGGCGGACGTCGGGATAGCCACCCTCGGCACGAGCACCCCCGTGCCGCCGGAGCTGATCGGCGACGTACTCCTTCAGGAGCCGTACTCCCTGGTGCACCCGGCCGGTCACCCGGACCCGCGCTCGCTCCCGTTGGTCGACTGGACCGAGAACTGCTCTTCCTACACGCGGACTTGGTGGGCCGCGCAGGACTGGATCCCGTGCGCGACAGTCAGCGCCGAGGACGACGGAGCAGTGCTCTCGATGGTGAGTAGTGGTCTCGGAATGGCCATCATGCCCGCGCTGTCCCTCACGAGTGCACCGCTCACAACGGAGATCACTGATCTCGGTCCGGAGCGCCCGACACGCTCCGTCGGATACGTCACCACACCCGAGCTCGCCACGACGCTCGCCGTCCGCGCGCTGATCAGGGAGCTGCGGGCGCTGCACCCCCGGCAGGTGTGACCTCCCCGGCGGGTGACGCCGTGCGGGCCGTCGTCCCAGGTCAGAGCGGTGTGGCTCAATCCACCGTCTCAGATAGTAGGAAGTCCGAGTAATTGTGGAGACAGATGCTCCGTCCTCACTTAGCTTTGTAGGAGCCGAACGTCTCGCTCGACCAAGCGAATGGCGGTCGTGAGCCGGAGCCCTTGGCAGGCAACCCCTGCGGCACCGCTCCCCGCCCCTTCCGGCGTCTCGTAATCCCTCATCGCACTTCCGGCTGTCCCGCATCCGGAGGCAAGGAGTCGATTCATCATGGCCGAGACGACCGTCCGCCGCCGAGTCCGCCACGTTTCCCGTACCAGCGAGTCCGAGCGCAAGAACGCCGCCGCTGCCCTGCAGCGCGCCCTCGACCGCAGGGACAACGGCGGTGCGACGGGGCACTGACCCGTCCGCACCCCCTCATACCGGGAGCCGCACCCGCACGGGGTGCGGCGTGGGGCCTACGCCCCGCGCCGCACCTCGAAGTAGTCGACGCGCTCGCCGCTCTGCGCGAGCGCGGACACCTTGAGCTTCGGCGTCGCGCCGGTCTCCGCCTCCACCGAGAGGAAGGAGTAGCCGGTGTACCGCACGCGCGACCACTCCACGGTGGCCGTCTGCTGGTGCTGCGACTTCGTCCAGTGGAAGGTGTCCACGGACTCGTGGGGAGCGACCTTCCCCTCGTAGCTGTCCTCGACCCCGACGGGGAAGCTGTACAGGCTCTTGCCCGCCCCGCCCGCCGTGACGTACACGATCCCGTCCCGCGTCGGATCGGTCGACCCGCCCACCGGCACCGGCCTGCCCACCGTGCCGCCCTTGATGGCGTCGGTCCGCTCGTACACGTGGTTGTGCCCGTTGATCACCAGGTCCACCTGGTGCTTGGCGAACAGCGGCAGCCAGGCGTCCCGTACGCCCCCGTCGGAGGCGTGCGTCGACGTCGAGTAGGCGCAGTGGTGGAAGAAGACCACGACGAAGTCGACGGCCCCGCGCAGCTCACCGAGCCGCTGGTCGAGCCAGGCCGTCTGCCGGCCGTCCGTGTAGCCCCGGTTGGCGGGGATCTCGTACGACACGTCGTTCGCGTCCAGCGCCACGATCCCGACATTGCCGTACGTGAACGAGTAGACGCCCGGCGCCTTCCGCGCGTCGAAGCCGTTGTCCGGGAGCGACCAGCGCGCCGACTGCCCTCCGTACCCGTTCGACGAGTACCAGGCCTCCATGTCGTGGTTGCCGGTCGTCACCATCCACGGAACCGACTTCGCCACCGACTCGGTCTGTTTGAGGAACAGGTCCCAGCTGCTGGGGTCGTAGCCGTCCGAAGTCTTGCCGAGGCCGGTCACGTCCGCGTAGCAGATGTCGCCCGCGTGCAGATGGAAGGCCGGGTGCCGGCCGAGGAGTACGCGGTCGTTGGCGAGCGCGTCGGGGGTGACGCCCTGGTCGCCGAAGGCGGTGAAGACGAACTTCTCGGGACCGGCGGGCGCCGTGCGGAAGGAGCCGACCGTGGAGAGCCGCTCCCGGGACGCGGGGTCGAATCCGTCGTGGCCGACGCCGTAGTAGTACGTCGTTCCGGGGCGGAGGCCGTCGAGCGCCACGTGCAGGTAGTACTGGTCCAGCGCCGGCCGCTGCCCCGTGAGCCCCGGCGTGTGCAGGTCGCGGACCTCGGCCTCGATCTTCCGGCTCAGGTCCTCGGGCTTCAACCCCACGCGGACGTACGGCTTCCTGACCGCGAACGGCACCTGCCAGGAGATCCGCATCTGGGTCTTCGGGTCGGCGCCGAAGGCGAGGTGGCGGCCGAAGGGGGCGACGACGGAGCCGTGCACCTGTCCGGCGGCGGGGCTCGACCCCGGGGTGGACGTGCGCGTCTCCGTCCCCGAGGGGCAGCCCGCCAGCAGTCCGCCGCCCGCCAGCGCGCCCGCGGTCACCAGTGCGCGGCGGCGGGTGAGCTTCGTCCGCAGGTACTCGTGCTGCTCCGCCATGTTCATCCGGCGCGCGAGCTGCGGCGGAATGCCGAAGTCGGGAAGGTCCATGGTGGTGAACTTCCCAGCAAGTCCCAACACCCGCCATACGTACGGGTGAACGGGAGGTGATGGGTGGGCACCTGCCGACACCGGCGTGTCCGTATGGCGGACATGGCGTGTCATTCCATGGGACAAGGAGTACGGTGCCGTCATGTCTCGCAGCATCGATCTCGCAGTGATCCCCGGTGACGGCATCGGCCAGGAAGTCGTGGCCCAGGGTCTCAAGGTCCTCTCCGCCGTCCTCCCGCAGGATGTGAAGCTGGAGACCAAGGAATTCGACTTCGGCGCCAAGCGCTACCACGCCACCGGTGAGACCCTCACCGACGCGGACGTCGAGGCCCTCAAGCAGCACGACGCCATCCTGCTCGGCGCGATCGGCGACCCGTCCGTCCCCTCCGGCGTGCTGGAGCGCGGCTTCCTGCTGAAGCTCCGCTTCCTCTTCGACCACCACGTCAACCTCCGCCCGTCGAAGCTCCTCCCGGGTGTCCCCACGCCGCTGGCGGGCCAGCCGGAGATCGACTTCATCGTGGTCCGCGAGGGCACCGAGGGCCCGTACACGGGCAATGGCGGCACCATCCGCAAGGGCACGCCGCACGAGGTCGCCACCGAGGTCTCCGTCAACACGGCGTTCGGCGTCGAGCGTGTCGTCCGCGACGCCTTCGCCCGCGCGCAGGCCCGTCCGCGCAAGAAGCTGACGCTGGTCCACAAGAACAACGTGCTGGCCTTCGCGGGTCACCTCTGGACGAACGTCTTCAACGAGGTGGCCAAGGACTTCCCCGAGGTCACCACCGACTACATCCACGTCGACGCCGCGACGATCTACCTCGTCACCGACCCCGGCCGCTTCGACGTGATCGTCACCGACAACCTCTTCGGCGACATCATCACCGACCTCGCCGCGGCCGTCTCCGGCGGCATCGGCGTCGCCGCCTCGGGCAACATCAACCCGAGCGGCGAGTTCCCCTCGATGTTCGAGCCCGTGCACGGCTCGGCGCCCGACATCGCGGGCCAGGGCAAGGCCGACCCCAGCGCCACCGTCCTGTCCGTCGCCCTCCTGCTGCGTCACCTCGGCTACGAGACCGAGGCCGCCCGCGTCGAGGACGCCGTCGCCGCCGACCTCGCGGAGCGCGTCGGGCAGCCCGCCCGCTCGACCGACGAAATCGGCGACGCGCTCGCCGTACGAGTAGCCGGCTGACCCGTCGACTCTCACGCTAGCCGCCGGGTCGCATGGGCCCGGCGGCTTCCTGTGTTGGGCACCGGTTACCGGGTGCCACCATCAACCGTTCCTTGGCAGTACTCGAGAGCGATCCCTCGTACTGGCACGCCCCGAACGGTCTTGGGCGCACTGGTCGTCCGCTTTCGCATCCCAGGCGGCAACATGGATCCTGTCCGTGGTCCGATCCGGGCGGGCGGAGTCCCTGGCGACTCGGCCATATGGACGCGGCCAGAGGCGACGGGGAGGCCCTGAACCATCTCGCTGGTGGAGCAGGGGCCCCGCACGCTGGCGCCGTGCCCGACGTTCCAAGTCGCGTGATCACGGTACGTCGACTCTCGCATCGGACCGCAAGCTCGGGGGCCGAACATCACACGAACGAGTTATCCGCAGATAGTGCCTCACGTCGCAACCATCCGAGCCATTTCGTCCCCAGGGCCCCGCACGCGATAATCGAACGAGGAGCCGCGGAATGAGGGAATGCTCGGACGTCCTAGCACTGGCCACTGGCAGTACAGGCGTGAGCGCGGCCCGTCACACACAACCGGTGAAGGACAACACTCATGACGACGCCCACGATCGAGCTCAAGCCCTCCGCCAGTCCGCTCTCCGCCGCGGAGCGCGAGGCGATCCTGGTCAACCCCGGATTCGGCCGCCACTTCACCGACCACATGGTGACCATCAAGTGGACGGAGGGACGGGGCTGGCACGACGGCCAGCTCGTTCCGTACGGCCCGCTCTCCCTCGACCCCGCGAACATGACCCTGCACTACGCGCAGGAGATCTTCGAGGGACTCAAGGCGTACCGCCAGCCCGACGGCTCGGTCGCCAGCTTCCGCCCGGACAAGAACGCCAAGCGCTTCCAGGCGTCCGCCCGTCGTCTGGGCATGCCGGAGCTGCCGGTCGAGACGTTCATCAAGGCCTGTGACGTGCTCGTGCAGCAGGACCGCGACTGGGTCCCGGCGCACGGTGGCGAGGAGTCCCTCTATCTGCGCCCGTTCATGATCGCGACCGAGGTCGGCCTGGGCGTGAAGCCCGCCAACGAGTACCTCTTCCTCGTCATCGCGTCCCCCGCGGGCGCGTACTTCCCGGGTGGCGTGAAGCCGGTGTCGATCTGGCTCTCCGAGGACCGCGTCCGCGCCGTCCCCGGCGGCATGGGTGACGCCAAGACCGGCGGCAACTACGCCGCCTCCCTGCTCGCGCAGGCCGAGGCCGCCGCCCAGGGCTGCGCCCAGGTCGCCTACCTCGACGCCGTCGAGCACAAGTGGGTCGAGGAACTCGGCGGCATGAACCTGTACTTCGTGTACGGCGACAAGATCATCACCCCGTCGCTCACCGGCTCCATCCTGGAGGGCGTCACCCGCGACTCCCTGCTCACCCTCGCCCGCGACCTCGGCTACACGGCCGAGGAGGGCCGCGTCTCCATCGACCAGTGGCAGCGCGACACCGAGAACGGCACCCTGACCGAGGTCTTCGCCTGCGGCACCGCCGCCGTCATCACCCCCGTCGGCACGGTCAAGCGCGCCGGCGGTGAGTGGCAGCAGTCGGGCGGCGAGCCCGGCAAGGTCACCCTGAAGCTGCGCGAGGCGCTGCTGGACATCCAGCGGGGCGTCGCCGAGGACAAGCAAGGGTGGATGCACCCCCTGGGCTGACCCGAGTGCCCGTGAGACGGGGCCCGCGCCGGTGTGTGACCGGGGCGGGCCCCTTCTCGTTTGCGGCAGGGCGTTGCGGCGCCTTCGCGCCGGGCGTGATGAAGCGCTCCTGCCGGGCGTTGCGGCGCCTTCGCGCCGGGGGGCATTCAGCCTTCCTGCCGGGCGTTACGACGCCTTCCCGTCAGGCGTCATGTAGCCCTCCTGTCGGGCGCCGCGACGCTTTCCCGCCGAGCGCTACGACCCTCTCCCGCCGGGCGTTGTGAAGCCTTCCCGCGTGTCACGACGCCACCGTCGACCGCTCGGCCTCCGCGGGCGTCGGCGCCCGGTCGGGGCGCGGGGCGAGCGCGAGATAGGCCAGACCGCCCACCACCCCTGACAGCACGAAGCTGCAGTCCACCCCGCCCGTCACCGACAGCAGCGGACCCTGGTACGAGGGGAGCGAGACCGCCAGCAGTCCGACGAAGGCACCCAGCGCCCATGACGCGGTGGCCTGGAGGTTCCAGCCGCCCCGGTACCAGTAAACCCCGCCCCGGGAGCGCCGGTTGAAGACCTGGAGGGCGTCCGGGTCGTACACGCCGCGGCAGCGGGCGAAGCCGATGAGGGTGATGACCGCCCAGGGGGTGCCGATCGCGGTCAGCAGCAGCACGAAGGACGTCATCGCGGACTGCGCGTTCCAGGCGTAGTGGCCGACGAAGACGCAGACCGTGGCGACCACGGCGACCGTGCAGGTGGCGCGGGCGCGCGAGGCACGGGGCAGGATCGCGTCGAGGTCGAGACCCATGGAGTAGAGCATCAGACCCGCGTTGCCGACCGAGCCCGCGGAGGCGGCGAGCAGCAGCGGGACCAGGTACCAGGCGGGGGAGGCGGAGACCAGCGGCCCCGCGTAGTCGAGGGCCGCGCGGGCCGCGTACGCCGTGAAGGTGCCGAAGAGCTGGGGGACGAGGAGACCGGCGATCAGCCCCAGCCAGGTGGCGTGCAGGACCGTTCGGGAGGAGTGGCGGGACGGGGAGATGTAGCGCGTGTAGTCGCCGAGCAGGGTGATGAACGCGATCGGCCCGGACAGGCCCGCCGCCACCGCCGCCAGCAGCCAGGTCGGCCAGAAGGAGCCGAGCAGATAGCCACCGGTCTCCGGGAGCGCGGCGGTGGTGAAGTGCGGGGCGTACGCGATCACGCCCACCACCAGGAGCGCCGTCATGCCGATCGCCAGCACGCGGGACATGGCGAGCAGTACGCGGTAGCCGTACACCGCGCCCGTGACGGTGGCGGCGGCGAGCAGCGCGTAGACCACGGCGTACGAGAGACCGCTCACCGGCAGCCCGAAGAGCCGGTTCAGGACGCTCACCATCACATCGCCGCCGATCCAGACGGTCAGCGCGGTGTAGCCGAGGGCGAGGAGCAGGCCGACCACCGAGCCGACCAGGCGTCCCCGCACGCCGAACTGGGCGCCGGAGGAGGTCGAGAGGTTCGTCGCCGTGCGCAGGGACACCAGGGCGAGCGGGGCCGTGAGCGCAGTCCCGACCACCGTGCCCGCCACGATCGAGCTCACCGACGCCCACCAGCCGAGCCCGAAGGACGGCGGCAGCCAGCCGAAGATGATCACGCCGAGACAGAGATTGGACCCCAGCAGGATCGACACGAGGTCGCGCGGCCCGCTGGTGCGCTCCTCGTCCGGGATGGTGTCGACGCCGCGCTGTTCTATCGGCATGGCTGGTCTCCTTCGATCGGCCGCCTGCGAGTTAGAGCGACGTTCAATGTGTACTGAGTAATGGTGGCCAGTCAATGTTTCCGTCTTGTGAATCTCTTGGTTAGAGTGGTGTTCTAAATCGTGGAAGGCAAGGAGGTGTCGCGTCGTGAGACTGACCCCCACGGAGCGTGACCGGCTGCTGCTCTTCGGGGCCGCCGAGCTGGCCCGCGCGCGCAAGGCTCGCGGTCTCAGGCTCAACGTCCCGGAGGCGACCGCTCTCATCGCCGACACCGTCTGCGAGGCCGCTCGCGACGGGCGCAGGCTCGCCGAGGCGATCGCCGTGGCGCGGGCCGTGCTCGGTCCGGACGACGTGCTGCCGGGCGTCGCCGATGTCGTCACCGAGGTGCATGTCGAGGCCGTCTTCGACGACGGCTCGCGGCTCGCGGTGGTGTCGGATCCCATCGGGGGCGGGCTGGGGGATCAGGCCCCGGGCGCGCTGCTGCCGGGACCGGAGCACGCCGAGCCGGAGGCCGCCGTACGGCTCCTCGTCACCAACACGGCCACCGTGCCGGTCTCCGTCACCTCACACTTCCACTTCTTCGAGGCCAACCCGCGGCTCGACTTCGAGCGCGCGACCGCCTACGGGATGCGGCTCGCCGTTCCCGCCGGATCGTCGGTGCGCTTCGGGCCGGGCGACAGCGTCGAGGTCGGGCTGCTGCCCATCGGGGGCGAGCGGATCGCGATCGGGTTCGCGGGGCTGGTCGACGGACCGCTGGACGCGCCGGGGGCGAAGGAAGAGGCTCTGCGCAGGGCCGCCGCCTGCGGATATCTAGGAGCGGAACGAGGAGCGGAACGATGAATCCGTACGAGTACGCCGCCACCCATGGTCCGCGCGCGGGCGACCGCGTTCGCCTGGGCGACTCGGGGCTGACGATCCGCGTCGAGTCCGACGCCCAGAAGCACGGCGACGAATTCCTGGCGGGCTTCGGCAAGACGGCCCGCGACGGGTTGCACCTCAAGGCCGCCGCCGTCCGCGAGACCTGCGACGTCGTCATCAGCAATGTCGTGGTGATCGACGCGGCCCAGGGGATCCGGAAGGTCTCCATCGGTATCCGCGAGGGGCGGATCTGCTCGATCGGGCGGGCCGGGAACCCCGACACCCTCGACGGCGTCGACGTGGTGGTCGGTACGGGCACGTCCATCGTGTCCGGCGAGGGGCTCATCGCCACCGCCGGCGCCGTGGACACGCACGTCCACCTGCTGTCGCCGCGCATCATGGAGGCCTCGCTGGCCTCCGGGGTGACCACGATCATCGGCCAGGAGTTCGGCCCGGTGTGGGGCGTCGGAGTCAACTCGCCCTGGGCGCTGCGCCACGCCTTCAGCGCCTTCGACGCCTGGCCCGTCAACATCGGCTTCCTGGGCCGGGGTTCGTCGTCCTCGGACGCGCCCCTGGTCGAGGCCCTCGCCGAGGGCGGAGCCTCCGGTTTCAAGGTGCACGAGGACATGGGCGCCCACACCCGCGCCCTGGACACCGCGCTGCGCGTCGCCGAGGAGCACGACGTCCAAGTCGCCCTGCACAGCGACGGGCTGAACGAATGCCTGTCGGTCGAGGACACGCTGCGGGTCCTCGACGGGCGCACGATCCACGCCTTCCACATCGAGGGCTGCGGCGGCGGACACGTGCCGAACGTGCTGAAGATGGCGGGAGTCGCGAACGTCATCGGCTCCTCCACCAACCCGACCCTGCCCTTCGGCCGGGACGCGGTCGCCGAGCACTACGGGATGATCGTCTCCGTCCACGACCTGAAGACCGACCTGCCCGGCGACGCGGCGATGGCGCGCGACCGGATCCGGGCGGGGACGATGGGCGCCGAGGACGTCCTGCACGACCTGGGCGCCATCGGCATCACGTCCTCGGACGCGCAGGGCATGGGCCGCGCGGGCGAGACCGTACGCCGGACCTTCGCGATGGCCGGGAAGATGAAGGCCGAGTTCGGTGCCCCCGAGGACCACGACAACGAACGCGTGCTGCGCTACATGGCGAAGCTGACCATCAATCCCGCCATCGCGCACGGACTCTCGCACGAGGTCGGCTCCATCGAGGTCGGCAAGCTCGCCGACATCGTGCTGTGGCGGCCCGAGTTCTTCGGCGCCAAGCCACAACTGGTCCTGAAGTCCGGCTTCCCGGCGTACGGCGTCGTCGGCGACCCGAACGCGGCCACCGACACCTGCGAACCCCTCGTCCTGGGACCGCAGTTCGGGGCGCACGGCGCGACGCCCGCCGAGATCTCGGTGGCCTTCGTGGCGCAGGCGGCGCTCGACCAGGGCAACGACCGTATGCCGACGCGCCGCCGACGGGTCGCCGTCCGCGGCACCCGCGGCATCGGCCCGGCCGACCTGCGGCTCAACTCCCGCACCGGAGCGGTCGACGTCGACCAGCGCACCGGCCTGGTCACCCTCGACGGCGACCCGCTGCGCTCCGAACCCGCCGACTCCGTGTCTCTCAACCGCCTGTACTTCCT
Organism: Streptomyces sp. NPDC029292; assembly: GCF_055569295.1. Classification (NCBI taxonomy): domain Bacteria; kingdom Bacillati; phylum Actinomycetota; class Actinomycetes; order Kitasatosporales; family Streptomycetaceae; genus Streptomyces; species Streptomyces sp. NPDC029292. The sequence goes on from NZ_JBVHXR010000018.1 coordinate 241,040, forward strand.
CTAAGGATCACCCATGTCTGCTGCCGCCGACGGCTTCCGAATGCCCGCAGAGTGGACCCCGCACGAGCGCACCTGGATGGCGTGGCCGGGCTCCAACCCCACCTTCGACACCCCGGACGACCTCGCCGAGTCGCGGGCGGCCTGGGCGGCGGTGGCCCGTACGATCCGCCGCTTCGAGCCGGTCACGGTCGTGTGCGGTCCGGGACAGTCCAGGGAAGCCTCCGAGCTCCTCGGCGCCGACATCGACACCGTCGAACGGGAACTCGACGACGCCTGGATGCGTGACATCGGCCCCACCTTCCTCACCGACGGGAAGGGCGAACTCGCGGCGGTGGACTGGACGTTCAACGGCTGGGGCGCCCAGGACTGGGCCTGCTGGGAGCACGACTCCAAGATCGGCGCGTACGTCTCCGACCTCGCGGGGGCACGGACGTACGCCTCGAAGCTGGTCAACGAGGGCGGCGCGATCCACGTCGACGGCGAGGGCACCGTGCTGCTCACCGAGACCGTGCAGCTCGGGCCCGAGCGCAACCCCGACTGGACCCGCGAGCAGGTCGAGGCGGAGATCCACGCCCAGCTCGGCACCCGCAAGGCGATCTGGCTGCCGCGCGGACTGACCGGCGACTATCCGCCGTACGGTTTCGGCACGCTCGGCCATGTCGACATCGTCGCCGCCTTCGCGCGCCCCGGTGTGGTCGTCGCGCACTCCCAGCCGGACCCGGCGCACCCCGACCACGAGGTGAGCAAGGAGATCATCGGGCTGCTCCAGGCGCAGACCGACGCGCGCGGCCGCCGTCTCGAGGTCGTCGAGGTCCCCGCCCCGACCGTCCTGGAGGCCGACGGCCACTGGGCCGACTACTCCTACATCAACCATTACCTCTGCAACGGCGGCGTCGTGCTCTGCGGCTTCGACGACCCGCGCGACGAGATAGCGGCCGGGATCTTCCGGCGGCTGTTCCCGGAGCGGACGGTGACGCTGGTGGACGCACGTACGATCTTTGCCGGGGGCGGTGGCATCCACTGCATCACCCAGCAGCAGCCGAAGGTCTGAAGAGCAACAGGAGTCACGGATGGCCGGTGCGCGCAAGAACGCACCCCCGCGGGAGGACGTCCTCGCCGCCGCCATGGACATGATCGCCGAGCGCGGTCTGGAGAAGCTCACCATGGCGGCGCTCGGCCGAGAGGTGGGCATGAGCAGTGGCCACCTCCTGTACTACTTCCACTCCAAGGACGAACTGCTGCTGCGGACCCTGGAGTGGAGCGAGGGCCGGCTCGGTGCCGAGCGCAGCCGGCTGCTGGCCGGGCGGGGGACCGCCCGTGAGCGGCTCGACGCGTACGTCGACCTGTACGTCCCCGACGGCCACCGCGACCCGCACTGGACGCTCTGGCTGGAGGTCTGGAACCGCTCGCAGAACGCCGACGACGACGCCCGCGAGCGGCAGGCCGCCATCGAGGGCGCCTGGCACCGCGACCTGGTGGCGCTGCTCGCCGAGGGCGTCTCGCGCGGCGAGTTCCGCACACTCGACCCGGACCGCTTCGCCGCCCGGCTGCGGTCCCTCCTCGACGGCTTCTCCATCCATGTGGCGATCGGCCTGCGCGGCACCGATCGGGGTCAAGTCCTCGGCCACGTAAGGGAGTTCCTCGACGAGTCGCTCGGCTGACCGGCCGCTCGCGGACAGTGAACGCAATGAACAAAACTCGAGGCGCCCTTGTCGCGGCGGCGATCACCCGGCACCGTGGCCGCACATGGGACGAGAGCACTGGAAGAAGATCTGGGTCGGTTCGGCCGGCAACATGGTCGAGTGGTTCGACTGGTTCGTGTACGCGAGTTTCGCCACGTACTTCGCGGGGGCCTTCTTCCCCGACGGGAACCCCACGGCCCAACTGATGAACACCGCGGGCATCTTCGCGGTCGGCTTCTTCATGCGCCCGGTCGGCGGCTGGCTGCTCGGCCGGGTCGCCGACCGCAAGGGACGCAAGACCGCGCTGACGCTGACCGTCACCCTGATGTCGGTTTCGGCCATCCTCATCGCCGTCGCTCCCACCTACGCGGTGGCGGGCTACGGCGGTGCGGTGGTCCTCCTCATCGCCCGTCTGCTGCAAGGACTTTCGGTCGGCGGCGAGTACGCGGCCAGCGCCACCTACATGACGGAGGCGACCGACCCGAAGAAGCGCGGCTTCGCCTCCAGCTTCCAGTACGTGTCGATGACCGTCGGCCAACTCATCGGCCTGGCCCTGCAGATCATCCTCCAGCGCACCATGTCCGAGGATGCGCTGGGTAGTTGGGGCTGGCGCATCCCGTTCGTGGTCGGAGCCGCCGGCGCGGCGGTCGTCTTCTACCTGCGGCGCACCATGCTGGAGACCGAGGTGTACGAGGAGGACGCCTCCGGCGGGGAGAAGGGCACCCTGCGGGCGCTGTGGCAGCACAAGCGCGAGGCGTTCCTCGTCGTCGCCCTCACCATGGGCGGCACGCTCGCGTACTACACGTACACGACGTACCTCACGAAGTACCTGTCGAACACCGCGGGCCTGTCCAAGCAGACCGCGACCCTCGTCTCCTTCTTCGCGCTGCTCGTCTTCGCCTGCCTCCAGCCGCTCGCCGGAGCGCTCTCCGACCGGATCGGCCGCCGCCCGATGCTGATCACCTTCGGCGTCTGCGCGACCTTCCTCACCGTGCCCGTGATGACCTTGCTGTCGGGCGTGGACAGCTTCTGGCCGGCCTTCGGCCTCGCCCTTTTCGCGCTGATCATGATCACCCCGTACACGGCGCTCAGCGCGGTGGTGAAGGCCGAACTCTTCCCCACCGGCGTCCGCGCCCTGGGTGTCGCCCTGCCGTACGCCCTCGCGAACTCCCTCTTCGGAGGGACCGCGGAATACGTCGCCCTGTGGTTCAAGAACGGCGGAATCGAGTCGGGCTTCTACTGGTACGTGGCGGCTTGCGCGGCCGTCTCACTCGTGGTGTACACCACGATGCGGGAGACGCGGGACGTGGACCTGAACCGGGTCGGGGATGTCCGGAAGCAGCCGCAGGAGCCGGACGCGCAGCTCGCATCCTGAGACACCGGTGAGCTCGGGGGCGGGCCTGTGCCAGACTGCCCCCGTGCTCTCGTTCGCCATGATTATTGGCAGCAGGCGCGCCGGTCCGCAGTGACCGCCACGTACGACCAGGTACGGGCGGCCATCGTCGTCCTCGACCCGCGCGCAGACCTCTCGCACCCGCGAGAGGTTTTTCGTTTTCCTGGCCCACCTCAAGCCGGGAGGAGAGCGCGAGGGATCATTGAGGGCGGTGGAGCCGGTCATTCCGGTAGACCGAGATCCAACACAGGAGCCAGAGACCATGACCGCAACCAGCGAGCTCGACGATTCGTTCCACGTCTTCGACACGACCCTGCGTGACGGCGCGCAGCGTGAGGGCATCAACCTCACGGTGGCGGACAAGCTGGCCATCGCACGGCACCTGGACGACTTCGGGGTGGGCTTCATCGAGGGCGGCTGGCCCGGCGCCAACCCGCGCGACACCGAGTTCTTCGCCCGTGCCCAGCAGGAGATCGAGTTCAAGCACGCCCAGCTGGTGGCGTTCGGCTCCACGCGCCGCGCGGGAGCCAAGGCGAGCGAGGACCCGCAGGTCAAGGGGCTGCTGGAGTCCGGTGCCCCGGTGATCACGTTGGTGGCGAAGTCCCACGACCGCCATGTGGAACTCGCCCTGCGGACCACCCTCGAGGAGAACCTGGAGATGGTCCGCGACACGGTGTCCTACCTCCGCTCCCACGGCCGCCGGGTCTTCGTCGACTGCGAGCACTTCTTCGACGGCTACCGCGCGAACCCGGAGTACGCGAAGGCCGTGGTCCGCGCGGCCTCGGAGGCGGGCGCCGACGTGGTCGTGCTCTGCGACACGAACGGCGGCATGCTCCCGGCCCAGGTCCAGGCGGTCGTCGCCACGGTGCTCGCGGACACCGGCGCCCGGCTCGGCATCCACGCCCAGGACGACACGGGCTGCGCGGTCGCGAACACCCTGGCCGCGGTGGACGCGGGCGCGACCCACGTGCAGTGCACGGCCAACGGCTACGGCGAGCGGGTCGGCAACTCGAACCTGTTCCCGGTGGTGGCGGCGCTGGAGCTGAAGTACGGCAAGAAGGTGCTCCCCGAAGGCGCCCTGCGCGAGATGACGAGGATCTCGCACGCGATCGCCGAGGTCGTCAACCTCACCCCCGCCACGCACCAGCCGTACGTGGGCGTCTCCGCCTTCGCCCACAAGGGGGGCCTGCACGCCTCTGCGATCAAGGTCGATCCGGCCCTGTACCAGCACATCGAACCCGAGCAGGTCGGCAACACCATGCGGATGCTGGTCTCCGACATGGCGGGCCGCGCCTCCGTCGAGCTCAAGGGCAAAGAGCTCGGCATCGACATCAGCGGCGACCGCGAGCTGGTGGGCAGGATCGTGGAACGCGTGAAGGAGCGCGAGCTCAAGGGCTACACGTTCGAGGCGGCGGACGCGTCCTTCGAACTCCTCCTGCGTGCCGAGGTCGAAGGCAGGCCCCGCACGTACTTCCAGGTCGAGTCCTGGCGGGCCATCGTCGAGGACCGCCCCGACGGCAGCCACGCCAACGAGGCCACGGTCAAGCTCTTCGCCAAGGGCGAGCGCATCGTCGCCACGGCGGAGGGCAACGGCCCGGTCAACGCCCTCGACCGCGCCCTCCGGGTGGCCCTGGAGAAGATCTACCCCCAGCTCGCCAAGCTGGAGCTCGTCGACTACAAGGTCCGCATCCTGGAGGGCAAGCACGGCACCCAGTCCACGACGCGCGTCCTGATCTCCACGTCCGACGGCGCGGGCGAGTGGTCCACGGTCGGCGTGGCCGAGAACGTCATCGCCGCGTCCTGGCAGGCACTGGAGGACGCGTACACGTACGGGCTGCTGCGGGCCGGGGTGGAGCCGGCGAAGTAGTACCGCTTCAGGGCCCGTGGCGTGGGCCGGCTTCGACAACCGTGGCGCAGGCCCGCTGCAGCGGGAGTCCTCACTTCAGGAGTCCTCGCTTCAGCAGGAGTTCGCGGCGAGTTTCTCGAACTCGCCGCGGCTCATCGCGCGGCCGTCGGCCCAGACCTGGCCGGGGCGCAGTGAGGCGAGGTCCTCGGCGCTGAAAGTGAGGTCGCCGTCGTACGGCGACCAGCCCGTGCGCGCGCCGGTGAAGTGCAGGGCGTACGCACGACCGGGCAGCAGTCTCTGCTGCCCGGTCTTCCGCACCTGCCAGGCGGACGGGGGCGAGAACAGCGGGAAGGTGATCCTGCCGACCTCGACTCCGCTCGCCACGTCCCAGTTTGTGTCCTCCTGCCCGGGGGACGCCGTGCTGGTGGGGTTGTCGATCAGCTCACCGTGCTCGTCCTCGACGTAGGCGTCCTCGGCCCAGCTCCTGAGGTCGAGGTCCTTCGCGTGATCGCCGCCGCACGGACGGATCGCCACGACCGGCTGTCCGTCCGCGCCGGGCCACACCGCGGCGAGCGGCAGCCAGGCCGGACTGCAACCGCTCAGCAGCCCGAGCCCCGCCAGCACGCCCGCCACGCCCGCCCAACGACGTCGCATGGACCCGCCTCCTCCACCGCAAGGAGTGCAAGGGCCTACTGCAGCCGCCACTTCTGGTTGGCGGCCCCCGTGCAGCTCCAGATCTGCGCCCGCGCCCCGTTCGCCGACGAGCTGTCCGTCACGTCGAGGCACTTGTTGGCAGCAGTATTGACCACGTCTCCCGTCGAAGAGTTGTACGACCAGCGTTGTGCGCCCGTACCGTTACAGTCGTAGAGCTGGACCTTCGCGCCGTCGGCGGTCGACGCGGACGTCACGTCCAGGCACTTGCCCAGCGCCTGGATCGAACCGTCTGCCTTCACCGTCCAGTTCTGGGCCGTCGAACCGTTGCAGTCGTAGAGCTGCACGGCGGTTCCGTTGGCGCTGGAACCGCCCGCCACGTCGAGGCACTTGCCCGCGAGCCCGACGAAGGCTCCCGACTGGTCGCCGCCGCCCGCCTGCGTCCCCGACCAGGTGAACGTGGCCGACGTCTTGCCCGGCAGCGAGTACGTCGCGTGCTGCGAGCCCCAGTTGATGGTCACGGTCTTCGCGGCCGACGCGTCGTTGTAGGCGATCAGCGCCTTCGAACCGTCCGGGTTGCGCCACGCGACGTTCGGGACGGAGGAGCTCGCGGTCGACGCGATGCGCTGCGCGCCCGGCCGTACGAACTTCGTCAGATGCCCCATCGTGTAGTACTCGATGGTGTAGTCGACCGTCCCGCTCTGCCCGTCACCGTTGTGGACCGTGATGAGACCCGTGCAGGTGCCGCAACCTCCGTTGTGCGGGCCCATGTTCTGGTCCACGGCCAGCGACCACTTCGTCACCGACTTCGCCCAGTTCCGGGTGTAGTCGACGATGTTGAGCATGTCCTCGCGCTGCTGGTTGGCGATCCAGGTACCGCCCGAGTGCTCGGTCCCGAACGCGTCCAGCGCGGGGTACTGGTTGTGCACGGTGGTCTGCTTGGTGACGTCGCCGCCGTAGCCGTGCCACGCGATCCCGCCGAAGTTCGGGTGCGAGCGCACCGCCGCGTCGTCGACGGTCTGGGCGGCGTACGAGTCGTACACGTCCCAGTTCCAGTCGTGCGCCAGCACCTTCGTGGACAGCCCCGCGGCCTGGAGCTTCGGCAGCAGCTCGCTCTTCGTGAAGTACGCGAGGCCCGAGGCGTTCCAGCTCATCGACGGGTACCCGGAGCAGCACGTCGGCTCGTTCTGCGCCGTCACGTACGACACCGGCACACCCTGATCGCGGTACGCCTGGAGGTACTTCACGAAGTACGAGGCGTACGCCCCGTAGTCCTCTGATTTCAGCCACCCGCCGTTGAGCGACCCGCTGTCCTTCATCCAGGCCGGCGCCGTCCACGGCGAGGCCATCACGGTCAGCGAGGGGTTCAGCTGGAGGGCCTGTTTCGTCAGCGGCACCACGTCCGCGAGGTCGTGTGCGATCGAGAACTGGGTCAGGTTCGGGTCGGTCTGCCCGGCCGGCACGTCGTCGTACGTGTAGCCGTACCGCGCCAGATCCGACGCGCCCATCGGATTGCGCAGGAAGGACAGGCCGATGCCGTCGGTCGGTGAGAACAGCTTCGTCATCGTGGCGCTGCGCGTGGTCTGCGACAGCGCGCCGCTGCTGTTCATCAGCCAGGCCGCGGTGTCCGTGAAGGACGCGCCGCCGCCGGTGAAGGTCTGGTAGCGGGTGTTCTCGTCGACGGTGATGTTCTCGCCGCTGCCGCCGCTGCCGGACTGGAAGGCGAAGGGGGTTTGCGCCTGCAATCCGCGGGTGACATGGCGGCCGCCGCTGTCGTCCGTCGTGGTCAGCCAGGCCGTGACCTGCTCGCCCGCCGCGTGCGCGGGCACGGAGCCGACAGTCGTGAGTCCGGCGGTCGTCAGCAGCCCGGCCAGCAGCAGCCGTGCCGTCCGGGTGGGTCTTCTCAGGAGGCTCATGTGCGCCGCCCTTCTGGGAGTGGGGGAGTGGGGCGTGCGAGGCGTGAGTAAATGACGGCTGCGGGCGCGCGTCAAGGGGGTGCGCGTTCAAAGACTGAAGGAACAACAGCCCTGATCCGGCCGCCCCTTGGCTGTGTACCGGTTCTGACGTGAAGTCTTGACGGGTTCCCGGGACGTCAGTTAACTCACGCCGTGATCTAAGTCGTAAGAGTACTCAAGAGGATTACTGAGGATCGCTGAAGTTCACTGACGCTCACCGAAGTGGATTCACGAGAGCCGAGGGAAGGTCCATGCGAAGAACCGCCCTGCTCGTCTCCGCCGCCTTGCTCACCGGGCTGCTGCCCCTGGCCTCCGCCGGCGCCGCCGCCGGGGCCGACGACCCGCCCCCCGTCCCCGTGGACACCTTCGAGGGCGAGGTTCCGTTCGCGAATCCGCCCGCCGACGGCATCTTCACCTGGGGCAGCGACGCCGACGACCCGCCCCAACTGGCCCTGACCGCCCGCGCCGACGCCCCCGAGGGTGCCAAGGTCCTCTCCGGGACGTACGACATCAGCGGCTACGGCGGCTTCACCCACGACTTCGCCTACGCCCAGCCGGCCCACGACTGGTCCACGCACAAGGGCATCCGCTTCTGGTGGGACGGCCAGAACAACGCCAAGAAGATCGCCTTCGAGATCAAGGACGGCGGCGCCAACGGCGAGGCCTCCGAGCTGTGGACGACGTCCTTCACCGACGACTTCACCGGCTGGAAACAGATCGAGATCCCGTTCACCGACTTCACGTATCGCACGGACTACCAGCCCGTCGGCGGCATCGACCAGGTCCTCGGCCTCACCCAGATGTGGGGCTACGCCGTCACGCTCCCGGTCGGCGTCAAGGGCCAGTTCGCCATGGACGACGTCGAGTTGTACGGCAAGGCCGACCAGTCCCTGCGGGCCTCCGTCACCACCGACTCCGCCGTGTACCCGGTGAAGGAGGGCGGCACGGCCGCCGTGAAGGTCTCCGTCGCCACCACCGGCGCCGCCCCGATCGACGAGCCCGTGACCGTCGCGTACGAGAGCGCGGGCGGCACTGCCGAGTCCGGCAAGGACTACGCGCCGGTCAAGGGCGAGGTCACCTTCCCGGCGGGCACGGCGTCCGGCACCTCGCGGACGATCCAGGTGTCCACGCTGAAGGACAAGTCCGCCGAATCCGCCGAGACGATCCCGCTCAAGCTCACGGTCACCGGCGCGAAAGCCCCGGCCGAGACCCCGCAGGTCGTCATCGACGCCCACGGACTCCCGTACCTGGACCCGAAGCTGCCCGTGAAGAAGCGGGTCGCCGACCTCGTCTCGCGCATGTCCCTGGAGGAGAAGGCCGGGCAGATGACCCAGGCCGAGCGCGGCGCGCTCACCGCGCAGGGCGACATCGCGGCGTACGACCTCGGCTCGCTCCTCTCCGGCGGCGGCTCGACCCCCACGCCCAACACCCCCGAGGCGTGGGCCAAGATGATCGACGCCTTCCAACTCCGGGCGCAGGCAACGCGGTTCCAGATCCCGCTGATCTACGGCGTGGACGCGGTGCACGGCCACAACAACCTCATCGGCTCGACGATCATGCCGCACAACATCGGCATCGGCGCGACCCGTGATCCCCAACTCGCCCAGCAGACCGGCGCGGTGACGGCCGCCGAGGTCCGCGCCACCGGCATCCCGTGGGACTTCGCCCCCTGCCTGTGCGTGACGCGCGACGAACGCTGGGGCCGCTCGTACGAGTCCTTCGGCGAGGACCCCGCCCTCGTGAAGTCCATGGAGACGATCATCCAGGGCCTCCAAGGCGCCCGCAGCGGCAAGGACTTGAAGGACAACGACAAGGTGCTGGCCACCGCCAAGCACTTCGTCGGCGACGGCGGCACCGTGTACGGCTCGTCCACGACGGGCTCGTACACCATCGACCAGGGTGTCACGAAGGTCACCCGGCAGCAGCTGGAGGCCATCCACCTGGCCCCGTACCAGACGGCGGTCGACCGCGGCATAGGCTCGGTCATGCCGTCCTATTCGTCGCTCGACATCCTCGGCGACGGCCAGGGCCCGGTGAAGATGCACGCCCGCGCGGACATGATCAACGGTGTGCTCAAGGACCGGATGGGCTTCGACGGCTTCGTCATCAGTGACTGGGCGGCCATCGACCAGATCCCCGGCGACTACGCGTCCGACGTCCGTACGTCCGTCAACGCGGGCCTCGACATGATCATGGTCCCGTATGCGTACAAGGACTTCCGCACGACCCTGATCGACGAGGTGAAGGCGGGCCGCGTCAGCGAGAGCCGGGTGGACGACGCCGTGGCGCGCATCCTCACGCAGAAGTTCAAGCTGGGCCTCTTCGAGAAGCCGTACGCGGACACGAGCGGCGCCTCGGAGATCGGCTCGCCCGCGCACCGGGCCGTGGCCCGTCAGGCGGCGGCCGAGTCGCAGGTGCTCCTGAAGAACGCGAAGGGTGTGCTGCCGCTGAAGAAGTCCCAGAAGGTGTATGTCGCCGGTTCCAACGCCGACGACCTCGGCAACCAGACCGGCGGCTGGACCATCACCTGGCAGGGCTCGTCCGGAAAGATCACGGACGGGACGACGATCCTGGAGGGCATGCGCCGAGCCGCCCCCGGCGCCTCGATCACCTACTCCAAGGACGCCTCGGCCTCGACCGCCGGTTACGACGTCGGTGTGGTCGTCGTGGGCGAGACCCCGTACGCCGAGGGCGTCGGCGATGTGGGCAACGGCAACGACCTCGCACTGTCCGCCGCCGACCAGGCCGCCGTCGACAAGGTGTGCGGCGCCATGAAGTGCGCGGTGCTGATCGTCTCCGGCCGCCCGCAGCTCATCGGCGACCGCCTCGGCGACATCGACGCCCTCGTCGCCTCCTGGCTGCCGGGCACGGAGGGCGACGGCGTCGCGGACGTCCTCTACGGCAAGCGCGCCTTCACCGGTCAGCTCCCCGTCACCTGGCCGAAGTCGGAGTCCCAGCTGCCGATCAACGTCGGTGACACGTCGTACGATCCACAGTTCCCCTACGGCTGGGGGCTGACCACGCTCACCAAGGTTCCCGAGGGCGGCTCCACGACCCTCAAGGCCCTCGCCCTCGTGGCCGCGGCGGCGGAGAGGACCGGCTCGGACGACATCGGCCGCACCGCCGTGACCAAGGCCCGCCTCCTGGTCCAGCAGAGCCTCGGCTCAACCATCACCCCCGCCACCGCGAAACCCTTCGCCGACGCGGACCACCTCCTGTTGACCGGCCGGTATGCGGAGGCGGTGACGAAGCTGAAGGAGGCTTATAGCCTGTCCGGCGTTTGAGGACGAGCGCGAAGCGCAACACGGGGGTCTGGGGGCGTAGCCCCCAGGCACGGGAAGGGTGGGGGGCGGAGGGGGCGAAAACGACCCCCCCCACCCCCACCGCCCCACCCACCCCAATGCCCACTTTTGCGTACGTTCGGGTAGCTTCGAAGACATGAAGGCCGCACTCACTCGAGGACTCCCAGGCCTGCTGATCGCACTGGCGCTGGCCGCCTTGGCGCTGCTCGCGTTCACCGCACCCCCCGCCCACGCAGCCGGCGACGTGGGAACGGTCGCGACAGCACTCCGTAAGAGCCCGGTTTACGTAGACCCCGCCGCCGCCTCCCAGCTCTCCGCGGCGGACGCCGACTCCCTCGCCCAGAAGATCAAAAAGGCGGACAAGCCCCTCTTCGTGGCCGTCCTCCCCGCGGACTTCCCCACCCAGAACCTCTTCCAGAACCTCCGCACCTCCACCGGCATCACCGGCCTGTACGCGATCCACCTGGGCAACCGCTTCGACGCACGGGCCGACTCCGCGGTGATGTCCCCCGCCGCCGTGCAGAACCTCGTCACCAGCGTCCAGGGCGAGGACACCAGGACCCAGCTGAACGACTTCACGAACCGAGCGCTCAGCAACATCGGCGGCTCGGCACCCTCGAGCTGGGGCACCAACACCGGCGGCGTCTCCACGGGCACGCTGATCGCGGTCGGCGCGGTGATCGTGGCCGGCGGCGCGGGCGCGTACACGATCGTACGACGCAGCCGGCGCCGCAAGGAGGAAGAGCAGCGGGCCGCCCTGGACAAGCTCCGCGTGGTCGTCGACGAGGACATCACCGCGTTCGGCGAGGAGCTGGACCGGCTCGACTTCCACCCCGCGGAGCCGGGCGCGGACGACGCGATGCGCGCGGACTACGAGCGCGCGCTGGACGCCTACGAGCAGGCGAAGTCGTCCATGGCGGCGGCCCAGCGCCCCGAGGACGTACGCGCCGTCACCCAGTCCCTGGAGGACGGCCGCTTCTCGCTCGCGGTGCTCGCCGCGCGCCGCGAGGGCCGCCCGGTCCCCGAGCGCCGCGCTCCCTGCTTCTTCGACCCGCGGCACGGCCCGTCGGTCGCCGACGCGACCTGGACGCCCGCCAACGGCGCGCCCCGCGAGGTCCCGGTCTGCGCGGCGGACCAGGCCCGGCTCGCCGACGGTGCCGACCCGGCGATCCGTGAGGTCGAGACGGACTACGGCCGCCGCCCGTACTGGGACGCGGGCCCGGCCTACGGCCCCTGGGCGGGCGGCTACTTCGGCGGCGGCCTGCTGCCCGGCCTCCTCTTCGGCACCGTGCTCGGCAGCATGATGTCCAGCCCCTCGTACGCGGCCGACTACGGCTCCGGTTACGGCGACTTCGGCGGCTACGACGGCGGCGACGTCTCGGGCGCCGACTTCGACCCCGGCGACTTCGGCGGCGGTTTCGGGGACGGCGGGGGCGGCGACTTCGGCGGGGGAGGGGACTTCGGCGGGGGCTTCTGAACGCGACCGCAAGGTGCACCGCGGACTGCGGATCACCGACGAGCAGCGCGACCGCTTCGTGCGGGTCTATCTGGAGTCGCTCGACGAGGCGGACCTGCCGGACGACGAACCGTTCCGCGCGGCGGTCCGCTCCCACGTCGAGTTCGGCTCGCGCGTGGCGCAGCAGAACTCCCTGGCGAAGACGGACGAAGAGCTGCACCCGCTCCGCGAAGTCCCGCACCGGGACTGGTGGCTCACTCTCCTTGCGGAGATACGTCCGCGTCGGCCAGGCGTTCCATCAGCGCGCCCGCGAGGCGCAGCACCTCGCGCTCGGTCTCGCTCAGCGTGCCGAGCGCCGTGGCCAGCCAGGCGTCGCGTTCGGCCATGTCCCGCTCCAGCGCGTGGCGCCCGTCCGCGGTGAGTGTGAGCACGGACTGGCGCCGGTCGGTGGTGCCGGGCTCGCGGGCGATCAGTCCGTCCGCCTCCAATTCGGCGAAGACCCGGGTCAGCGACTGCGGCTGCTGCCGCTCGGCCGCCGCGACCTCGCCGGGCGTCGCCGCCCCGTGCCGACGCAGATGCCCGAGCACCCCCAGTTGGTTCGGGCTGAGCCCGCCGTCCGCCCGCTCCTGCCGCAGCCGACGGTTGAGCCGCACGGTGCCGCGGCGGATCTGGGCGGCGTACGCGAGATGGTCCATGAGAAGATCGTACGCGACGACGTACTATCTGCAAGGCTTCAATGCCCATACTATCTGCATAGTGACCGTCAAACTAATACGTAATGCTTACGAAGCGACGCTGACCATGACGGCCGTGCTGCTCTGTTGGGCCGCAGCCCTGTGGCTGGAGAGTGCCGCCGGACTGCACACCGACATCCTCGTCCTTGCGGTCGTCCTGACCCTCACTCTGGCCGGTACCCAGCGGACCGCGGACGTCCGCGGACGGCTCACGGCCCTCGTACTGCTGCCCGCCGTGGCCGGAGTCTCGACGCTGCTCGGCCACCTCATGGCGGACCACTACGCGCTCGGCGCCTGCGTCTTCACCCTCGGCATCTGCCTGCCGATCTGGATCCGCCGTTTCGGTCAGGCCGCGACCAAGGCGGGCACCCTCATGACACTGCCACTGGTCGCCCTGCTCGTCGTCCCCGGCCCCGCCCTGCCGCCCAAGGCCCAGGGAGCGCTGGTGAGTTGGGGCTGGGCGGCGGTGATCGGAATGCTGGCGTGCGGCTGCGTCACCAAGGCCTGCCCCTTCCCAGGGCTGCCCGAGCGGCTCCTTCCTGGGGCCTCCCGAACGGCTCCTCCCGAGCGGCTCCTTCCTAGGGCCTCCCAAACGGCTCGGGGTTCGCCGTCCGCGGTACGACCAGCCCCGTCTCGTACGCCGTCACGACCGCCTGCGTGCGATCGCGCAGTCCGAGCTTGGACAGGACGCGGCTGACGTGCGTCTTCACGGTCTCCTCGCCGACGTGCAGCCGCAGTGCGATCTCGGGGTTGGACAGCCCCTCGGCGAGCAGCCGCAGCACCTCCGTCTCGCGCGGGGTCAGCACGTCCAGCGTCTTCCGGGTGGGCGCCCGGGGCTTCAGCCGGGCGAACTCCGCGATCAGCCGGCGCGTGATGGCGGGCGCGAGCAGGGCCTCTCCGGCGGCGACGACCCGTACGGCCTCGAAGAGCCGTTCCGCGGTGACGTCCTTGAGGAGGAACCCGCTTGCCCCGGCCGCGAGCGCGTCGTACACGTGCTCGTCGAGATCGAAGGTGGTGAGGATGAGCACGCGCGGCACATGCGGGTCGGTGGCCCCGTCGGAGTCCCTGTCTCCGTCTCCGCCTCCGGGCTCGTCGCCCATCGGCTCGTCGCCCATCAGCTCGGCGGTCGCCTGGATACCGTCCATGACCGGCATGCGTACGTCCATGAGCACCACGTCGGGGCGCTGCTCCCGGCAGATCCGCACCGCCTCGGCGCCGTCGCGTGCGGTGCCGACGACAGTGAAGTCCGGCTGGGTGGCGAGGAGTCCGGCGTACCCGGCGCGGACGACCTCGTGATCGTCGGCGACGACGATACGGACGGGAGAGGACGGAGGGGAGAGAGGGGCGGGGGCGCCGGAGAGGCGGCAGGCGTGGGTGGCCCGGCGTCGGGGGCGGTTGTCATGCGAGTGCCTCCGCCCGTACCGGAAGTCTGGCCTCGACCAGGAAACCGCCGCCGGGGGCCGGGCCGGTGTGCAGGCTGCCGCCGACGGTGCCGGCGCGCTCGCGCATGCCGAGGAGACCGTGGCCGGTGTCGGGTGTCTCCTCGGTTTTCGGGCCCGGCCCGTTGTCGCGGACGCGGATCGCCAAGTCGTCGTCCGTATAACGCAGTTCGACGTCGACGGCGGCGCCCGGCGCGTGCCGTCGCGCATTGGTGAGGGCCTCCTGGACGATGCGGTACGCGGTGACCTCGATGCCCGGGTCGAGCGCGGCGACCGGGCCGCTGACGATCAGCCGGGTGCGGGAGCCGGAGGCGTCCCGGGACTCGTCGATCAGCTCCATGAGCTGGTGCAGCCCGGGTTGCGGGCGCCGCGTGACCCCTACTTCGGCGTCCTCCCTCAGCACTCCGAGCAGCCGCCGCATCTCTGTCAGCGCGGTGCGCGCGGTGTCCCCGATGGCGAGCAGCCGCGTGGCGCCGTCCGCGGGGAGCCCCGCCGTGGTCAGCCGGGCGGTCTCGGCCTGGACGGCGATCATCGAGATGTGGTGGGCGACGACGTCGTGCAACTCCCGGGCAATCCTTGCCCGTTCACCGCGTGCCGCGTGTGCGAGGAGGGTGTCGGCGAAGGCGCGCTCCGTCGCGCTGTGCGCGAGCGCGGCGCTGCGGACGTGGTGCGTGATGCCGGTCGCGGCCGCCGCGGAGGCGAGGGTGGCGACGAGCACGGCCATCACGCGCGTGGTGAAGTCGTCCTGGCTGACGAGGGCCAGCACGACATACGGCAGTACGAGCACCCCGCTGAGCCGCGGTGCCCCCGCGCGTCCGAGCCAGTAGACGGAGGCCAGTTGGGCCACGACCCCCGCCAGCGTGAGCGCCCGGAACGGCGCCAGCGCCAGCACTCCCGCCGCGGTCACGGCCACGGCGGCCCCGGCCCGCACCGCCACGGCACGCTCGGCCCCGAGGACGAAGGTGAGCGGCAGCGTGGTGCAGACCCCGAGCAGCAGCGCGAGCGCCAGATTCTCGCGCAGGCTCGCGATGCGCAGGAGAACCTCGGCGCAGGCGAGGAGAGCGAGGGCAACGGGGTATGTCACGGGGGCCGGGAAGCGTCGTACCCGCTTCCACACCCCCGCGACCCCTTCGCCGCCCCGCGCAGTCTGCTCGCTCACGCACGCCATTGTGCCGTCGGCGGCGCCGCAGCGCGTCACCCTGGGGTTTCTCCCTCACGTGGGGGACCCGGCCGTCGATCCGTCCCTCGCGGCAGGGGCGGCGAAGACGGCTCCCTGGCGGGACGACGTCGAGGCCCGCCGGTCCTTAGTGTCGCTGGGCATGAGTGACGCAACGATCGAAGTGCAGGGGCTGCGCAAGCGGTTCGGGAGGACCGTCGCCGTCGACGGGCTCTCCTTCACGGTTGAACCGGGGCAGGTCACCGGTTTCGTAGGCCCCAACGGAGCGGGCAAGTCCACCACGATGCGGGCCGTGCTCGGCCTGGACGCCCCCGACGAGGGACGCGCGCTCATCGGTGGCCGTCCCTACCATGCTTTGCGCTCTCCCCTCCTGGAGGTCGGCGCCCTGCTCGACGCCGCCGCGCTGCACCCGAGCCGCCGCGGCCGCGACCATCTGCGCTGGCTGGCGCATTCGCACGGCCTGTCCCTGCGGCGCGTGGACGAGGTCCTCGAACAGGTGGGCATGGACCAAGCCGCCCGTCGTCGCGCGGGCGGCTACTCGCTCGGCATGCGCCAGCGCCTGGGAATAGCGGCCGCGCTGCTCGGCGACCCCCCGGTTCTCCTCTTCGACGAACCGGTCAACGGGCTGGACCCCGAGGGCATCCAGTGGATCCGCGGCTTCCTGCGCCGGCTGGCAGCCGAGGGCCGGGCCGTCCTGGTCTCCAGCCACCTGATGAGCGAGCTGGAGGACACCGCCCACCACCTGGTCGTCATCGGCCGCGGCCGGCTCATCGCGGACACCGCCGTCGCCACCCTGCTCGCCGCCGCGTCCGGCGACCGAGTCGCCCTGCGCACCGGCGCGCGCACGGAAGCGATGGAGCTGCTCGCCCGCGAGGGCGGCACGGTCGCGGTCACCGGCCCCGACACCCTCACGGTCACCGGTCTGCCCGCGGAGCGGATCGTGGCGCTGCTCGCCGCGGCCGGCATCCCGTTCGCGGAAGTCGGCGCACACCGGGCGACACTGGAAGAGGCGTACATGGAACTGACCAGGGACGCGGCGGAGTTCACCTCCACGCCCGACGGCGAGGTGACCCGATGACCTCGACCATCACCCCATACCGCTCCCGGCTCCAGCCCGCCCACGACGGGTTCGGCCGACTGCTGCGCGCGGAGTGGAGCAAGTTCTGGACGGTACGGATCTGGGTGCTGGTGCTCGTCGTCGCCGCGGCGGTCACGGTCCTCATTTCGCAGCTCGCCGCGGGCGGTTCCCGCGACGACTCCAATGACCAGGCCCACATCACTCTCGCCCCGGACGGCACCCGCGTGGACGACAGCTTCCGTTTCGTCCACCAGTCATTGACCGGCGACGGCAGCGTCACGGTCCGTGTGTCCGACCTGAAGGGACTCGCCGGCCGCGCCGCGGAGCCCTGGGCGAAGGCCGGCGTCATCATCAAGCAGAGCACGAAGGGCGGCAGCCAGTACGCGGCCCTGATGGTCACCCCGGACCACGGCGTGCGCATGCAGTGGAACTTCACGCACGACAAGGCGGGCAGCGCCGCCTCGAAGGACCCGCGCTGGCTGCGGCTGACCCGCAAGGGCACGGACTTCACCGGGTACGAGTCCACGGACGGCTCCCGCTGGACGAAGGTGGGCACCGTCACGCTGCCGGAGCCGACGAAGACGACCCAGGCGGGCCTGTTCGTCGCCACCCCGCCGCACAACAACCTGCGCCGCTCGTTCGGCGGTACGTCGGAGACGGCGGGCGGCACGTCCGCCACGGCGACCTTCGACCACGTGGCCCTGCGCGGCGGCAGCGAGGCGGCCTCCGGCGGCGCCAAGGGGGCCGCCTGGACCAGCACGGACGTGGGCGCCCCCGACCCCAGCGACCCCAACAACCCAGCCTCCGGCCCGGCCCACCACGACCCGGGCACCACCACGGTCTCCGCCTCCGGCGTCTACACGGTCACGGGCCAGGGCGACATCGCTCCGAACGAAACCGGCAGCGACATCGTCCAGATGAGCTTCCAGGGCGTTTTCGTGGCCGTGCTCTTCATGGTGGCCCTCGGCGCCCTCTTCATGACGTCCGAGTACAAGCGCGGCATGATCCGTACGACGTTCACGGCGACCCCACGCCGCGCCCGCGTCCTGACGGCGAAGGCCCTGGTGATAGGCGGCGTCACCTTCGTGGTGAGCCTGGTGGCCACGGCCATCACCTTCCCGCTGGCTCAACGCACCATGCGCCCGCACGGCTTCGCGCCACCCGCCTACCCCGATCTCTCCTTGCTGGACGCACCGGCCCTACGCGCCGTGGTCGGCAGCGCGGCACTCCTGTCCCTGGTGGCGGTCCTCGCCCTCGCCGCGGGCGCGATACTGCGCAACAGCGCAGGCGCGATCACGGTGGTCGTGGTCCTGGTGATCCTCCCGCAGATCCTGGCCTTCGCCCTCCCGCTCCCGGTCGCCCACTGGCTCCTGCGCGTGACCCCAGCGGCGGCGTTCGCGGTCCAGCAGGGAGCGAAGTACTACCCCCAGGTGGACCACAACTGCCTCCCGGAGAGCGGCTGTTACCCCCTCGCCCCGTGGAACGGCTTCGCGGTTCTGTGCGTGTACGTGGCCCTGGCCCTGGCCCTGGCGGTATGGCGCCTGCGCAGGAGGGACGCATGAGGTCGGCCCTCCACGCCGAGTGGACGAAACTCCGTACGCTGCCCAGCAGTTGGCTGCTCCTGACCGCGACCGTCGTCCTGACGATCGCGGTGGGCACGGCCTCGGTCTCCGCGGTCACCACCCGCGACTGCGTATCGGCGGCCGCGTGCCACGAGGACACGGTGAAACTGAGCCTGACGGGCGTCTGGCTCGGCCAGGCGGCGGTCCTGGTCCTCGGGGCCTTGTCGATGGGAGCGGAGTACGGCACGGGCACGATCCGCAGCACGCTCACGGCCATACCGCGCCGGGTCTCGTTGCTCACCTCGAAGGCCGTCGTACTCGCCCTGGCGACCGCGGCAGCCGGAGCGGTGGCGATCGCCGGCTCCCTCGGCGCGGGCCGCCTGATCCTCCCGGGCAACGGCTTCACCCCGGCGTCGGGCTACCCGCTCCTCACCCTCACCGACCCATCCACGCTCCGCGCGGCCCTCGGCTCGATCCTCTGCCTGATCCTCGTCGCCTTCCTGGGCCTCGGCCTGGCGATCCTGCTCCGGGACAGCGCGGGAGCCATAACGGCAGGCCTGGGAGTGCTGTACGTCGTCCCGCTCCTGGCCGACCTACTGGGCTCCCCGACCTGGAAGGACCGCATCGAACGCTGGGCCCCGATGCCGGCGGGCCTGGCCATCCAGTCGACGAAGAACTTCGCCCGCCTGCCGATCGGCCCGTGGCCGGGACTGGGGGTACTGGCGGCGTACGCGCTGGGGGTACTGCTGGTGGGAGGCGCACTGTTCAGATGCCGGGACGCGTAGACCCAGTTGGCGCCCAGTGCCCAGTGCCCAGTGCCGCGTGCCGAGTGCCGAGTGCCCAGCGTTCAGCAACCAGCGTCAGACACCGCCACCGCCACTGTCACCGCCACTGTCACCGACATCCGGCAGCGCCAGCCACTCCCGCCACGACAGATCACGCCCGATGAACCGCGGCCGCTCGAAAGGCCAGTTCTCACCGATCCACCGAGGCACGAGCGCGTCCAGCTCCCGCTCCAGATCACTCCCGACCTTGCCGTCCACCACCCACCACGAGATCTCGGCGTCAGCACCGACCTTCTCCGGGGGATCGATGTAGACACACCCGAACTCGTCGGTGCCCGCGTCATTGAACAACACGTAATTGAAGGACTGATGGGCCTCGATCTCGGCCTCGTGCCGCTCCAGATCCTTCTTGTTCGCCTCATACGTCATGGTCTCGGCGGGCCACCCCCACGCCTCACCGAAAATGGACCACAGCCGCTCGCGCGAGCCCATCACGACCGGGTAGTCGATCGCGGCGTCGGCCCCCGTGATCGGGCGCAGGTGATACCCGCCTGGCAGCTCAACACGCAGCGGGTGAACGAAATCAGGGGGCAGCCAAGTCATGCCCGGAGGCTAATCGTGCGGCCTGGCTCCCGCACCCGGTTATTCCCCGGGGCGATGGGAGGCTGGGCGCGCCCAACTGCCGGATCTCGTACTCCATGGCGATGTTGTTGAGCGAGAAACCCACTGCGTATAGGACCCAGCCGATGTTGTGGCGCGCCTTGGCTGCTCGGCCCTCTTCTGACCCGTTCCGTCGGACATCGGCAGGGGAACGGGGGATGGACAACGCCGGGACGCCGGGCCCAGGTTCGTGCCTGGGCCCGGCGTCGCGGATGGCGGTGTCCGAGACTGGGAGGGACGGACACCGCTCAGGGGGGATGGGTGCTACTTCGCGGAGCGCTTGGTGTTGCCCGTCACCTGGGCGATCCACTTGATGAAGTCGCCCGGGTCGGTGTTCGAGCCGTGGCCCTCGTCCCAGTAGTAGAGGTGGTTCACGTCGTCGCCCAGGTTGTCCACGGAGGCGGCGAGGTTCGCGGAGACCGTCAGCGAGGTGTCCGAGTCCTTGGTGCCGAGGCGGATCCACCAGTGCTTCGAGCGGCCCGGGTTCTTCTTGGCGATGTGGTACATCGGGTTCATCAGGTCGAGCTTCTCGGGGATGTCGCTCGCGACCCGCTTGGTGGTCAGGCCGGTGGAGTCGTTCTTCGCGCCGTACGCCGTGAAGTGACGGGACAGGGTCGTGCCCGCACCGAACTCGTTGTTCTCACCGGCGGACAGGTCGAAGGCGTCGAAGGACGGCGCGGTCTTCTTCCGGGCGCCCACGTGGGTGAGGAAGTCGGCCCAGGTGAAGGTGGCCTTCTCGCCGTCCCAGGTGATGAACGTGTTGGCGGCCAGGTACGTCGTGCGGTCGGCGTCCGACAGGGCCGCGAGGTAGCGGGTGGCCGACGGCTGGATGTAGGTCTCCAGCATGTAGTCGTCGAGGTTGCGGGCATTCAGCGGGCCGAAGCCGTTCAGGCCGCGCAGCTTCAGCGACGCCTGGTACTCGGCGAACTGCGCCTGCAGGTCCTTCGAGACGGTCTGGTCGGCGACCTTGCCGGTGGACTGGGTGACGTTGGAGCCCCAGTTCCACTCGTAGGCGCCGTCGGCGTGCTCCAGGTCGGTGATCGGGCACCAGGCGCCGGTCGCGAAGATCGCGTCGGACGCGTCGGCCGCGCCCAGCTCCTTGAGGTACTCGTCGTAGATCGGGCTGTCGCCGGACGCGCCGAGCAGGGAGGACAGAGCGCCGCCGGCGCTGGTGCCCGCGGAGACGATCCGCTCGGTGTTGCCGGGGATGCGGCCCTTGTTGAACTTCACATACCGCACGGCCGCCTTGAGGTCGACGATCGCGGCCGGGGCGGTGCCGTAGTACTCGCCGCTGGAGTTCTTGAGGGTACGGCCGCGGGCGCCGGGCTCGACGACGACGTACCCGGCGGCCAGGGCCAGGAGCTGGTTCCCGGTCGATCATGCCGAGGTAGTGCTCGAGCGCCCAACGGACGACGGCCTGGTTGAAGGGGATGCCGTCCGGGCCCGCGTTGGACAGCGAGACGACGGCGAAATTGCGTTCGGGCACGGTGAGCAGCTCGGCGAACTGGCCGTTCGCCGACCCGCCGTGCCCGACGGTGCGCACGCCGTCCACGTCGCGCAGGAACCAGCTGATCCCGACGGCGTCGCCGAGCGTGCTGGCGCGCAGCGCGACCGTCGGCTCCTTCATGCGGTCCAGCACCTCGACGGGCAGCACGCGGGCGCCGCTCTCCGTCCAGCCGTCACCGAGATGGAACCGGGCCCAGCGAAGCTGGTCCGTCACCGAGGACACGATGCCGCCGCCGGGGTTGTTGCCGCGCCAGGTCTTCCAGGGGCGGGCGACGGACAGGGTGCCGCCCTCGTCGCGGTTGTGCCCCACGACGAACCGCCGGGTCATCACGTCGTCGGGTGCGTAGAAACTGTTCGACAGCCCCAGCGGCTCGAACACGAGCGAGGTGACGGCCTGCTCGTACGGCAGCCCCGTGACCTTCTCCACGATGCGCCCGGCCAGGTTGTACCCCGCCTGGCTGTAGGAGGACCGGGTGCCGGGCGGCGCGATCTGCGCCAGCTCGGCCAGCTTCGCCACCTGGCCGGCCAGGGCGCCGTCCCCCTCGCCGGTGTCGACGAGGATGTTCCAGTCCAGCCCCGCGGTGTGGTTGAGCAGGTTCAGCACGGTGATCTCCGCCGCGGCCCGCTCGTCCGAGAGGTCGAGCTCGGGAACGTACCGGCGTACCGGCGCCTCCAGCTCGACCCGGCCGTCGGCGACCAGGCGCATCAGCGCGGTCGCGGTATAGGTCTTCGTGACCGAGCCCAGCTGGAACAGGGTCCCCTCGTCGACGGGCAGCGGGTTGTCGATGCTCGTCGACGCCGTGGCAGGCGTGGATTTCCCGGCCGTCCACCCACACACGACAGCGGCGCCGGGAATCCCGAACTTTGCGGCCGTCGCCTCGACGAAGTCGGACAGCGAGTCATATGTGTCCTGAGTGTCCTGCGGGTCATGGGCCATGCCGGTCATGTCGGTCCCCCAGTTCGTAGCCACTTGCACTGTGTTCAAGTGGAACGATAGACCAGCACTTGAACACAGTGCAAGCGGTACTTGCACCCTGTTCAAGTCGACGCCCGACCCGACCACGGTTCCCTGCGGACATGCCGAAGCGCCCGCCCTCTGGATACGGGGGAATCAGAGGGCGGGCGCGTTCAGGGGATCGGCGAACGCGGGGCGCTCGGCCGATGTCGTACCGGCGGCAGCCGTTGCCTGACTCAGCCGGCGTTCTTGATCGCCGAGATGTCGAAGACCAGCTTGATCTTGTCCGAGACGAGCACGCCACCGGTCTCCAGCGCCGCGTTCCAGGTGAGGCCCCACTCGGAGCGCAGGATCTCGGCCTTGCCCTCGAAGCCGGCGCGCTCGTTGCCGAACGGGTCCTTCGCGGCGCCGTTGAACTCCAGGGCGATGGTGAGCGGCTTGGTGGTGCCCATGATCGACAGGTCGCCGGTGATCCGGTAGTCGTCGCCGCCCAGGGCCTCCGCCTTGGTGGAGCGGAAGGTCATCTTCGGGAACTCGTCCGTCTTGAAGAAGTCGGAGCTCTTCAGGTGGCCGTCACGGTCGGCGGAACCGGTCTCGACGCTCTCCATCTTGACGTCGATCGAGGCCGTGGACTTGGACGGGTCCGTGCCGTCCAGGTGCAGGGCGCCCTCGAACTCCTGGAAGCCGCCCTTGACGTTCGTGACCATCGCGTGCCGGGCGACGAAGCCGATCGACGAATGCGCCGGGTCGATCGTGTAGTCGCCGGTCAGTGCGGCCAGGTCGGGGTTCACGGCGGCGGCCTCGGCGGGCGTGGCCGTGGTGTCGGCAGTGTCGTTCTTGCGGCTGAAGATACCCATGACGTGCTCCTTGGGGACGGGTCGCGGTTTCGTCCGGAAGCCGCGGCAGTGAGGATGTTGAGGATGTTGAATGTTCAACGAGGCCAACACGAGGCACCGTAGACCTATTCCATTCAAGTTTCAACTTCATCCGCAGCGTGTTTATGACGTTACTTTGAGTTGGTTTCGCCCGCCCTCTGGCGGACGCGCGTAGACCTCGGGCACCATCTCCGTGCACCGCCTGCACCGCCTGCACAGCCGCCCCACTGGAAGCACGGTCGTCCGCAGGAAGGGTCCCCATGAAGCTCCGCTCCGCACTGACCGCCCTCGCCCTCGTCGTCGCCCCCGGTGTCGCCGTCGTCGGCACCGCCACCGACGCCTTCGCCGTCACCAAGATCAGTCACGCCACGGCGACCTCGATGTTCAGCGCGGTCGGCATCACCTGGTCGTCGTCAGGTGGTTGCTCCGACCGGAACAACTCCACCTGTACGTCCTTCGAGCAGCTCAACCTCGCCACCGCGCAGGGCGCCCAGACCCTCAAGCGGGCCAGCGGCTGCGCGCTCAACATCACCGGCGGTACCGAGACCGGCCACGCGAGCGGCACCTACTCGCACTGGAACGGCTACAAGCTCGACTACGGCAAGAACACCTGCGTCACCGGCTACATCAAGAACAACTTCACCTACATCGGCCTGCGCGGCGACGGCGCCCCGCAGTACCAGTCCGGCTCCGGCAACATCTATGCCGACGAGGGCAACCACTGGGACGTCCTCTACTACAACTGCGGCGGCTGTTAGGCCTCGACGCCCGGTTCCCCTGTGCGGGGTGAGGTGGTAAACGGCATGAGCATGACTCCCACGCGTCGTACGTTCCTGCTCGCGGCCGCCCTGACGGCGACCGTCGCCACCGCACCCCGCGCAGGCGCCGCCGAGGACGATGAGTACGTGACCCTCCGGCAGCGCTGGCTCGGCATCGCCCTCGGCACCGCCTACGACCCCACCGCCGAGCCCTACGCCTCCCGCCTGAGCGAGACCGGCGAACTCGCCCGCGGCTTCGGAGCGACCATGGCCCCGACGGCCGACTCCCTGTGGCCGGGCTACCCCTTCGACCCGCCCTCCGGCATCACCCAGAGCTACAGCAGGCTGTGGACGATGACGCAGGCGTACGTCCAGGAGGGCACCGGGTCGACGGGTGACGAGGACCTGCTCGCCACCGTCCTGCGCGGCCTCGACCACCTCTCGGCGACGGTCTACAACCCCTCCACCACCCGTTACGGCAACTGGTGGGAGTGGCAGATCGGCAGCCCCCGCCTCCTGATGGACATCGTGGCGGCCCTGTACGACAGGCTCACCGACCCGCGAAGAGCCGCCGCCTGCGCGGCCGTCGACCACTTCATCCCCGACACCATGCTCCGCGACTACTCGGGCACCTCGACCGGCGCCAACCGTGTCGACCTGTGCCGGTCCGTCGCCCTGAGGGGCATCCTCGGCCGGGCCCCCGACAAGATCGCGCTCGCCCGGGACGCCCTCTCGCCCGTCTTCCCGTACGCGACGACGGGGGACGGGCTGTACGCGGACGGCTCGTTCGTCCAGCACACCTGGGTCGCGTACTCGGGGACGTACGGGCAGGTCATGCTCGATGGACTCGGGCGACTGTTCGCGCTGCTCGCCGGGTCGGCCTGGGAGGTGACGGACCCGAACCGGCAGATCATCCTGGACAGCGTCGAGCACGCGTACGCGCCCCTCATCCACGACGGACTGGTGATGGACAGCGTCAACGGGCGGGCCATCAGCCGGGGTTACCTGAAGAGCGACGACCGGCATGTCCTGCGCAGCGACCACTTCCACGGGCAGGGGCTGATCGCCGCGATCGCGCTGCTGGCCGGGGGAGCGGATGCCGCCGAGCGGGAGCGCTGGCACGGGCGGATCAAGGGGTGGATCGAGCGGGACACGGTGACCCCGATCCTCACGGCACCCCAGTTCGGGGTCGCCGACCTCGCCCGGCTGCACACCATCGCCGACTCCGCCACCGCGCCCGCCCCCGAACCCGCGGGGCACCGTCTCTTCGCGGCCATGGACCGCGCCGTGCACCGCGGGCCGGGTTTCACCGCGAGCCTCTCCCTGTCCTCCGAACGGATCGCGTCCTATGAGTGCGGCAACGGCGAGAACCCGCGCGGCTGGCACACCGGCGCCGGGATGGTCCTGTGGTGGGGAGACCGCTCGGACCAGTACACGGACTGGTTCTGGCCGACGGTGGACTGGTACCGGCTGCCCGGAACGACCGTGTCCACCAAGCGACTTGCCGACAAGGAGGGCGGCGAATGGGGTGCGGCGAGGCCCGCCGTGCGATGGGTCGGCGGGACGACGGACGGTGCGTACGCGGCCGTGGGCCAGCACCTCAAGGGGCTCGGCTCCACGCTGGAGGCCCGCAAGTCGTGGTTCTGCGTCGAGGATTCACTCATCTGCCTGGGCGCCGGGATCACCGCCGCCGACGGCGTGCCCGTCGAGACGGTGGTCGACAACCGCAATCTGGGGGAGGGCGGCACACCGGCCCTCACCGTCGAGCGTGGCTGGGCCCACCTCGAAGGCCACGGCGGCTGGGTCTTCCCGGGCCGGGGCGGTACGTCGGCGCTGCGCACCCTCCGCGAGGACCGCACCGGCGCCTGGTCCGACATCAACACCACCAGCACCACCGAGCGGCGCACCCGGCGCTGGCAGACGCTCTGGCTGGACCACGGCACGGACCCGGCCGGGGCGACGTACGCCTATGTCCTGATGCCCGGCGCCTCGCGCGGCGCCGTCGCGGCCCGCGCGGCGGACCGCGACTGGCTGTGCGTCCTCGCCAACGACGCCCGCTGCCAGGCCGTCCAGGTACGCTCCCTCGGCCTGACGGCCGCGAACTTCTGGGAGGCCGGTACGGCGGGCCCGCTGACTGCCTCGGCGGGCGCGAGCGTGCTGGTACGGCGCCGGGGGCGGACCGCTACCCTCTGCGTGAGCGAGCCGCCGCGCACCGGGGAGCCGCTGGAGATCGTCTGGGACCGTCCCGTACGGGCGGTCGTGAGCGCGGATCCGAGTGTCGAGGTGCTCGCCACGGGCCGCCGGCTGAGGGTCCGTGTCACCCCAAGGATGGCATGTGCCACTCATCAATGTGAGGTGGCTCTCAGCTGACTGCTTTGTGTGACCTCCACAACCCCAAGGCCCCCTGAGCAGTCAGATCGCCTGCATGTGGTCGCGGTTCTGTTCAGGGGTACCAGGAAAACGGGCCGGAGACTGTACGGAGTCGACGGCTCGCTTTCCTTGGTGGGCTTCGTAAGGTCACTACATGACCGTTTTGGACGAGGCTGGATCCGCAAGCTCCACAAACTCCGCAAGCTCCGCGGGCGAGCCCACGGACGCGCGCGGACGCGTGGCCGAACTGCACGCGATCCGTGCGGAGGCACTGCGGGGCCCCAGCGAGAAGGCGACCGAGGCGCAGCACGCCAAGGGCAAGCTGACCGCCCGGGAGCGCATCGAGCTGCTGCTGGACGCGGGCTCGTTCCAGGAGGTCGAGCAGCTGCGCCGGCACCGGGCGACCGGGTTCGGCCTGGAGGCCAAGAAGCCGTACACCGACGGTGTCATCACCGGCTGGGGCACGGTGGAGGGCCGTACGGTCTTCGTGTACGCGCACGACTTCCGCATCTTCGGCGGCGCGCTGGGTGAGGCGCACGCCACGAAGATTCACAAGATCATGGACATGGCCATCGCGGCCGGTGCGCCGCTGGTCTCGCTGAACGACGGTGCGGGCGCCCGCATCCAGGAGGGCGTCTCCGCCCTCGCCGGTTACGGCGGCATCTTCCAGCGCAACACCAAGGCGTCCGGCGTCATCCCGCAGATCAGCGTGATGCTCGGCCCGTGCGCGGGCGGTGCGGCCTACAGCCCCGCTCTGACGGACTTCGTGTTCATGGTCCGCGAGACCTCGCAGATGTTCATCACCGGCCCGGACGTCGTGAAGGCGGTCACCGGCGAGGAGATCACCCAGAACGGCCTGGGCGGCGCGGACGTGCACGCCGAGACGTCGGGCGTCTGCCACTTCGCGTACGACGACGAGGAGACCTGCATCGCCGAGGTGCGCTACCTCCTGTCGATGCTGCCGCAGAACAACCGCGAGAACCCGCCCCAGGTGGCGTCCGAGGATCTGGCGGACCGCCGCTCGGACATCCTGCTGGACCTGGTCCCCGCGGACGGCAACCGCCCGTACGACATGGCGAAGGTGATCGAGGAGCTCGTCGACGACGGCGACTACCTGGAGGTCCACGAGCGCTGGGCCCGCAACATCATCTGCGCGCTGGCCCGTCTCGACGGCCAGGTCGTCGGCATCGTCGCCAACCAGCCGCAGTCCCTCGCGGGCGTGCTGGACATCGAGGCCTCCGAAAAAGCTGCGCGCTTTGTCCAGATGTGTGACGCTTTTAATATTCCGATCGTCACCCTCCTGGACGTTCCCGGATTCCTGCCGGGAGTTGACCAGGAGCACGGCGGGATCATCCGGCACGGCGCGAAGCTGCTGTACGCGTACTGCAACGCGACGGTGCCGAGGATCTCGCTCATCCTCAGGAAGGCGTATGGGGGTGCGTACATCGTCATGGACAGCCAGTCCATCGGTGCCGACCTCACCTTCGCCTGGCCGACCAACGAGATCGCCGTGATGGGAGCGGAGGGTGCCGCCAATGTCATCTTCCGTCGGCAGATCGCCGAAGCCGCCGATCCCGAGGCGATGCGCGTGCGCATGGTCAAGGAGTACAAGGCCGAGCTGATGCACCCGTACTACGCGGCCGAGCGGGGCCTTGTCGACGACGTCATCGACCCCGCCGAGACCCGCGAGGTGCTCATCAAGTCCCTTGCGATGCTGCACACCAAGCACGCGGACCTGCCCTCCCGCAAGCACGGCAACCCCCCGCAGTAACCCTGCGGATCCTCCGCGGCAGCCCCGCGGAAACCTCTCTCACGGAGACTGACACCTATGAACACCCCTGACATCCGCGTCGAGAAGGGCCACGCCGAGCCCGAGGAAGTCGCCGCCATCACGGCCATCCTCCTGGCTCGCGCGGCCGCCGCCCCCGCTGACGCCCCGGCCCACCGCGGCCGCCTCAAGGCCGGCTGGCGCCGCCTTGAGCGCGAGCCCGGGTTCCGGGCGCCGCACAGCTGGCACTGAGTCTGGCCCCTGGGCCTGGAGCGGGGGGGGGGGGGGGGGGGGGGGGGGGGGGGGGGGGGGGGGGGGGGGGGGGGGGGGGGGGGGGGGGGGGGGGGGGGGGGGGGGGGGGGGGGG
>NZ_JBVHXR010000019.1:0-15501 GCF_055569295.1 Streptomyces sp. NPDC029292
GGCGGGAACGATGTTCTCCGCCTGCGGGCCCTTCTGGCCCTGCGTGACGTCGAAGGTCACCTTCTGGCCTTCCTGAAGCTCACGGAAGCCAGAGGCGGCGATGTTCGAGTAGTGGGCGAAGACGTCGGGGCCTCCACCGTCCTGCTCGATGAAGCCGAAGCCCTTTTCCGCGTTGAACCACTTCACGGTGCCAGTAGCCATGTCAAATCTCCTTCGGGCAGTGCCCGGGGGTGCACACTGTGCGCACTCCCGCGTCGCCGTGATGATTACCCTGCCCAGAAAAAGCACCGGAGGTACTAAAGTGCCTGACACCATGAGGCCATCAAAGCGCTTGTAGCCCATGGGGAACCACAACTGCAACTGAATTGATTATATCATCAAACCGCCGATGCGTGGAAACGGGTTAACCATCAAGCCCACAGAACGTGATGCAGTCGGGATTTGGAATGGCCATCGACTTGCCGGTGTCGGTCAGCCTCCCGGACGTTCGGTCGATACTGAAGAGGTTGATGGAGCTGCTCGCTTCGTTCGCCACGAGCAGCCACCGCCCGCTCCGATGGATCGAGAAGCTCCACGGTGTCCGGCCCCCGCAAGAGATCCGCTGGACCAGCGCGAGCAGGCCGGTTCTCTGGTCGACCGCATGGACGACCAGGGTGTTCTCACCCCGGTTCGACGCGTAGACGAAGCGGCCGTCGCGGCTCATTCCCAGTTCGGCGGCGCTCTTGGTCCCCGTGGAGTCGGGCGTGTAGGTGGGCAGGCTCTGGCGGTGTGTCAGCAGCCCGTCTCTCGGGTTCCAGTCGAGGGTCTGTAGGTCCGCCGTCAGTTCGTTCAGCAGGTAGAGGGTCCGTCCGGAAGGATGGAACACGATGCGCCGCGGGCCCGAGCCGGCTTGCGTGGCGTAGTGGCCCGGGCCGGCGTTCGCGTCGGAGGACAGAATCCGTGTGGCGCGGTCGAAGGGGTAGACGAAGACGCGGTCGGCGCCGAAATCCGCGACCAGCGCGAACCTGCCGTTCGGAGCGATGACCACGTCGTGGGGGTGCGGGCCCTGCTGCCGCGCGTTGGGACCGGAACCCGTGTCCTTCACGACGGACACCGGCGACCCGAGGCGCCCGTCCCTCCCGATCGGGAGGGACGCGGTGAGGCCCGCCTCGAAGTTCGCGACCAAGAGCGTGTCCGAGGGCCTGTCCACACCGATGTACGACAGGCCGCCGCCGCGGAGGAGGAGCTGCCGCACGCGGTCAGCAGCGCCGAGCCGAGCGCCATCGTGGCCGCCAGGGCGACGGCCCGCACACCGCTGCGCCGGACCGGTGTGCTTCTGCCGGTCATGCGGGGATCCGAGTTGTGGTCTCTCATGACGTCTCCTGTCACCATGCCTGCTGGGTATGGAAGAAGCGCTTCCAGAAGTCGAGTCGGGACGGCTCCGCCACCGGGATCGGCCCGAAGCCGTCGCCGACCTCCATCACCGCCTCCGTATCGGGCGAGTACGTCGGCCAGTGGGGAAGTCCGGGGCCGTTGGGGTCGCCGGTGGCGACGAAGTTGGCCCAGTAGCCGGACATGGTCTCCGCGGTCTCGCGGTCCTCGTCGGTCCACTCGGCGCTGTCGCGGTCCAGATTCGCGAACACGAATTCGATCTCGGAGCTGTGCGAGGCACGCCGCGGGTTCTGCCCCCGCGCCGGAGACCGGTGGGTCCAGAAGTAGGTGTACAGCGGGCGGGTGGCGTGCCTGCCCCAGTCCGCTCCCCAGAGAAAGGTGGAGATCCGGGCGTTGTCGCGTACGGCCGCGTTGTGGGCCCGGCCCGCCTCGTCGTCCGAGCCCGCCGGGTACAGCCGTAAGAACTCGTCGGCCATCGCGCCGAACTTCCGCCGGGCCGCGGCGACGTAGTCGTCCAGGGTCACATGGACCTGGGGCATACCCGGCCGCCAGGCCTTCTTCCCCGCCGCCCGGTAGGCCGCGAAGGTACTCTCGGGGACCGCCCCGCTCTCGTCGAGATTGTTTCCGGCGAGGTAGCAGACGTCGTTCTGCAGCCCCTTCGCGTACGTCTCCTCGTAGCCGCCGGGGATCACCCAGCCGTCGGCGACCGGGCGGAACAGCGGCGGCTTGGCCGAACTCCCGGTCTCGATGGCCCCGTCGACGGCGGCGTCCCCGTCGACCAGCTTCTGCCAGGGCAGCGAGCGCAGCCGGGCCGGCGACCGCGCCCCGCGTTCCTCCGCGTACCGCGCCCCCGAACGCTCGGCGTCGGCCAGAGTCCGGTAGGACGTTGCCAGGTACCGGAGTTCGGGGTCCCTGGAATAGCGGGCGTGGCTCTGGGCGACGGCCCGGTGGAAGAGCCCCTTGGCGAGCGGTGACATGGCCAGGAAGTTCACCGACCCCGCGCCGGCGGACTGCCCGGCGATCGTCACCCGGTCCGGGTCGCCGCCGAAGCCCGCGATGTTGCGTTGCACCCACTCAAGGACCGCGATGCCGTCGAGCAGGCCGTAGTTGCCCGAGGCGTGGTGCCTGGACTCCTCGCTCAGCTCCGGCGTGGCCAGGAATCCGAAGGCGCCCAGACGGTAGTTGAAGGTCACCACGATCAGGCCCTTGCGTGCCAGGTTCTCACCGTCGTAGCGCGGGCTCGCGCCGGTGCCCACGCGGAATCCGCCGCCGTAGATCCAGACCAGCACCGGGCGCCGCTCCTCGGCGGAGGCCGCCCCCGTCCAGATGTTGAGGTGGAGGCAGTCCTCGCTCATCGGCAGGTCGATGCCGGCCACCTCGCTGTTCGGCGTCTGCGGGCACATCGGACCGAAGCGGTCGGCCCTGCGCACACCCGGCCACGGCGCCGGCGGTTGCGGCGGCCTCCAGCGGAGCTCCCCGACCGGGGGAGCCGCGTAGGGGATCCCCCGGAAGACGGTGAGCGAGCGGTCCCGGCCCGGTATGCCTTCCACCAGTCCCGATTCGGTTTCCACTGGATGGCGCATGAAGTCCCTTCCTGGTCGGCGGCGAACAAGTCGGTGGCAAGCAAGTGGTGGCGAAGAAGCCGGCGGCGAACAAGTCGGTGGCGAATGACTCGTCAATCGGCTGAGGACTCGGGGCGGTCGCGAGCCGACCGGAGCAGCAGCGCCTGCCGGGCGGAGGCGACGTGGTGGCGCATCGCGGCGACGGCGGCCTCGGGGTTGCGGGTGACGATGGCCAGGAGAATGGCCTGGTGCTCCTCGAGGGACCCGGCCCTCGGGTGCTGTGCGGAGAGGTTGCGGTACTGGCGCATCACGAGCGGGTACAGGAGGGTGTCGTACGCCCGTGCCAGGGTCTGCTGATGGGCTGCCTCCTTCACCTGCTGGTGGAATCTTCGGTTGCCCCGCGAATAACCCGCCTGGTCCCCACGGGACTTGCAGTCCTCCATCGCCTCCAGCGTGCGGCGCAGTTCGCGGATCTCCTCCTCGGTCGCCCGCTCCGCCGCCTTGCCGGCCAGGGCGGATTCCAGCGTCTCGCGCGCCTCCAGAATGTCCGCGGCCTCTTCGACCGAGAAACTTCTCGTCCGCACCCCGCGATTGACCTCGCTGGTGACGTAGCCCTCCTGGGTCAGCCGGACCAGGACGGCCCGCATGGTGCTCCGCGAGACGTTGAACATCCTGGTCAGGTCCGCCTCGGTGAGCCGCGCGCCCGGCTCGACGCTTCCCGACAGCAGCAGCGAGCGCAGCCCTTCGTACGCCTGGCTGTGCCGGGTCGGCGAGGTTCTGCCCGCGTCCACGACATCGTCGTAACCGCTGATATCCACCATGATCACCTTTATGCATCGGGAGGGATGACGACTGCTCCGGGAGTATGGCCTGTGGCAGGCGGCCTGTCGGACGGGGCAGCTCCGCGGAGTCGGTGCCACCGGACCGATCAGTCCCGCGCCGCGGTGAGCTCCGGGTACAGGCGCCGCGCCGTGCCCGCGAAGATCTCCTGACGGGCGTGGATCGGCAGTACCGCGAGGACGTCCTGGGCGAGTTGGAGCAACTCCGGCAGCGACTGTTCGGCGGCCGGGCAGTTCGAACCCCAGGCGATCCGCTCGGCGCCGAATGCCTCGACCACGGGCTCGAGGAAGTCGACCGCCTCGTCGCCGGCGTCGCTCAGCCGCTCCAGGTTCCGGTGGGTGAGCTTGAGGTGCAGGCCCGGGTGGATCGCGAGCTGTGCCACCTCGCTCCCGGCGTGCGCGGGCGAGGCGGCGATGTCGGGATAGCCGATGTGGTCGAGGAGCACCCGTACGTCGGGGAACCGCCCCAGGAACGACTCCAGTTGCTTGGTCGCCGCCCCGAGGCGCATCTGGAGGCAGACGGTGATGCCCAGCTCCCCCGCCTTGCGCCAGAACTCGTATGTCTCGGGAGCGGCGAACCACTCGCCCTGGGTCGGTATGGTGCTGCCGCTGGTGAACAGCCGCACCCCGGCCAGGCCGCCGTCGCCGACCGCGGCAGCCAGGCTCGAGGCGGCGTCCGGCCGCAGCGGATCGAAGGTGCCCACGGCGACGAAGCGGTCCGGCCGGCGCCGGCAGCTGTCCAGGACATACGAGTTGTCGTAGCCGTAGGCCGTGGTGGCCTGTACCAGGACGGCCTGCCTGATGTCCGTCTCGTCCATGCGGGTGACCATCCCCTCCGCGGTCACCGGCCGGGACGAGGCCCAGTCCGACTGCTTCCCGCCGATCGGCGCCCGCGGGTACCCGGTCAGGTCCTCCGAGATGATGTGGCAGTGCGCGTCGACCACGTCCACGTTCCAACTCCCTTGCTGTGTCGGCTGTTTCACCACGCTGTGGGCCGGGCGCTCAGGCGTCCGGGTAATCGCCCCCGGCGAAGAGCGCCTGCGGGTCCGCTGCGGAGTCCGGGTCGAGCAGGCCCTGGTCCTGGGAGAACCGCACGATCGCGGTGAGGCTCGGTTCGTTGACCCGGATGCCGTACGGGACGGGGTCGCCGTTGATCTGCCGCCCCTGCCGGGCGAATCGGGGAAGTGCCGACCACTCCGGATCGGCCGCGAGCTGCCTCCGCTTGCTCTCGACCAGCGCCCGGTAGAGCGCGGTCGGCAGGTCCGGGTTCCGCTCGACCAGGTCGGAGCGGAGTGCGATCAGCGAGTGCAGCGGATAGATGCCGGTCCGCAGGTACCAGTCCGCGCCGAGGTATTCGGCCTCGGCGAAGAGTGGGCAGGGGCCCTCGCCCTTGTCCTTACTCTTGTCCTCTCCCTTGCCCTCGGTGCCGCCGGCCGCCGTCCAGCCGGCCCGGGGCGCGCCGGCCCGCCCGGTCCCGGCGTTGCCGGTGAACGCGGCGTCGATCTCCCCGGCCCGCAGCAGCTCGCCCAGCGAGCGCCCGTCGTTCGAGAAGGCCCTGTTCGGGAGCGCCTTGTTCGAGAACACCCCGTTCGACGAAGGCCGCTTCCTTCTCGATCGCGCCGACGTCGACCGGCGACCGTACGAGCCCCTGCTCAAGGGCGTAACACCCCGCGATCTCAAGGCACCTGGCCAGAGGCTCGCTCCAACCGGCCGCGGCCGCACGTCCGGCGGGCGTCCCGTCCCGCTCCCCGGCGGTGGCGGCGATCGCGTCCTTCAGAGCGCGATAGAGCGCGAGCACCGCATCGGGGGCGGACCGCAGCACGTCATCGCGCACGACGATCAGATGGTTGGCCGGGACGGTCCCGTGCCGTTCGATCCAGGCGCGCGCGGCGGCCTCCGCGTCCGCGATGACCGGGACCAGCCCGGCACCCTGGCCCCCGATCGCGCGCGGGCCGAGCACGGCCGCCGCCACGTCCCCGTCGCGCAGCAGGTCCGCGACCCGCCCGGCCGGTGAACGCGCCACGTTCGGCGGCTCGCGGTACTGCGCGACATGGGGCTCCTCGGTGGTGACCCAGGTGACGTCCGAGGCCTCCACGTCGTACTCCTCGCGCAGGATGCCGCGCACCCACAGTCCGGTGGTCTGGCTGTAGGAGCGCACGCCGACCCGCTGTCCGACGAGTTGACGTGGCGACAGCTCCGGACCGTCCGGCAGGCGGGTCAGCGAATGGTGGTGGGTGTTGCCGACCATGACCACCGGCAGCAGCGCGATCGGGATGCCGGCGTCCCGTGCCTGCAGGTACGTCGCCAGCGCCATCTCGCAGACGTCGAACTCCAGGTCACGGACCATCCGGGCGAAGGCCGGGTACAGCGGGGAGGACTCCGCGAAGCGGCAGTCGACCCCCGCCACGGGAAGCGTCCGCTCCTTCAGCGGCCGGGTGTGCGGGTAGTCCCCCAGCAGGACGGTCAGTGATGTCATCGCTTCCACCCCCTCTCACACGTCCTCGCCGTACATGAGCCGCCGGTAGGGCACGCTCAGCACGTCGCGGGTGATCCGTACGTCGATGACGGTCGGCCGGGGCGTGCGAGATGTGCGGCCACACGACCCCGTACGCGCCGAGGTCCAGGACCTGCTTCGCATGCCACTGCGCCTTCTCGGCGCCGTTGGCCGGGATCCGCACGAGCGGGGTGAGCGCGGGTGCCAGGCTGTCCGCCCCGAAGATCTGACGCCGATTCAGGAGGTACTGGAGACTGTCCCGGAGTGCGGTGACGTCCCATGGCTTGTGTTCCGTCTCGAAGACCAGGCCGTCGTAGTCCGTGGTGCTGAACTCGACGGCGGCCGCCGGGTCGGCCGACGCGAAGGACGCGAAGACGTGCTGC
Source organism: Streptomyces sp. NPDC029292 (assembly GCF_055569295.1). NCBI lineage: Bacteria > Bacillati > Actinomycetota > Actinomycetes > Kitasatosporales > Streptomycetaceae > Streptomyces > Streptomyces sp. NPDC029292. Next base: position 6,650 of record NZ_JBVHXR010000019.1, read on the forward strand.
CCCGCCTCCAGCGCGCCGATCACCCTATTGAGCCTGGACGCTGTCATGGCCGACCTCCTCTGTCGGGTGTTGCTCAACCGGGTGCGGGAACTCGGCGGGTGACACGTGTCGGTCCGGTGGCGGTGTCTGTCGCCGGTGCAGCAGGCGGGCCAGCCAGGCGCGGCACCGGCCCAGCGGGCCGAGGGGCCGCGGTGCCACGGCGGGACGCGCGGCGGCAGTCGCGTCTGCGGCCGAATCGCCGCCGCTGCCGAGGCCGGCGGTCGGTGCCGGTGCCGCTGCCGCTGCCGCTGGAGTGTGCGGCTCGGCGGGCTCGGCGCAGCGCTGGATCAACTGCGCGGAGAAGTCCCTGGTCATTCTGGAGACCACGACCCCGGCACCCGACTCGATCAACGAGGCGAGTTTGCCGGTGAGTTGGACCTCGCCGTGCACGGTCACCCGCGCATCGCCGGGGCCCTCGCCCGCCGCCACGCGGAACGTGGCGTGAGCGCTGAAGCGCGTCGCCCCCTGTCTGTCCCGGCCGCGGGCCGAGAGGCGGCCCTCGAACTCGGACTCCGCCAGCTCCAGGCTGACCCGGGCGGCGAACCTGACCCGTAGCGCCCCGAACTTGACGACCAGGGTCCCGTCGAAGGAGCCGTCGTCGTGGGCCGCCCCGAGCTCGGCGCCACTGATGCAGGACACGACGTCCGAGGGACTCGACACGACGTGCCAGACGGTTTTCGGGGGACTCGGAACGGCGATCGCTTCCGTGATCGATATCAACGTTGGACCTCACATGGCAGCTTGGCGGCTGGGCGGTCTTCTACGCTGTGGCGTCCGACATCTCCAGCTCGGACTTGAAGAGATTCCAGAGATCGTTGTAGAGCTCCGCGAACTCGCCCGACTCGACGAGAGAGCCGATGCTGCGGGGCGCTCGAAGGGCACGGGAAGGACGCGGCGGACCGTGCCGGGCCCGTTGGACATCACGATGACCTCGTCGGCGAGGTAGATCGCCTCGTTGAGGTCGTGCGTGACGAAGACGAGCGTGCCGCGCTGCTCCTCCCAGAGGTTGAGCAGGTCCTGTTGGAGCTTGAGCCGGGTGATGGCGTCCAGGGGCCCGAAGGGCTCGTCCATGAGCACGATGGACGGGTCGTAGATCAGCGCCCGCGCGATCGAGCAGCGTTTCTGCATCCCGCCGGAGAGCTCTCGGGGGTAGTGGTTCTCGAATCCGGTGAGGCCGACGACCTTGACCCAGTGGGCGATCCGTTCGTCCCGCTCCGCTTTGGGAACCTTGCGGAACTTCAGCGCCAGGCCGATGTTGGCCTTGACGCTGAGCCAGGGCAGCAGGTTGGCCTGCTGAGTCACGTACGCCGCTTCGGAGTTGACGGCGGTGACGGGCTCGCCGCCGAAGTAGACCTCTCCCCGGGTCGGGGAGAGCAGCCCGGCGGCGAGATTGAGGATGGTGCTCTTGCCGCATCCGCTGGGCCCGATCACGGCGACGAACTTGCCTCGCTCGACCTGGAACGACACGTCCTCGATGGCCGGTTGGTGGCTGCCCGGGAACTCCAGGGTGACGTGCTCGAAGCGGAGGGCCTCCGCATGTGGGTCGCGCTGATTGGTCGACATCATTGTCTCCTTGACCGGCCTACGGATGGGGTAGGGCGGTCCTGCGCCTGCGCTTGTGGGGTGTTCGGATGTGCCCGTGCAGTCGGTCTTCTCGACAGTCGGCGGCTGGTGCGCGCATGCACAGGAGCCTTGCTGCGTTCGTCTGCTGGTGCGCTCGCATGCCACGTGTTCGACGCGGCGATTGTCCGACAAGCGGTGATGGGAACGTAACACCGCCGACCCCCGCCTTCAATAAGTCTGCAGGAAGAAGATTCCTCTCGGGGGCACCCAACACCCTTGTCGCTTGCGATTGTTGGACAATCCAAAGCAAGCTCACAGTCGCTGCTCCGGGACGTCGACTGCCGCCACCGTCAGCGCGTCTCCCGATGTACCGCCACCGTCAGGTCGCCACCCGATGTACCGCCAGCAGCGCCTGGTCGTCCTGGGGCCTGCCGCCGCAGTGCCGGCGTACGTCGGCCGCGAGCAGGTGCAGCAGCCGCTCCGCGATGTCCGGCCGGTGCGGGTCCACGGGGCGCTGTGGGAGCAGGTCCGGCAGCCGGGCCATCGGATCGTAGAAGCGCCCGTGCCGGTCGCGTGCCTCGGTGAGGCCGTCGGTGTAGCACAGCAGAGTCGCTCCCGCGGGGAGGCTGAAGGACTCCACCGGCGACTCCCACACCCCGAGGGCGCTCATTCCCAGCGGCGGAGCCTCCTGTGCCGGAGTCCAGGCGACGACGGCGCCGTCCGCGGCCAGCAGCAGGGGCGCCGGATGACCACGGTTGACCACGCGCACCGCTTCGCCGTGGAGATCGAACTCGACGACCAGCGCCGTGGTGAACCCCTCCTCCTCTTCCAGCCCGCCGCGCACCTCCCCTTCGCGCAGCAGCGCGGCCTCCAGCATGCCCAGCAGCTCGGGCAGATCGCGGGCGTGGTGGGCGGCGTACCGAAAGGCCCAGATGTCGGCGCACGCCGCCCGCACCGCGTCCAGGCCCTTGCCGCGTACGTCGCCGATGAGGGCCCGCGTTCCGAAGGCGGTGTGCTGCACCACGTACAGATCGCCCCCGATCAGCCCCTCCTCCTCGGCCGGCTCGTACCGGGCGGCGATCCGCAGGCCGCCGATCCGGCCCGGCGGGGTGGGCAGAACCGCCTGCTGCACGATGGCGGAGATGCGGCGCACCCGGCGGATGCGATCCTCCCGGTGGACGAGCATGCGGTTGATGGCGACGGCGAGCGCGGTGACCCCCGCGAGGGTGAGCTGGTTCGCCAGACCGTGCTGCCAGCCGAACGTGTGATCGATGGCGGCGAGAAAGGCGTGCACGACCATGGCCGTCACTCCCACCGCCACGATGCCCGGCGGGCTCATCACCGAGGCGGCGGCGACCGGCGCGGCGATGATGAGCGGAGCCGTGGTCACGTCCGTCGGTGTGGCCAGGTCTCCCACGACGGCCAGCACGATGATGCCCCAGGGAATCACCCAGGCGCCGCGATGCCGATCCACACGCCCCACCCTGTGCGCACCGCCCCGGATCCGCATCCCGGGGCGGGAGAAGCGACCGGGCAGCCCGTTCCTGAAGGCTGCATGTCGTGTCGTCCACGCCGTAGGCGCCGACGGTGGTCTGGGTTCCGCCGGAGTCCGAGACGCAGCCGTGGACGGACAGGGCGGCCACCGCCACGATGCCGATCACGGGTGAGGTGCCGAACTCGGGCAGTGTGGATCCGAGATTCGCCGAGATCGCCGTACCGGTCGCGTCGGCCGAGTGCCGCTTCGACGAGGTGCCCCTCCTCCAGGGCGCCGGGATCCGCGAGCCGGCCCTCCACGGATGCTTGCTGCCGGGTCTCGCCGCCGACACGGCCCGGAGCGACGGCAGGCCGGCCCTGTCCCGCCGCCACCTGACCGGGCCCCTGGCTGACGCTTCTTTCCACGCTTCTCGGTGCCGTTGTCGGAGTCGGATCGACCCTGCTGGCCGATCGCGCCCGCTGGGGACGCGAGGTCCAGACACAGGCGTTGGAACACAGACGTGCGCTCTACGGCGAGTTCCTCACGACTCTCAACCTCGCTCAGGAGTCACTCTTCGCGGTGGCCTACGGCCGCCATCCGGCCGAGCTGTCGCGGGATCTCGCCGCGCGCGCAACTTTCGGCGATCACCAGGTCTACGCGGTCCGGGAACAACTCGTACTCTCAGGCCGCGAACCGGTCGTGGCCGTCGCAGACCAGGCGGTCGTACGGCATCGCCCTGCGCGACCTGCGCCACGCCATGCGAGACGAACTCGGCGAACCACGCCTGGCGACGGACGTCTCCAGCTGACACGCACCATGCCACCGCTGCCACACCTCGCGAGCGGGCGAGCCACCGATCAGCTGATCAACCGATCAACGATGCCGGCCACCACGCTTAGAGGGCTGGGGGCGGTCACCACCACGCTTGGGGGGCCGGGGGCGGTCCCAAAGAAGGTTCACGACGTGGGTGCCGAGGGCAGCGGGGACGACGACACCGGCAATCCACGTCGTGCGCAGCCGGATGTCGGCCCAGGACCAGGCTGTGTCCCATCCGTGGGGCAGGCCCGTGAGCACCATCGAAGTCAGGAGCGAGAGGGCAGCCGACCAGAGCGCGGCGGCAACCAGGTAGGCGATCCAGCCGGGGGTGCGACGGTCACGACTCGTCAGCCACCGGCGGGCGAGACCATGTGCAGGCACCACACCGGCGAAGCTCATGATGCATGCCAGCATCACCACCGACGGAAGACCGCCGCTGTTTCCGACGGTCAGCCACTGTATGCCGAGTACCAGAGCGACAGGGCGAGCCCCACGCACCACGCTCTCGTGAGATGTCGTTCCACGCCGCCCCCCTCATCGTTTCGGGAGTGCAGTGTCGTTCACGGCGACCTGCCGGCACCAGGTCAGGCGCGCTCAAAAACGTTTGATGTGGCCGGTGATGAGCCTCAGACCCTGTTACACCGATGTAAACGACCTGCAGCTGAGTGACTCGGCGTCAAGCCGAATTTCGGCCTCGGCGACGGCCAGTTGACTCGGCGGCTCCCACAGCAGGTCCACAGGCCTACACGAGCGCAAACTTTGCTTGCTGCGAACACGCCCTTCACAGAACCTCCTCCCACGGTGTCCTGAACAGGCCTTGTCTCGTCAACTGCACGCACTCCAGAGTGTGTTGAGCACACACGCATCAGGAGTCACAAGCGCATTGCTTGACCCGGGCGGCCAACCGCCCGGGGACTGACGGGGGAAAACTGATGAAGAGTGTGCGATCGACGCGCCCCTTGGACCTAGGGGCCCATACGGTCGCGCACGCCGTAGTGGGCCGGCCTTGCGACGGGTCGACCCGCTGACGAGCCGTCTCCCTCTGCCGTCTCTTGGTGCCTCACCCGGTGCCTGAGAAGGGATAGGAGGGGGAATGCCGACGAATGCAGTGAGCGCTGCCAAGCCGACATATCCCGGCGTCTACGTCGAAGAGCTTCCCAGCAGTGTCCGCACCATCTCGACCGTGACCACCTCGGTGACCGCCTTCGTGGGTCACACCCGGCGCGGTCCGCTCAACGAGCCGGTGCGCGTCACGAGTTTCACCGAGTTCGAGCGCCGCTTCGGGGGCCTCAGCGCACAGAGCGCCGTCGGCTACGCGGTGCACCAGTTCTTCGGCAACGGCGGCACCGTCGCCGTGATCGTGCGGGTCGCGAAGGCGAACACCGGCAAGGCCGCCTGCGTGAGCCTCGAGTCGACCGAGGGCCACAGCCAGAGCGCGGTCCTCGACGTACACGCCAAGGAACCCGGCGTGTGGGGCAACGGCCTGCGCGTCGCCGTCGACTACGACACACCGCATCCGGACGAGACGTTCAACCTGCGGGTGTACGACGCCAGGGGCCAGGCCCGCGAGTCCTTCACCGGCCTCTCCCTGGACCCGGCCAGCGGCCGGTACGCCCCGACCTTGGTCAACACCGGCTCGCGCCTGATCCGCGTGGACGTCGTCGGTGAGGGCCGCCCCGACCCGTCGGGCACCGTCTCCAAGCCGTTCGGGCGCGAACTGCCGGACCTCGCGGTCGACTTGACCGTGAAGATCGGCGAGGTCGAGCGCGAGTTCACGCTGTACGACCCCGAGTGCGACGGCGAGGCTCCGTGCACCGTCGCCGAGTTGGCGCTGCTCCTCGAGCGCAAGCTGCGCGCGCTGCCCGACGCACCCGGCAAGCACGCCTTCGCCGGTGTCGAGGTGACCGCGTTCGGCCGACGGCTCCAGGTCGTCGCCGGCTCCACCGACCCCGAGGACGTCGTCCGCTTCCTCGGCGAGTGCGCCAACGACCTGGGGCTCGAGGCCTCGGTCAACCCGCCGGTGTTCCCGCTGGGCGGCGGCCAGGACGGCGAGGCACCGGGCCCGCGCGACCTGATCGGCAGTGAGGCGGACAAGACCGGCATCCAGGCACTGCGCGACGTCGCCGACGTCAACCTGCTGGCTCTGCCGGAGCTGGCGGCGTACGAGTCGACCGACGACATGGTGACGGTCGTCTCGGCGGCACAGCGCCTGTGCGAACAGCAGCGGATCTTCCTCCTGGTCGACGCCCCGGGCTCGTGGGGCAGCGTCGACGCGGCGCGTGCGGGCCTGTCCGCGTTCGACGCGGTGCGCGGCAACCACGCGGGCCTGTACTTCCCGCATCTGCAGCTCACCGACCCGCTCACCGGGCGGCTTCGCGCCTTCCCGCCGTCGGGCGCCGTGGCGGGCGTGTTCGCCCGTACGGACTCCGAGCGCGGCGTGTGGAAGGCGCCCGCCGGAACGGAGGCGCGGCTCGCGGGTGTGCACTCGCTGACGGTTCAGCTGACCGACCGCGAGAACGGGCTGCTCAACCCGCTGGGCGTGAACTGCCTGCGCACCTTCCCGATGGTGGGCCCCCTCGTGTGGGGGGCGCGCACCCTTGAGGGCTCCGACGCCCTCGACAGCGACTGGAAGTACGTGCCGGTGCGGCGGCTCGCGCTGTATGTGGAGGAGAGCCTGCAACGCGGCCTGCAGTGGGTCGTGTTCGAGCCGAACGACGAGAACCTGTGGCAGCAGATCCGCCTCAGCGCCTCCTCGTATCTGCACACGCTGTTCCGTCAGGGCGCCTTCAAGGGCAGCACGCCGCGTGAGGCGTACTTCGTCAAGTGCGACAAGGACACCACGACGGACGAGGACATCGCGAACGGCGTCGTGAACGTGCTGGTCGGCATCGCGCCGGTCAGGCCCGCCGAGTTCGTGATCGTCAAGATCCAGCAGACGTCCGGACAGTTCGAGCTCTAAGGAATTCCGAGGAAATTCGATGGCTGAGTTCACGGTCAACGCCCATCGTTTCGATCCGTACAAGAACTTCAAGTTCCTGGTCCTGTGGGACGGTCGTACGGTCGCGGGCATCAGCAAGGTCAGTCCGCTCAAGCGGACCACCGAAGTCGTGAAGCACCGGCACGGCGGCGATCCGAGCTCCCCGCGCAAGTCGCCGGGACGCTCCGAGTTCGAGGGCATCACGCTGGAGCGCGGCGTGACGCACGACCCCGAGTTCGACCGCTGGGCCAACAAGGTCTGGCAGGTCGGCGCCGGGCTCGGCTCCGAGGTGTCGCTCGCGGACTTCCGCAAGGACATCGTCATCCAGGTCCTCAACGAGGCCGGCCAGGTCGCCGTCTCGCACAAGCTCTACCGGACCTGGCCGAGCGAGTACCAGGTGCTCGGCGAGCTGGACGCGAACGCCAACGCGGTGGCGATCCAGAGCCTGAAGCTCGAGTGCGAGGGCTGGGAGCGGGACTACGAGGTGCCGGAGCCTGAGGAACCGTCGTTCCTCAACCCCGCCTGAACACATCGATGGATGTGCGAGGGGAGCTGCGGGCCGTATGTGGCTGGTCACGCCCACGCGGCGGAGCCGCATGGTCTCACAGCCCCGCGCCCCTGAAGGGGCGCGGACGAGAGCAGGTTGCGTACGAAGGAACGGACGGGTGCACACATGGCGATCGCTCAAGCCGCTGAGCTGCTTGCCACCTGGGAGGCCGGGCTCGACCGGACCTTCGACGGACGTGCCCTGCTGCTGCACCACGCGGCGCGCCCGGACACCGGCGGCGACAGCGAAGCGCTGCTGTCGCTGCCGGTGGGCGCACGCGAGGCCGACCTGTTCGCGCTGCGCCGGGCCCTGTTCGGCGAGCGGATGCAGGTGCGCCTGGAGTGCGGGGTGTGCGGGGCGGACATGGAATTCGACCTGGACGCCGGTGAGTTCGCCCGGTCGTTGCGTGTACCCGACGCATCGTCGGTGCGGATCACGGAGGACGGCTGGGAGGTCGAGTTCCGGCTGCCGAACGTCGCCGACCTCACGGCCGCGGCCCGGCATCACGCCGACGTCCGCGGGGCGCTGCTCGCGCGGTGCGTCGTGTCGGTCGTACGCCACGGGCAGGACGCGCCCGACGGTGTGCCCCACGCCGCACCGGGCGGGGGCGCCGCCTTCGTCGACGTACTGCCGCCGTCCGTCCAGCGGCGGATCGCCGAGGCCGCGGAGGCGGCCGATCCGGCCGCCGACGTGACGCTCAACGTCAACTGTCCCGAATGCGACGCGGCGACCCGCGCCGAACTGGACATCGCCTCCTACCTGTGGACCGAACTGGACGCCTGGGCAAGGGACTTGCTCCTCGACGTCCATCTGCTCGCCACCGCGTACGGGTGGAGCGAGCCCGAGATCCTGGCGCTCAGCCCGCTGCGGCGCCGCTACTACCTGGAGTTGTGTGCGGATGTCTGACCCCTCCGGGCGCGGGCCCGAGGGCCCCGAGGCCCCCGACTTCCTCGACCGGCTGCTCGCTCGCCACGCCCCGGCCGCCGCACCGCGTCCCGGGGTGGTGCGGGTACGGCCGCGACTCGCCGGCCCCTTCGAGCGGATCGAGGCGGTACGGACCGGGGCACCGGAGGCCGAGGAACCTGTATGGCCGGACACGCCACAAGTCCCGTCGGGGAACGACGAGTTGACGGGGCGACCCGCCTCGCGTGAGGTCCACCTGCGGACGGAGCGGGAGCGGACCGTCGTACGGACCGAGCACGCGCCACAACCCGCGCGGCCCGCTTCTCACCCCGCGGAGCGGCCGGCCCCCGTGGCGCCGCCGCTGCGGCCCTCTGCCGCGGTGACTCCCGGACGGAGGCCCACGCCCGAATCGGGACGCCGTGCGGCGCGCGCCCGAGCGGACGTGCCGGCTGCCCAGAGCGCGGGGGGGGGGGGGGGGGGGGGGGGGGGGGGGGGGGGGGGGGGGGGGGGGGGGGGGGGGTGGGGGGGGTGTA
>NZ_JBVHXR010000019.1:15508-83288 GCF_055569295.1 Streptomyces sp. NPDC029292
GGGACGGCGACCGCGAGCACGCCCATCCTACCCGGCGCCCTCCCCCCCCCCCCCCCCCCTCCCCTCCCCCCCCCCCCCCCCCCCCCCCCCGCTTCCGCCGCCGTGTCGAGTCCCCTGCGGCCCAGCGCCGCGGACACGGCGGCAGCCCGGGATGCCGTACGGCAGGTGGCGGGCAGGCGGTCGGGGCGGGGCGCGGAGCAGGTGGTGCAGGTGCAGATCGGGCGGCTCGAGGTGACGGCGGCGCCTTCGCCTTCGGCCGGCGGCCGGACACCGGCGCCCGCGGTACGGCGGCCCGGGGCGACCGTGAGCCTGGAGGAGTACCTGGCACGGGGGCGCGAGTGAGCGACGCAAGGACAGCCGGACGTTCGGAAGAGGATCAGGGACCGAGGAACTGACGCCATGAGCAACGCACTCGCCATCGCCCACGTCACCCAGGCCCTCGCCCTGCTGATCGAGGCCAATCTGCAGCCCGAGATCGACATGGCGGTCAAGGTCGAGACGCGCAAGCCGCCGGCCGATCCGCCGGCCGACCCCACCATCACCGTGTTCCTGTACCAGGTCACGCCCAACACCTCGCGACGCAACAACGACCTGGTCACCCGCGCACCGGACGGCACACTGCTCAAGCGGCCCACCGCTGCGCTCGACCTGAACTTTGTGATCAGCGCCTACGGCGAGGAGACGGAGCTGGTCGGGCAGCGGCTCATCGGCACCGTGGTGCGCACGCTCCACGAGATACCCGTGCTGCCCCACGACATCATCGAACAGGCCGGTGAGCGGCCCTACTTGGCCGGCAGCGATCTGGCGGACGCGGCGCAGGCGGTGCGCTTGGTGCCGACGGTCATGGACATCGACGAGACGTCGAAACTGTGGGGGATGCTCAACCAGACGCCGTACTCGCTGTCCGTGACCTACCAGGCGGCGCTGGTGTTCATCGAGGGCCGCGAGACGCCGACGCCGGGGAAACCGGTGGAGCGCAGCACGGTTCGGGTACTGCCGTTCGGGGCGCCGGGGGCGCCGGTTCCGCCTGGCCCGGCCGGCGGAGGTGAAGCGGCGGAGGACAGCACCGAGCCGTCACCCGCGAAGACCGTCGCGGTTCCCGGTACGAAGACCGACACCAAGGCCGACACGAAGGCCCCCGCGAAGGCCGTCGCCAGGAAGCCCGCGCGGGCTGTCGCCAAGGCGCCCGCCAAGACCGCGGCGCCCGCCAAGACGGCTGCCCGGACCCGCAAGTCGACACACGGCACCGCCAAGCGCACCGCCTCCGACGCTCCCTCCACCCAGGCGGGCAGCGCCGAGAGCGACGAGAGCTGAGGCGGGGTGCGCGCGACGGGGGCAGGTAAGGACATGGGTACGCACGGGACGGACGCGGCGGCCGCGCCGGGTGACGGGATGACGCTGCACACGGAGATCCAGCGCGTCCTTACCCTGCTCGACGTCCACGCGACCCGGGCGACACGGGTCGGCGCCGCGGCGCCGGAGGCGGGGCCGGGCACGGCTGACGGCTCCGGTGACGCACCGAGTGACCGACCGGGTGACGGTCCCGGTCCCGGCGGGCGCCTCGTCGGCGGTTCCGATGGTGACCCCGAAGACGGTCTCAAGGGCGGTCCCGAAGACCGTCTCAAGGGCGATCCCGAGAGTGGATCCCCCGTCGCGACGCCCACCGCCGCACCCGCCCCTCGCGGCACCACCCCTGCCCCCACTCTCTCCCCCTCCCCCTCCACCACGGGCTTGGCGATCGACGGTCCAGGTATCGCGCCCCTCGACGCCCTCACCGCCTGCTTCGGCCTCACCCCGTTCGAGCGGGACCTCGTCCTGCTCACCGCCGCCTACGAGCTGGACCCGACCACGGCCGCGCGCTGCGCCGTCGCCGGCGGGGATCCCGATCGCGCGCATCCCACTTTCTCCCTCGCGCTCGCCGCGCTGGACGGGGCGCACTGGAGCGCCCTGACCCCGGTCGCGCCGCTGCGCCGGTGGCGGCTGGTCGACCTGGACGACGAGACGCGGCTGACCCGGTCCCGGCTGCGGCTCGACGAGCGGATCCTGCACTTCCTGCTGGGCTCGCCGTATCTGGACACCCGGCTGCACGGTCAGTTGCGGCGCGCCCCCGTGCCGGACGCGCTGTCACCGTCGTACGACCTTGCCGCGGGCCGCGTCACGGCGGGCTGGACGACGACGGCGCGACCGGGTGCACCGCGGCTCGTCGAGGTCGTCGGCGGGGATCTGCGCAGCCGGGCCGACATCGCCGCCGCGGCGGCCGCGCGCTCCGGGCTCGGCCTGTACGAGATGAGTGCCGAGGACATCCCCACCGATCCCGCACAGCGCGACCTCCTCGCCCGGCTGTGGCAGCGCGAGGCGATCCTGCTGCCCGCCGCGCTGCTGGTCGAGGTCGGCGAACTGGACCGTGATCAGCGTGCCGCGACGGAGGCGTTCCTGGCCGGTGCCGCCGTCCCCGTCGTCGTATCAAGTGCCGATCCCCGGCCGACGGAACGGTCCCGCGGCGAGCGCGTGAATGTGCCGCGCCTGGACGACGAGGAACAATTCGGGCTCTGGGCGGGCGCGTTCGAGGACGTGGCCGACATCGAGGAGAGCGAACTGCGGTCGCTGGTCGCGCAGTTCCAGCTTCCGCCGCACGTCATTCGCGCCGCGGCCGACACCGTACGCCGTGATCTGCCCGGCGAGGACGAGCTCGACGCCGCTTCCCTCGCCTGGCGGGCCGGGCTCGACGAGGCCCGGGTCGGCATGGACGAGCTGGGACGGCGGATCGAGCCGGAGGCGGGCTGGCACGACCTGGTGCTGCACGAGCGACAGACCAGCACCCTGCAGGAGATCGTCGCGCACGTGCGCCGCCGGGCGACCGTCCACCAGGAGTGGGGCTTCGCCGCCACGCTGCGCCGTGGCCTCGGCGTCACGGCCCTGTTCGCGGGCGGATCCGGTACAGGAAAGACCCTGGCCGCCGAGGTCATGGCGAAGGAGCTCGGGCTCGACCTGTTCGTCATCGACCTCTCGCAGGTCGTCAGTAAATACATCGGCGAGACCGAGAAGAACCTGCGCAAGGTCTTCGACGCGGCCGAACGCGGTGGCGCCCTCCTCCTGTTCGACGAGGCGGACGCCCTGTTCGGCAAGCGCAGCGAGGTGAAGGACAGCCACGACCGGTACGCCAACCTCGAAGTCAGTTATCTGCTGATGCGCATGGAGGCCTACCGGGGCCTCGCCATCCTCACCACCAACATGAAGAAGGCCCTGGACACGGCGTTCATGCGGCGTATCCGCTTCGTCGTCGACTTCCCGTTCCCCGCGGAGCACGAGCGTGCCGAGATCTGGCGCCGGGTGATTCCTCCTCAGACGCCGACGAAGGGCCTCGACCCCGACCTGCTGGCGCAGCTCACCGTCGCGGGCGGCTCCATCCGCAACATCGCCCTGTCGGGGGCGTTCCTCGCCGCGGAGGAGGGCGACCGGCTGCAGATGCGCCACATGCTCGCCGCGGCCCGTACCGAGTACATGAAGCTGGAGCGCTCGCTGACTGCTTCGGAGGTCCGCGGATGGGTGTGAAGCGCGTTGGCGCGCACGGCGAACCCCACGCGATCCGCGTGGACATCGGCGAACTCGTCCTCGACGGCTTCCGCGTAGACCCCGACCGGGTCTCGGCGTCCTTCGAGCGCGAACTGACCCGCCTCGTACGCGAACACGGCGTCCCGCTCGCGTCGGACGGCGCCCTGGCCGTGGACGCGCTGTCCGGACTTCCGCCGCTGCCCGCGGGCCTGTCCGCCCGCCGCCTCGGCCAGGAGCTGGCCCGCGCGGTGCACGCCGGGCTCTCCGGACGCGGGGAGGTGACCCGATGACCGGCTCCCCGACCCAGGACTCCCGCGCCGACCAGGCCGCCGAGCAGCGCCGCCGCAAGCGCAAGGAGCGGGCCGCCAAGTCCCGTACGCCCGAGCCGAAGGACATCGTCAGCGGCGCGGGGCAGCCCCTCGATATGGGTGTGCGACGGGAGTTGGAGGAACAGCTCGGCCACGACTTCAGCCGCGTGCGCCTGCACACCGACCGGGACGCGGCCGTCCTCACCGACCTGCTCGGCGCGGACGCCGTCGCGGTCGGCCAGGACATCTTCTTCGGCGAGGGCGCCTACCGGCCCGGCACGGCGGACGGTCAACGCCTGCTCGCCCACGAGCTGTTGCACACTGTGCAGAACCCGCACGGCCTCGGCGCGCTGCGGGCCGGGCGCGACCTGGGCGCGGTGAGCCTGCCGCAGCAGGCGATCGAACGGGAGGCGGAGTCGGCCGCGCAGGAGCTCGTACGTCCTTCGGCGGGCGAGCCCGCAGGGGCGTCTCCGGCGGTGGACGAGGGGCAGGCCACGCCCGGTTGGCTGCGGTACGCGACCGTGGACGCGGACCGCAACCGGATGGAGCGGATCGATCCGGCGACCCTCGTGGACCGGCTGACGAACTCGGTCGTACGGTCACTGCGCGGCGACCCGGAAGACCTGTCGAAGCGCACGCGCAATCAACTCGCCCGGCTGCCGGAGGAGTTGCTGGACGGCGTCCTGGAGAACCTGGAGAACAGGCTCCTCAGCTCGGAGCACGACCGGGTCCTCGATCTCGTCGATGAGATCGAGGGCAACGACGAGCTCGGCACCGACGACGAGCTGGAGCTGAACTCCCACGACGCCCCGGCCGTCGAGCCGGATGCGGCCGAGGAGCTGCGGTTCGAGCGCGAGAACGAGCGCCGTTCGACCGAGGAGCTGTGGGAAGAGGAGCGGCAACCCGCGGCCGCGCCGGGTCCGGAGAAGGACGAGACCGGCACGGAGGGTGCGCCCGGTAGCACTCCGCAGAACAGGACCGCTCCGCAGGGCGGTCAGCAGGAGCGTAAGCCGGGCACCGCCGGGAGCGGGGGCTCGTCCGCGGGCGGGCAGCAGTCGACGCCGTCGGCAGCCGCGCCGCGGCAGGAGGCGTCCACGTCCTCGGAAGGGCAGTCCGCGAGCGGAAGTTCCCCCTCCGGCGGGCAGCAGGGCGGCGAGAGGACGGCCGCGGGCTCCGAGGCGGGCAAGGCGGGCGCGGAAGGCAAGGAAGGCAAGGAAGGGACACAGCAGCAGGGCGCTCCGGCCGCGAGCAAGGAGGAGTCCGCGGCCAGGAACCGTCCGGGCGCGGTCGATTCGCTCGTGGCCGGTCGGCAGGTGAGGCAGGAGGACAAGCGGGGGTCGGATCGGCCGCAGGGATCGAGCGCGGCTTCTGGCAAGGACACTCAGCTGCCGGGCGCGTTCAGCACGCTCGACGGTGTTCGCGCCCAGGATCTCGACGGTCCGCAGGAGAAGGCGGACGAGGACCCGTTCGGTTCCGGCAGCGCGTCGGAGGTCGAGGTCGGGGGCGGCGAGAACAGCGCCTGGGACGTCAAGCTCCAGCCGGAAGACTTCCTTCCCGAGCAGGACCTCGATGTGTCGGGCGTGCCGACCGCGGACCGTCTCGACCCGTCCTCGACGGCTTCGGCGGCGGCCCTGTCGTTCCCCGCTCCCCCGGTGACCAAGGCCGACAAGGTGCAGGCCGAGCGGGATGCGGAGGACGTCGAGGACGCGACGGAGGCCGGGCCCGAGGAGGACAGCGCCGCAGCACCCGCCGACTCCGAGCCGTCGGCCGAGGCGGATGCTGCCGCCTCGGCCGACGGGCAGGCAGGCGGTCTCGCCCTGGAGCAGGCCGCCGAGGCGCCGACGGCGGATGCGATGTCGCGGGACCCGAAGAGCGGCGCCGATCCGAAGGCCGGTCCCGTCGCCGCGCAGACGACGGTGCAGGAGGCGCCAGGCAGGTCCGCCGATGCGGGCAGCGACGCCAAGGAGGGCGCCGCCAAGGAGGAGAAGGGCACTCCTGCCGCGGGCGACACGTCCGCAGGCGCTCAGGAGAAGGCCTCTCCGCAGCCGGTGGCCGGTCAGTCGGCGGCACCGGAATCGGCCGCCAGTACAGATCAGTCCCGGTCGGGCGCGGCCTCGACGGGTACGAGCGAACCGGCCGCCGACGCGCAGTCCCCCTCGCCCGCGCGCGACACTCATGTGTCCGGTGGGTCCAACGTGGATACGCCCGGTGGGGCGAGCAGCGGTGCGGCGGCGAGTGGGACGCGGGGCGAGACGTCGGACGGGGGCGCGACAGGGACTCCCGACCGGACACCGGCGGCGCAGGAATCCGCACCCGCGGCCGCGCAGCCGGCGCAGCCCGCGCAGACTCCCGAGGCACCGGCCGCGCCGCAGGCGCCGAAGGGTCCGAAGGCTTCGAAGGCGGCTGCGGCGCCCAAGGCGTCGCCCGCCGTCAAGGGTTCGAGCGGCGGGGGCGGCGGAGGTGGCACGACCGCCGCACCGGCCAAGGGCAAGAAGGACTCGGGGCCGACCCCGAACCTGTCGACGGTGTCTCCGGAGGCCGGCCTCTCCACCGCCTCAAAACTCAAGCCCCACAAGGCACTTCAGGCCATGTCGGGTGTGGGCGGCGCGGTGGACCGCACCGTCGGCGACGAGCACAAGTCGCTCGCCGCGGCCCCGCCCTCGATGACCCGCCCGGCGGGTGCGCCGCAGACCCTGCAGGGCAAGCCGAAGGCCGACGCCCCGGCCCAGTACGCGCAGGACCCGGCGCAGAAGTCCGAGGCACCCGAGCAGGAGAAGGCCGAGGTCGAGGGCGCCAAGGAGCCCGAGGGCCAGATCGAGGCGGAGAAGGCGGAGGAGCCGAGCGGCTGGGACACCTTCAAGATGGCCCTGGGCTTCGGCCTGGGCAAGGTGGCGAGCTGGCTCGGTTTCAAGGTGGACGCGCAGGAGCTGGCCGCCAAGTTCGCCGGGCTGCCGACGAAGGACGAGGCGCTCAAGAAGGCCCAGGCAGGTAACGCGCCGGGCGTGCAGATGCAGGGCGACGCGGAGCAGACGGCGGGCGAACAGGGCTCCGCTGTCGACGCCAAGGGCCAGGAGACCGTCGCGACGGGGCGGGACGACGCCGGGCGCCCGATGGGCGAGAACCAGGTCTACCCCGATGTTCCCCAGGAGCAGATGCAGGCCAAGGTGCCCGGCGCGCAGGGCGGCAACGCTGCTGCGCCCGAGGCCGGCGCGGGGACCGGCGCCGTACCGCCGGAGGCCGCCTCCGAGGTGGCGGAGCACGAGCGCGGACCGCAGTTCCAGGCCGCGTTCGGCGCGGGCCAGAAGTCCATGTCCGAAGGCCGGCAGACCAAGGACCGGGACTTCCGCGACTCGCAGCAGAAGCACAAGCAGAAGGTCGACGCGGAGGTCGAGACCAACACCAAGAGCCAGGCGGGCGAGCGCGACAAGGCCCTGACCGAGGTCACCGCACAGCGTGCCGACTGGCGTACGGAGCAGGACGGGGAGCTCAAGAAGCTCGGCACCAAGAAGACCGAGCGGCACGACAAGGTCCGCCAGGACGTCAAGGACAAGGAAGAGAAGACCGACAAGGACGTCGCCAAGGAGAAGGACGACGGCGACAAGAAGATCCAGGACGAGAACACCAAGGCCGAGAAGGACGCCGAGAAGCAGCGCGACACCAGCGTTCAGGACTCGGGCAACTGGGTCAGCAAGGCCTTCGACTGGATCAAGCAGAAGGTCATCGAGATCAAGAACGCGATCGTCCGCGTCATCAAGGCGGCACGGGACGCGGTCGTCGGGTTCATCAAGAACTTCAAGGATACGGTCGAGCGCTGGATCAACGAGGCGCGCAAGTTCATCGTCGACGCGATCAAGAATCTGATCAACGATCTGATCGAGTTCGCGAAGAACATGGTGCGGGCCGTCATCGAACTCGCCAACCGCATCCGGAAGCTGATCACTTCACTGATCGCGGCGGCGATCGCTCTGGTGAACCGGCTCGCCACGATGCTGCGGCAGATCGTCAGAGACCTGCTGGACGCCATCGGCAAGCTCCTGAGCGGCATCCTGGACATCCTCAAGAAGATGCTCCAAGCCGCGGTCAAGGCGGTCATGGACGCGGTGAAGGCGGTCCTCGACTTCGCCTCGAAGCTGCTGAGCGCGCTCGGCGACTGGATGCTCATCGCGGTCGACTTCCTCTCCGACCCGGGCGGCTGGCTGAGCGGCGCCAAGAACTCGGCGGTGGACGGCGCGAAGAACCACCTGTTCCGCGAGGTCTCGTCGGCCGTCAAGCAGTGGTTCAAGGACAAGATCCAGGAGATCATCGGCGTCCCGAAGGCGATCCTGGACAAGCTGGTCAACGGCGGCTTTACGCTGGACAAGATCGTCAAGGAGGCGTGGGACGCCGTTGTCCCCCAACTCCCGCTGATCATCGGCGAACTGGTCATGACCAAGGTCGTGGCGAAGCTCATCCCCGGCGCGGGCTGGGTGATGGCGGTGATCGACGCGATCCGTACGGCGTGGGGAGCCCTGAGCGCCATCCTGCGCGCGCTGACCATGGTCCTGGACTGGCTCAAGGCCGTCCGCATGGGCGGCGCGGGCCTCCTCTTCGCGAAGGCCGTCGCCGCGGGAGTGGTCGCGCTCCTCGAAGTCCTCTACCAGGCATTGCTGAACGGCATCGGCAAGTACGTCGCCAAGGTCGGCAAGCGTCTGAAGGGTGTCGCCGCCAAGCTTGGCAAGGGCAAAGGGGACAAGCCAGGCGGCGGCAAGAGTTCGGGCGCCGAGGGTTCGGACGACAGGGGTGGCAAGAGCGGGGACAAGAAGGGCGACAAGGAGCAGGAACCGAACGCCCCGAAGAGCACGGCAGCCCCGAACGCCCGTCCGACCACCGGCAAGGGTGCGGATCCGAAGAGGCCCACTGGCACCGACAAGACCACCAACGCCCCCAGCAAGCCGAAAGACAAGACGGACGACAAGCCGGACACCCGTCCGACCCCGTCCCCCAAGCCCAAGCCCAAGCCGAACCCGGAACCGAAGCCGAAGCCGAAGCCGGACCCAGACACCGCCAAGCCCCGTTCGAAGGACGACACCCCGAGCCGGCCCAAGGACGACAGGGACAGTCCCGCCAAACCGAAGGACGACGGCAAGGACCCCAACAGGCCGAAGGGCGACGACAAGGACACCCCGGGAAGGCCCAAGCACGACAAGGACGGCGACAAGCCCAACAAGCCCAAGGACAAGGACGGCAAGGGCGACGGCAAGAAGCCGAAGGACAAGCACGGCAATAAGGGGTCCGACAGGCCTAAGCGCTCCAAGCACCAGGACGGCAGGCCGAAGGACAAGGACCCGGTCAAGGCGAAGCAGGAGAAAAAGGACGAGCGGAAGAAGGACGAGAACTCCCAGAAATCCAAAGAGGAGCGCCTTCGGAAGATCGTGACCCGGATCCGTCCTCGCATCGAGCGCATGCTGAGAAAAGGGACGCGGAGTTCGGTACTTCGGACAGTGCTCGCCGCCATGCGCCTCCGCTACCGACTGACGAGTCTCGATGCGTCAACGGGCGATCGGTTCAAAATCCGCGCCACGCTCAACCCTTCGGTGGACGTTACCGAAGGGTTGACCCTGGACGAGCAAGAACTGATCGAGATGCTGAACGAGATATCCGACGAGATACTCCAGCATCCCGCGACAAGGGCTGGTGCAGCGCGGATCAAGCAAACGGAAACGAACGGAAATCAGCGCAGGTTTGAGATCCCGGAGGGTGTCGGCTTCGGCTCGCTGGCCAACTTCATGCGGGAAGACGGACAGCAGATGCTGGGCTCGTCAAAGGAGAAGGCCTACGACATATTCGCCTTCGAGTCCGCCGAGCGGGGAGACTCGGACGGCTTTGCCCCTATGGTGGCGCACCACGTCCCCAGGGAGCCGAACCGTGACCGAGATCGACGCCAGGCCGCGGTCGAAGCGGCGCCCGACGAGAAGACTCGTGAGATCGTGCAGGCAACGGAAAATCTCGATCGCTTCACGAAGAGAGGGCTGGTGAAGTCCAGGGTTGCGACGACGAAACGCGACGGAACCACCGAGGAGCAGAATCGCGCAGCAGACAGGTACCGCGAAAGGGTAAGCAAGAAGGGAAGGGTGACGAAGGGAATAGACGAAAAGATCTTCAGCGACCCGCAGCACTCCGCAGACGTCCTGGACGGCGTAGAGAGGATGGCCCGTGGCGAACGCGTGGGCGGCAGGGTCGGAACCGATGCGGCCACCGTGGGCGCCCTGATGCTCGGCAAGGAGGTGCACAGGAACAAGCGAGCCGCCGTTACGGCAGCCATGATCTTCCAGATGTCTTCGCAGGGTAGGGATATCTCCGGCGTGGACGAATTCAGCTCCCCGAACGACAGTCTGGAGAAGATGAAAGTCGGAAACCAGGGCGAGTTCGACATGGGCCGTGCACTCAAGTTCTTCCCCATGGAGGGTCAAGGAGCCGTGGGAGATGCGATGGATCTGGATAGTGAGCTCAAGAGGCGTGGCTCTTTCAACCCCTCGCTCGCGAACCAACCCCTGGAAGGAGGACAGAAGACGGCAAATCGCGAGATCTTGGCCATTCAGATGTGGCTCAAGTCTCTCGACATCAAGACGGACGAAGGAGGAAAGATCACAACGCTTCAGCAGCTCAAGGATAAAGTTCGAGCGAAAATGTATGAATTCTACGGACTGAACTAGTGGAAAACCAGCACGGAGGAGTCCCTTCATGGGCGTGAAGTTGATCCTGAGTCGGCGCATGGTCCTGCGCCCCGGCACCGACGAAGACTCTGTCGACGAGTTCGCTGCCCGGCTCGGCCTGCTCCGGCATGCAGATATTCCAGAAAACGAGGAGGAAGGCGTTCCCCATCAGGTTGTCTGGCACTCAGAATCCGGTCCGGCTTTGAACTATCGCGAAGACATGTTCTCCGGACTTCCCTATGTCGTTGTCACAGCCGAAGACCCCCGCGAACTGCACGAGTTCGTTGGGATGACGGAGACCGTGCTGGATACCTGGAGAATCCCAGAACTCTGGAAGGCGGTTGACACGAACAGCGACCCCGACGAGCTTCCCGAAGCCATCCTGAGGATGGGCCTTGGCGCCCCCAAGGAATTCAATGAAGAAGTCTTTTCGCGTGTGTGCGACGCCCTGACGAGTGAACGTGAAGACGTGTGCGAAGCAGCCTTGATCGCCACGACCTACCAACCGTGGGGCCAGTACGTGAATCCCATCAGGGACCTGCTCCGGGAGGGGCTGAGCGAACCATTGGAAGATACCGCCCAGATCATCTTGGATGAGTTCGGAGCAATCGACTCATGAGCTATCGGGAGATACCCAAGCCCATCCGCTCCGGCATCGTCATAGTCGACCCCGAACGCGGAACCCCCCAGCGCATCATCGTGCTGCAGTTCAATCCCGACACCCTGGAACGCAGCCTCGCCCCCCAATCGGCTGGAGGCAGCGGCGATGCCAGCGGTGGAGGAAGCGGCAGCGGAGGGGACCGCAACGAGGCCCTACGCCTGAAAGGCCCCGCGCAGGAGACCTGGAAGTTCACCGCCGAGATCGACGCCACCGATCAGTTCGAGATCGCCGCACCGGACGGGATCCACCCCCAACTGGCCGTCCTCGAAATGCTCGTGCAGCCGACCTCGGCCCAACTGCGGGAAGCGAGCCGGCTGTCCAAGAACGGGACCATCGAGATCAGCCCGATCGAGATGCCGCTGACCCTCTTCACCTGGGGCAGCAAGCGCGTCATGCCCGTGCGGCTGACCGAACTGTCCATCAATGAATCCGCCTTCGACGTGAATCTGAACCCGATCCGGGCCTCGCTGAGCATCGGCCTGAAGGTGCTCACGGTCAGCGACCTGCCGGCCGGACACCGCGGTGCCGAACTGTACTTCGCGCACCTCGCGCAGAAGGAGCGGCTGGCAGGCGCCGCGCGTGCGGGGAGTCTCGGCACGCTCGGGCTCACCCCCGGCGACATCGGCATGGGAAGGAGCTGACCGGAGACCATGGCCGGCACGGAACCGTACGAGAACGCCCTGGACGCGATACCCGGCGCCCACCCCTATCCCCGCTCCAGCCGCTACCACGACGCCGAGATCGGTGTGCACCTGCAGCCGGACGGGACCGAAGTCCGGTACGCCAAGCGCCGGTTGCTGCCCCCGATTGCGACCGACGCCGAGGACACCCAGCCGCACACCGTCAGCACCGGCGAGCGCCCCGACCTCCTGGGACAGCGCTACTTCGGCGACCCCGCCCAGTGGTGGCAGATCGCCGACGCCAACCCCGTCCTCGACCCGCGCGAGCTGACCGCCGAACCCGGCGGCGAGATCGACATTCCGCGCGCCGGCGCCTTCCCCCGGGGAGACCGGCGTGTCTGAACTGCCCGTGGGCCAGGGCCCGGTCCACATCACCCTCTCCATGGGACCGCAGCTGGCCCGCCCGGTCCCCGCCGAGGTGGCCGAGGCGCTCCTGTCGGCACAGATCACCGCGACCGCGGGTGAGCGCAGCGGATTCCAGCTCGCCTTCGACCTGACCAAGAACGGTCTCATCAACCGCACCCTGCTCCCTGAGGGGTTCTTCGATCCGAAGAACCGCGTGATCGTCACCGTCACGGTCAAGGGCACCCCTGAGGTCCTCTTCGACGGGCTGATCGTGCGTCAGGAAGTCGGCGCCAGCAACCAGCCGGGACACTCCACCCTGACCGTCACCGGCGAGGACCTGACGCTGCTCATGGACCTGGAGGAGCGCACGGACCGGTATCCCAACCTGCCGCCGTCCGAGCGTGTGCTCGCGATCCTGCGCCGCTACTCGGACTACGGCATCCGGCCGGACGTGTACGCGGAGAAGATCGCCCAGCCCCCGCACGAGAACCTGCGCGTCCACTACCAGACGGGCACCGATCTGCAGTACGTGACCGAGCTGGCCCGTGCCAACGGGTACACCTTCTACCTGGAGCCGGGCCCCAACCCCGGCCAGTCGTCGGCCCGTTGGGGTCCCGAGGTCCGGCTCGGCATCCGCCAGCACGCCCTGAACGTCAACATGGACGCCAACTCCACGGTGGACCAGCTGACGTTCGCGTACGACGGAACGGCCCGCGAGGAGCCGCAGGCCCGCTGGCAGGACCCGGGAACCCGGCAATCCACCCTGCTCCCCCAGCCGGTCATCAGCCCCTTGCGCCCGCCGCTCGGCAAGCGGCCGACTCCCGCGCTCAAGCGCAAGACGCTCGCCGGCACCGCCAAGCAGCAGCGCGAGGCCGCCGAGGCCGAGCTGCTCGCGCGGGCGGCCGTGTCCGCCGACGTCATCTCCGGGTCGGGCTCTCTCGACGTCAACCGGCACGGCTACCTCCTGCAGCCGCGCCAGCTGGTCGGCGTACGCGGCTCCGGGCGGGCGTACGACGGCGACTACTACGTCAAGTCCGTGACGCACAACCTGCGGCCGGGCTCCTTCCAGCAGAACTTCACGCTCTCGCGAGAGGGGCTCGAAGCGCGCAGCGCCTACGTCAGGCCCTGACGGCCCGCCCTCCACACCCACATCGCCGGGCAACATCCCACGAACCAGGAGCAGTTCAGCATGGCGGCACCCAGCAATCGCTACCTCGGCAAGTTCCGCGGCCGCGTCGTCGACAACAACGACCCGCTGCACATCGGCCGGCTCACGGCCGAGGTCCCGGACGTCCTGGGTGACGAACCGTCGACGTGGGCGCTGCCCTGTCTGCCCTTCACCGGACAGCAGGCCGGCCAGTTCGTGGTGCCGCCGCCGGGCGCGGGCGTGTGGGTCGAATTCGAGCAGGGCGATCCGAGCTTCCCGGTGTGGACGGGGTGCTGGTACGGGGCGGAGGCCGAGCTTCCACCGGACGCGCGCGCCGCGGTGCAGCAGAACTCACCGAACAAGCCGGTCGTCGTCCAGACGCCGGGGGACCACAAGATCGTGATGAACGACGCGCCCGAGCAGGGGATTCTCCTCCAGGCGCAGGGCGGCGCGTACATCCGTATCACCAAGGAAGCCGTGGTCATCGCGACCGGTGAAGGCGCCGAAGTCATCCTGCGCGGCAAGGAAGTGACCATCAACAAGGGCCAGTTGTCGATGGCCGCAAAGCGATAGAAGACGGGGGAACAACCAGAATGTCCGGGACAACCGGAATATCCGGGAATCTTCTCACCACCGGCTCCGGCACCATGATCAGCTGCCCGCACGGCGGCCGCGCCACCGCGACGACCGGCGCATCGGACCGAGCGGTGCTCGTCGACGGCGCGCCCGTCGCCACGACCTCGCACCGTTACGTCGTCGTCGGCTGCCCCCACACCGTCGGCGGCATCCCCGAGCCCTGTGTCGCCGTGCGCTGGACCGCGGACGCCTCCGGCATCACGGTCGACGGCGCTCCGGTACTGCTCGACACCTCCGCGGCCCAGTGCGTCACGGCGGCGTTCGTGCCGCAGGGTCCGCCGTTCGTCCAGCCCGCGCAACGAGAGGTGACCGTCCGATGAGCCCACGCACCCGCGTCCGCAGTGACCTCGCCTTCCCGTTCCGGGTCGACCGGCGGGGGCGCAGCGCGCACGCCGACCGCGACGAGCATGTCCGCGACCTGATCGAGCAGTTGCTGTTCACCAGCCCCGGCGAGCGGGTGATGCGCCCCGACTTCGGCTGCGGCCTGCTGGATCTGGTCTTCACTCCCAACAGCCCGGAGCTGGCGAGCGCGTTGGAGCTCTCGGTGCAGGCGTCGCTGCAGCGCTGGCTCGGCGACCTCATCGAGGTGGCGGGCCTCGACGTGGTGAGCGAGGAGAACGTGGTCCGTGTGTATCTGTCGTACGCCGTGCGCTCCACCGGGAGCCGTCGTGACGACGTCTTCGAAGGGAGGGCCGAGGCGTGACCGGTCCCGTGTCCACTCGCCGGGCCAAGGTGAGGACGGCGCAGCTCAACGGAGTTGACGCCGTGGAGGTGAGTGACGACGGGCTCCTGCTCACCGTCAGCTTCCTCGGCAAGGCCCCGCACGGCCTGTGCGCGCAGAACGTCCGCGTCGACGGCGGCCGCCGGATCACCGGCATCGAGGCCGTCGGTGTGAGCGTGGAGCGCGAGGAGGACCCCGAGCTCGACGACCGGCTGTACGTCACGCTCGACAGGGCCGGCGACACCTCCCGCTACCGGCTCTCCCTGGTCGAGACCGACCCGTACGGACGGCCCGGCACGGAGCCCTTCCGCGGCTTCGACCAGCGCTACCACAGCGCGGCGTTCACCTTCCGGCCCGACTGTCCCACGCCCTTCGACTGCGAGGACGGGGCGGTGGAGGAACCCGCCTTCCCCCGGACACCGGTCGTCGACTACACGGCCCGCGACTACGCCACCATCCGCAAGCTCCTCCTGGACCGGCTGGCCCTCACGACACCCGACTGGATCGAGCGCAACCCGGCCGACCTGGGCATGACCCTCGTCGAGCTGCTCGCGTACACCGGCGACCAGATCAGCTACCAGCAGGACGCGGTCGCCACGGAGGCGTATCTCGACACCGCGCGCCGCCGGGTCTCCGTACGACGTCATGTCCGGCTCATCGACTACGCGATGCACGACGGCTGCACCGCTCGCGCGTACGTGACCGTGGAGACGGCGGGTGAACACACGCTGCCCGCGGGCACGTTCCGCTTCGCCTCCGTCGACGTACGAGCCCTCGATCCGCACGACCGTCCCGCGCCCGGGACGGTCATCGACGACCGGGACCTGGCCGACCTGGCCGAGCGCGGCAGCGTCGAGGTCTTCGAGCCGGTCGCGGCCGGGGATGCGCTCGAACTGCGCGACGCGCACAACGCGATACGGCTGTGGACCTGGGGCGGCGACGTGCGCGCGCTGCCGAAGGGGGCCACGGCGGCGACCCTGCGCGACGAGTGGCGGGACGCGGAGACCTGTGAGGGGCGTCAACTCGAGCTTCGTGCGGGTGACTTGCTCGTCCTGGAGGAGGTGAAGGGGCCGCGCACCGGGACACCGGGCGACGCCGACCCCGCGCACCGGCAGGCCGTGCGCCTCACCTCCGTGACACCGAGTGTGGACCGCATCGAGGACCAGCCGGTCCTGGAGGTCACCTGGGCCGCCGAGGACGCGCTGCGCTTCCCGCTCTGCCTGACCACACGCGGCGGACGCGACTGCGCGCCGGTCGAGGACGTCAGCCTGGCGCGCGGCAACGTGGTCCTCGTCGACCACGGACGTACCGTGCACTGGTGCGGGGACACGCTGCCGGAGACGGTGACCGTGCCGCCCGCACCCGCCGTCGTGGCCCCCTGCGACCCGCCCGCCTTCGGCTGCGGGGATCCCGACGAGGGCAATGCGACGGCGAGGCTCATCAACTCCCTTACGGACAAGGCGGAGTGCGGCGAGGCGCTCACCGCCGACGACGTCCGCGAGCTGTTCGACGTGGTGGGCGAGGACGCGACCGCACGTGCGGGACTCGGCCTGGAGCTGGCCGGGCAGCGGCAGGTGGGGGCACCTCCCGGCGATAGCCGGGGGAGCGTCGTGCCCGGCACGGCGTACGCGCAGGCCGCGGCGCTGCGCACGCTGCTCGCGCAGTCCGTCTACCCGGGCATCGCGCCCCGCTTCCGGCCACTGCTGGGCCGCTCCCCCGTGGTGCAGGCCGTGCTGTTCCCCGACCCGCGGGCCGTTTCGGCGGGGCAGGCCGAGCGGATCGGCGCCATCCCGGGCCGGGTGAAGCAGCGCCTGGTGGACCTGTGGCGCAGCGCCCGGGACCGCGACGGGCTCGCTGACGAGGAGATCGCCGAACTGACCGTGATCTACGGCCTGCGGGTGCTTGAGCGTCTCGAACTGCGACTGCACCCGGTCCGTGCCCTGCGCGAACTCCTGTACCGCAGTGACCAGTTGCTCGACTCCAAGCTGCGCCGCGTCGAGGTTCTGACCGCGCGCGCCCGCGCGGGGACGGTCCTCGACGGGCACATCGCGTGGGAGATCGCGCACAGTTGGGGCCCGGCGTACGCGGAGGGCCTCCACCCCGAAGAGCCGGTCCTGCGCGGTTCCGCCTCGGCGGGGCTCGCGCAGGACGCGCGCCGTGCCGTTCCCGCCGTACGCGTCCACGAGAGCGAGCTGCGCTGGACGCCGCACCGCGACCTGCTCGACAGCGGGCCCCGCGACCGGCACTTCGTGGGTGAGCTGGAGGACGACGGGCGGCTCGCGCTGCGGTTCGGCGACGGGCGGCACGGCGCGCGGCCGACGCCCGGGGCGCGCCTGGAACTCCACTACAGGCTGGGCGGCGGTCTCGCGGGCAACGTGGGAGCGGAGGCCATCAACCATCTGGTGCTGTGCCGCGACGACGAAGAGAGCGAAGCGCCTCCGGTGGCCGGGGTACGCAACCCGCTCCCCGCCGTCGGCGGCACCGAGCCCGAACCCGTGGACCAGGTACGCCAGTTGGCGCCGTTGGACCTGCGCCGCACCCGGCTGCGCGCGGTGACCGCCGACGACTACGCGGCCCTCGCCTCGGCCCTGCCCGGCGTGCAGCGGGCGGCGGCGGAACTGCGCTGGACGGGCAGCGTCCAGGAGGCCCACATCGCGATCGACGCCCACGGCACCGGGGCTCCGGCGCCCGCGCTGCTCGACTCCGTCGCCCAGTCCCTGGAGGCGTACCGGCGCATCGGGCACGACGTGGTGGTGGGGCCCGCGCGGCTGGTGCCGCTGGACATCGCGCTGTCGGTGTGCGCGAAGCCCGGACACCAGCAGGGGCAGATTCTGGCCGAGCTGTACCGGGTGCTCGGCCACGGCCGGCTCACGGGTGGGCGGCTCGGCTTCTTCCACCCCGACGCGCTGACGTTCGGCGAGCCGGTCAGGCTCAGCCGCCTGGTCGCGGCCGCGGCGGCGGTCCAGGGCGTGGAGAGCGTGCACGTCACCCGTTTGCGACGGCTGTTCGAAGAGGACCGAGGAGAGAGGGAGGACGGCGTGCTGCGGCTCGGCCCGCTGGAGATCGCCATCTGCGACAACGACCCCGACCGGCCGGAGAACGGCCATCTGGCGATATCCCTTGGGGGTGCCCGATGACGGGTGACGAGTTCACCGGCGACTGCGGCTGCGGTTGCGGCGGGACCTGCGCCGGCGGTCACGACGAGCGGGTGGCACCCGCCGCGCCGCACAACCCGCCGGGCCGCACCGCCCTCGACTACCGCGTCGGCGAGTA
This sequence comes from Streptomyces sp. NPDC029292, assembly GCF_055569295.1. Classification (NCBI taxonomy): domain Bacteria; kingdom Bacillati; phylum Actinomycetota; class Actinomycetes; order Kitasatosporales; family Streptomycetaceae; genus Streptomyces; species Streptomyces sp. NPDC029292. The sequence continues at coordinate 33,524 of NZ_JBVHXR010000019.1, forward strand.
CGGCTCCTTCCTGTCCGCCCTGCGCGACCGCCTTGCCTCCCCCGCCTACCCGGCGCTCGGCAGGCTGACCGTCCGCACCCCCGACGACCCGGCGATCGGCCTGCTGGACGCGACCGCCGTCCTCGGTGACCTGCTGACGTTCCACTCGGAGCGGATCGCCGACGAGGCCTATCTGCGCACCGCGAACGAGCACCGCTCGCTGGTGCTGCTCGGCCGCCTGGTCGGTCACCGGCCGCGTCCCGGCGTCGCCGCGAACACGCATCTCGCGTACACCCTCGACCGCGACCCACGGGCCGAGACCCTCCCCGTCGTCATCCCGCGCGGGGCGCGCAGCAACAGTGTCCCGGCGTCGGCCGACGAGGAGTCGCAGACGTTCGAGACCAGCCGGGACCTCACGGCCCGCTGGGACTGGAACGAACTCCGCCTGCGCCGCAGGCGGCCCTCCCTGATCACCCCTCAGGACCTCACCCGCCGCTCGGAACTCTTCGTCGAAGGCACGGCGAACTCCCTTGGTACGGGTGACCAGCTGCTCTTCGTCTTCGGCGAACAGGCGGGCGGCGAGCGGCTGTTGCTGCCCGTCTCGCGCGTACGCATCGACCGCGACGACGAGATCACGGCGATCGGCCTGCCCCGGTCGGCCCCGCCGACGCTCAAGGAACTGGTCGACGAGGTACGCCGCTGGACCACCGAGCCCCCGGCTCCGGGCGAGCCCGGCGACGAGCCGCCCACGCCCGAAGTGCCCAACCCCCGCCCGGTGAGCCGCCTGATCGACGACTTCGACGACCAGGTGCTGGCCCCGCTGCGGGACGGCCTGGACGGCCTGAAGACGCCGGAACAGCTGATGTCCGCCCTCACGGAGCCCGTGAACCGCCTCGCCGAGGTCCAGGTCCTGGCTGCGCCGTACGAGGACGTGGCCGAGTGGTTCGCGCAGTTGGAGGCGGTGCTGGCCGAACTCTCGAATCGGGCAGGGGAATTGGCCCCGTGCCAACCGGTGGACGAGGCGGGGAAGCAGCCGGGGCAAGCATCCGCGCGCACGCACGCGGCCGCCCCTCTCCCCCGCCCTGACGAGGCCGCGCTTCAGGCCCTCACCGCCCTCCTCCCCGCGTTGAGCGGAAAGGCTCCCGTCCTGAGCGGCGGCACGTTCGCCGCCACCCCGGGCGCGGACAAGGCCCGCCTGCTCAAGACCCTCAACCCGGCCCTGTCCACCCTCTACCCGGCCTGGCGGCAGGCCGCGGCTCCCGGCACCGCGAACCTCCTGCGCGAGCTGCTCGTCCTGCGCGCCAAGGCGGTCCCCTTCGGTGCGACGGCCCCCCTCAAGCCGGTCCAGGACGACAGCGGCCGGGTGATCCGCACCGTCGACTGGCCGCTGACGGGAGCCGTCCTGACCAGCATGCGCGTGGTGTTCGACCCCGCGGGCAAGGTGCCGCAGACGGCCGAGTTCCAGTACATCGAGGGCGCCGGCTCCGACCAGCGGGCGAAGCCGCTGCCGGTGCCGCAGCCGGAGAGCTTCCCCCTCGGCCCCGGCCAGGTCGAGCTGTCCACCCGCAACAGCCAGGACCGCGAGCTGAACTGGCTCAGCCGCCGCCCCGCCGACTCCCAGGAGCCGGGCGTCACGGCCCGCCTCCACTCGGGCCTGCCCGAGCGCACGCTCTTCGTGTCGCGCCCGGACGCCGAGGGGGTGATCAATGTCGGCGTGTACAACGGCGTGGCCAGGGAGATCCCCCTCAGCCCCAACGTTCCGGTGCGTTTCACGCACGGCGAGTACGAGGTGACCCTTCGCTACACGGTCGGCACCACCGCCCCCACCGTGGAGATCGTCATCGCCACGAAGTCGGCCCCGGCCAACCGCCGTGTGGTGCAGTTGGACACCGTGTACGACAGCATCACCGTCGGCAGTTGGGTCGCGATCGAGAGGCCCGCCAAGGGCGACGACGACGCGCACCCCGGCGACAAGAAGTTCAAGCTCGTCACCACGAAGGTGGTGGCCGTGCGCACGGCCGCGTACACCAACTACGGCATCACCGGCCGCGGCACCGAACTCGTCCTCGCCGACCCGTGGTTGGACGACAAGGACGTGCTGCTCTCGCACATCCGCGACACCACCGTGCACGCCGCGGGTGAACCGCTGCGCATGGCGAACGAGCCGCTCGCCGAGGACGTGTACGGCAACGAACTCGAACTGGCCGAGCTGTACGACGGGTTGCACCCCGGCCGCACCCTCGTCGTCAGCGGCCTGCGCAGCGACATACCCGGCACCGTCGCCGTCGAGGCCACCGAGGTCGTGGTGATCGCGGCCGCCGAACCGGCACTCGATCCGCAACTGCCCGGCGACCGCGTCCACACGAAGTTGACCCTGACCGCCGATCTCGCGTATCGCTACCGGCGCGAGACGGTGAAGATCCTCGGCAACGTGGTGGAGGCGACGCACGGCGAGGGCCGGGACGAGCCGATCGGCAGCGGCGACGCCGACCGTACGAACCAGACGTTCGTCCTGTGGCAGTCGCCGCTCACCTGGATGGCGTCCGAGACCCCGCTCGGCGCCACGCCCGTGCTGGAGGTCCGGGTCGACGGGCTGCTCTGGCACGCCGTCGACAGCCTCGCGGGGCGCGGACCGCGCGAGCGGGTCTACATCACGGGCACGACCGGCGACGGCCGTACGACGGTGACGTTCGGCGACGGTGTGCACGGCGCGCGCCTGCCCAGCGGGCACGAGAACGTGCGCGCCCGCTACCGCTTCGGCACCGGCAAGGCGGCGAACGTGGCGGCGCAGCGCATCTCGCAGGCCCTGACCCGGCCGCTCGGCGTCACCGCGGTGACCAATCCGCGTCCGGCGTCCGGCGGTGCGGACGCGGACGGGCCCGCGCTGACCCGCCGTACCGTGCCGCTCGCCGTCGCCGCCCTGGACCGTCTGGTGTCCGTGCCCGACTACGAGGACTTCGCGCGCTCCCGTGCCGGGATCGGCCGGGCCGCGGCGCGCGAACTCTTCGACGGACGACGGCGCGTGCTGCACGTCACGGTCGCGGGCACGGACGATGTGCCGATCGCCGACGACTCGGACCTGCTGCGCGCACTGCGCGGCTCGCTCACCGAGTACGGGGACGCCCGTCTGCCCGTCCGGGTGGACGTGCGCGAGCTGGTGCTTCTCCTGATCGCCGCGAAGGTGAAGCTCGCACCCGACCACACCTGGGAGGTCGTCGAACCGCGGCTGCGCCAGGCGCTGCTGCGTCGACTCGGCTTCGAGGGACGGGAGTTGGGACAGCCCGCACGTCTCTCGGAGGTTCTGGCGACGGCACACGCGGTGCCGGGAGTCGACTACGTGGACGTCGATGTGTTCACCGGTATCTCCGCGTCCGCCGCCGCGGGCGCCACCGCGGCTGAGCTGACGCGACTGCTCGGCACACCCGGCGAGCCGAGGTCCACGGTCCCGGCGCGCACGGCGACGTACGACGAGAAGATCCACACCGTGCGCAAGAAGGACGGCGAGACCCTGTCGGAGATCTGTGCCCGGCACGGCGTTCCGCTCGCCGAACTCCTGCGCCTCAACCCCGACATCACCGATACGCGGCGCCTCGCCAAGGGCCGTTCGGTGTTCGTCTTCCGCGGCATCCGCCCGGCGCAGCTCGCGCTGCTGACGCCGAAGGCCGCGGACACGCTGATTCTGACGGAGGTCAAGTGATGTCCAGGGAGCCGGACGGGCTCGCTCAACTGCTCCCCCAGTGGCACCGCCTCAGGGACGCCGGCGAGGGCGAGCCGCTGCGTGCCCTGCTCGCCGTGATGGCCGAGCAGATCGATGTCGTACGCGAGGGTGTCGAGCAGAGTTACGAGGACCTGTTCGTGGAGACGGCGGCGCCCTGGGTGCTGCCGTACCTCGGCGATCTGGTCGGCTACCGGACGCTGCCCGGTTATGAGCGCGTCCTCACCACCGGTCTGCGGAGCGGGAGTTCGGCCGCGCTGACGGAGGCGATCGCGCCGCGCCGCGACGTGGCCGCCGCGGTCGCGAACCTGCGCCGCAAGGGCACGCTGCATCTGCTCGAAGAGCTCTGCGCGCAGGTGGCGGAGTGGCCGGCGCGGGCGGTCGAGCTGTCCCGGCTCGTCTCCCACCAGCAGCCGGTCAAGCTGTACGGGTCCGGGGCTGGGGACGCGGGTCGCTCGCGGCGCGGGCGACTCGCCGATCTGCGGGACGGGTCGGCGCTCGACCTGGCGGGCTCCGCCTTCGGTACGGTGGCCCGCTCGGTCGACGTCCGGAGCGCCAACTCCCCGCGCAGGCAAGGTGGTTTGACACCTGCCGGAGTCGGCCTCTTCGTCTGGCGGCTCAAGGCGCACTCGCTGACGTCCTCCCCCGCGTACTGCATCGACCGGGCCCGCAACCTCTACACCTTCTCGATCCTCGGCAACGACAGCCCACTGGTCACCAAGCCGGTCCCGGAGCCGTCGGCGACGCACATCGCGACGATCGACAACGTCCCGGCGTTCATCCGGCGCCGCCGGCTCCACGACCGGCTCGCCGACTACTACGGCCCCGGCAAGAGCTTCGTCATCCGCCGTGACGGCGAGGACAAGCCCGTACCTCCTTCCGACATCGTGGTGGCCGATCTGTCGGACTGGCGCTACCGGCCGAAGCGCGGGCAGGTCGCCGTCGATCCGGAGCTCGGGCGGATCGCGTTCGGCTCGCGGTCCGCGCCCCGCCAGGGCGTCTGGGTCGACTACCACTACGCGTTCGGCGCCGACATGGGCGGCGGCGAGTACCCGCGGGACCGCCAGGCGCGCCCGGACGCCGCGTTCTACCGGGTCGGGCCCGGGCAGACGTACCGGCAGATCATGGACGCGTACCGGGCCTGGCAGCACGACCGGCGGGCCGGGGACTGCGGGCCCGAGGGCATCATCGAGATCACGCACAGCGGCGCCTACCAGGAGCAGCTGGACTTCGACCTCGACCCCGGCGACCGCCTCGAACTGCGCGCGGCGGAGGGCACCCGCCCGGTGATCCGCCTCCTGGACTGGTACAGCAACCGTCCGGACGCCCTCAACATCCGTGCCGTGTCGGAGGATTGCGAGCCGGGCGAGCGGCCCCGGATCGTCCTGGACGGACTCCTCGTCGCCGGACGCGGCATCAACGTGACGGGCCCGATGGGCGCGGTCGTCGTACGCCACTCGACCCTCGTGCCCGGCTGGTCCCTGGAGTCCGAGTGCGATCCGCACTCCCCGCAGGAGCCGAGCTTCGTCCTGGAGCGCACCACGGCGTGTCTGCAGATCGAGGACAGCATCCTCGGCACGATCGAGGTCATCGGCGACGAGGTGTCCGAGGAGCCGCTGGACATCCACCTCCGCGACAGCGTCCTGGACGCCACCGCGAGCGAACGCCCGGCCCTGTCCGCCCCGGACTGCCGGCACGCCCACGCCGTCCTGCACGCGCACCGCACCACGGTCATCGGCGAGGTGCACACGCACGCGGTGGAGATCGCGGAGGACTCCGTCTTCACCGGGCGGCTGCACGTGGCGCGACGCGGCATCGGCTGTCTGCGTTTCTCGTACGTCCCCACCGGCTCGCGTACGCCGCGCAGGTACCGCTGCCAGCCGGACCTGGCCGGTCGCGACGAGGCCGCGCGCGTACGGCCGCTGTTCACGTCCGAGCGCTACGGGACGCCCTGGTACGGGCAGTTGGCCGACCGATGCGCCCAGGAGATCCGGCGCGGCGCGCAGGACGGGGCCGAGATGGGCGCCTTCCACGACCTGTACAGGCCGCAGCGCGAGGACAGCCTGCGGGCGCGGCTCGCGCAGTTCACGCCCGCGGGCACGGACGCCGGGATCTTCTACGTGACCTGATCCGGCCTCCATGACTCGCCTCCACCCGCACTTTCCTGAACCAGGGGGATTCCCTTCATGCACGCTGATCTCTCCCGCTCCACCTTCCGCCCGGAGCGGCACTATTCCGCGGTCATCGCCCAGCAGGGCCGCGTCCAGCTCGACGCCGACGCCAACGAGCAGGCCGCGATCGAGCTCCACCGGGTGCGTACGCTGGCCGCCGACCTGATAGGCCAGCACGGCGGCCCGCGCGACGCCGCGGGCTTCCGCATCCAGTACGTGGGCGGCAAGCACGACATCGACACCCTGAACATCTATGGCGGCCGCTACTACGTCGACGGCATCCTGTGCGACGCGGACCGGCCCGCGCCCGGCGTACCGGTGCCGGACGAGGACGCCGCGGACGACGACACCCAGGCCTCCGCGCCGCCCGCATTCTGGACGTACTGGGACCAGCCTGACGGCTTCCGCGACCCGGAGAAGCCGGGCGACCGGCTGCCGTCGCCCGCCCAAGTGCCCTTCGTGGTCTATCTGAAGGTGTGGGAGAGGTCGGTCACCGCGGCGGAGGACCCGGCGCTGCGCGAGGTGGCGCTCGGCTCGGCGATGCCGGACACGGCGGCCCGCTCGAAGGTCGTCTGGCAGGTCCTTCCGCTGACCCTCGCCGCGCTCGGCCTCGAGGAGACCGACCCGTCGAAGGAGCAGGTGAGCGCCAAATTCGGCCAGTGGGCGCGCGACCAGAGCACCCCTTCCGCGCATCTCGCGGCCCGCGCCGAGCGGCCCGACCACGCGGACGAGGACCCGTGCCTGGTCAAGCCGGACGCCCGATACCGCGGCCCGGAGAACCAGCTGTACCGGGTGGAGGTCCACGCTGGCGGCCCGGCCACCGACGCCACGTTCAAGTGGTCGCGCGAGAACGGCTCGGTCGTCTTCCCGGTCGACGAACTGGACGGCACCTGGGTGCAGTTGGCGTCGCTCGGCCAGGACGACAAGCTGGACCTGGACGTGGGCGACCAGGTGGAGTTCACCGACACCGCCTACGCGTCGCGGCTGGAGGCACTCCCTCTGCTGCGGGTCGAGGAGCTGGACCTGCCGGGCCGCCGGGTCCGGCTGTCCGCCGAGCCGGAGCCCGGTGTCGGACGGCTGCCGCACCTGCACCCGTTCCTGCGCCGCTGGGACCACCAGGCGGGCCCCAAGCGCCGTGGCCGCACGGCCGGCCTGAGCGGTGGCGCGATCCGCGTCGAGGAAGGCGAGTGGCTGCCCCTCGAGGACGGCGTCGAGGTGTACTTCGCCAAGGGCGGCACCTACCGCACCGGCGACCACTGGATCATCCCGGCCCGCTCCGCGACCGGTAGCGTCGAGTGGCCCACGAACGACGCGCGCAAGCCGCTGCTCCAGGCGCCCGCGGGTATCGGGCGGCACTTCGCGCCGCTGGCCCTGGTGAAGGGCGAGGACGCCCCCGTCGACCTGCGGCTCGCCTTCACCACGCTCGCGCACAGCATCCCGGCCGCGGACGAGGCGGCGCTGGCCGCCGAGGCCCTCGCGGCCCAGGAGGAATCCGCGGCGGAGGCCATCGACGGGCCGTCCAACCCCCGGTCCCAGACGACGGCAGAGGCCGAAGCCGCAGTGGAAGGAGACAAGTGATGGCCAAGCCACTGAGCGCGTCCAAGCTGGTGGAGATCCTGCGCGCGGAGGGTGTGACGGTCCACGAGGTACGCAACTGGCGTACGCACAACCGCAATTCCAAAGGCCCCTGGGGTCCGATGAACGGAGTGATGATCCACCACACCGTCACCTCCGGCACCGACTCGTCCGTGGCCCTCTGCTACGACGGCTACACGGCCCTGCCCGGCCCCCTGTGCCACGGCGTGATCGACAAGAAGGGTCACGTCCACCTGGTCGGCAACGGCCGTGCCAACCACGCGGGCCTCGGCGACGGAGACGTACTGCGCGCCGTCGTCAACGAGACGAAACTGCCGCACGACAACGAGGCCGACACCGACGGCAACCGCCACTTCTACGGCTTCGAGTGCATCAACCTCGGCAACGGCAAGGACCCCTGGCCCGAGGCCCAGAAGGAGGCCATCGAGAAGGTCTCGGCCGCGATCTGCCGCCACCACGGCTGGAGCGAGCGTTCCGTCATCGGCCACAAGGAGTGGCAGCCGGGCAAGCAGGACCCGCGCGGCTTCACGATGGACGGCATGCGCTCCCGCATCGCCGACCGCCTGAAGGGCAAGCCGGACGGCGGCGGAAGCTCCGACCCCGAACCCCAGCCCAAGCCCCGGCCCGAGTACGAGCCGTTCCCGGGCGCCGGTTTCTTCCAGATCGGCCGCCACGACCCGCTGATCACCGCCATGGGCAAGCGCCTGGTCGCGGAGGGCTGCGGCCGTTACGAGGAGGGCCCGAGCCCCGACTGGACCGACGCGGACCGCAAGTCCTACACGGCGTGGCAGCACAAACTGGGCTTCAAGGGCAAGGACTCGGACGGGATTCCGGGGAAGGTCAGCTGGGACCGGCTGAAGGTGCCGAACTCCCGACAGTAGAGGGCGCGCGATCTGCCCGCCGACGGGCGGGCAGACGGTCGCCAGAACAGTCCCGCTCGGCTCATCCCAGGAAGCTCAACTGCACCTTACGGATCAGATTATCCCGTCGTGTCCATCAAACTCCCTTGGGGCAACCACACTTTGGCCGGCCTCGACCGCATGAACACTGGCGCACCCCACAAGTAAGCAACCAGGCCGCCGTGTCCCTGCGTGCCCGCGCGCTTCGCGAGCCCAACGGCCTTGCTGCCGAGCCGAGCTTGCGTCTCATTGACCCCGTCGCCGGGATGGGTGAAGGCGGCCAGGTCGGGATAGCGATCGTAGTCGGCAACGGCGACGTCACGCATTTCGCCGAGGTCAAGGTGTCGGGTGCGCTGCCCCCAACCGGTGTCCGCGAATGGCCCCAGCCTCAGCCCGGACACTCGCGGCTCGATCGGATCGCCTCCCTGTCGCTCTCCCGTGGCCATCACCAGCAGCTCCTGCCACCCATCGTCGCCGAAATCCGCCACGGCGCCCAGGACGTCATGTTCGTTTTCGCCGGAGCCGGCGGCCGGTTTCCTCACCTTCGTGTTCGGGCCGGTGGACGACGCCGATCGCCCGGTGAGCCCACTGCCAGTCGGGCTCGTCGTGGGCCGGCTGCGCAGTGCGGTGCGTGCCTTCGTCACCGCCGGCCACCGGCCGAGAGACGTCGTCGCCGGCACCAACCGGCTCCTTCTGGACCTCGACACCGCGCTGCTCGCCAGCTGCTGCTACGCCCGCTGCCACCCCCGCTCGGGGATCGTGCGCATCGTCCGCGCGGGCCACTGCCCGCCCCTGCCGCGCCTACCCGACGGACGCGCCGAAATCCTGGATGCGCCCGGCAGCCCTCTGCTCGGCGTCGAGGCAACGGCCGACTGTCGGGAGTCGGAACTGTGCCTCGTGCCCGGATCGGTCCTGGCCCTGTACGCGGACGGGCTGGTCGACAGGCGCGCCTCGGACATCGGTTCCGGCATCGCCCGGCTGCGGGCCTCACTGGCCCACATGGGCGGCTGCCGCATCGAGGATCTGGCCGACGCGCTGCTGCGGGACGCCCGCCGCTCCCCCGACCGGGCGGACGGCATCGCACTCCTGCTCACCGAGTACGCCCCGCCCCCGCAGATGGATACGGAGCCACTATCCGTACGCGCCGACTTCGGCCCGTTGCCATGACTGGTGCGGGTCGGCGTCGTGCAGCTGCTACCTGCCCCAGATCTTCTGGTACGCCTCCCGATAGCCCGACGGGTCCCAGGTCGTCGCCCCATGGCTGTTGGCGGCCGTGGCGATGTGGACGGGAGCCACATATCCGCTGGCGGGTCGGCCGGAGAAGGCGCGGTTGAACTCGTCGACGATCTGCCAGCCCTGCAGGGACAGCGGCTCGGGGACGGTGGCGGCCTGGTACTGCTTGCTGTTGATGCGCTGGAAGGCGGAGGGGTCGCCGTCACCGGCGCCGATGTTGAAGGGTGGGCCGGAGCCTTTCCTGCCGGCAGCACGGAAGGCGGGGGCGGCGTCGGCGAAGTACAGGTCGTTGATGGCGACGGAGTGGGTCCACTTGCCCTGGAAGCGGGAGAGGAGGGCGGAGATCTCCCGGGGGGTACGGCTGCTCGCGTCCGGGATCGGGATGTTCTCCTGCGCCAGCAGCTTCACTCCCGAACAGGTGGCGAGCTCCTTCCTGATCAGCTCGGCCTTGTTCCTGGCGAAGGGGATGGAGGCGTCGCTGATGAGCACGACCCCGGCGTGGCCGTTGGAGTGCTCGATGACCCACTGCGCGCTGATTGCGGCCACGTCCTCGACCCGGGTGGTGACGTTGGTGAAGAGCTTGGGCCTCTGGCTGGGGCCGGGGGACGCGACCGCGTGCCAACCGATGAGCGGGATGCGCGCCGCGTTGGCCCGCGAGACCTGCTGCGAGGTCTCGTTGGGGTCGAAGCCGCCGAGGACGATGCCAGAGGGCTTGAGGGTCACGGCCTCGCTCAGGGCCGCCTGGATGCCGGCGGGGGTGCCCGTTCCGTCGATCACCCGGACGTTCCAGCCGATGTCCCGTGCGGCATTCCGCACGGCGTTCGCGGCGCCTGCGACTCCGGGATTGGTCATGGTCTGGGCGACGTAGACGATGGTCTTACCGGACACCGCCGTGGGGCCATTGGTCGGCCCGTTCCAGGGGACGTCGGTCCTCTCCGTCTGTCTGACGGCGGCCCGGGCCCGGGCGTGGACCGCAGGGCAGCCGCTCGGGCCCGTGGTGGAGTCCCCCGGGCCGCTCGACGAGCCGCGTTCGCAGCCCGCGAGGACGGTTGCCGCGGCCAGCAGGGTGGCGACGCACCGAACCTTGATGACACCGGGGGTGGCTTTGCGGTTGCAGTGCACGGGAGCTCCTCGCGGAGTAATGAGCGGGAAGATGCGGCCGTGGGCACGCAGGTGGTACCCGTGGCATGGGTCATGGAGTGGTGCCCGCTGTACCACCGCCCCGTGTTGGGGCGGACGGCGGTGGAGGCGCCGCGGCAGGCGCATCGCGGATCGCTGTGGCGCCGGTGCGCAGGCGGCGGGCGGAGTAGCCGGACAGGCCGACAGCCATGAGCAGGGTGCCACCGTAGAACAGCGGAATCGTCCAGAAGTCGGCGCCCATCTGGCCGATGCCGGTGAGGCCGACGGCGAGGACTGCAACGGCGACGACGGTGCCCACGGCGTTGGGGCGGCCGGGTTTGATCGCGGTGGAGCCGAGGAGGGCGCCCGCGAAGGCGGGCAGCAGATAGTCGAGGCCGACGCTGGGATTGCCGATCTGCTGCTGGGCCGCGAGCAGCACACCGGCGGAGCCGACGATCAGCCCCGATGCGGTGAAGGCGTAGACGGAGTACCTGCGCGTCCGGATGCCGACGAGGTCGGCGGCGCGCGGGTTCGAGCCGATGACGTACAGGTACCGGCCGAGCGGCAGCCGTTCCAGCATCAGCCAGAGGGCGACGGCGAGCGCGAGCACGTAGAAGGCGGGGACGGGGAGGCCGAGGAACGTGGAGTCGTAGAGGTCGGTGAAGGCGGCCGGGAGGCCCTGCGGGCCGGGGACGATCCGGCCACCGTCGGTGATCCAGCCGGTCACGGCGTACAGCATGCTGCCGGTCCCGAGAGTGGCGATGAAGGAGTCGATCCGGCCGAACTCGACGATGACCCCGTTGAGGACGCCCACGACCGCCCCGCCGGTGATCACCGCGAGGCAGGCGAGCGGCCAGGGCCACCCGTCGTTGACGACCAGCTGCATCACCATGACGTGCGCCAGGCCGAGGCCGTAGCCGATGGAGAGGTCGAATTTGCCCGTCACGATGGGGACGGTGGCGGCGAGCGCGAGGACGGCCGGGATCGACTGGGTGGACAGGATCGCGTCGACGGTGTCCAGCGTGGGGAAGGTACGCGGCAGAGTGACGGAGAAGATCAGGAAGAGCAGGGCGGTGAGAGCCAGGAGGCCGTACGTGCCGATGAAGTGCCCGCCCGGTCTGCGTAGTCGCTGTGGGTTGCCCGGTCGGCCGAGGCGGCGCAGCGGACCCGGTCGCTGCGGCCGGGGGCGGGGCGAGGGGGGAGAGGCCGTCATGGATTCGTCGCGGTTCCGGAGAGGGGCATGGCCGACGCCGCCCGGGTGAGCCCGGCGACCGTGAGGGCCGGGCCACTCAACTCGGCCGTCACGGACCCGCGGACGAAGACCAGGGCTCGCCGGCACACGCCCACGACCTCCTCGAAGTCGGTGGAGATGAGCAGGACCGCGAGGCCGGCGGTCAGCGCATCGTCGAGCAGCCGGTAGACCGCGGCCTTGGCGCCGATGTCCACGCTCGCAGTCGGCTCCTCGAGGATCAGCAGGCGCAGGCCCACCCTGAGCCACCGGCCGATCATGACCTTCTGCTGGTTTCCGCCGGACAGGGTGGCGATGGGAGCCTCGCTGTCGCGGGGACGCACCGAGAACCGTTCGATCAGGGTGGCGGCCTCGGCGCGTTCGCGGCGGGGGATGATCCAGTGCAGCGTCGGCAGACCTTCCGCGCGGGGGTTGGCCAGGAGGTTCTCCCGTACGGTCAGCGCGGCGGCACAGCCCTCGCGCTGTCTGTCGCCGGTCACGAAGCCCACGCCGAGGCCGACGGCGTCGGCGACCGAACGCGGGCTGTACGGCCGGTCGCCGAGCAGGACCCGCCCGTCGAGGACGGGCCGCGAACCGGCGAGGGCTCGGCCCAGGTCCATGTGCCCGGCGCCCGAGAGGCCGACCAGGCCCAGGACTTCCCCGGCCCTGAGTTCCAGGCTGACCGGTCCCGCGCCGGCGGTCCGTACGCCGTCAAGGGTCAGGACGGCCGGGCCGTCGGCCGGAACCGTGGAAGGGCGGAAGTCGGTTGGTTCCTCGCCGACGATGTCGTGCACCAGACGGGCGGGGCTGTGGCCCGCCAGCGGGCCCTGGCTGACGAGGTGGCCGTCGCGCAGGACGGCAAAGGTGTCGGCGACCTTGTACACCTCGTCCAGCCGGTGACTGACGTAGAGAATGCCGCGCCCCTGGTCGCGCAGGGCGTACAGCACGCGGAAGAGCCGGGCGCAGTCCGCGGCGGGGAGGCGGGCGGTGGGCTCGTCGAGGACGATGAGCTTCGCGCCTGCCGCCAGGGCGCGCGCGATGGCGACCAGCGAACGCTCGGCCGGGGCGAGCCGGGCGATCGGCGCGTCGGGGTCGAGATGTCCGGCGACGATCTTCAGGGCGTCGGTGCAGCGCTCCCGGGTCCGCCTCCAGGAGATCAGGCCGGCGCGGCGCGGATACCCGGTGCTCAGGGCGATGTTCTCGGCGACCGTCATCCACTCCACGAGACCGAGGTCCTGGTGGATGAAGGACATGCTGCGGGAGGCGGCATGGCTCCCGAGCGGGTGCCCGGCCACCGTGATCTGCCCCGCGTCGGCGTGGTGGACGCCGGCGAGCACCTTGATGAGCGTGGACTTTCCGGCACCGTTGGGACCGAGGAGGGCGAGGATGCTGCCGGCGTGGACGTCGAGGTCGACCCCGGCCAGCGCGAGGGTCCCACCGAACCGCTTGCAGAGCCCGCGAATGCGGACCAGAGGTTCCGCTCCGAAGGGCGGGACCGCCTTCGCAGACGTGTCGGGAGCGTCATGCACGGACATCTCCGGGGGTCGGCCTGGCGAGTTCTTCCCGACTTCATCGTTGATACTAGTAGGGCCAATCACAGCATTTCAGACATCTCGCCGGCTTCTGTGACTCCAACGGGCCAGCGGGCCAGCGGGCCGCCCAGGCATTCCACGTGTGCGGCGGTCGCGTGCCGGGTGCCCGACGACGGTCGCGTCCGCCGGATTGCCGTACTCAGCCCCTCAGGCGGCGTCGAGCCCGCACTCGACCCAGATGACCTTGCCCTCGGGCAGGTAGCGCGTACCCCAGCTCTGTGCCAGCTGCGCGACGAGGAACAGACCGCGGCCACCCTCGTCGGTGGTGGCCGCCCGGCGCAGGTGCGGGGCGGTGTTGCTGGTGTCGGAAACCTCGCAGATCAGGGTGTGGTGGTGGACCAGCCGTACCCGGATGGGCCCGGCACCGTGGCGGATGGCGTTGGTGACCAGCTCGCTGAGCATCAGCTCCGCGGCGAACGCGGCCTCGTCGAGCCCCCAGTCGGCCAACTGCCGGAGGGCAGCAGCGCGGACCTCGCTGACCAGGGCCGGGTCGGCGGCCAGGTCCCAGGTGGCGATCCGGTGGGGGTCCAGGGCATGGGTGCGGGCGACGAGCAGGGCTATGTCGTCGCCGGGGTGGGCGGGCGCCACGGTGTCCAGGACCGCCTGACAGGTCTCCTCGGGTGTGCGCTCCGGGTGGGCCAGGGCTCCGCGCAGCTGGTCGAGGACCACGTCGACGTCGCGGTGCCGGTCCTCTATGAGTCCGTCCGTGTAAAGGAACAGCTGGCTGCCCTCGGGGAGGTGGATCTCGGCGGCTTCGAAGGGAAGGCCCCCGAGGCCGAGAGGGGGCCCGGCAGGCAGGTCGGGGAACGACACAGTGCCGTCGGGCTGGACCAGCGCGGGCGGAGGATGCCCGGCGCGGGCCATGGCGCACTGCTGTGAGGTCGGGTCGTAGATGGCGTACAGGCAGGTCGCGCCGATGATGCCGATACCGGCGCCGTCGGGCTCCTCCCGGTCCAGGCGTCCCACGAGGTTGTCGAGGTGGGTGAGGACTTCGTCCGGGGGGAAGTCGAGCTCGGCGAAACTGCGCGCGGCGGTCCGCAGCCGGCCCATGGTGGCGGCGGAAAGCATGCCGTGGCCGACGACGTCGCCGACAAAGAGGCCGACTCGGGTGCCGGAGAGGGGGATGACGTCGTACCAGTCTCCGCCCACGTCGGATTCGGCGGGCAGGTAGCGATGGGCGACCTCGACGGCGTCCTGATCGGGCAGGCCGTGCGGAAGCAGGCTGCGCTGCAGGGTCAGGACCATGGTGCGTTCGCGCGTGTAGCGCCGGGCGTTGTCGATGGACAGGGCGGCGCGGTTGGCGAGTTCCAGGGCCAGCGAGCGGTCGTCGTCACCGAAGGGGGCCGGGTCCTGCGCGCGATAGAAGCTGGCGATGCCCAGGACCACGCCGCGAGCGACCAGGGGGACCGCAATGAGGGAGTGGACCTGGGTGAGCAGCCGTTCGGTGTGCTCGGGGTCCTGGGCGAGCCAGCCCGCGGCGACCTTCAGGTCCGGTTCCAGTACCGCCTGCCCGCTGGTCAGACAACGCAGCTGGGGCGTGGTCGGGCCGAAGTCGATCCGCTTGCCGACCGGAGTGAAGGGACAGTCGTCGCGGATGCCGTGGACCACCGTACGGTGCAGGTCACTGCGGGGGTCGGCGGACTCCTCGCCGCGCAGCACGGCCTCGGGCAGGTCGATCGTGACGAAGTCGGCCAGTCGTGGCACCGCCGTCTCGGCGAGTTCCTGGGCGGTGCGGCGCACGTCCAGAGTGGTGCCTATGCGGGCGCTGGCCTCGGACAGCAGCTCCAGGCGGCGGCGCGCGGCCAGGGCGTACGTCCCCACGTTCGGCTCCCCCACCATCACGAGCCCCCTTGCCAGGGGCGGCGAGTCGGGGTGATCGTCCACCACGCCACCGCTACCGGCCGTGGCGAACTGGCCGAGTACGGCGTCGGGAAGGTGCCTGAACGGCGGGGTGACGGAGAGATGCCCGGGCGCCACAGTGGCGGAAACCGCCCCGGACAGCGGGGCGACAGTGACGACGACAGGCTCGGCGAGGAAGCCCAGCAGCTCGTCGACCTGGCTCGGGATGGCGAGGGGCTCTCGCGGTGAGGAGCCGGGGAGCACGGCCTCGATGGCGACGCCTTCCACCCCTGAGCCACTCGTCATCGGACGGCTCACGAGCGTGACCTGCCGGCCGTCGAGCAGGGACACGTCGACGGCGGCCCGCTGCGCACGGGAGATCAGCTCGGCGGCCTTCTCCAGGAGGATCGCCCGGTCACGGGGGTGCAGCTCGAGGGCCAGTTCGTCCACCCCGATGATGCGGTGAGGGCCGACGGCGGCTTCGGCTCCGGTGTCCAGATACGCCCGCAGCAGAGCGCGCTCGCGCGCGGAACTCTGCTCCAGCAGCCGCCACTCGATGGCCTCGGCCGCCTTGCGTATCACGCCGGCCAACGCCGGGTCCTCGGCGCTGCGCGGATAGCCGAAGCACAGGACACCCTCGATGCGGCCGCTCAGCTGGTCGCGGATGGGAAGCGCGCGGCAGGCGCTTCCCTGGGAGCGCTCGGCGAAGTGCTCGGCACCATAGACCCGGATGAGTTGCCGCTCCGCCAGCGCGAGAGCGATGCCGTTGGTACCGGCGACCTGCTCGGAGAAAACGAATCCCGGGACGCGCTGAATCGCCGGCAGACTTCTGGCCACCGACGCCTCTCCGAAACGGCGCAGGAGGACCGTCCCGCTCGGATCGGCGACGGAGATGTTCATCGCGCTGCCGGCAAACCTGGCCCGCAGCCGGTCGAGCACGGGAACGGCCGCTCGGACGATCCGACCGTCCCGATCGAAATCCTCCCGGAAGGGAAGGTCGGACTGGTCCGGCGAGAGGCCCAGGGATCGGCTGCGCTGCCACGAATGCAAGATCGATGTTCGTACCCCCGTCTCGACCGGCTCGCCCTGCAGAAACCGCTCACGGGAACGGGCGGGCCCCGTGCCGCCTGTGGCACGCCCCGCCGGCGCCGGTTCCCCGCCGGACCGAACCACGATTCGCCTCACTCACGTCGTCGAAAATCAAAATTTCGCAAATATCCTGATATCGAAGAGAATACGTTTTTTAACCGTATGAGTCACGGTTTGCAAGGTTCCGCACGCGCCGTCACAGGACCGCGACCGGGTTGACGGGCGAGCCCGTCCCGCCCGGAACGTTCAGCGGCGCCACGACGAGCAGGAACTCGTACCGCCCGGCCTCGGCGGTCACGGCCGAGAGCGCTTCCAGGTCGAGGTTGTCCAGCGGCGGCACCCCCATCGCGGCCACAACAAGGCGTGGACCGGCGAGTGCGCGCCGTCCACGGGCGAGGGCCGTACGTCACTCCCGCAACCGCCTGATCGAGCTCACCGCCGCGAAACTGCGGGCCGAACCGGACTGGCCGGTACTACGCGACACGATCACCGCCTGGTGCGAGAACGGGTTCAACCTCGTACGGGCGTCGGCGGCCCTGCACATCCACCGCAACACCGTCGTCTACCGGATGAACAAGATCGAGCAGATCACCGGCCGTCCACTGCGTGAGTACCGGACCACCATGGCCCTGCACCTCGCCTGCCTGGCCGACGAACTGGGTGGCGGCGTCGCCACTACCGAAAGGTGACGTCACTCGGACCGTTCGGTCTTCAACACCGCACGTGACAGGGCGAGTCGACACTCCGGACGGATCGCGTCACGACTATGCCCCATCGTGTCCAGAGGTCGCCCTTGGCTCCGTCCTCAGCACCTCGTCCCGATGCCGACATCGCAGGCGACTGGAAGATCCATACCGAAGATCACTCGCCCGCGAGGAAGCTCAACCGCACCTGACGATTCGAGTTGTCCCGATTGGTGTCCACCAAACTCCGTCAGGGCAACCCCAGGATACGAGCCCCTGCACGGCTGGTGGTGGCGGGGCAAGTCCGTGATCGATGGCCATGGTTTCGCCCGGCTCCCCGTCGGCCAGGTCAACGGCGCCGCCCTGACGGACGTCGCCAGCACGCCCGCCATGGGCCGGGCCCCGGGCCACGGCACAGTCGGGCGCGGTCACTCCCAGACCACGACGTTGCGTCGCACCGGTACCGTCGAGGGATCGGTGGCGAACAGTTCGGGTGAGTGCGCGCGGATGCGTTCGATGTCGCTGAAGACGGCCCGCAGGTGAGTACGCATGGCGGTGCGGGCGAGCGAGACGTGCCCACCGACCACCGCGTCGAAGATTTCGAGGTGCTGGGCAGCGAACACCGCCGGGGATACGTTCTCGTGAAGGCCGAGGCGTCTGGCCCGGTCCAGGTGCCCCTTGGCCGCGGCGACGGTGGTCCAGACGTCGCCATGACCGCTCAGCCGCATCAGACCCTGATGGAACGCCTCGTCGAGTTCGAAGAACTCCTCCAGGTCGAGGTCCGCGCGCTGCTGGCGTTTCAAGTTGTCCCGCAGTTCCCCGACGACCGCGGGATCGAGCGGCGTGGGCAGGTCCTCCAGTGAGGCGAGTTCGACGGCCTCCCGCAGGAACTGGGCGTCGGCGACCTGTGCCGGGTCCACCCGGGACACGAACGACCCGATCTTCGGAAAAACCTGCACCAGGCCCTCCTGGGCCAGCAAGATCAGGCTCTCCCGCACCGGCGTACGGCTGACGCCCAGGGCCGCGGCGAGTTCGTTCTCCGACAGGGCGGCGCCCGGGGCGAGTTCGAGGGTCAGGACCATCTGACGCAATTTCAGGTAGATATCGCGCCGACTCGTCCGCCGCCCGTTCGATTGAGCCATGAGCCCATCGTACGTAGTCGGTGGGCACGCTTCCGACCGGCGCCTTTGCCGACCCGGTCGGCACCCCCGGCGTCCGACCGTTGGCCGGGCGCCCGCGCGACCGCGAGCGTCCGCGTCGGCGAGCCGCCGGGTCGGCGCGGTCCCGCAGGTAAAAACGTGGTGACGCGAGTATTGCCCGAGCTGCACGACAGGTGCTTGTATACAAGTACTGCACGACCTCGACTGCACGACCGGCGGGCCCGACTGAATCGGCGACTCTTCGGTTCGCCGTAAGGAGCCCCTGTGAGCAAGATCGAGCGCGTCGAAGTGTTCGTCGCGTCTCCCGGCCGCACATTCGTCACGCTGCGCATCACCACGTCGGACGGCGTGACGGGACTCGGTGACGCCACGCTCAACGGTCGCGAGCTGGCCGTGGCGAGCTACCTGCGCGACCACGTGGTCCCGCTGCTGATCGGCAGGGATCCCGCCCGCATCGAGGACATGTGGCAGTACCTCTACCGGGGCGCGTACTGGCGTCGCGGACCCGTCACCATGACGGCGATCGCCGCCGTCGACACCGCGCTGTGGGACATCAAGGGCAAGACCGCCGGGCTGCCCGTCTACCAGCTCCTCGGCGGCCGCTCCCGGAACGGCGTACTGGTCTACTCGCACGCCAGCGGCACGGACGTGCCCTCGCTGCTGGACGACGTCGAGCGCCATCTGGAGCTGGGGTACAAGGCCGTCCGGGCCCAGGCCGCGGTGCCCGACGTCGGCGGCACCTATGGCGTACGCAAGGGAAAGGTCTACGAACCGGCCGCGACCGAGCTGCCCGACGAGCAGCCCTGGGACACCGAGGCCTACCTCGGTTTCGCGCCCACCTATCTGGAAGCGGTTCGGGAGCGTTTCGGCTTCGGCTTCCATCTCCTCCACGACGTCCATCACCGGCTCACCCCCATCGAGGCGGCCCGCTTCGGCAAGAGCGTCGAGAGCTGCCGACTGTTCTGGATGGAGGACCCGACCCCGGCTGAGAACCAGGAGGCGTTCCGGCTCATCCGCCAACACACCACGACACCGATCGCGGTCGGCGAGGTGATGAACTCGATCTGGGACGTCCAGCACCTGATCACCGAGCAGCTCATCGACTACGTACGCACCACCGTCGTCCACGCGGGCGGCATCACCCACCTGCGGCGGATCTTCGACCTCGCGGCGCTCTACCAGGTACGGACCGGTTCACACGGCGCCACCGACCTCTCCCCCGTCAGCATGGCCGCCGCCGTGCACCTCGACGTCACCGTGCCGAACTTCGGTATCCAGGAGCATATGGGCCATCCCGACGAGACCGCCGAGGTGTTCCGCACCGGCGTCACGTTCGCCGATGGCATGCTCCACCCCTCCGAGGAACCGGGCCTCGGCGTCGAGTACGACGAAAAGGCGGCGGAACGCTTCCCCTACCAGCGGCGCTATCTCCCGGTCGCGCGCCGCCTCGACGGCTCGGTGCACGACTGGTGAGCGCCGTCGCCCTCCCCGCCCTGGACCGCGCGGCGCTCTCCCGGCTTGCACCCGAGCAGCGTCCAGCGGCCGACCCCGCCGATCTGCGCACCCGCGTCGTCCACTTCGGCCTCGGCGCCTTCCACCGGGCGCACCAGGCGGTCTACACCGAGCAAGCCGCCGCCCGGTCCGGTGAGCCCTGGGGCATCGCCGCCGTCGCGCCCCGCTCGGCAGAGACCGTGCACGCTCTGCGGGACCAGGACTGCCTGTACTCGCTCACCGAACGCCGCCCGGACGGCAGCCTCGCCCGCGTCGTGGGCGCGCTCACCGGCGCGCTGGCCATGGGCCCGGACGCCACGGCCGTCGACGCCCTGCTCACCGACCCCGAGGTGACGGTGGTGACCCTGACCATCACGGAGAAGGGCTACCACCGCTCCCCCCGGACCGGCGGACTGGACACCGCGGCGGCACCGGTCGCCGCCGACCTCGCGGCGGACCCCGACGGCCCCCTCACCACGGTGGTCGGGCGCCTGGCCGCCGGGCTGGCCGCGCGGATGCGCGCGGGCGCGCCCCCGGTCAGCGTCGTGTCCTGCGACAACATGGCGGACAACGGCGTCGCGCTGAGCCGGGTCGTAAGCGACTTCGTCCGTGCGTCCGCCTGGCCGGACCGTACACAGATCCTGGACCGGATGGCCGAAGCCGTGGCCTTCCCCGCGACAGTCGTGGACCGGATCGTACCCGCGACCAGCAAGGCCGACCGGGCTGCGGCCGCCGCCGCGCTCGGCGTCCACGACGCCCTCCCTGTGACGGGTGAGCCGTACCGGCAGTGGGTCCTGGAGGACTCCTTCGCCGCACCCCGGCCGCCCTGGGAACTGGACGGCGCCCTGTTCGTCCCGGACGCCGCGCCCTACCAGTTCACCAAACTGCGGCTGCTCAACGGCTCCCACTCGGCCCTGGCCCACCTCGGCATGGTCGCGGGCCACACCACCATCGCCGACACCTTGGCGGCGGACTGGGGCGAGCGCCTCGTCCGGGCCCTGTGCACGGAGGTCGCCCCCACCCTCCCCGCAGGCGGCCCCGATCCGGACGCATACGCCGACGACCTCGTCGTACGCTTCCGCAATCCCGCCATGCACCACCTGCTGCGGCAGATCGGCTCCGACGGATCACTGAAGATCACGGAGCGCTGGCTGCCCGCCCTGCGCACCCTGCGCGCACGCGGCAGGAGCACCCCGGTCCTCGAACTCGCCCTGGCCGCCTGGGCGCACAGTACCCGTCAGGCCGACGCACTCACCGACCCCGCGGCCGACGCCCTCGCCGCCTGCTGGGGGCCGGCCATCCGTCCCGTGGAGACGGTCCGCGCGCTCCTGCGCGTCCTCGGCGCGACGGACCTGGCGGACGAGGACGCCTTCACCGCCACGGTCGCGGACCGGCTCCCCGCCCTGCTGGCCGGCCGCATCGAGATCTGAGCCTCACTTCAGTCCCCGAACAACGGAGTTCACCGATGAAGGACAGCGCCATAGCCGCTCAGCAGGCGCGCCCCGCACAGCGCACCACACGCGATCTGACCCGGGCCGCCGTCTCGGGCTGGCTCGGCACGGCCATGGAGTTCATGGACTTCCAGCTCTACTCGCTGGCTGCCGCGATCGTCTTCGACAAGGTCTTCTTCCCGGACGTCAGCCCCGCGATCGGGCTGATCGCCGCGATGGCCACCTACGGCGTCGGTTACGTCGCCCGGCTCGCCGGTGCCGTCTACTTCGGCCGAATGGGCGACCGGATCGGCCGCAAGAGGGTCCTGTACATCACCATCATGCTGATGGGCATCTCCACCACCCTGAT
Organism: Streptomyces sp. NPDC029292; assembly: GCF_055569295.1. Lineage (NCBI taxonomy): Bacteria > Bacillati > Actinomycetota > Actinomycetes > Kitasatosporales > Streptomycetaceae > Streptomyces > Streptomyces sp. NPDC029292. The sequence goes on from NZ_JBVHXR010000019.1 coordinate 55,118, forward strand.
CGGCGCCCTGCCCACCTACGCCACGATCGGCATCGTCGCGCCCGTCCTGCTCGTCGCGCTGCGGCTGATCCAGGGATTCGGAGCCGGCGCCGAGATCGCCGGGGCCACCGTGATGCTCGCCGAGTACGCGCCCGTCAGGCGGCGCGGCCTGGTCTCCTCTCTCGCGTCGCTCGGCACAAACTCCGGGACGCTCGCCGCCTCCGGCCTGTGGGCCATCCTGCTCTCGGTGCTCAGTGAGGAGCAACTGCTCTCCTGGGGCTGGCGACTGCCCTTCCTGCTGAGCTTCGCGCTCATGTTCTTTGCGGTATGGCTGCGCCGCGGCCTCAAGGAGAGCCCGGTATTCGAGGAGCGCCCCGACGTCGTGGACGGCGTGGCGCTCTCCCGCGGCGAAGTCGAGTCCGCCATCGCCGCGGTCGACGAACGCCGGGACGGCGTCCTGGCGGAGGACAACCATCAGGGCGGTGTCCTGACGGCGGGCATCCGCCAGCGCAAGGGCAAGGCCTTCTTCCTCGCGCTGGGACTGCGCTTCGGCCAGGCGGGCAACTCCGGGCTGGTCCAGACGTTCCTCGTCGGCTACATCGCCACCAATCTCGCTGTCGGCCGGTCCGTCCCCACGAGTGCGATCGTGTACGGCTCGCTCCTGGGCTTCGTCACCGTGCCGGCGGTCGGTCTGCTCGGCGACCGCTACGGACGCCGAGCGATGTACCTCGCGCTCTCGCTGCTCACCACCGTCCTCGCCTTCCCGGTGATGCTCCTCATCACCTCCGGCTCAACTCCGGGGCTGATGATCGGCATGGTGCTCGGACTGAACATCGGTGTCCTCGGCCTGTTCTCGTTGGAAAGCGTGACGCTGGCAGAACTCTTCGGATCCCGTACCCGGTTCACCCAGCTCGCGCTCGCCAAGGAGATCGGCGGCATCCTCGCCACCGCGATCGGCCCGGTCCTCGCGGCGACGCTCACGGCCGTCACCGGCAGCTGGTGGCCCATCGCGGCGATGCTCATCGTCTATTCGCTCATCACCTTCGTCAGCGCGTTCCTCGCGCCCGAGACACGCGGACGCGACCTGGTCCGACTGGAGGACGCCGTATGAGGGCGGTCGTGGTGCACGGTCCCGGCGACGTACGCATCGACGAACACGCCCGGCCGGTGCCGGGCGCGGGCGAGGTGCTGCTGGCCCTGGAGTGGGGCGGGATCTGCGGATCCGACATCGCCTACTGGAAGAACGGGGCGTCCGGCACCGCCTCGCTCACGCACCCGCTGGTGCTGGGCCATGAGGTCGCGGGCCGGATCGCCGCGCTCGGCGCCGGGGTCACCGGCCTCGACGAAGGACAGCCGGTCACCGTCCACCCGGCGCAACTGGTCGGCGACGGCGTCCTGCCGGAGCGGATCGCCGGACGCACCAACCTCTACCCGCGCATCCGCTACTTCGGCTCGGCGGCCTTCGATCCGCACACCGACGGCGGGTTCAGCGAGTACCGGGCCGTGCGTGCGGCCCAGATCCGGCCGCTGCCCGCCGGCGTCGACACCGAGCAGGGCGCCCTGGCCGAACCGCTGGCCGTCGCCCTGCACGCCGTCGGCCGGGTCCCCGACCTGCGCGGCCGGACCGTCCTGGTCAACGGTGCCGGACCGATCGGCTCCCTGGTCGTCGCCGCCGTCAGGCACCGCGGGGCCGGCTCGGTCATCGCCGCCGACCTGGCTTCTTCCTCCCTCTCCATCGCCCGCGCCATGGGCGCCGACGAGACACGCGACCTCTCCCGCGGAGACGGCCTGCCCGAGGACGTGGAGGTGGTCTTCGAGGCCTCCGGCGCGCCGTCCGCGCTCGGCCCGGTGCTGCGTGCCACGGCCCGGGGCGGCACCCTCGTCCAGGTCGGCAACCTGCCCGGTACGGCCGTGCCCGCCGCCCTCGGCGACCTGGTGACCCGCGAAATCACCTGGATCGGCTCCTACCGCTTCGTCGAGGAGATCGACGACGCCCTGCGTGCCCTGCGGGACGGTCTGGACGTCACACCACTGATCACCCACCGCTTTCCGCTGGAACGGGCCGAGGAGGCGCTGGCAGTCGCCGCCGACCCGGGGAGCGGCAGCAGCAAGGTCATGCTGCGGCTGGCCGGCACCTGACGCCGGCCGGACTCAACCCCGTACGCCATACGTCGACACGTCACCACGTAGCCATACGTCAACACGTCACCACGTACGCCATTACGCACCGTCCGCCAGGAGAATCCCGTGTCCTTGTCGCTCCCGTCCCGCGTCGCCGACAGCCGGCAGCAGGTGGCCGACGTCGTGTGTGTCGGCGAGACGATGGCCGTCCTCAGCCCGCCGGATGCCCGTCCGCTCGCCGAGCAGTCGACGCTCAGGATGGCCATCGGCGGAGCCGAGTCGAACGTCGCCTGCGGGCTGGCCGGTCTCGGGCACCGTGCCGCATGGCTGAGCCGGCTGGGCGACGATCCGTTCGCGCGCCGCATCCTGGCCGAACTCACCGCGCGCGGCGTGGACGTCACAGCCGTCGAGACCGACCCGGACCGGCCGACCGGGGTCTACTTCAAGGACCCGGGCCCGGACCGTACCCACACCCACTACTACCGAGGCGGATCGGCCGCCACCCTGATGGGACCGGATCTGGTCCGGCTGCCCGCGTTGCGCGGCGCCCGCATCGTGCACCTGTCGGGCGTCGCCGCGGCGCTCTCCGACAGCTGCGCCCGGCTGCTGGAGGCGATACTCGTCCACCGCGCCACCGGCCGGGGTGTCGAAGGAGACGGCCGGTCCACCGGTGGACCGGCCGTCTCCTTCGACGTCAACCACCGCCCCGCGCTCTGGCGCGGCGGCACCCCGGACGCCGCGCGGAACCTGCTGGCCCTCGCCCGCGCCGCCGACATCGTGTTCGTCGGACGGGACGAGGCCGAGGCGTTGTGGGGCACCGCCCGGCCGGACGACATCGCTGACCTGCTCAAACCCGCCCCGGTCGTGGTCGTCAAGGACGCCGAGCACGGGGCGACCTCCTATGCCGGCGGTACCCGGACGTTCGCCCCTGCCCTTCCCACCAAGGTGGTCGAACCGGTCGGCGCGGGTGACGCCTTCGCGGCCGGCTACCTGGCCGGCGTCCTGGAGCACCGCGACGCACGGTGCCGGCTGCGCCTCGGCCATCTTGCAGCCTCCGCCGCGCTGCGGACCAGGGATGACGTTCCCGTCATGCCGCCGCGCACGGAGACCGATCGCTACCTCGCCCTGGACGACACCGCCTGGGCCGCCACGGCACCGCGATGAGTGGAGCCGTCGCGGCCCGCACCCACCGGCCGTCGCCCACCCGCGCGTCCGTCCCCGCTGCTTCGTTCGTCTGTGCCGCGTGTTCTCGTCCGTCCGAAGGAGAACCTCTCCCATGAACACCGACTTCCTCGCCCAGCTGTCGGAGGACCGTGTGATCGCCGTCGTCCGGGCACCGGAGATCCCGGACGCCTCAGCGCTGTGCCAGGCCCTGCGCGCGGGCGGCATCCGCTGGATCGAGTTCACCCGCACCACCCCCGGACTCGCCACGCACCTGCGCCGCGCGGTGGCCCTCGGCGCGGACGGCATCGGCGCGGGCACGGTGATGACCGCGGAGCAGGCCGAGGAGCTGATCGACGCGGGGGCTCAGTATCTCGTCACGCCTGGCAGCCGCCCGGACGTCGCGAAAGCGACGTCGGCGGCCGGAGTGCCGGTGGTCATGGGCGCCCTCTCCCCGACAGAGGTCGGGCTGGCGCTCGATCTCGGGGCGAACGCGGTGAAGATCTTCCCCGCGCGCGCCTTCGGCCCTCGGTACTTCCAGGACCTGGCCGGTCCTTTCCCGGACGTACCGCTCGTGGCCTCCGGAGGCGTCAACGCGGACAACGCGGCCGGTTTCCTCATGGCCGGGGCGCGTGCGGTGTGCGCCGGTTCGGAAGTCGTACCGCCCTCCGTGGTGGCCGCCGGGGACTGGCCGGAGATCACCCGACGCGCCCGTGCCTTCACCGACTCGCTGCGCGCCGCGTGCCCGGCCTGATTCCAACGAGTTGGTGCGTGGTGGCGAGTGCGGCCGTGGTGGCCTGATCCAGGGGTGTCGTTCACGCGCTTGCGGTGCGGTCGGAGACGAGTCCGGCAATGGCCCGGTGGTTGACGAGGAGGACGTCTCGGCGGTCGGTCCAGCGGTTGAGTTGCTTCCAGCGTTTGTGGTCAGCGAGCGCGTGTTCGACGGTGATCCGGTCGCAGGATTTCCCGCGCCGGGCTTGAGCGCCGACGGCACGAGAGCGCTCCTCTACGCCGAGTGGCCCAGCGCCGAAGCCCGCCAGGAGGCGGCCGAGGCAGTCGCACACGACACGGGCACGAGATCGTCTCCAGCAAACCCGGGGTGCGGCTCACCTACGGCAAGCGGCATCACCTGCACCGCGAGCTGTGCCGGCCCTCCGTGTAATCCGGATGATCCAGGGCATCCGCCGCGGGGGACGCCTCTCGTCGGAAAGGGGAGATCGCACAGTGATGGATCACCCCTGGCAACTCTCCGGTAACGTCACGGTATGAGCCATCCACATCCAGAGCTGACCGCCGCCCCACCACTGCCCGAGGGCGGGCTGCGGGTCGTCGCCCTGGGCGGCCTGGGTGAGATCGGCCGCAACATGACCGTCTTCGAGCACGCCGGCAAGCTGCTCATCGTCGACTGCGGCGTGCTGTTCCCCGAGGAGACCCAGCCCGGCGTGGATGTGATCCTGCCGGACTTCACCTCGATCCGCGAGCGTCTGGCCGACGTCGTGGCCGTGGTGCTCACCCACGGGCACGAGGACCACATCGGGGGCGTGCCATATCTGCTGCGCGAACGGTCCGACATCCCCGTCGTCGGGTCGAAGCTGACGCTGGCGTTCCTGGAGTCCAAGCTCAAGGAACACGGCATCCGGCCGCGCACGGTCCGGGTACGTGAGGGCGACCGGCGCGGTTTCGGACCGTTCGACTGCCAGTTCGTGGCAGTGAATCACTCCATCCCGGACGGACTCGCGGTCGCGATCCGCACCGGTGCCGGGATGGTGCTGCACACCGGCGACTTCAAGATGGACCAGTTCCCGCTGGACGACCGCATCACCGACCTGCGCGCCTTCGCCCGCCTCGGCGAGGAGGGCGTCGACCTCTTCCTCGTCGACTCCACCAACGCCGAAGTGCCCGGATTCACCACCTCCGAGCGCGAGTTGAACCCGGCGATCGAACAGGTCCTGCGCACCGCGCCGCGGCGGGTCATCGTCTCCAGTTTCGCCAGCCATGTGCACCGCATCCAGCAGGTCCTGGACGCCGCGCACCAGCACGGCCGCAAGGTCGCCTTCGTGGGCCGCTCCATGGTCCGCAACATGGGCATCGCCCGTGACCTGGGCTACCTCAAGGTTCCGCCCGGTCTGGTCGTCAGCATGAAGGAACTGGAGAAGCTCCCCGACCACAAGATCGCCCTGGTGTGCACCGGATCCCAGGGTGAGCCGATGGCGGCACTCTCCCGGATGGCCAATCGCGACCATGTGATCCGCATCGGCGAGGGCGACACCGTCCTGCTCGCCAGCTCCCTCATTCCTGGCAACGAGAACGCCATCTACCGGGTGATCAACGGGCTGACCCGGTGGGGCGCCCACGTCGTCCACAAGGGCAACGCCAAGGTGCACGTCTCCGGACACGCCAGCGCCGGCGAACTCGTCTACTGCTACAACATCATCAAGCCCCGGCACGTCATGCCCGTCCACGGCGAATGGCGCCACCTGCGGGCCAACGGCGACCTCGCCATCCGAACGGGCGTCGATCCCGACCGGGTCGTCATCGCCGAGGACGGTGTCGTCGTCGACCTCGTCGACGGGCGCGCGTCCATCACCGGCAAGGTGCCCGCGGGCAACGTCTACGTGGACGGCATGGAGGTCGGCGGCGCCACCGAAGCCTCCCTCAAGGACCGCCTCACCCTCGCCGCCGAAGGCGTCGTGACGGTGGTGGCGATCGTCGACGCCGACACCGGCGCCCTCGCCGAGGCCCCCGACTTCCTGGCCCGCGGATTCGTCCACGACGACACCACCTTCGAGCCCGTCATCCCGGTGATCGAGAAGACGTTGGCCACCGCGGCCGAGGAGGGCGTCGGCGACGCGCACCAGCTCGAACAGCTCATCGCCCGCGCCGTGGCGTCCTGGGCGTTCCGCACCTACCGCCGCAAGCCCCTCATCATCCCCGTCATCATCGACGCCTGAGCCGGCACGACCGCCGGCTGTGCAACGCGGCTCGCCGTACGGCGAGCCGGACCGCCGACCGCTGCCGGTATCGCGGCAGACGGCGACCCCCAACCGTGGCAGGCAGAGAAAGGTGCATGCATGAGCGCGCGCTTCGAAGAGATCGCCTGGCGCCCGACACCTCTGGGCGACATCAGTCTGCGGCGCCGGCGGTATCCGGCGTCGGAGACCGATGTCTACGAGGTGAAGCTCGGAGACGAGTTCTTGATGTCCAGCCTCTTCACGGCGGGCGAGATCGCACTCGCCCGGCTCGGTCTGGCAAAGCTGCCGGACGCCGAACTCGACGTCGCCGTGGGCGGGCTCGGGCTCGGCTACACCGCCCAAGCCGCTCTGGACGACCGCCGTGTCCGCTCCCTGATCGTGGTCGAGGCGCTCGGTGAAGTGATCGAGTGGCACCGGCGCCACCTGGTACCGCTCGGCGCACACCTGACCGGGGACCCCCGCTGCCGACTGGTCCAAGGCGACTTCTTCGCAGCGGTCGCCGATCCCGCCGGCCTCGACCCGCAGTCACCGGGCCGCCGCTTCCACGCCATCCTGCTGGACATCGACCACTCCCCGCGCCACGTACTCAACCCACGCCACGCCTCGCTCTACCAGCCGCCAGGGCTCCGCACCCTTGCCGATCGCCTCCACCCCGACGGCGTCTTCGCCCTGTGGTCCAACAACCCGCCGGACGAGCAGTTCACCTCCACACTCGCGGACGTCTTCGCCGCACCAGAAGCCCGCGTTGTCGACTTCGACAACCCGCTCCAGGGCGGAACCGCAACCAACACCGTCTACGTGGCGCGGAAGAAGTAAGCCCGGATCCACCGGTGAGCGGTGCCGTGGTCGGCTGCTGGTGGTCGGGGGTGGTTCGGGTGTGCTGGATGGCTCGGGACGTGCGCGATCTGCCGGTCTGCCGGCCTCTCCAAGGTCCTCGGTCGTAGGTGTGTTGGGATTGGATTCAACCGTGCCGTGGCAGTGTTGTGATGGCCGCGAGGGCGTGCGTGAACGTGTCGGCCCTGGGCCAACGGGTGGGAAGTCGTAACCGTAGCCGTCGGCCTGTGTGCACGAGACGGCCCGGGATAGTGAACAGTGTGCGATGGAGGGTGACGGTGGTGGCCCGGGCGAGGCCGTGGCCGGCGAGGATGCCGACCGCGTGCGAGGGTTGTGGGCCATGGCTGCCAGATCGCGCCCGCGCCCTTACACGGCTGGCACACTGAGATGGATCAGCGTTCGACAGCCGTGTCTGGACGATGAGTTGGGCGTTGTCCGACGCGTGCGGGCGTCGCCGTGGATCGTGTCGGATCAGCGGTGAGCGGCGATCAAGCCACTGTTGCCGAGGAGAGACCGGTGATTCCGCCACCCCGGCCGCAAGCCTGCCGGTTCAAAGCCGACCCCCCTCCCGAGGGCAGACACATCACCCAAGGAAGCTCAACCGCACCCGACGGTTCGGATTATCCCGATTTGTATCCACCAGGCAAACCGACTGCCACGTCCCCAGCTCCAGCCTCCCGCCGAGCACCGGCAGCGTCGCATGCGGCGGGACGATCGCGGGGAGTACGTGGTCGCGGCCGTGGCCGGGGCTGCCGTGGCGGTGCTGCCAGCGGTCGTCCGCGGGGAGCAGGGAGTGGAGCGCGGCGAGGAGGTCGGCGTCGCTGCCGGCGCCGGTTTCGATGATCGCGATTCCGGCGGTCGCGTGCGGCACGAAGACATTCAGGAGGCCGTCGCGGCCGGCCGCCGCCTCCCTGAGGAAGGCCTCGCAGTCGCGGGTGAGGTCGACGACCGTCTCCGACGAACCGCTGGCGACGTTCAGAACACGGGTGGTGAAGGCATCGGACATGCCTCAATCCTCACCCATGAGCCGGGTTCCGCACCCGACCGACCGCCCGTACGGTGATACGCGGGGTCCATTCCGCGAGACACCATTGACCGTACGCGCGCCAGCTGGCTACTTTCAGCGGCATGTTGCGTTCAGCCCTGCTCACCACGCGCGGTCACATCGACCTGCTGCGGGTGGCCTCCGCCGCGTGTCGCCGCGGCTGCTGACGCCCTTTCACTCCCTCTTCTCCACGCCCGCGTTCCGCCGCACCCGCACGCCCGAACTCATGTGATATCACGCTGAGTTCATGACGTGGCGGCGCCGTGGCGCATCCCTCTCCGGTCGCTCTCCTCCCCGTGGAGCACTCATGAGCATCAGCCATGCCCCGCCGGGCTCGTCCGAGCCCGATATTTCGGATATATCCGAGACGGGAGCGCCGCAACAGGCGTCTCCCGAGCTCGAACCCATCGTCCCCGCCTCCACGCGCCGCACCCGCGTCCCCCGCTGGCTGCGCCGCACCTCCGGTCCCGTCCTGCTGCTCGTGCTGTGGCAACTCCTCAGCGCCACTGGCATGTTGACCTCCGACGTCCTCGCCTCGCCGGGCACCATCGCGCGGGTCGGCCGCGATCTGATCGCGGACGGCTCACTCCCGAACGCGATGGGCGTCTCGCTGCAGCGCGTCGCGGTCGGGCTGCTGCTCGGCGCCGTCGTCGGTACCGGACTCGCCCTGATCTCCGGGCTGTTCCGGATCGGTGAGGATCTCGTGGACGCGAGCGTGCAGATGCTGCGAACCGTGCCGTTCGTCGGGCTGATCCCGCTGTTCATCATCTGGTTCGGCATCGGCGAGGCCCCGAAGATCGCGATCATCACGCTCGGCGTGTCCTTCCCGCTCTATCTGAACGTGTACGCCGGTATCCGCGGCGTCGATTCCCAGCTGATCGAGGCCGGGGAGTCACTCGGACTCTCCCGGTGGGGGCTCGTACGGCATGTCGTGCTGCCGGGCGCGCTGCCCGGTGCCATGACCGGGCTGCGCTACTCCCTCGGCATCGCCTGGCTCGCGCTCGTCTTCGCCGAGCAGATCAACGCGGATGCCGGGATCGGCTTCCTCATGGTGCAGGCGCGCGACTTCCTGCGGACCGACGTGATCGTGGTCTGCCTGATCGTCTACGCCTTCCTCGGCCTGCTCGCCGACTTCATCGTCCGCACCCTCGAAAGGCTGTTGCTGCAATGGCGACCGACGTTCACGGGCCGGTGACCACCGAGAAGGCCGTGGCCACCAAGAAGGCCGTGCCCACCCAGGCCTCCGCCGTACGAGTCCAGGGGCTGACCCGCTCCTTCGACGGCCGCGCCGTCATCGACAACCTGCAACTGGACGTCAGGCCGGGAGAGTTCGTCGCCCTGCTCGGTCGCAGCGGCTGCGGCAAGTCCACGCTGCTGCGCATCCTCGCCGGGCTGGACCGCGACATCGAGGGCACCGTCCTGGTCCCGCGGCGCAAAGCCGTCGCGTTCCAGGCACCCCGGCTGATGCCGTGGAAGAAGGTGTGGCGCAACGTCCTGCTCGGCCTGCCCGGCAAACCCGAACGCGCCGTCGCCGAACAGGCGTTGACCGAGGTCGGGCTCACCCACCGCTCGGACGCCTGGCCCAAGACGCTCTCCGGCGGTGAGGCCCAACGCGCCTCGCTGGCCCGCGCGTTGGTCCGCGAGCCGGATCTGCTGCTGCTCGACGAGCCGTTCGGCGCGCTGGACGCCCTCACCCGTATCAAGGCACAGCGACTCGTCGGCGAGCTGTGGCAGCGCCGTGGCTGCGCCGTGCTGTTGGTCACGCACGACGTCGAGGAGGCGGTGCTGCTCGCCGACCGTGTCCTCGTCATGGACGACGGGGTCATCGCGTACGAGACGAAGGTCGAGCTGGACCGGCCGCGCGACATCACCGACCCCCGGTTCGCCGAACTGCGCGCCGGACTGCTGGAACGGCTCGGCGTCGACACCGCCGCCGAAGCCGCCTGAACTCCCCCTCCCCACACCCTCAGTTCAACCCCGACGAACGGAACCACCATGCGACGACGCCTCGCCCCCGCCGCCCTGCTCCTCCCCCTGACCCTGCTGCTCGCCGCCTGCGGCGGGAACTCGGCGGCCGACACCGCCGCGGGTGCCGGAACCGACGGCCAGGGCTCCCTCACGCTCAACGTCGGGGACCAGAAGGGTGGTTCCGAGGCGGTACTGCGCGCCGCCGGAGAACTCAAGAACCTCGACTACAAGATCAAATGGTCGACGTTCACCTCCGGCCCGCCGCTGCTAGAGGCCGTCAACGCCAAGGCCGTCGACATCGGCGGCGTCGGCAACACCCCGCCCGTCTTCGCCGCCGGGGCCAACTCCAAGATCACCGTGGTGGCCGCCTGGCACGGCGCGTCCAAGGGCGAGGCCATCCTCGTACCGGAGAACTCGTCGCTGAAGAAGCCCGCGGAGCTCAAGGGCAAGTCCATTGCCGTGGCGCAGGGTTCGTCCGCGCACTACCAGTTGATCGCCTCTCTCAAGGAGGCCGGGCTGAAGCTGAGCGACGTGAAGGTCAAGTACCTCCAGCCCGCCGACGCGCTGGCCGCGTTCACCAGCGGCAGTGTCGACGCGTGGGCGGTGTGGGACCCGTACACCTCGCAGGTGCTCCAGGCCAAGCAGGGACGCGTCCTCGCCAGCGGTGAGGGCGTCGTCAACGGCCTCAACTTCCAGGTGGCGGCGCCGAACGCGCTGAAGGACAAGAAGAAGGTCGCGGCCATCAAGGACTACCTGGAGCGGCTGCGGCGAGCCCAGGACTGGGTCTACGACCACCAGGAGGAGTGGGCCAAGGTGTGGGCGAAGGACACCGGACTCCCGTACGACGTGGCGCTGGCCTCGGTGCGGCGCAGCAACTCCACCCGGATCGCGGTCGCCGTCGACAAGCCGCTGATCGCGTCCGAGCAGGAGATCGCCGACACCTTCACCGCTCTCAAGCTCATTCCGCGCAAGGTCGACTTCGCCGGCTTCGTGGACACGCGGTTCAACAGCGACCTGCCGCCGTCGACGACCGCCGCTCGCGCCGCCAAGGAATCGTGACATGACGGTTCATCTCCACTGGTTCCTGCCGACAGGCGGTGACGGTCGCACCCTCGTGGACCGGCACGCCTACGCCGCCAACCCGGTCGACCGCGCGCGGCCGGTCAGCGGGGTGCGCGCGCCCGACATCGAGTATCTGGCCCAAATCGCCAAGGCAGCCGAGCAGTTGGGCTTCGAGGCGGTGCTCACCCCGACCGGCACCTGGTGCGAGGACGCCTGGCTGACGACGGTGGCGCTCGCCCAGCACACCGAGCGGCTGAAGTTCCTGGTGGCGTTCCGGCCGGGCGTCATCTCGCCGACGCTCGCGGCGCAGATGGCGGCGACGTACCAGCGCATCACGCGCGGCCGGCTGCTCCTGAACGTCGTCACCGGCGGCGACTCCACCGAGCAGCGGCGTTTCGGCGACCGTCTCGGCCACGATCAGCGGTACGCGCGTACGGACGAGTTCCTGTCGGTCGTCCGCGGGGTGTGGAGCGGGCAGCCGTACGACTTCGACGGCGCCCACTACCAGGTGGAGGGCGGGCTGACGGCGCTGCCGCCCGACCCGCTGCCGGAGATCTTCTTCGGCGGTTCGTCGGCGGCCCCGGGGCCGGTCGCGGCCCGGCACGCGGATGTGTATCTGACGTGGGGTGAGCCTCCGGCGCAGGTCGAGGAGAAGATCGACTGGATTCGCTCGCTCGCCGAGCGCGAGGGGCGCACGGTCCGGTTCGGCATCCGGGTGCACACCATCTCCCGCGACTCGTCGGCCGAGGCGTGGTCGACGGCGCACCGGCTGCTCGACGACCTCGACGCCGACACGATCGCGGCCGCGCAGTCGGCACTCGGGCGCAGCGAGTCGGTGGGCCAGCAGCGCATGCTGGCGCTGCACGGCGGCTCCCGCGACCGGCTGGAGATCTCGCCGAACCTGTGGGCGGGCGTCGGTCTCGTACGGGGTGGTGCGGGCACCGCCCTCGTGGGCAGCCATGCCGAGGTCGCCGACCGGATCGAGGAGTACCACGCGCTGGGCATCGAGCACTTCGTGCTGTCCGGGTACCCGCATCTGGAGGAGGCGTATTGGTTCGGGGAGGGCGTGATCCCGGATCTGGCGGCTCGGGGGCTGCTGCCCCGCAAGGCCGCGGGAGGTGGCGCACCCCTGCTCGTCGCGAGTGGCCGCTGACGGGGGCTCGTCGGGTGGCTCACAAGAAGGCACCCTCCGGGAAGATTCCGGACCCCGGTCCGGTTAGTCGAATCGTGAACAACACCGAGGTACAGGCGCGCGAAGTCGATGTCGTCGTCATAGGCGCTGGACAGGCCGGACTGTCCAGCGCCCATCACCTGCGACGCACCGGTTTCGAGCCGGAACGGGACTTCGTGGTCCTGGACCACGCGCCGCGCCCGGGCGGCGCCTGGCAGTTCCGCTGGCCGTCGCTGACGTACGGCAAGGTGCACGGGATGCACTCCCTGCCCGGCATGGAACTGACGGACGCGGACCCGGCGCGCCCGTCCTCCGAGGTCATCGCCGAGTACTTCGACAGATACGAGCGCACCTTCGGCCTGCGCGTACGGCGGCCGGTCGATGTGAGAGCGGTACGGGAGGGCGAGGGCGGGCGGCTGCTCGTCGAGACGTCCGACGGTACGTGGTCGGCGCGGGCGCTGATCAACGCGACGGGTACCTGGGACCGGCCGTTCTGGCCGCGCTATCCGGGCCAGGAGACGTTTCGGGGGCGGCAGTTGCACACGGCGCAGTACCCCGGTCCCGAGGAGTTCGCCGGGCGGCGGGTGGTCGTCGTGGGCGGCGGCGCGTCCGGCACCCAGCATCTGATGGAGATCGCCCCGTACGCGGCGGAGACCACGTGGGTGACGCGGCGCCCGCCCGTCTTCCGCGAGGGCCCCTTCAGCGAGGACGTCGGCCGGGCGGCCGTCGCGCTCGTCGAGGAACGGGTCCGTCAGGGGTTGCCGCCCAAGAGCGTCGTCTCCGTGACCGGGCTGCCGCTGAACGACGCGATCCGGCAGGCTCTGGACGACGGCGTCCTCGACCGGCAGCCGATGTTCGACCGGATCACGCCCGACGGCATCGCGTGGGACGACGGGCGTCACGTCGACGCGGACGTCATCCTGTGGGCGACCGGCTTCCGGGCCGCCATCGACCATCTGGCGCCGCTGCGGCTGCGCGAACCCGGCGGCGGGATCCGTGTCGAGGGGACGCGCGCGGTCGCCGATCCGCGAATCCATCTGGTCGGATACGGGCCCTCGGCGAGCACCATCGGCGCCAACCGGGCCGGGCGCGCCGCGGTGCGGGACATCAGGCGGCTGCTGGCGGGCGTGCCGGCCGCCGTCTGATGCCCCGTACGGTGCTCAGGGGGTGGGGGTGCCGGTGGCGGTGCTGCTGGCCGTACCGGTGGGGGTGCCGGTCGGGGTGCCGGTCGGGGTGCCGGTGGGGGACGCGCTCCGGCGGTTCTGGTTGAACTCGGCGACGTTCCTCTGGTGCTCCTCATAGCTCGCCGTGAAGCGCGTGACGCCCGGCTTGACCGTGACGAAGAACAGCCAGTCACCCTGGGGCGGGTTGATCGCGGCACGCATCGCCTCCTCGCCGGGGTTGGCGATCGGCGTGGGAGGCAGTCCCATGCGCTGGTACGAGTTGTAGGGGCTGTTGAGCTGCGTGTCGCTCTGGCTCGTGTTCAGGGTGGAGCGGTTCATCACGTAGTTGATGGTGGAGTCCATCTGCAGCGGCATGCCCCGCTCGAGGCGGTTGAAGATGACCCGGGCCACCTTGCCCATGTCCTGCTTGGTCGCCGCCTCGGCCTGGACGATGCTCGCGATGGTGACCGCCTGATAGACGTTCATGGCGTTGTGCTGCGCCCCGGCGGCGATCGGGGCTCTGTTGAACTTCTGGTTCGCGGTGTCGATCATGAAGGACAGCAACGACTCCGGGGTCGCGTTCTTGTCGATCGGATACGTCGCAGGGAAGAGGTAGCCCTCCGGGTTGCCCTCCGCGTCGTTCGGCAGCTTCAGGTTGGCCTTGCCGAGGGACTTCTTGGTCGTGCCCGGCCGCACCCGGAGGGCTTTGTCGACGGCCTCGTAGACCTGGCCCGAGCGCCAGCCCTCCGGGATCACCAGGGACATGGGCCGCGCGTCCCCGCCCCCCGTGGTCAGCAGCGGCACCGCCACGGCGGTGGCCGCCACGACGGCTCCGGTCGCGATGAGGGCGACCCGGCCCCGACGCGTCAGTCGAATCGTTCTCCGTGGCGGAGTGTTCATCTGCATGCGGGCACGGTAACCCGCTAATGGTCACAAACCCGGCATATCTTCATCTTGTCGGCTCCAGTTGGGCGTCCCGGCGGACGAGGGCGGCGTAGCGCCCTTCCTGCCCCAACAGCTCCTCGTGCGTACCGCGCTCGACCGTGCGACCGGAGTCGAGGACCACGATCTGGTCGGCGTCACGAATGGTGGACAGCCGGTGCGCGATGGTGAGCGTGGTGCGGTTGGCCGACAGTGCATCGATGGCCTCCTGGACGGCATGCTCCGTACGGGTGTCCAGGGCGCTGGTCGCCTCGTCGAGGATGAGTACCGGCGGGTCGCGCAGGATGGTGCGGGCGATGGCGAGGCGTTGCTTCTCGCCGCCGGAGAACCGGTGGCCGCGCTCGCCGACGATCGTGTCGTACCCGTCGGGCAGAGACGCGATGTGGTCGTGGATCTGGGCGGCCCGCGCCGCCGCGTACAGCTCCTCGTCCGTGGCGTCGGGTTTGGCGAACCGCAAGTTCTCGGCGACCGAGGCGTGGAAGAGGTACGTCTCCTGGGAGACAACGCCGACCGCGCGCGCGAGCGTGTCGAAGTCCAGGTCGCGGACGTCGACCCCGTCGAGGGTGACGCGCCCGCCCGTGACGTCGTACAGCCTCGGCACCAGATAGCTCAGCGTGGACTTGCCCGAGCCGGTCGGGCCGACGACGGCGAGGCTGCCGCCCGCCGGGACGGTGATGTCGATGCCGTCGAGGATCGAGCCACTCTTGTCGTCGTAGTGGAACTCGACGTCCTCGAAGCGGATCTCGCCCTTGACCTGGTCGAGGTGGACCGGACGCTCCGGCTCGGTGATGTCGATGGGCAGGTCGAGGTACTCGAAGATGCGCTGGAAGAGGGCGAGCGAGGTCTGGATCTGGACGCCCGTGGACAGCAGGCCGACCGTCGGCCGGAACAGGCCCTGCTGGAGCGAGACGAAGGCGACGAGCGTGCCGATCGAGATGGACGGCCCGCCGATCTGGAGGGCGATGCCCGCGGTCCAGTAGATGAAGGCGGGCATGGCGGCCATGACGATGCCGATGACCGACATGCGCCAGCGACCCGCCATGTTCGACTTCACTTCGAGGTCGACGAGGCTCTCGGACTCGTCCGCGAAGGACTTCGTGAGCGAGTCGGCACGCCCCATCGTGCGGCCGAGCAGGATGCCGCTGACGGAGAGCGACTCGGTGACGGTGGCGGCCATGGCGGCCATCTGCTTCTGGCGCTGCGTCGCTATCTTCTTGCGCTCACGGCCGACGCGGCGGCTGATCCAGACGAACACCGGCAGCAGGAGCAGCGAGACGGCGGTGAGCCGCCAGTCCAGGGCGACCATGGCGACGATCGTGGCGACGACACTGGTGAGGTTGGAGACCAGCGAGGTGGCGGTGGAGGTGACGGTCGCCTGCATGCCGCCGATGTCGTTGGCGATGCGGGACTGGACCTCTCCGGTGCGGGTCCGGGTGAAGAAGGCGAGCGACATGCGCTGGAGCCGGCCGTAGACGGCGGTGCGCAGGTCGTGCATGACGCGCTGGCCGACGGTCGTGGAGATCAGGGTCTGCAGCACACCGAAGACGCTGGTGACGACCGCGCTGACGATCATGCCGAGCGCGAGCAGGCTGAGCAGACCGGTGCGGCCCTCGGGGATCGCAACGTCCAGGATCGCCCTCAGAAGGAAGGGCGTGGCGACGGACACGAGGGACGCGGCGCCGACCAGCAGGCCGACGATCGCGAGGCGGCCACGGTAGGGCCGGAAGAGCTTCAGGATGCGGCGCACCTGCCGCGGCTGTTCCGCATCGGCAGGTGACGGGGTCCAGGTGGGTTGGTCGGGACGCAATGGGCTCCTACGGGAGATGAGACGGCTGGGACGAGCGGTGAGGCACGGACTGCGAGCGTGAAGCAGGTGCTACGAGCCATGGAGCAAGTGCTACGAGCGGTGGAGCGGGAGCTATGAACGGTGAAGCAAGGGCTGCGAGCGGTGGAGCACGAGCTACAAGCGGTGGAGCAACGATGATGAGCAGTGAAGCAAGAGCGCCGGGCGACAGAGCGACGACGCCTGGCGGAGCCTAGCTCATTGTTACCTATACTCACAATGAACGGCATCCTGATATTGTTCCCGCATGACCACCCCCGACGCCGACGGCCTGCTCGCCGAGCAGTTGCTGCGGCTGACGCGCCGCGTGCACCGCATCCAGAAGCGCCATCTGGAGCAGCGCGAGCTGGGCATCACACCGGCCCAGTCCCGGCTGCTGCGCACGCTCGCGCACTACAGTTCGCCGCCCCGCATGGCCGATCTCGCCGAGCGCCTGGAGGTGGTGCCCCGCGCCGTGACCACCCTGGTCGACGGCCTGGAGGCGAGCGGCAAGGTGCGCCGGGTCCCCGACCCCACCAACCGGCGCGTGATCCGCATCGAGGTCACGGACGAGGGGCGCAAGGCACTGCGGGAGCTGCGCGGCGCGCGCCGATCCGCCGCGGAGGAGATCCTGGCTCCATTGACGGACGAGCAGCGCGAGGTGCTCGGCGGGCTGCTGGACACATTGGTGGACGGCATGCCCCGGGTGGAGCACCGCTGCTGAATCGGTAGGAGTGGTGCGCGATGCCGTTGCTGGAGCCGGAGCCGGAAGCCCTGCGCCCCGCCGCGCGCCCCGAGGCACCGGCACCGGACCGGGTCCCCGACGACCGGGCGCACGGCACGCCCGAGCCCCTGCGCGGCGAACTGATCGCGCTGCTCGGCGCCGACAAGGTGCTCACCAAGATCTCCGACCTCGTCCGGTACGCCTCCGACGCCAGTCCCTACCGTTTCGTCCCGCAGGTCGTCGTGGTCCCCGAGGACATCGACGACATCTCGGCCGTTCTGTCGTACGCGCACGGCAGGGGTCGTGAGGTGGTGTTCCGCGCGGCCGGGACCTCGCTCAACGGTCAGGCGCAGGGCGAGGACATCCTCGTGGACGTCCGCAGGCACTGGACCGGCGTCGAGGTGCTCGGCAACGGCGAGCGGGCCCGCATCGGGCCCGGTACGACCGTCGCCCGCGCCAACGTCAGCCTCGCCCGACACGGGCGCGTGCTCGGCCCCGACCCCGCGAGCGCGATCGCCTGCACCGTCGGCGGAGTCGTCGCGAACAACGCCTCCGGCATGACGGCTGGCACCACGCGCAACTCGTACCGCACCCTCGCCTCACTCACCTTCGTGCTGCCGACCGGCACGGTCGTGGACACCGCGGAGCCGGACGCCGACGAACATCTGGCGCACGCCGAACCGGCCCTGTGCGCCGGGCTGATGGAGCTCAAGGCGGAGATCGAGTCCGACCCCGAGCTGGTCGCCCGGATCCGCGCCAAGTACGCGATCAAGAACACCAACGGCTATCGCCTGGACGCGTTCCTCGACGGATCGACGCCGGTGGAGATCCTGCGCGGACTGATGGTCGGCTCCGAGGGCACCTTCGGCTTCATCTCCGAGGTCGTCTTCGACACGCTGCCGCTGGACCGGCGAGTCACCGCCGGGCTGCTCTTCTTCCCGTCGCTGCCTGCCGCGGCCGCCGCCGTGCCCCTGTTCAACGACGCGGGCGCGCTCGCCGTCGAGCTGATGGACGGCAACACGCTGCGCGCCTCCGTGAGCGTCGAGGGCGTGCCCGCGGACTGGGCCGGGCTGCCCAAGTCGACGACGGCGCTCCTGGTGGAGTTCCGCGCTCCCGACGAGTCCGGGCAGGAGACGTACGAGGAGGCGGCCGGCCGCGCGCTGGAAGGGCTCGGACTCGTCGCACCCGTCGCGTCGGTGACGAATGCCTTCACCCGCGATCCTGAGGTCATCGCGGGCTACTGGAAGGCCCGCAAGGCGTTCGTCACGGCGGTCGGCGGTGCGCGCCCGTCCGGGACCACACTGATCACCGAGGACTTCGCGGTGCCTCCGGTGCGGCTGGCCGAGGCCTGTGAGGCGCTGCTCGAACTCCAGACGCGGCACGGCTTCGACGCGGCCGTCGCGGGCCACGCCGCGCATGGCAATCTGCACTTCCTGCTGGCCTTCGACGCGTCCCGGGCCACCGATGTCCAGCGTTACGCGGCCTTCATGGACGACTTCTGCCGACTCACCGTCGAGCGCTTCGACGGCTCTCTGAAGGCCGAGCACGCGACCGGCCGGAACATCGCGCCGTTCCTGGAGCTCGAATGGGGCCCCAGGGCGACGGAGTTGATGTGGCGCACGAAGCGGGTGATCGACCCGGACGGAGTCCTCGCGCCGCGCATCGTGCTCGATCGTGATCCCCGCGCGCATCTACGGGGCCTGAAGACCATCCCGCGGGTCGAGCCGATCGCCGACCCCTGCATCGAGTGCGGCTTCTGCGAACCGACCTGTCCCAGCAAGGACCTGACCACCACACCGCGCCAGCGGATCGTGCTGCGCCGCGAGATGATGCGCCAGAGCGAGGGCTCGCCGGTCGAGGACGGCCTCTTGGAGGCGTACGGGTACGACGCCGTCGACACGTGCGCGGGGGACTCCACGTGCAGGCTCGCCTGTCCGGTCGGCATCGACACCGGCGCGCTGATGAAGGGCTTCCGGCACGCACGGCACTCGTCGCGCGAGGAGCAGGCCGCGGCGCTGGCCGCACGCAACTTCCGGGCGGTCCAGGCGTCGGCACGGCTGGCCGTGGCCGTCGCCGACCGGATCGGCGACCGGTGGGTGGCCGCGGTGACGCGCGCGGCGCGCAAGGTGGTCCGGCCGGATCTCGTACCCGAGTGGCTGCCGGGCATCCCGGGGGCGGCCTCCCGGGACATGCCGCGCACCGCGCGCGTGGGCGCTGCCGCCGTTTATTACCCGGCCTGCGTCAACCGCATCTTCGCCAGCCCGGGGGACGTGTCCCTCGCGCAGGCCGTCGTCGCGGTCTCCACGCGCGCGGGGAAGCCAGTTTGGATTCCGGACGATGTGGCGGGGACGTGCTGCGCGACCATCTGGCACTCCAAGGGGTACGACGCGGGCAACGCCGTCATGGCCAATCGGATCGTCGAAGCCGCCTGGGGCTGGACAGCGGGCGGCAAGCTGCCGCTCGTCGTCGACGCCTCGTCCTGCACGCTGGGCATCGCGCACGAGGTCGTGCCGTATCTGACCGCCGACAACCGGGAACTGCACGCCGAGTTGAGAATCGTGGACTCGCTGGTGTGGGCCGCCGACGAGCTGCTCCCCCACCTCACCGTGCACCGCACTGTCGGCTCCGCGGTGCTCCACCCCACCTGCTCCATGCGCCACTTGGGCGACGAGGCACAGCTGCGTGCGGTCGCCGAGGCCTGCGCCGACGAGGTGGTCGTCCCGGACGACGCGGGCTGCTGCGCCTTCGCGGGCGACCGCGGCATGCTCCACAAGGAGCTCACCGAGTCGGCCACCCGCAAGGAGGCCGCGTTCGTGCGCTCCCGCTCCTTCGACGCCCACCTCTCGGCGAATCGCATGTGCGAGGTGGGCATGGACCACGCGACGGGCCGCGGCTACTACTCCGTACTGCTTGAGCTGGAGCGCGCGACCCGTCCCGGTTCTGTCAACTGACCTCGGGCGCCGGTTCCTTGGCCGCCCGGGCGGGCACATCTGCCTCGGCGGACCGCGCGGGCACATCTGCCTCGGCCGACCGCGCGGGCACATCTGCCTTCACCAGGTCGGGCTGGAGCGCGGGCGCCTCCGCCGTCGGCACGTCGTCCTCCTCGACGAACGCGATCTCCCCGTCCAGCACCTTCTTCGCCCGCTCCGTGTCGAGGGCGCCCTCCCAGCGGGACACCGCGAAGACGGCGACGCAGTTGCCGAGGAGGTTGGTGGCGACGCGCATCGAGTCCATGATGCGGTCCACACCGAGAAGGAGGGCGACGGCTCCGGCGGGGATGACGCCGAGGGACGAGGCGGTCGCCGACAGGGCGAGGAAGGCCGAACCCGGTACGCCCGCCATGCCCTTGCTGGTCAACATGAGCACCAGGATCACGGTGATCTGTTGGCCGAGGGAGAGGTCCACGCCCACGGCCTGGGCGATGAAGAGCGTGCCGATGGAGAGATAGATCGAGGCTCCGTCAAGGTTGAACGAGTAACCCGTCGGGAGCACCAGACCCACCGCGTCGTCGCGGCAGCCCGCCTGGCGCAGTTTCTGCATCATGCGGGGCATGACGGTCTCGCTGGATGCCGTGCCGAGCGCGAGCAGCATCTCCTCGCGGGTGTAGCGGACGAACTTCCAGAGGCTGAGCCCGGTGACCACCTTCAGAGCGATGGCGAGCAGCGCGAGGAACAGCAGCGCGACCGCGTAGCACAGGACGATCAGCTTGCCGTACGTCTTGATCACGCCAAGCCCGTACTCCCCCACCAGGTGGACCATCGCCCCGAAGACGGCGAGCGGCGCCAGCTTCATAATGAAGCCCACGATGGCGAAGACGACGTCCTGGACCTGCTCGATGGCGGGCAGGACCTTGGGGACCTTGGTGGTGCCGAGGTGCAGCAGCGCCGCGCCCACCAGGCAGGCGAGGACGAGGACTTGGAGCAGTGAGTTCTCGGCGAACGCTCCGACCGCGCTCTGGGGCAGCGCGTCCAGGATGAACTCGGTGGTCGAGGGCAGCGAACCGCCACCCGTCTTGCCGTCGACCGCCGAGGCGTCGAGCTTGGACGGGTCGGCGTGCATGCCGGAACCCGGGCTGACAACGTTGGCGGCGATCAGACCGATGAGCAGCGCGACCGTGGTCGCGACCTCGAACCAGACCAGGGCCTTGAGCCCGATCCGCCCGAAGGCCTTGAGGTCACCGGCCTTGGTGATGCCGACGACGACCACACAGAACACGAGCGGCGAGATCACCGCCCTGATGAGGCGCACGAAACCGTCGCCGAGCGGCTGGAAGGTCGTGGCCGTGTCCGGCCACAACCGTCCGACGACGATTCCGAGCACGAGCGCGCAGGCGACCTGCGCGAACAATGAGGTACGCAGTATGCGTGCGACGCGTCGCAGGGACGGTACAGACGGCGGCACGGGGCACTCCTCCAGGGGGACTTCTGGTATGCGGAAAAGCGCTTCCGCGTCGATCACTATTGAGGAGTTCTTGATGCCGCCGGATACTTCCGTGTCACGCCCAGGTAAATCATGGAACAGAAGCGTCGCTCCCTCTCAGGAGCCTCACCAGCCACTTTCAGGATCCGGCAGCTCTCAGCAGTCGCCGCTGTCCTGCGTCAGCACCCCCTGCACGGTGACCACGCTGCGGTCGTAGCACCCGCCCGAGCCGTACAGCCGGTAGCGCTCACTCGTGGTGCCGACCGCGTGACGTTGGTCGCGCGGCACGTTCGCCGTATACGTCGCGTCGCCCGCGAACGTGTCGTCGAGCCGTGACCACGCGGTGCGCCGCCCGCCGCGCGTCTCGACGACCGCCGCCCGGTCGCCGAGCGTCAGCACCGTCCGCAGCCGGTCGTCCGCGCCGAGCGTCGTCGTGCCGTCCATCGTGTACGTACGCTGCGTGCGCGTCACCCCGGCCGGTCCGCGCCCGTCGACGGTGACCGTCTCGTCGTCGGTCCAGGTGGCCTTGAGACCGTCCGTGTTCTCGCCGTCGGTCCAGCGGTGCGTGGAGGTGTTCGCCAGCGTGCGGCTGACGGTGGTCCTGACCCGGCCGTGCGAGGTGTCGATGTACCCGGCGACGGTCAGCCGGTGGCCGCCCTCGGTGTCGAGGCGGTTCTCCGAACCGGGCGTGTACGTCGTGGAGTTGGCGAGCTCACCCGTCTTGACCTCCGTGAGCGCACCGGTCACGTGCGCGCTCTTCGCGTCCTGCCAGACGAGGACGTTGACCGGGGTGCTCCAGCCGCTCTGCCCCGCGGGAACGCCCACGACCGACACGTCGACCTGGTGCGGACGGCCGTCGTTGAGGAGCCCCGCGAACGGTGTCAGGTCGTACTCGATGGGCTTGACGTCGAAGGCGCGGGGGCCCGGAATCACGTACCAGAGGAAGGGGTTGGACCAGCCGCCGGTCCACACGTTCGGGAACGGCTCGGCGATTCCGGCGAGTTGGCCGTCGACCTTGATCTGCACTTCGCGGTACGGGCCGTTGTCCGCCTGGCAGGAGTACGGCGCCGAGCCCGGCACCGTCAGATACCAGAACTCCTCGCAGCCGCCGCCGGACCCGGTCGCGTACACCTCGGCGACGATGCGCTCGCTGTTGCGCGGCGTGGTGAGAGTGCCGTCCTGGAGGGTGAGGACGCGGTCGGGCGTCGCGGCGGGCTTCGTGGCCTTCCCCGCCGCGTAGAAGGTGAGCGTGGCCTTGACGTCGAGGACTCCGGTGTACGTGTCGTCGACGACGTTCCCGATGAGCATCTCGACGTCGCCGCTCTGCCGGAACGTGTCGCTGTAGCGCGTCACATCCTTCTCGACCGACCACTCGATGCCGTCGGGCGAGGGCTCGGGAGTGGACGTACGAAGGATCTCGACCCCGCCGATGTGCAGATAGCCGAGCCGGTCGAACTGCCGCCCCTTGACCTTGCCGTCGAGCCGCAGCACGACCTTGCTCCAGCGGTCGCCGCAGTCACTCGGCGGTGTGTACGTGCCTTTGTACGGCGTGAAGTCGCGGAACTGCGCCTCGGCGACCGTCACTTCGCAGGACTTGGTCGCAGGCTTGGTGACGGGCGGCGCGGCGGTCAGGGGATCGTGCCAGTCGGTACCGAACTCGGCGGGCACGTCGGCGGACGGAGCAGGCACGTCGGCGGACTGGGCGGGCATGTCGGCGGACGGAGCAGGCACGTCGGCGGACAGGGCGGCAGCCACTGGCAGAGCGGCAGCCGCCGACGGGTCCGCCGAAGCCGGGCTCGCCCCGAGGAAGGCGCTCGCCACGAGGGTCACTCCGGCGAGCATGGACATGATGACCGGTCTTCTCATGTGCGGTGTTCTACGGGGGAGTTGGCCCGCCCCGCAATGGGTACTGGGGGACCCCACGTCGTGGTGTCCCACGTTCCGCCACGGTGACTAGGCCTTCAGATCCTCCTTGTCCCCCATCACCACGACAGGGTGCTGATTCGGGTCGAGCGTGCGCAGCAGGTACTCCATGGCCGACTTGGACAGGCTCACGCATGCCGACGTACCGCTGCCGTGGTCCATGTGCAGCCAGATGCCGCCGCCCTTCGACTGGCCCTCGGGGCGCGTCGGGTCGTTCGGCGCGGTGCCCTTGACCCGGTTGTAGTCGATGGCGATGACGTAGTCGAAGTCGTGCCAGTGGGACTCGGCCCAGTAGTGCGGGGCCTGGAAGGACTCCGACCGGGTGTACGGGAGACGGGCGCCCGGGTCGGCGAGCACACCGCCCGCGTCGCTGAGCGTGAACACGCCGACGGGGCTGCGCTTGTCGCCCTCGTGGTGGTCGGAGGTCCAGCCCTTCTTCCCGTTGTGCGCGGCCCAGCTGCGGGTCTCGTCCCATATGGAGCCTGACTTCGTGTACAGGACGACCGTGGAGTCGGCGGAGTCCCTGCCCTCGCCGTAGACGGCCACGACCTGGCGGGAGTTGGCCGGGATCCGCTCCCGCAGCCGGTCACCGACGTCGGGGATGCGCTTCAGGTCGGTGGTGCGTGCCGGGGTGCCGGCCTTGCCGCCGGACCCTCCCTTGTCTTTCGCCCCGCTCCCGCCGCCCGAGCCACCGCAGGCCGCCAGGGTGACGGCGAGAACACCACAAGCCGCCGCGGCGAGCCCCGCGCGCATCGCACCGTTCTTTCGCATGCGGTCCATCGTCGCACCACGTATCGGACGAATCCCCCTCACCCCGCTTCCCGGCCCTTCACGGGCGATCGGGGCCGATTCCTTTCCCCGGGGCAAAAAATCGTTTGCCTCCGACCACGCTGCGACGCGAACCTTTCACGGTTTGTTGCCGGCCACGAGGGCCGGCCGGTTGCCGGACCTCACGGCTTCCCTCACCCCCTGACACGAGCCACTGGGACGTCATGCAGATTCAAGACCTTCCGTATCCCGACCCGGGTGTGCCGGACGCACGCTCGGGTCCCCGATTCCTGTGGTGGCTCGGCCGCAATCAGCTCGGCGGGCAGTTCAAGTCCCTCGCCTGGGGACTGCTGCATTTCGTGGCCGTCTCCGGGCTGCCGTTCTGCGTCGGCCTCGCCGTGCAGGCCGTCGTCGACCGCTCCGGCACACGACTCGCCCTGACCGGCGGGCTGATGGTCCTGTGCGGCACCTGCATCGCGCTGGGCGACACGATGCTGCACCGCACCGCCGTCACCAACTGGATCACCGCGGCCGCGCGCGTCCAGCAGCTGCTGGCCCGCAAGACCGCCCAGCTCGGCTCCGCGCTGACGCGGCGCGTCGCGGCCGGTGAGGTCGTCGCGGTCTCCACGGGCGACGTGGAGAAGATCGGCTGGTTCGTGGAGGCCGTGTCGCGGTTCACGGCGGCCGCCCTGACCGTGGTGCTGGTCTGTGTCGGCCTGGTCGTCTACCAGCCGGCGCTCGGCGTGATCGTCGCCGTGGGCGTGCCCGTCCTGGCGCTCGCCGTGCTGCCACTGCTGCCCCGCGCCACCCGGCGCGCCGACTTCCAGCGCGAGAAGGCGGGACGCGCCACCGAGCTGGCCTCGGACACCGTCGCGGGCCTGCGCGTGCTGCGCGGCATCGGCGGCGAGGAACTGTTCCTCGACCGCTACCGCCGCGCTTCCCAGGAGGTCCGCCGGGCGGCCGTGCGCAGTGCCCGGATGTGGTCGCTGATCTCGGCGATCCAGGTGCTGCTGCCCGGTCTGCTGCTGATCGCGGTCATCTGGCACGGCGTGCACCTGGCCCGCGACGGCAGGATCACGGTCGGCGAACTGGTCACCGTGTACAGCGCGGTCATGCTGCTCACCTATCCGCTCCGGCACTTCGAGGAGATCGCCATGGCGTACTCCTTCTCGCGCCCGTCCGCCAAGCGCGCCGCCCGGGTGCTGTCCCTGGAACGGGCCATGGACAGCGACGGATCACGGGCGGCCGAAGTACCGGACGGCGATCTGTACGACCCCACGACCGGACTGCTCGCGCCCACCGGGCGGCTCACCGCCGTGGTGTGCGGCGACCCGGACGCGGCGGGACTGCTCGCCGAGCGGCTGGGCGGGCACCCGTCCGAAGAGGGCACCTCGGTGCTCCTCGGAGGCGTACCGCTGAACGAGCTGCCGCTGGACTCCGCCCGTACCGCCGTCCTCGTCCAGGACAAGGACCCGGTGCTGCTGTCCGGCTCGCTGCGCGAGCTGCTCGACGTGCCGTCCTCGGGTTGCGTCACCGCCGAGGCCGCACTGGCCGCCGCGCAGTGCGGCGACGTCCTGGAGGCGCTCGCCCAGGGATCGCTGAACGCCGAGGACCCGATGGACGCCCGCATCACGGAACGCGGTCGCTCCTTGTCGGGCGGCCAGCGCCAACGCCTCGCGCTGGCCCGATCTCTGATCACCGACCCCGAGGTGCTCGTCCTGGACGAGCCGACGTCCGCCGTCGACTCGCACACCGAGGCACGGATCGCCGACGGCGTCCGCTCCCTGCGTGCCGGACGCACCACGGTGGTCTTCACCTCCTCGCCGCTCCTCCTGGACCACGCGGACCGGGTCGTGCTGGTCCACGAGGGCGAGGTCGCGGCGGTCGGCGTGCACCGGGAGCTGGTGCACAGCGAGCCGCTCTACCGGGCCGTGGTGACCCGGGAGACCGATGACGAAGCCGCGCTGGGCGGCGTACTGGACGAACTGGAAGAACTCGAAGAAATCGAGGAGACCGCATGATCGGCGTGGCGCCACCGGCCTACGACCCGGCGGCCCCGACGACGGCGAACACCCTGCCCGTCGGCGCCCCCGCGACCGTACGCGCCTACGTGGCCGAACTGTTCCGACGGCACCGCAGGGCCTTCCTGCTGGTCATCGCCGTCAACACCGTGGCCGTCGTGGCCTCGATGGCGGGGCCCTATCTGTTGGGCTCGGTCGTCGAGCGGGTCTCGGACCACGCCCGGGAGCTCCATCTGGAGCGCACCACCGCGCTGTTCGTCATCGCGCTCGTCGTGCAGGCCGTGTTCGTACGCCAGGTGCGGCTGCGCGGTGCGATGCTCGGCGAGCGGATGCTGGCCGACCTGCGCGAGGACTTCCTCGTACGGTCGGTCGGGCTGCCGCCCGGTGTCCTGGAGCGAGCCGGGACCGGTGACCTGTTGTCCCGCATCACCACGGACATCGACCGGCTCGCCAACGCGATGCGCGAGGCCGTGCCGCAGCTCGCCATCGGCGTGGTGTGGGTGGCGCTGCTGCTCGGCGGACTCGCCGTCACGGCACCGCCGCTCGCGCCCGCCCTGCTCCTCGCCGTGCCTCTCCTGGTGGTCGGCTGCCGCTGGTACTTCAAGCGGGCGCCGTCGGGCTACCGCTCAGAGGCGGCCGGTTACGCGGCTGTCGCGTCCGTCCTCGCCGAGACCGTGGACGCCGGGCGCACCGTCGAGGCCCACCGGCTGAGCGAGCGCCGCATCGAACTGTCGGATCGCCGGGTCAAGGAGTGGACGGCCTGGGAGCGCTACACCCTCTGGCTGCGCTCGGTGCTCTTCCCGGTCATCAACATCACGCACATCACGGTCCTCTGCTCGGTCCTCATGATCGGCGGGGTCTTCGTCCTGCGGGGCTGGATCGATGTGGGCCAGCTGACGACGGGCGCGCTGCTCGCGCAGATGCTCGTCGACCCGGTGAATCTCATCCTGCGCTGGTACGACGAGCTCCAGGTCGCCCAGGTCTCGCTGGCCCGGCTGGTCGGCGTCCGGGACATCGAGCCGGACGCGGGCGACCCGGGGGTGGCCCCGGACGGACGTGACGTGCACGCCGACCAGGTGCACTTCGGCTACCGCGCGGGCGTGGACGTGCTGCGCAAGGTGTCCCTGGAGGTCGCGCCGGGTACCCGGCTGGCCCTGGTCGGCCCGTCCGGCGCGGGCAAGTCCACGCTGGGCAGGCTGCTCGCCGGGATCTACGCGCCCCGGGACGGCCGGATCACGCTCGGTGGCGCCGAGCTGTCCCGGATGCCCGCCGAGGAGGTGCGCTCCCACGTGGCCCTGGTCAACCAGGAGCACCACGTCTTCGTGGGCTCCCTGCGCGACAACCTGCTGCTCGCCCGGACGAGTGCCGCCGACGCCGAGCTGTGGGCGGCGCTCGGCGCGGTCGACGCGGACGGCTGGGCACGGGCGCTGGACGACGGCCTGGACACCGAGGTCGGCTCGGGCGGGCTCGCGCTCACCCCGGCCCAGGCTCAGCAGATCGCGCTGGCCCGGCTGGTGCTCGCCGATCCGCACACGCTGGTCCTGGACGAGGCGACCTCGCTCCTCGACCCGCGCGCGGCCCGGCACCTGGAGCGTTCGCTGGCCCGCGTCCTCGACGGCCGCACGGTCGTCGCCATCGCCCACCGGCTGCACACCGCCCACGATGCGGACGTCATCGCCGTCGTGGAGAACGGCAGGATCAGCGAGCTGGGCAGCCACGAGCAGCTGGTCGCGGCGGACGGCGCGTACGCGGCGCTGTGGCGGTCCTGGCACGGGTGAGTCGTCGGAGCGCCTTCGGGGGCGCGCCGCTGCGGCGGCCCCCCGTGGTGCGCTCAGTAGCCGTACCCGCCGTTGCTGCCGGTGTTGCCGGTGTCGGCTGTCCGGGCCGCCTTCGTGATCGCTTTGCCGCCGGAGTCGAGGACGTACCAGATCTTGTCGATGCCCTGACCGTTCGCGAGCGCGGCGCCCCGCTCGTCACCCGCGTCGGGGGGGGGGGGGGGGGGGGGGAGGAAAAGGGGGGGGGGGGGGGGGGGGGGGGGGGGGGGGGGCAACGAAGCGAACCCCGGACGACAACAGA
>NZ_JBVHXR010000019.1:83298-106503 GCF_055569295.1 Streptomyces sp. NPDC029292
TTTTTTTTTCCTTTCTCTTCTGTCTCTTCGTGTTTTTCCCCCCCCCCCCCCCCCCCCCTCTCTCTCCCCCCCCCCCCCCCCCCCCCCCCCCCGACGCGGGTGACCGACGAGTCGTGGTCATGCAGATCACCAACGGGCATCCCGGCACCCACTACAGCTGCCGACTGCTCCTCAAGGACGGCACGGTCCGCGACGCGGGCCAATGGTGGATGCCCCCTTCTGGACGGGTGACCTGGAGCGCCTACGGATCGGCGGGATCGATCGATCGGGTGGAGCTGGTGAACGACAGCGGGCGCGTGTGGTCGGCTGCCGACCTGGACGACTGACCCGGATCCTGGGCGGGTCGGCACCGGCCTGCCCGGCGGTCCGAGCGCCGGGCGAGGGCCGGGCCAGAGCCGGGCGAGGGCCGGGTGAGGGCAGCCGGCGGCGCTCTGGCGTTGCGCGGTGGTGAAAGGGGGTGGAAGGCTGGATGTGGGCACCGGTTTCGGGGGACTCCCGGGAACCATCCGGTTCGCACGGAGCGACGCCTGTGTCCAGCGGCCCGCGCGCCCGCCGCCGAGCGCGGTGTATTGGGCCCCGCCCGCACCACCTGGAGGTACCCGTGGACAGCGCCGACGGATGGGGAGACGACGTCTACCAGCCCGACGGATCCGAGGTACAGGACGACGCGGGGCTGCTCGACACTGAGGACACCCTGGTCGCCGACGGCGTCGGTGATCCCCTCGACCGGGGCTGGTCGCCGCCGGAGCGACCGTGGGCGGTGGAGCACCTCGGGGTGACCGCGGAGGAGGGCAGGGAGGGCGAGACCCTGGACCAACGCCTCGCGGAAGAACTCCCCGACATCGCCGAACCCTCCGGAGACGGCATCGGCGACTGCGAGGGCACCGACGGCGAACCCCTGGACAACGAGGTGGGCGCCGGTCGATCCGGCCGTCTCGTGGCCCCCAACGAAGGCGCGCACGAGGACGAGGAGAGCGGACTCATCGCCACCGACGTGGGCATCGACGGCGCCGCGGCCTCGGCCGAGGAGGCCGCGATGCACATCGTCGACGAGGACGCCCTGTCCGGCTGACCGCGACCCCCGCCCCTCCCCTTCAAGGAGCCTCCATGCAGCAGGACAAGCACCCCGACTACCACCTCGTCGTCTTCCGCGACCGCGCCGCCGGATACGCCTTCCTCACCCGCTCCACCGCGACGAGCGACCAGACCATCGACTGGGACGACGGCGAGACCTACCCGGTCGTGGACGTCGAGATCTCCTCGGAGAGCCACCCCTTCTACACCGGCAAGGCCCGGACCGTGGACTCGGAGGGACGGATCGCTCAGTTCGAGAGGCGGTACGGGGGTGGGGGGCCGGGGGCCGACGGAGGCGCTACGACGTGACGGGCTGACGGGGGCGCTGCGGCCTCAGGCATTGACGGGGCCGCTCGCCCAACCCCGGCCCAGCACACCACGCACACGAGCAACTACCGCGTGAGACGATGCGCGAGGAGGTGTGCGTGATGGCCTGGGAACCGCTGGAGATGCTCGAAGAGTGGCTGGAGGCAAGCACCTGTCCCGCGCGCGTTCGCGAGAACTACCGTCGTTCCGCCGCCCGTTGGCTCACCCACTGCTCGGACGAGGGCCTCGCGTGGGACAGAATCGCCGCTCAGCACATCGCGCTCTGGGCACACGAGCCCGGAGCGCCCCACAGGTCAACCGCCCAGAAGTCTCCGCAGTTCGTTCGTTCTACTCCTACGCGGTACGTCAGAACACCCTCCCGTACAACCCGGCCGCCCGCGGCACCCGGCTCACCAGCAACGCGCAACTCACCCCGTCGCGCCTCGACCCCTGGCAGGCCGCCGTCCTTCTCGCCGCCCTCGACGAGCGCCGCCGAACCGACTCACCGCAGCCCCAGCTGGACCGCGTCTGCGGCTACCTTCAGGTCGGCCTGGGTCTTCGGTCCGCCGAGATCCTTCGCATCACCCTCGACGACCTCACCACCGCCCGTGACATCGGTGGCGGCCCCGACACCTTGCGGCTGTACGACTCCTCGGGCCACCCGCGCTTCGTACGGTTCCCGGCCCTGATCCGCGACGCCGTCCATGCCTATCTCCCGCACCGACGCCCTCCCCGCGACACCACCCACGGCGGCCCGTTCCTCACGAGCCGGGCCGGGATCAAGATCCCGCATCATTATCCGATCGACCTGCTACGCAACGTGGCCACGGCGAGCGGACTGCTCCACGCCCGCCCCTCCCCGACGCAGGCGCGTCACGGCGCGTGATGGCGACAGCACTGCTCGACGCCTCGTCCGCGCACCCAGGGGCCGGTTTCGCCCACGGGCAACCGACCTCAGATGACGTTGAGCGCGGCCGCGCAACCCACCCCGCCCAGCAGCATGAACACCGGCATCAGCACCTTCAGCTCGACCCAGCTGCCGGCCCGGAAGCGCATCGCCTTGGGCGGTCCGATCGGGTACCAGCGCTTGCGGCCGATCGGGATCGGCCACAGGATCGGGCAGCCGGACACCGTCAGCGCGTCCCCGATGTCGTGCACCAGGGCGCCCAGGATGATCGGGAGTCCGAGCCACAGGTATTCCTGGCCCGGCGCGGTAAACAGCCAGTCCGAGCCGTTGCCCGGTTTGTCCAGGACACCGGCGAGGATCCAGGCGCTCGTCGCCGCCAGCAGCCAGACCAGGATGTCGCTGCTGGAGCCACGTGCGGCCCGCCACAGCAGACCTTCGATGGCGAGCACCATGTGCACGAAGAGGATCGCCAGGACTGTCCAGCGGCCGCCCGTGATCGCCGCCGCCGAGGTGCCCGCGCCGATCAGCACCGCCCACAGCCAGGTGTGTGTGAGGGTGCGGTGACCGCCGGAACGCCTCGGGTCGCCCGGCTTGCGGGTCCCCTTGTAGGCGGCGTACGAGAGCTTGTCGACGATCTCGCACAGGCCCCGTGAGACGGGTCCGAAGGCCCGCGAGATGGTGGCCGCCTTGTGATCCAGGTCGGGGGCGAGCGCGGCACCCGCGCAGATCAGAGCGCCGACCAGGAGGACCGGCCAAGGCATCGTGTGACCGGCGGCGGCCGCCGCCGCTCCGACGCCGAGCCAGGCCGCGGCTCCCGACAGTGAGTGTGCTGGTCCCATCATGGCCGTTCCCCGCCCCATTCCTCTTGTGCCGCTGTCCAGTTGCCCGTGTGCGCTGACGTTTCGTCGGCGCCACAGCGTAGCCTCCGTGATCTTCCGACCAGCATCCGATTCCCCCATCGGGCGGGTTGACAGGCAAGATGGGGGCGTGACCCTTATCGATCAGCTGCCGCAGACCGCAGATCCCGACGCCCTCTACGAAGCCTTCGAGTCGTGGGCCGGGGAACGCGGTCTCACGCTCTATCCCCATCAGGAGGAGGCGCTGATCGAGGTGGTCTCGGGCGCGAACGTGATCGTCTCGACGCCCACCGGCTCGGGCAAGAGCATGATCGCCGCGGGCGCGCACTTCGCGGCGCTCGCCCGGGACGAGGTCACCTTCTACACGGCGCCGATCAAGGCGCTCGTCTCGGAGAAGTTCTTCGAGCTGTGCAAGATCTTCGGCACCGAGAACGTCGGCATGCTGACCGGCGACGCCTCCGTGAACGCCGACGCCCCTGTCATCTGCTGCACCGCCGAGGTACTGGCGTCCATCGCGCTGCGGGACGGCAAGCACGCCGACGTCGGCCAGGTCGTGATGGACGAGTTCCACTTCTACGCGGAGGGCGACCGCGGCTGGGCGTGGCAGATCCCGATCCTGGAACTGCCGCAGGCGCAGTTCATCCTGATGTCGGCGACGCTCGGCGACGTCTCGATGTTCGAGAAGGACCTGACCCGGCGCACCGGCCGCCCCACGTCGGTGGTCCGCTCGGCGACCCGCCCGGTGCCGCTCTCCTACGAGTACGTGCTGACGCCGCTGACGGAGACGCTCACCGAGCTGCTGGCGACCAAGCAGGCTCCCGTCTACATCGTGCACTTCACCCAGGCGCAGGCCGTGGAGCGGGCGCAGGCGCTGATGAGCATCAACATGTGCACGCGCGAGGAGAAGGACCAGATCGCCGAGCTGATCGGCAACTTCCGCTTCACCACCAAGTTCGGCCGCAACCTCTCCCGTTACGTGCGGCACGGCATCGGGGTGCACCACGCGGGCATGCTGCCCAAGTACCGCCGACTGGTGGAGAAGCTGGCCCAGGCCGGTCTCCTGAAGGTCATCTGCGGCACGGACACCCTCGGTGTGGGCGTCAACGTCCCCATCCGCACGGTGCTGTTCACCGCGCTGACGAAGTACGACGGCACCCGCGTCCGGACGCTTCGCGCCCGCGAGTTCCACCAGATCGCGGGCCGCGCCGGGCGCGCGGGCTTCGACACAGCGGGCTTCGTCGTCGCGCAGGCGCCCGAGCACGTCATCGAGAACGAGAAGTCGCTCGCCAAGGCGGGCGACGACCCGAAGAAGCGCCGCAAGGTGGTGCGCAAGAAGGCTCCCGAGGGCTTCGTCGGCTGGACGGACAACACCTTCGAGAGGCTCATCGCCTCCGACCCCGAGCCGCTGACCTCGCGCTTCCGGGTGACCCACACCATGCTGCTGTCGGTGATCGCCCGGCCCGGCAACGCCTTCGAGGCGATGCGGCATCTGCTGGAGGACAACCACGAGCCGCGCAAGCAGCAGCTCCGGCACATCCGGCGGACCATCGCCATCTACCGCTCGCTCCTCGACGGCGGCATCGTCGAGAAGCTCGACGAGCCGGACGCCACCGGCCGTATCGTGCGCCTCACCGTCGATCTGCAGCAGGACTTCGCGCTCAACCAGCCGCTGTCGACCTTCGCGCTCGCCGCGTTCGAGCTCCTGGACCCCGAATCCCCCTCGTACGCCCTGGACATGGTCTCCGTCGTCGAGTCCACGCTGGACGATCCGCGGCAGATCCTCGCGGCCCAGCAGAACAAGGCACGCGGCGAGGCCGTGGCTGCCATGAAGGCGGACGGCGTCGAGTACGAGGAGCGCATGGAGCGGCTCCAGGACGTGTCGTACCCCAAGCCGCTGGAGGAGCTGCTCTTCCACGCGTACAACACCTACCGCAAGAGCCATCCGTGGGTCGGCGACCATCCGCTGTCGCCGAAGTCCGTGATCCGCGACATGTACGAACGGGCCATGTCCTTCACGGAGTTCGTGTCCTTCTACGAGCTCGCCCGCACCGAGGGCATCGTCCTGCGCTACCTCGCCAGCGCCTACAAGGCCCTCGAACACACCGTCCCGGACGATCTCAAGTCCGAGGACCTGGAGGACCTGATCGCCTGGCTGGGCGAGATGGTGCGCCAGGTCGACTCGAGCCTCCTGGACGAATGGGAGCAGCTCGCCAACCCCGAGGAGATGACGGCCGAGGAGGCCCAGGAGAAGGCCGACCAGGTCAAACCGGTCACCTCGAACGCCCGCGCCTTCCGCGTCCTCGTTCGCAACGCCATGTTCCGCCGCGTCGAGCTGGCCGCCCTCGACAACGTCGACGAGCTCGGCGAGATGGACGCCGACTCCGGCTGGGACGCCGATGCCTGGGGCGAGGCGATGGACAAGTACTGGGACGAGTACGAGGACCTCGGCACCGGCCCGGACGCCCGCGGTCCCAAGCTGCTGCAGATCGAGGAAGAGCCGCAGAACGGGCTGTGGCGCGTCCGTCAGACCTTCGCCGACCCGAACGGTGATCATGACTGGGGCATCAGTGCGGAGGTCGATCTCACGGCGTCCGATGCCGAGGGCCGTGCCATCGTCCGGGTCACCGACGTCGGCCAGCTGTGAGCACAGGAGAATCCCACGCATGACGAACCCAGCCGAGAGGCTCGTCGACCTGCTCGACCTGGAGCAGATCGAGGTCAACATCTTCCGTGGCCGCAGCCCGCAGGAGTCTCTGCAGCGGGTCTTCGGCGGCCAGGTGGCGGGCCAGGCCCTGGTCGCCGCCGGGCGCACCACCGACGGCGACCGGCCGGTGCACTCGCTGCACGCGTACTTCCTGCGTCCGGGCCGGCCGGGCGTGCCGATCGTGTACCAGGTCGAACGGGTCCGGGACGGGCGGTCGTTCACCACCCGTCGCGTCACCGCCGTGCAGCAGGGCCGCACGATCTTCAATCTGACCGCCTCCTTTCACAAGCCTGAGGAAGAGAGCTTCGAGCACCAGCTGCCGCCGGCCCGCGAGGTCCCCGACCCGGAATCCCTGCCGACGGTGACGCAGGAGATCCAAGAGCATCTGGGCGCGCTCCCCGAGGCGTTGGAGCGCATGGCCCGGCGCCAGCCGTTCGACATCCGGTATGTGGACGGGCTGCGCTGGACCCCCGAGGAGATCAAGGACGCGGAGCCGCGCAGCGCGGTGTGGATGCGTGCGGTCGGGCCACTGGGCGACGACCCGCTCGTGCACACCTGTGCCCTCACGTACGCGAGCGACATGACCCTCCTCGACGCCGTCCGCATCCCGGTGGAACCGCTGTGGGGTCCGCGAGGCTTCGACATGGCCTCGCTGGACCACGCCATGTGGTTCCACCGGCCGTTCCGCGCGGACGAGTGGTTCCTGTACGACCAGGAGTCCCCGATCGCGACGGGCGGGCGCGGGCTGGCCCGCGGGCGCATCTACGACCTGGAGGGACGCCTGCTGGTATCGGTCGTGCAGGAGGGGCTTTTTCGGGCACTGTAGCAGCGTCCGATCCTCCCAGGAGGGGGTGTTTCGGGCACTGTAAGGACGTGTCCGACCGCCGTCCCAGGCGGGGCATTTCGGGGCACTGCCCGGCAGCCGCCGTCAGGGGTTTCTGCGGCGCAGCCACCCGATCAGTCCGCGTGACCGCTCCGGCTTTCCGCGCGTTGGCCGATCCTTCACGGCCGTCGCCTCCGGCTCCGAGGCAACCGGGCGTGAGGCCTTCGGCGCGGGGCGCGGCGCCGGGCAGAGATCACGGGCTTCGGCGATGGCCTGGCCCAAGTCGGCGCGGAGCCAACTGATCTCGTCGGGGTCGTCCGCCGTCATGATCCGCGAGGCGATGTGCGCGGCGGGCGACTCGGGCGCGCCATGGGAGGCGCGCTCGGGTCGGAAGCGGTTCAGATAGGCGCGCTCGTACGGATCCCTGACGATCTCCGCCACCTGGACGGGGTCGAGCAGGGATGCCACGACCGCGGCCCGCGCCCAGGGGTCCTCGGTCTGCCGCAGCAGGAATCCCCTGTGCCGGCCCCGCCAGTTACGGGGACGCAGGTCCAGTCCTTCGTCCAGTTGGTCGCGAAGGCCCTCGGGCGTACGGCCGCTCAACAGCCGGGCGTTGTCCTCGTCGGCCGCGAATTGCCGTAGCTCCTCGGCCAGATACAGCCAGACCACAGCCCGGTATCGGTTCAGGTAGAAGGTCACCGGCACCACCAGACCCAGGCGTGCGAAGCGCGTGAACCTGGCGGTCGTCACACCCATGAGGGCGGCGCCCTCCGTGGTGCCGACGGCCTTGACGCGCTCCCGCAGAGCCTCTGGGAAGCCGGCCTCTCCGCGCACTCGGTCGATCTCCGCGCGAGTGACGCGGCGTCCACCTCCGCCCTCGTCGGGGACAGTGCGGACGCATCCGAGGTTCAGGGCGAGGTCGAACTCGCCGCGCCTGAGCTCCAGCTCTCGCGCGGCGCGGCTGAGCGATGACGTGGCGGACTGCGTGATGGTGTTGCCGGACATGGCGGTTCTCCCCCGTGGCATGAGTTGCTGGCGCTGGCGTGCGCTTGCTTCGAGAAAAACCGTAGCCGGTTCGGCCCACCTCGCGGCGAGCCTGTGGATAACTTCGACCGCGATGACGTACGCGCAGGTCAGAGGTCTATGGTGGGTGCACCTTCCGGCTGCCGCGCGTCCACCCGGAGGTGTTCGCCGACGCGGTTCACGAGCAGGGTCATCTCATAGGCGACCTGGCCGATGTCGGCCTCCGCGGCACTGAGAACACACAGACAGCTACCGGCGCCCGCCGCGGTGACGAAGAGCACCGCGTCGTCGAACTCGACCATGGTCTGGCGCACTTGACCCGCGCCGAAGTGGCGGCCTGATCCCTTGGCCAGGCTGTGCAGACCTGACGAGACCGCGGCGAGATGTTCGGCGTCCTCGCGCCGAAGTCCCGTACTCGCGCCCGTCACCAGTCCGTCGTTGGACAGGACCAACGCGTGCCGTATGTGTTCGACGCGCTCGGTCAGGTCGTCCAGCAGCCAGCCGAGCCCCGTGTTCTGCGCCATGATCCGGTCTCCCCGTGGTGTCTTTTCCCCCTGCCGGAGGATCTGACCAGCCAGCCTTCACCACAGCTGCCGTCCGGGCAAGGAGGATAGGGGCATGGCGCAGAAGATGACTGACGAGCAATGGCGAGCGTTCGTCTCGCACGGCACCCGCACCGGAAAGTTGTCGACCGTCCGGGCCGACGGAAGTCCGCATGTGACGCCGATCTGGTTTCTGCTGGACGGTGACGATGTGGTCTTCAACACCGGGAAGGAGAGTGTGAAGGGACGGAATCTGGCCCGGGACGGCCGGGTCGCGCTCTGCGTGGACGACGACCGGCCGCCGTTCGAGTTCGTCGTTCTGGAGGGGCGGGCCGTGCTCTCGGAAGATCTCGACGAGCTGCGGCACTGGGCGGCTCGGATCGGCGCCCGCTACATGGGCGAGGACCGGGCCGAGGAATTCGGGAAGCGCAATGGGGTTCCCGGTGAACTCCTCGTACGTGCAAGGATCGAGAAAGTCCTGGCGTACTCTGCTGTGGCCGACTGAGAGCCTCGGTTCGAACCCGATCGGTCGCACCCCCCGGCGGTTGCTCCTTGCGTCAGCCGACGGAGTCGAGCAGCCGGGCGGTGTGCACCCGCCCGGCGTACTCGACGAGACGAATCAGCACCTCCTTCCCGGAGTCGCGGTCACGGGCGTCGCAGAGCACCACGGGCGTACCCCGGTCGAGGTCAAGAGCGCGGGACACGTCCTGAGCGCCGTAAGTGCGGGCGCCCGTGAAGCAGTTGACGGCCACCACGAACGGGATGTGCCGGTGCTCGAAGTAGTCCACCGCGGGGAAGCAGTCCTCGAGCCGCCGGGTGTCCGCGAGGACAACGGCGCCGAGGGCACCCTGCGACAGCTCGTCCCACAGGAACCAGAACCGGTCCTGGCCCGGCGTTCCGAAGAGGTAGAGCGAGAGGCCGGACCTGATGGTGATGCGTCCGAAGTCCATGGCGACGGTCGTCGTGACCTTCTGGTCCACGCCGTCGGTGTCGTCCACCGACTGACCCGCCTCGCTCAGCAGTTCCTCGGTGCGCAGTGGCCTGATCTCACTGACCGCGCCCACCAGGGTGGTCTTGCCCACGCCGAATCCGCCGGCGACAAGTATCTTCAATGCCAGGGCGGTTGTCTCGCCGCCCGATGCATCGGAGTTCTCGGAGACCATCGATCACTTCTCTCGGGAGTGCCGGCAACGGTCGGCGTCGGCCCAGCTGTTCGGAGTGTGCGTCGGTACATCTGTGCGGGTGCGCGAGGTCAGCATCATGGCAACTGTGGCTCCTCTTCGAGGGATTGGACCGCTATTTGACCGTTGTGACCGACTCGCACCCGTTCGGTGCCGGTTTGTGGGCACAACGAGGGCGTGGGACAGGCAGACGTGGTTCATCTAGAGCGCCCTCAGTCCCTCGATCACCTCGCGGAGGATCCGCTCGTCGGGCAGTTGCGCGGGCGGCACCGGGCGGCTGACGATGACGCAGCCCAGTTCCAGGAGGTCGCCGAGCAGCACTCTGACCACGCCCACCGGCAGGTCCGCACCCGCGGAGAGTTCGGCCACCGACTGCGTCTCGATCCGGCACAGTTCGATCAGGGCCCGGTGTTCCGGCCCGAGCGAGGTGTCGTCGTCGACGCCGGGTGCGCCCGTGTCGAGCGTGACCAGGGCGATCAGGTCGAACCGCACCCCCGTGGGGCCCGGTTTGGTGCGGCCACCCGTCATCGCGTAGGGGCGGACGAGCGGTCCGGCCTCGTTGTCGTACCACTGGCTGCCCAGCTGCGGCGGGGCGCCCGGCATGTCCTCGCTCATCGGTACCGACCGTCCTGAGTCATCCGGCGGCGGGCGGCTGTGCGCCGACGCGCGGCGGCGTGTAGAGGTGCTCGCCGACGCGCTTGACCAGCAGCGCCATCTCGTAGGCCACCAGGCCGATATCGGCCGTGACGGCAGTGAGGACGGCGAGGCACGAGCCGTCACCCGCCGCGGCGACGAACAGGAAGCCGTCGTCCATCTCCACCATCGTCTGACGTACGCCCCCGGCCCCGAAGTGACGCCCTGCGCCCTTGGCCAGGCTGTGGAAGCCTGAGGCGACGGCGGCGAGGTGCTCGGCGTCCTCGCGCCGCAGCGCGGTGGACGCGCCCACCGCGAGTCCGTCGTTCGACAGCACCACGGCATGTCGCACTTCAGCCACGCGCAGCACCAAGTCGTCCAGCAGCCAGTCGAGTTCGCCGGACCGCTGGGCGGCCCTCATGCTCGGGTCCTGGATCATGCGAGGTCTCCTTCGCTGCTGTCGCTGCCCGCTTCGGAATCGGGGGTGCCGCCGAGGCCAGGTGTCCTGCCACCGCCGCGCGCCCAGCCGTCGCGGTAGGCCGCCATACGGTCCCGTACGAGTTCGGGGGTGCGCTGGTCGTCGCTCTGGGAACCCGGCGTTTCCGCCGGCTCCTCGGGGCGCTGTTCACGCAGTTGGGGGGCGAGATTCGCCTGCCGCACACGCCGCGGGAGGTCATCGGAACCTTCGGAGTCGTCAGGAGGCCGATGCAGCCGCAAGGTGGTGACTCCAGGTGGCGGGGTTTCCGGCGAGCCGTTCGCGGGGGCTTCGACGGCGGTCTGGATGGGAGGCACGAGCGCGGGTCGCTCGGTGATGGCCTGGACGGAGTCCTGCTCCGGGGCGGCCGCCACGCGCGCGTACTCGCGTTCTACGGGCCTTCCGATGTCGGACTTCCGGGGGGAACGTTCCGCCACGCCGCCGTGCAACAGAGCCGTGGGCAGCAGAACGACCGCGGTGGTGCCGCCGTAGGGCGAGGTCCGCAGATGCACCTTGATGCCGTGCCGGGCCGCGAGCCTGCTGACCACGAAAAGGCCCAGCCGGTCGCTGTCGAACAGGTCGAGCGCCTCGGACTGCTCGATCCGTCGGTTGGCCTCGGCGAGCGTCTCCTTGCCCATGCCCAGCCCGCGGTCCTCGACCTCCACCGCGTACCCGTTGCCGACCGGCTCGCCGGTGATCCGTACACGGGTGTGCGGCGGCGAGAACTGGGCGGCATTCTCGACGATTTCCGCGAGGAGGTGGGTGAGGTCGGCCACCGCGGCACCGACCACCGATGCCTCGGCGAGCTGTCGTACCTCCACGCGCGCGTAGTCCTCGACTTCGGACACGGCAGCGCGGACCACGTTCGTCAGCGAGACCGGCATGCGCCAGGCTCGACCGGGCGCGGCCCCGGAGAGGATGATCAGGCTCTCCGCGTGACGCCGCATGCGCGTGGTGAGGTGGTCGAGCCGGAACAGGTCGCTCAGCTCGTTCGGGTCGTCGGACCTTCGCTCCATGCTGTCCAGCAGGCTCAGTTGGCGGTGTACGAGAACCTGGCTGCGCCGGGCGAGATTGACGAAGACCCCGGAGATTCCGCTGGCGAGTTCCGCGCGTTCGACGGCGGCGCGCAGGGCGGCCCGGTGCACGGTGCCCAGGGCCTCGGCGACCTGACCGGTCTCGTCCTCCGCGGGCGGCCCGGACGGGGCCTCGGCGCGGACGTCGATCTCCTCTCCCGCACGCAGTTTGCGCATCGCGTGCGGGAGCTTGCGGCGCGCGATCTCGAGGGCGCTGTTGCGCAGGCTCACCAGTTCGACGACGAGGCCGCGTCCGATGCGTACGGAGATGACGAGCGACGCGACGACGGCGGCGAGTCCGAACAGGACCGCTGCGCCGGCGGGCGTGAGCAGGCCACGCGTGAACGGGTCGGCCCGGTCCGCGACACCGCGGCCCGCGTTCGCCTCGATCGTCCGCATTCCGTCCTGGACGCGCGCGTGGGCCGTGTTCCAGTCGGCCTCCGGCGCTGCGCCGATCGCCTTGGCGCCGGGCCGGGACACCAGCACCTTGTCCTCGACGGCGCGTACGTCGATGTACGCGCTCCCCTCCACGAGGTCGTGCCAGGCGGCTCGTTCGGGCCCACGCAGATCGGCGACGGCGGAATCGGTCAGGGTACGGCGGGTTTCGACGGCCCCGGTGAACAGCCGCAGCCGCTCGCCGTCGAGGCTCCCGGCGAGCCGGGCGCCGGCCAGCGCCGTGTCCTCCTGGGCGAGCGCTTCCCCGGCCCGGGAGAATTCGAGCAGCACGCGCGCGTCGGATCCCAGATCGGCGTCCTGGATGCCGGTGAGCGCACCACCCACCGCGAAGGCCGTGGAGATGGTCTTGGTGTACTGCCGGTACGCCTCCTCCCATCCGGTACGGCGGTCCAGTACAGCGGTGCGCAGGGAGCGCAGTTGCTCGGCACTGGTGACGAAGGCACCGAGGCGCCCGGCCACTCCGGCGGGCAGGTCGGCGCCGTCGGCGACGGTGTTGTGGTCGCCCAGTCGCAGCTTCGCCACCGCGCGGTCGGTGCGCCGCGCCAGGTCCTTGAGGTCGGTTGGCTGTTCCGCGGCGGGATCGGTCGCGTAGCGGACGGCGGCCGCGCGTTCGGTCTGCAGCGCGGCGACGGCGGCGTCGACCGGGGCTCGGACCGTCTTGTCCACGCGCTGCAACTGCCTTAGTCGCGAGACGTCCTGGGCGGTGCTCACCGTGGCGTACGCCCACAGGGCGAGCAGGGAGATGACCGGCACCATCAGCAGGCAGACGATCTTGGCCCGCACCGTGCGGGGGCGGATCCGCCAGTTTCCCGAGCGCGTGGGTGCCTCCGATGGTGAATCCGTGGAAGTCTCGTCGGTGTCCGCGCGCTCGTCGGCCGGCGGGCCGGCGTGCGCGCGACGACCACGTGCCGGGGGCTGGGGCGGCGGCTCGGCGCCGGCTGTGGGGGTCCTACGGGGTGTACGCATGGCCTCCTCGCTCGGGATGGTTCGGGGCGTGCCTTCCGGGCCGTCATGGCTCCGGGCCCGCCGCTAGCGGGCGACGCTCTCGACCGGCCGCTGGGCCGATGCGGATGCCTCGCGCTCACCGGCCGTCGGTGACAGCGCGACGAACGCCGATGTCAGGAAGAGATAGGACCCGAGGCCGACGGCGAGGGGGAAGATGAACTGCATCGCCGTGGCCCCGGGCAGGGCCCCGCCGGAGGGGCTGACGCGCACGCTCACGGCCATCATTCCCGTGTAGTGCATGCTGCTCACGGCCCCTCCCATGACGAGGGAGGCGACGGCGACCGCCACGGGCGACTTGATGTTGAGCGCCGCCCACAGGGCCGCGGTCGCCGCGACCACGGCGATCACGACGGAGAGCCCGACGAGCGCCGGGTCGTAGTGCACCTCGCCGTGCAGCCGCAGCGCGGCCATGCCCAGGTAGTGCATGCTCGCGACGCCGAGCCCGGTGGTGAGTCCGCCGAGCACGAGCGCGCGGCCCCGGTCGCGGCCGTAGCCGACGGCGAAGACGCCCGCGCCGACGACCACCATGGCGACGAGCAGGCTGAGGATGGTCAACGGCACGTTGTAGCGCATCTCGGTACCGCTGACGCTGAAGCCCAGCATCGCCACGAAGTGCATCGTCCAGATGCCGGTGCCGATCGCCGAGGCAGCGGTGAGGAGCCAGTTGCGGCGCGACCGCCCGGTGGCGCCGAGCGCGCGGACCGTGCAGCGCAGCCCGAGGGCGGCGCCGATGGAGGCCATCACGTACGACAGCACGGGGGTCAGCCAGCCGAAGGCGGCGTGGTCCAGGTGTCCCATGGCTCAGGGACGCTAGTCCGGTCAGGGGCGCACAAAGGGGGCGCATTTCGAAAGGTGTTGGAATATGACGAAGAGATGTACCTGAACGATCGCGTCACGCTCGAACATGTGCGCCGCATTGTCCTTCGCGTCGGTGAGGGATCATGCGGTACATGAGCGACGACCACACACACGTTCAGGATTTCTTCACGGCACGCGCGGCCGACTGGGACACCCGGTTCCCCGACGACGGGCCGGCGTACGCGGCCGCGGTCGCCGAACTGGGGCTGCGCGAAGGTGACCGCGTGCTCGACGCCGGCTGCGGCACCGGGCGTGCCCTGCCGCCGCTGCGAGCGGCCGTGGGGCCCTCCGGAGTGGTCATCGGGGCCGATCTGACCCCAGCCATGCTGGAGGCCGCCGTACGGGCCGGACGGGACCGCGACGGGCAGTTGCTGCTCGCCGACGTCGCCGCGCTGCCATTGCGCGCGCAGTCGCTCGACGCCGTGTTCGGGGCAGGCCTCATCGCGCACCTGCCGAACCCGGCGGAGAATCTGCGCGAGTTGGCACGCGTGGTGCGGCCCGGCGGCACCCTGGCGCTCTTCCACCCGATCGGCCGGGCGGCACTCGCGGCACGCCAGGGCCGGCAGATCACCCCGGAAGACCTGCGCGCGGAGGCCAACCTCTGTCCGCTGCTGGCCGGCTCCGGCTGGGAGATGACGTCGTACGTCGACGAGGACGCCCGCTTCCTCACACTGGCCGCACGCCGCGGCTGACGCCTCAGCCCCGCCCGGCAACCTCCGCCACGAAGGCGTCCGGGTTGTCGAACATGATGTTGTGACCGGCGCCGGGCACGGTCACCACCCGTACGCCGGCGGCCTCCAGGCCCTCCCTGCCGGGGAGTTCACC
This sequence comes from Streptomyces sp. NPDC029292, assembly GCF_055569295.1. Lineage (NCBI taxonomy): Bacteria > Bacillati > Actinomycetota > Actinomycetes > Kitasatosporales > Streptomycetaceae > Streptomyces > Streptomyces sp. NPDC029292. Next base: position 98,041 of record NZ_JBVHXR010000019.1, read on the forward strand.
GCTCAGCTCGCCCTGCAGGTAGACACGGTCCACCGTCTGCCCTTCGAGCATCTGGCGCATCGTGGGGTTCGAGCCGCGCATGAGCCCGGTCGCCGTGCGGTGCAGGGCGAGCGGATCGGCGAGTCGCATGGTGGCCGCCCAGGTGGGACCGATCTTGTCGAGCACGCGCGCGTGGCCGCCGTTTTCGACGTAATCGACCTCTTCATAGGAGGCGATTCCGCTGCTGCCCACGGTGAGCGGAGGGTACGGGTCGAGGTTGGCCTCCGTCAGGACCAGCCGAGAGACGAGGTCGGGCCGCCGATGACAGAGCACGATGGCGACGGCGCCGCCCATGCTGTGAGCGACCAGTTCCGCCCCGGCGACATGGGCCGCGTCCAGCGCCGCCGCCAGCGCGTCCGCGTGGTCCTCGAGGGTGTAGCCGAAGTCCGCGGGGCGGTCGCTGATGCCGTGACCGGGCAGGTCGACGAACAGGGTGCGGCGCCCGGCCAGTTCGGGCCGGGCCGCGATATGGGCGTGGTAGACCGTCGAGGCCGAACCCAGGCCGTGCACGTACACCCGCGCCGGTTCGGCGCCGACCGTCTCCGTCCAGCGGATCCGGCTCCCCCTGTCGTCGAACTCGGCTTGCTTCATCACGCTCTCCCCTGTGCCGCTGCCGCTTCGTCGTTTCTCACGCCTTCAGGAGGATACATCGGTTCCGAGGTATAGATGAAGCGATGTACAGCGAAAGTGCGGCACAATGTGAGGATGCTGGAGCTGGCCATCCTCGGTTTTCTGTACGACGCCCCATTGCACGGCTACGAGCTGCGCAAGCGCATCACCGCGCTGACCGGGCACGTGAAGCCCGTGGCCGAGAGCACCCTGTATCCCGCGATCAAGCGGCTGGAGAAGGCGGACCTGCTGGCGCGAGCGACACAGCCCGGCTCCGTGGCCGCCCCTCGCCATGTCCTGACGCTCACCGAGGAGGGCAGACGCGAACTGCGCCGTCGCCTCACGGGCCCGGCGCAGCGCGACATCACCGACGAGAACCGCTGGTTCACGGTCCTCGCCTTCCTCAGGCACCTCGACGACCCGGCGGCGCAGGCCACCGTGCTACGGCGCAGGCTCACCTTCCTGGAGGAGCCCGCGAGCTTCTTCTACGACGGTGACCGGCCACTGCGTGCCGAGGAGCTGGACGACCCCTTCCGGCGGGGCATCCTCACCATCGCGCGGGCCACGAGCCAGGCCGAACTGGCCTGGCTGCGGGCCACGATCGACTCACTCGACGGAGGCAGCCGGTGAGACGGGGCACCCCCGCACACCGGGCACCGGACGGGTGCCCAGCTCGGCGACGCGGTAGCCGTCCGGGTAGCCCTTGATCTCCCAGTTCTGCCGCGCGAAGTGCGGGGCACTGCGTGGCGGCATCAGGCGGACCAGGCGCCCGCGTGCGCGCACGGCGCGGCGGACCAGCGCGCGCGTGGCGGCACCCGGCGGCTCATACCGGAAGGCCCGGAGCAGCGGCTCGTCGAGCAGGGCGAGCGTCGAGGCGCGCAACAGGGGTGCGAGCGGGCGCGGGTACCAGGACGCCATCAGCTCCAGCGTCGCGTCGGAGACTCGGCGCGCACCCTCGTCCCACGCGAAATGGACCTCTTCATAGGTGTCGAGACAGGTCTCGAACTCCTCATAGGTCTCCGGAATGCCCTTGATGCTCATGTGCCGCCCCAGGGTGCGGTAGTGCACGGTGGACGCGACGATCTCGTGCCGCGACATCCTGCGCCACCCGTAGGCGTCGATCCACCGCTTGGGCATCACCACGAACGTGCAGAGCACGTAACGCATGTCTTCATTGCTTATGTCGTAGCTCTGGTGCATCTGGTTGACGCGCCTGATCGCGGTACGGCCTTCTTCCCCGTCGAAGCCGTGCTCGACGATGGCGTCGAGCAGCAGCGCGGTGTCGTCGTAGCGTTTCTGCGTGCGATCCGTGAGCTCCGCCGTCTCGGCGAGCAGCCGACCGATGCTCGGGACGGCGTAGGTGCGGTACAGGGCGAGTTCAAGGGACCGGGTGAAATCCCAGGGGAACTCGTACGCGGAGGTGAGCCGGTAGATCTCCGACGCCTCCTTCTCCGGGTCCATCCGCCGGATCTGTTCGAGCCGCTCGTAACGCTTCACCGGGCCGTCCCCCTTCTGCCATCGAGGCTCCAACTCTACGTTGAGTAGCAGCAGTTGAACGATCAGCGATGGCAACCACACAGGGGGAAGGTGGCCCATGTCCGGCATGTTCGGCAGACTCCGCAAGATGTGGCGCAAGAGGACGGCCGAGCGGCCCGAGGAGCGGCGGCCCGTGACGCGGCAGTCGGAGAAACGTGCGCACAACCTGTTCGAGGCGGCCGCGGCGTATGTGTCGGCGTGCGCGGAGGACGACCAGGACCAGATCGACGAGGCCGCCGCCTGGGTGTCGCCGGAGGCACTCTCGTTCGGGGTGAACGAGCTGGCCTGCCGCGCCGTCATCGCCCTGGCACGGGAGCGCGACGAGTCGCCGCGGACGGTGGCGCGGACGCTGCTCGGACTGCCCGCCGCCTGACCCTGGGAGGTCCGGACGGTCGTTTCGCCCCTGTCCAGCCGGATAACTGCAGCTCCGCGTGTGCGTCGGGCTCGTGACAAGCGCCTTCAGATCGCATTAGGGTGCGCCGACGAACGTAGCGATGGGGAGGTTGGGATGGCCGGGACGGACGACGACGCCGTCGCCACCGGGGACGACGACGCACTGTATGTGCTCACAGCGGTGCTGCTGACGCCCGCGAAGTTCCCCAGCGTGCTGGGCGACGACTACCCAGAGGCCTGTGCGGCGCTTGACCTGCCGCCCCTCGCCGATGGGTACGGTCTCGTACTCGGCCAGGACGGCGAGGGCGCTCGGTGGACCGTCGTCATCGACGACGTCTCGCTGGTCGCCGTCGCCATCGCGTCCTGGGACTGCGGTATGGAGCACGACCTGTCGCCGGACGAGCGCACGGTCGTCTCCGCCCTGCCCGGCTGGCCCCTTGAGGTCGCTGTCGCGGCCCCCGGAGTGCCGGCCCCGCACGATCCCGCGCCCGAGCTCACGGAGCGGCCGGCGTTGTGCCCGCCCGACACCGCCACCTGGGGCCCCGCCCAACGGCGACTCGGCGCCGACGAGATCGCCCTGCAATGGGCGATCTGGCGGGAGCAGATCGACGACGGCGACTTCGTGACGTCGGACGGCGAGGCCCGGTCCGACGAACCGCCTCAGGAGGAGAGCGGTGTCGGCGAGGCCCGCGGCGGCATCCGCCGGGTCCTCGCCGAGGCGCGCTCCTACGTGGAGGCACCACCCCCGCTCGGCCGTGTGCGCTCCTCCTTCGCCACCGGCGACGCCCGGACCCTGCGCGCCGACGGCCCCGGCTGGTCCTTGGTCGCCCGGACCGACGACATCGCGTTCGTCCTCCTCGACGAGGAGCCGGGAGAGGTCCTGCCGGTCGGCCGCGGACCGGAACTACCGGGCCTCCTGGAGGCCCTCGACAAGATGGCGGTACGCCCGAGCTGAGGGGCCGCGCTACGAGAGCCCGTGACGCAGCCCGCGTCATGGGTCCCCACCGGCGGCCGTCGTCAGCGGCCCTCCTCCGGGCCGACGAGAAGGGCACCCACGGCGGTGTCGTGGTCCTCGTGGGCGCGCAGAGCGTCGAGTTCGGCCCGCCAGGGGTCGTCCCACGCCGTCCCGCGCCCGCCCAGGTGGACCAGCATCAGCGCGAGCGGACCGGACACGGGAGTTCCTCGGGCACGCAACGCATGTGCCGCAGCGAGCAGAGCCGCACGCACTCGGGGACGCCCGAGTTCCGCTGACACGTACTCCAGGGGCCGGAGACGTTGAGGCCGTTCGTCACACAGCCTGAGCAACCGTTCCCACCGGTGTTCTTCATGCTCTCCCAGGCGTACGCAGGCCATGGCCGCGTTCCAGGTGAGGCGTGCGGCGTCGGAGTACAGGCCCACGGCTTCCAGCGCGTCCGTGAGCGCATCGGCGATGCGCAGGGCCTCCCAGCCCCCTCGGCCCGGTTCCAGGACGTCTGAGCACCCGTGCAGGCGCCGCAGGGCGTCGGCGCGGACCTGCGCGTCCGGCGACCGGCCGCGTTCGCGCAGTGCGTCGAAGGCACCGCGCAGAACGGCTTCGGCCGCTGCTCCCGGCGGGAGCAGGACGAGCTGGCGGGCTGCCGCGTCCCACACCCTGCGAGGCCGCTCCGGAGCGGCGAACGCGTCGACGAGCGCCCTCATGGAATCAGTCGCGCCCGAGGTCACCCATGCGGGCAGAGCGCGGCACGCGGCGACGGCCGTTTCTTCGTCACCGTCCTCGACAAGTCTGGCGAGGAAGGCCGCATAGGCCTCCCGCCCGGAGTCCGGCACGATTCCCACGCGCGCGTGGACGACGGCGGCATCCCGCACGGCGGGCTCTCCCACCCTCTCAAGGAGGCGCTGTGTCACATCGGGTCGGTCGATCCGCGCGAGGAGGTAGCGGGCCAGCACGGCCCGGACGTCGGGATGCTGACCCGGTACGTCCCACGCGGCCACCAGAGCCTCGAAGGCCGCGTCTCCAGGGAGGGCGCCCAGTCCGCGGACCGCTTCTTTGCGGGTGCCGACCGGGGCACGGGTCGAAGCCGCCACCGGTGCGAGCAGGGACACGGCCTCGTGGTCGGGCAGCCGTTCCATGAGCCGCCGAACCGCGGCCATCGCGGCCCGTCCACGCACGCCGCCCGCCGCCGCGTGCCGCAGCAGGATGTCGCGCAGGGCGGCACTCGCCTCCGTACGGGAGTCTTCGCCCAGGGCCGCGAGAGCCGCCGCGGCCACCGGCTGCGGGGCACTGTCGGCCAGCGCCGTCAACCGCTCCGGATCCCGGAGCAGTGCTGCCGCGTCTGTCCTGGTGCGCAGCGGCGCCACTTCGTCGGCGGCCACGCGCGCGTGGTGCTCGTCCCACTGCTCCCGCTGACGGGGAAGCCATCGGCCGACGAGTCCGGGGCTCAGCTTGGGCGTCCAGGCCGTGGCGCGCGGGCGTACGCGGCCGGTAAACCGTTCACGAGCGGCGATCAGGACGGGATCAAGCAGATCGGTGCGCCGAGCCGAGATCGTCCGCAGGACCACGGGCACGGTCGCGAACGTCGGGTCCAGGCCGATCAGTTCGTCGCAGCGCTGTTCCCGCGACCGGGGCGGCCGCACCCACGCGGCCGCGGCGCGGGCCGCGAGCTCAGGATCGTCCCCTTCGAGCGCGGTCCGGCGTGCCTGGGCATCGAGGTCGGGCAGTGCGGCGAGATGATCCCCCAGGAGTTCGGCGAGTGCCGTGCTCAGCTCGGGGCGTTCCGATGCCGTCGTCGCCATGGCGGCCCAGAGGGTCCGCGCCGCTTCCTCGTCGACGTTCAGGGGCGCCACCGGTCCTGTGTACCGGGCTGTGGAGACGACCTGGCCGAGCAGTTCGACCGCGTACGCGGCCCGTTCATGGCGACCCGTGATGGCGGCTCGCTCGGCGATACGGCGGAGCAAGTGGTCGGCGGCGGACAACGTGCCGACGGTCGAGTCACGTGACTGGACCGTGGTGAGAACGGCGTCGCGCAGAACGCGTTCGGGCAGGGCGGCGAGCAATCGTGTTGCGGAGCCCGCGAGTTGCTCGAGGGTTGCGCGGCGCACCTCGTCCTGATCGTGCCAGGCCCGTTCGCAGTCGACGGCGATCCGTGCGAACTGCTCGGGGTCCCCTTCGAGTTCCGCACAGGCCAGGAGAGACGGCCAGGCCTGCGCGCGGTGGTGAACGCGGTGATTGGCCGCGAGTTCGCGCAGCAGGGGTTCGCCTTGTGCGAGGGGCAGGGCCGCGGCCAAGCGCGCTGTCGACCAGGAGGGCCGCCGTCCATGGCGCTCCAGCCAAGGGGCGAGCAGGTTCGCGCGATCCGCCGGTTCGAGGGCGGCGAGCGTGGTCAGCGCGGCGCTGCGCGTCCGGCCCCGCCCGGTGGTGCGGCTCTCGACGATGCGCCGCCGCTCGGCGGTAGGCAGCAGTCGCAGCAGGCCGTCGGGTGCCACTGCGCGACGGCCCGGCCCGCGCTCGCGGCCGCCGGTCGAGGGACAGCCTTCGGCCAGTGCGACAAGGTCCGCGGTGGGCAGTTCCTGTAGAGCGCGGCGTTGGGAGGGTGGCAGAGGGCCTGCGGGGATCGGGTGTTCCCGCGGCCAGCCGTCGCGGTCGGGCTGTGCGGCGCGCATGGCCGCGAGCGCTTCCTCGGGGAGCCGGAGGGCTGAGAGGACTGCTGGTGGGGTGAGTAGGTCGGGTGCTCGTTCCAGGAGAATCAGTGCCGCCCGTGGGTCTCGTTGGGCGGCGACCGAGGCGACGGCCCGGTAGCGGGACGTGAACCTGTAGGTGTCCTGCTGCGCCCGCCCTTCGCGACGTGCGGCGAGGTGTTCCGCGACGGCACGCGGGGCCGTGCGGGCCAGCGAGTTCAGCGCCCCAGGAGGCGCATCGAGGCGAGGCAGCCACGCCTCCGCGGTTTCGGCGGGACAGGCGGACAGCAGCAGAGCCGCTTCGCGGGCGCCGTGGCGCTCGTACACCTGGGGCAGCAGCTCGGCGGCGAGAGCACGACGGCGGCTGAGCCTCAGGAGTCGGTACGTGTCGTGGCGCGTCGCGCTGATGGAGCTCAAGGCGAGGCGTTCCAGGGCTTGTTCGGGGAGGGGGAGCCTGAGGGCGGCCGAGCGCGCACGACGGCTCAGCAGCGGGTCGGCGAGGGCTTCGGTCACCCGGTCCAGGTCGCGGCGGGCGACGGCGAGGAACAGCGCGGTGTGCCGTTCGTCCGAGTCACCCGCATCGAGGGCTTGGTGGAGGGATTCGAAGGCGGGTGGGGTGAGCCTGCGGGCGTAACGCGCCAGGGCGCTCATCCGTGCCGGGAAGGGCAAGGGGTCGAAGTGGGCCCTCAGCCAGGCGGACGTCAACGGCGTCGGCGGGGTCTGGGGCTGTCGGGACAGGGGCTGCGGCGTCTGCGACGCCTCGTATCCGGCCATCAGCGCTCACCGTGGAGTCGCTGGGCCTCCTTTCCAAATATCATGCTGGTCATCCTCACGGTCCGGCGATCAGGCGTGCAAAGGGTTTTCGTCAGGATCGCCAACGTCTGTGAACCCGACGACCTCGCTGCACACGGCGGTGGGGCGGGACGCTCGGGGCGCTCACCGCATTGAGGACGGGGCACGCGTCCCCGCTCGCGGTCCTGCCGTCGGCAGGACCGCGAGCGGGGATGTGGTCGACTCCTGCGCGCTGGACCGAGACGCACCAGGTCGGTGACGCCTCAGCGGCCGATCTCCTTGCGCGTGACGCGGCGCAGCCTGCGCCGCTGCGAGGGGTCCAGCGCCAGGTACGCGGCCGCCGGGACTCCCAGCACGATCAGGAAGGAGGCCCACCAGGGCAACCAGATCAGCAGGATGAGCCCTACCGCCACACCTCCTGCGGCGATCTTCGCGTTCTTCGACATGTGTGTCGCCTCCTTCGCGGCTGCTGCCGCTCTCTGTCCTGAGAACGGGTCCGCGCCTCCCACGGTTCCGGACCGCGACCCTGATACGTCCCTGAGGTGCGTCCCTTACTCAACCCTGAGAGGCGCCCCGACCTCGTGCATGTGGCGCAGGGCCTGCCGATAGGAGTCGACGAGCCCGGTCTCCACGTAGGGGATACCCAACTCCAGGCAGTGCGCGCGCACCAGGGGCTGGGCGAGCCGAAGATGGGGGCGAGGCATGCTGGGGAACAAATGGTGCTCGATCTTGTAGTTGAGGCCGCCGAGGAACCAGTCCGTCACAGCGGCACCCCGGATGTTGCGCGAGGTGAGGGCCTGGCGGTGCAGATGTCCCCACCGCTCGCCGTCCGGGTCGGGCATCTCCATGCCCTTGTGGTTCGGCGCGAAGGCCATGCCCAGATGCAGGCCGAACAGAGCCTGATGGAGGGCGGCGAAGGCGAGAGCCTTGACCGGGGACATGGCGGTGAGCAGCAAGGCCGCGTACCCGACGACGTGAGTCACCAGCAGCAGGGCCTCCACCGCCCGCTCGCGCGGCGGCTGCCGACGAAGGTCCTGGAAACCGTGGACCTTGAGGACGACGCCTTCGAGCAGGGTGAGCGGGAAGAAGAGCCAGGCCTGGTTGCGGGTGAGCCAGCGCCGGAAGCCGGTACGGCTCCTGGCCTGTTCGCTGGTGGTCTGGGACCCGGCGCGACGCTTCGTCTACCGCGTAGAGGAGGCCGGCGTGCCGGGCGTGCGGGCGATGATGGAGGACTGGCGGCTGGCCTCCTCGCCGTACGGCGGCACGATGCTGCACTGGTCCATCGCTCTGGATGTACCGCAGCCGCTACGGGGGGTGGGGGGGGGGGGGGAAAACCCCCCCCCCCCCCCCTTGTCTTTGTCCCTGGGGACTCCCGACGCCAACCCACCCGCCAAAAACGAGGGGGGAAGAGGCAAAAAAACCAACAACCCCCCACCCCCC
>NZ_JBVHXR010000019.1:106513-159424 GCF_055569295.1 Streptomyces sp. NPDC029292
GGGGGAAGGGGTATCGTTTCCCCCCTCGCCGGACGCCGAAAACAATCTCCCCGTCCCCCCTGTTTCTGCTGCCCCCCCGTCCTGGGGGGTTTTTCCCCCCCCCCCCCCCACCCCCCGTTGCTGTTCCGGGCCTTCGCGCGGGCGGCCCGCAGACTGGACGCACTCTGGATAGAGGGGGTGCTGAGCGGACATGAAGCTCACGGGCCCCGATCTCTCACCCCATGGCAGCTCCCGCCCAATGCCGCTACACCGACGTTTCGCCCGGCCTCTGCGTGACCCGGCTCTTGTGCGACGTCTGCGGTGGCCTGGGAGGCCCTGAGAGCAACGCGATAGGCGGCGAGGGAGACTTCGCTGCCGTCGTGGGACTGCGCTATATGGGCGGCGGCACGGGATGGCGCCATGTCCTGCTCATCTGTCAGCCGCGCCAATCATCGATGCCGGGCGCGGCTGGTGGCTCCAGACCTCGGGCGGCGTCTCTACGCTCGGCCCTGGCCCTCGGCCTCGGCGTCGGCAACGGCAATCGCGATGCCGAGTGCTTTGGCGATGTTGCCGGCTGCCGTCATGACGCGGGCTGTGCCCACGATGGGGGCGATGGCGACCAGGACATCCTGCAGCTGCTCGGTGGTCAGGCCGGCCTGGAGGGCGGGGTCGATGTGGGCGACGTAGGAGATCGGCGGAGCGTCCGAGGCGGCGAGTGCCGCGATGCGGGTGAGCATGAACATGTCCGGGGTCAGCCCGCACCGCTCAACCGAGTCGACCGTCATCGCGGCGAGGGTGTCCAGAACCGGGGTTTCAGATGCTGTGGCCATGGCGGGTCGTCTCCAGTTGATGTCGTGACGAGGATCAGCGGGCGTACGCAAGGGCTCCGCATCTCGGTGCAGCGTCTACCGCTCGACCGTAAGTCCGTTTCCCGCGGACTGCCCGTCGAGGGGATCGTCCGAGGAGGGAGGCAGATGGGCGGCAACGGGACGGAACCTGCGGGCCCGCGCGGTGCGGCCAAGCGCGCTGTGTACGTCGGGCCGTCCAGGTGAGGAGGACACTGATCCTATGGCCCTACCCAAAACGCATCATTGCTCGGCCTGCTCCGACGATGCCTCGCCGGAGACAGTCCTTCACGAAGAACTCGTCGTCGGAGCGCCGCTGTCCATGGATGATCTCACCGAGGCGCAGCGCCTCGACCGCTTCGCCCGCAAGTACGCCCACGACGGCTGCCAGGTCAGAGAAGTCCGGCGGGTCCCACACGACAGCTTGAGCGGCTACGCCTGGTCCGTCCGCTTCGTCGAGAGTTCCTGACAACGGCATCGCCGGGCATTCCCGGGAGGATGCCCGCCAGGAGGAGCCCAGCCCGACGGACAGCTTCGAACTTCTCGTAGCGGCTGGCGACGCTGCCGCTTGCCGGGGGCAGCAGAGTCCTGCCCGCGCCCGATGCGTGCCCGGTCCGGCAATAGATCACGGTCATCGGGTCTGCTGCGGGCCCATCAAGGAACCACGAGCCGCCGGTTCTCCCAGGGCAGCGCCGGTTCCACGCCCGCCGGGATTCCCAGGCTGAGAGCACTCGCCAAAAGGTCCGCGGCGAAGGCCAGGCAGTCTCGGGCTCGTCCTCCTGAGCGCCGCCCCAAGTCCCGAGGAGGGCTGAAATCCTCGGACTGAGCCTCATCCAAGCCCGACCGACTTCGCCGCCATGGGCGCTAGAGACGAGCGCCGGGCGTCCCCGTGCACGGGACCTACTGCCCGAGGAACACCAGGCTTCCTGGCATCCATCCCTGACTGACGTCAACAACGCCGGACGGCGGTGGACGGGAAGGCCATCCGCGGACTCGGGAATGAGCACTCAGCCCACGTTCACGGGCTTCAAGGCAACGGGCGAACCCCTTAAGCGGGTGTCGCAGGTCGAATCCTGCCGGGGGCGGGCCACTCCAGGAGGGGTCCCCTCCCAGACTGGCCCTTCGCCGTTTGCGGCGCCGGGCCACTCACGTGACTTCGGGCCCAGTTTGTCTCGCCCCTTGGCAACGCCCGCCCGTAGCCGGTCAACCGATCTCACGCCGCCAACCGGTTGATCTCCGTGGCGGGTCGCGGATCCGCCCTCCGAGGCGGCTGGGACGATTCGCCCATGGCACCCGGGGCAGGCACTGCTGAGAGTGCGGCATCGGCGCGACTCGTCCTGCTGACACTCGCGGCCGGTCAGTTCCTGATGGCGCTCGACAGCTCGGTCATGAACGTCTCGATCGCGACGGTGGCCGACGATGTGGGCACGACGGTGACGGGTATCCAAGGCGCAATCACGGCCTACACCCTCGTGATGGCGATGTTCATGATCCCCGGCGGCAAGGTCGGGGCGCTGATCGGCCGCAAACGCGCGTTCATGATCGGCTGCGGCATCTACGGCTGTGGCTCCCTCACCACGGCGCTTGCACCGAACCTGCCCGTGCTGCTGATCGGCTGGGCGTTCCTCGAGGGAGTCGGAGCAGCGCTCATCCTGCCCGCGATCGTGGCACTCGTTGCCGGCAACTTCGCCACCGAACGCCGTCCCGCCGCCTACGGACTCGTCGCGGCCGCGGGGGCCGTGGCGATCGCGCTCGGGCCGCTCATCGGAGGTGTCGCAACGACATATTTCTCCTGGCGGTGGGTCTTCGCCGGGGAGGTCTTGGTGGTGCCCGGCATCCTGGTCCTCGCCTGCCGCATCGCTGATACTGCGAGCGACAAACGCCCGCGCATCGATCTCGTCGGCGCCGTCCTCTCCGCGCTCGGGCTCGGGATCTCCGTCTACGGGGTACTGCGCTCGGACGAATGGGGCTGGTTCAAGCCGAAGCCTGACGCGCCTTCGTGGCTCGGGGTTTCGCTGGTCGTGTGGCTGATGCTGGCAGGACTGCTGCTGATCTGGCTCTTCCTCCGCTGGGAGGCCCGCCTCGTGGAGCGGCACAGGGAGCCACTCATTGACCCGGCCATGCTGCAGAACAAGCAGCTCACCGGCGGGCTGACGATGTTCTTCTTCCAGTACCTCGTGCAGATGGGCGTGTTCTTCGTCGTACCGCTCTATCTGTCGGTCGCCCTGGGCCTGTCGGCGCTCGCGACCGGTGCCCGCCTCCTGCCGCTCTCGCTCACCCTGCTCGCGGCCGCGATCCTGATCCCACGCTTCTTCCCGAACATCTCGCCGCGGCGGGTGGTGCGGCTCGGGATCCTCGCGTTGCTCGCGGGCGCGGTGGTCCTGATGGCCGCGCTCGACGCAGACGCCGGTGCGGAAATCGTCACCATCCCCCTCCTGTTGATCGGGCTCGGCATGGGCTCGCTGGCGTCCCAGCTCGGGTCGGTCACCGTGTCCGCGGTACCGGAAGAACAGAGCGCAGAAGTCGGAGGCGTCCAGAACGCCGTCACCAACCTCGGTGCCTCGATCGGTACCGCACTCGCCGGATCGATCATGATCGCCGCGCTCACGTCTTCGTTCCTGACCAGCGTCGGGCAGAATCCGGCGGTCCCGGCCGAGGTCAAGAGCCAGGCGACCGTCGAGCTCCAAAGCGGCGCACCCTTCATGTCGGACGCCCAGCTCAAGACAGCTCTCGATGAAGCCGGCACAAGTACGGAGGTGACCCAGGCCGCGCTGGACGCGAACGCAGCCGCCAGGCTCGACGGTCTGCGCGCCGCACTCGCCATCCTCGCCCTCACCGCTCTCCTCGCGATGTTCTTCACCCACCGGATCCCGACGACCCAGCCCCGCTCGACAGAGTCATAGCCGCGAAGGGCCTCATGTTGGGCCACCACCGCGGCTCGTCCCCCTCTGCCGTGACCACCTGCCGGTGCGTCAGCGCACCGACGGACTGGGAGCGGCGCACAGTGCCCCGATCACGAAGCCGTTGAGCGCGATCAGGACGATTGCCCAGAACGGCGCTTAGGGAAGCCACACGAAGTTCGCGAGCATGGCGAGGCCCGCCAGCCCCACGCCGACGACCCTCGCCCAGGTGGCGCCCTGCAGCAGAGCGAAACGTACGAATCAGTGACCTTCGGCGACCATGGCGCCACCACCCGTGTCCGTTCAGGGTCTCGCCTTGACTCAGGGGGGTTGGCTACACCCCTGGTGCGCCAGGACCCACGGCTCGGCCGTTCTCGGCCGTTCTTGCCCGCCGCTCGAAGTGCTGTACCCTCGGCGACCCGGCCCCCAGTAGTCAAATTTGAGGAACGCGCCATCGCTGTGCAGAGGATTCCCGCGGCAAGTCCCGCCGAGATCTCCGAACTGGCCCGCTGCTGTGCCGTGTTCGTGCCCGCCGATCCGCCCCGAACCGGCAGCGTCGCCTTCTGGCACCCCGGCGGCGACGCCCCTCCCCTGGTGGCGTCCGGCTCGACGCAGGACCTGGCCGTCGTCCTGCCCGCGGACGAGGGTGTCGAGCTCGTGACCGTGCCCGCCGTGCTGCTTCCTGTGCGTGCGGCTCTGCCGGTCCTCACGCGCGCGCGTGCCGCCGCGCAGGCACACCGGGCGGCGGCCTTCTGGGGCGCGGCCGCCGTACTCGCCCTCCAGCTCGCCGCACGCGGACTGCTGCTGCCCGGACTGACCTCCGGCGACCACGACGCCTGGCGCGCGGGTCCACTGCGCGCGGAGGACGTGGAGCGGATCCGTGAGCTGGCCGCCGCGATGCCGCCCGACGCCCACGCGGTGCCGGTGGACGGCGCCGAACCGCTGCGGCTGCCCGACCCCGAGCGCCTGCTGCGGGCCTTCCTCGACACGGTCGCCGACGCGCTGCCCCGCTCCCCCGCGGCAGCGCTCGCGGCGGGCGGTCCTGCCTTCGCGGCGCCGGAGCCGCAGCACGTGCCCGAACAGCGTGCCTGGGCCGCGGACGTGGCCGCGGTGCACGACGCGGACGTACGGATCTCCCTGCGCATCGAGGTGCCGGGGCTGGCGTCGGCCGTGTCGGACGAGACGCGGCTGCCGTTCCGCGCGGTACTGCAGCTGCACAGCGTGAGCGATCCGGCCCTCGTCGCGGACGCCTCCGCCGTCTGGGCCGGATCCTCGAACTTCGGCCCGCGCGCGCGGATGGATGCCTTGCTCGCACTGCGCCGCGCCGCCGGGGCCTGGGCCCCGCTGACTCCCCTGCTCTCGGCAGCCGTGCCGGACGCCCTCGAGCTCGCCGACGAAGAGGTCACGGAGCTCCTCGGCGAAGGCACCCGCAAGCTCGCGTTCGCCGGTGTCGACGTGCACTGGCCGAAGGAGCTGGCACGGAAGTTGACCGCCCGGGCGGTCATCGGCCCGCCGGACGAGGGCGACGGTCCGGACAAGGTCTCGTCGGACACGCCCTCGTTCCTGTCCGCGGACGCGCTGCTCGCCTTCAACTGGTGGTTCGCGCTGGGCGATCAGCAGCTCACCCGGCAGGAATTGGACCGGCTCGCCGAGGCGAACCGGCCCATGGTGCGGCTGCGCGACCAGTGGGTCCTCGTCGACCCCGGGGAAGTGCGTCGCGCGCGGGCGCAGCAGGACCGCAAGGTCACGCCCGTCGACGCGCTGAGCGCCGCTCTGACGGGCTCCACGGAGGTCGACGGCCGTCGGGTCGAGGTGCGGCCCACGGGATGGCTGGCGACCCTGCGGGAGCGGCTGGCGGACCCGGAGGGGCAGGAGCCGGTCGGGCAGCCCGCCGCCCTCGACGCGACGCTGCGTGACTACCAGGCGCGGGGTCTCAACTGGCTGGCCCGGATGACCTCCTTGGGACTGGGCGGCTGTCTGGCCGACGACATGGGCCTGGGCAAGACCATCACTCTGATCGCCCTCCATCTGCACCGGCAGACCGACCAGTCGACGGCGGGCCCCACGCTCGTGGTCTGCCCGGCCTCGCTGATGGGCAACTGGCAGCGCGAGATCGAGAAGTTCGCTCCCGGCACCCCGGTGCGCCGGTTCCACGGTTCCCGGCGCAGCCTGGAGGGCCTGGCCGACGGAGAGTTCGTGCTCACGACGTACGGGACGATGCGGCTCGACGCGCCACGGCTCGCCGAGATGCCGTGGGGAATGGTGGTCGCGGACGAGGCCCAGCACGTGAAGAACCCCTACTCCGCGACGGCACGGGCACTGCGCACGATCGGCGCACGCGCGCGCGTGGCGCTCACCGGCACCCCCGTGGAGAACAATCTCTCGGAGCTGTGGGCGATCCTCGACTGGACGACTCCGGGGCTGCTCGGCAGGCTGGGCACCTTCCGTACGCGGTATGCGCAGGCCATCGAGGGCGGCCAGGATCCCGCGGCGGCCGAACGGCTCGCCCAGCTCGTACGACCGTTCCTGCTGCGCCGCCGCAAGTCGGACCCGGGCATCGCGCCCGAGCTGCCGCCGAAGACCGAGACCGACCGTGCCGTGGCTCTCACCACGGAGCAGGCGGGGCTGTACGAGGCGATGGTGCGCGAGACGCTCGCGGAGATCTCGGGCGCGGGCAGCATGGCGCGGCGCGGCCTGATCGTGAAACTGCTCACCGGGCTGAAGCAGATCTGCAACCACCCGGCGCAGTTCCTCAAGGAGGACCGGCCCAAGATCCCGGGCAGGTCCGGGAAGCTGGAGCTGCTGGACGAACTGCTCGACACCATCCTCTCCGAGGGAGCGAGCGTTCTGGTCTTCACGCAGTACGTGCGGATGGCGCGCCTCATCGAGCGTCACCTGGCGGCGCGCGGGGTGTCGACACAGTTCCTGCACGGAGGAACTGCCATCAACGAGCGCGAGGCGATGGTGCAGCGCTTCCAGGAGGGCGAAATCCCTGTCTTCTTGTTGTCGTTGAAGGCCGCGGGCACCGGACTGAACCTGACACGGGCCGAACACGTCGTGCACTACGACCGCTGGTGGAATCCGGCCGTCGAGGCCCAGGCCACGGACCGCGCGTACCGCATCGGCCAGAGCAGGCCCGTGCAGGTGCACCGGCTCATCGCCGAGGGGACGATCGAGGACCGTATCGCCGACATGCTGCGGCGCAAGCAACAACTGGCCGACGCGGTCCTGGGCGCCGGCGAGGCGGCGCTCACGGAGCTGACCGATGCGGAACTGGCTGACCTGGTCGAGCTGCGAGGGGACGCACGATGACGGACCGGAACGAGGAGCGCACGTTTGCCGCGCTGGCACCCGCGCAGGGGCGGGGCTTCGCGCAGACCTGGTGGGGCCGGGCCTGGCTGAAGGCCCTGGAGGACGCGGCGTTGGACTCGGAACAGGTGAAGACGGGGCGCAGGCTCGCGCGCGCGGGGGCGGTGGGAGCCGTGTCGGTGCGTCCGGGGCGCATCACGGCGGTCGTTCAGGACCGCGACCGCACCACGCACCGCGCGGACGTGCTGCTTCAGGAACTGTCCGCGGAGCAGTGGGACCGCTTCCTGGGCATGGCCGTCGAGCGCGTCGGCCACATCGCCGCACTGCTCGACCGCGACATGCCGCCGCATCTGGTCGAGGACGCGGCGGCCGCCGGAGTCGAACTCCTGCCGGGACTCGGCGATCTGGAGGCGGAGTGCGACTGCGGTGCCTGGGACCACTGTGGGCACACGGCCGCGCTGTGCTACCAGATGGCCCGGTTGCTGGACCAGGATCCGTTCGTGCTGCTGCTGATGCGCGGGCGCGGCGAGCGCACGCTGTTGGACGAGCTCCAGGTACGCAGCAGCGCGACCGTGGACGACCCGCAGGAGACGCCGGGCGCCCGTCAGGTCGGCGTGGACGCCTGCGAGGCGTACGCAGCCGGGGACATCCTGCCGCCGCTGCCGCTCCTTCCGGTGCTGCCCGAGGAGCCCGGACAACCGCTTTCCTTGGACACCGAGGCCGCGCCCGCACTTGGATTCGACCCGGCCGCCGTGGAGTTCCTGGCGGCCGCGGCCGCGGGTGAGGCGTACCGGCTGCTCGCCGAGGCGCTCAGACCCGGGCATGGACAACAGGCGGTCGAGGCGGAGTTGACGCTCGCCGAGGACGCGGTCCGGCTGGCCGCGGGCATACCGGACGAGGCGATCGCCCTGCGGCTCGCCGACGGTTCGGGCCGCGACCGCGACGAACTGGCGCTCGGCGTACGCGCCTGGCGGTACGGAGGTGCGGCCGCCCTGTCGGTCCTTGAGGACGACGAAGACACGTGGGCCAGGGAGGCGGAATCGCTGGCACGCGCGCGTGCCGCCCTGGAGTCGGCCTGGGACGAGGACGAGCGGCCCAGGCTGCGCGCCGCGCACAACCGCTGGACCGTGGTCGACGGGTCGACTCAGCTGCGGCTCGGGCGCGACGGCCGGTGGTGGCCATATCGCGAGGAGCGGGGCCGCTGGACACCCGCGGGACCGGCGGTCCGGGATCCGGCCACGGCCCTCGCCACGGCGGAAGGTGATGCGGGCGGCGACCCGATGAGTGGTTGACGCTCCGCGTTCATCTCGGGGTCACGTGGCGTTCGGTGCCGGGGCGAACTCTGGCCGCTGTCACCGAACTTGTGTCCCAGGAGGCCCGATGTCCCCGCACGCCCTCGGCCGGCGCCGCGTCCACCGATCCGTCGCCGCGGGTGTGCCGCTCGCCGTGCTGGCCGCCTTCGTGGTGACCGGCACCGCGAGCGCGGAGGGCGATCCGTCGCAGCCACGGGTGACGCGCACCGCGACGCTCGGCGACCTCCCCCTGGGCACGTTCAGCAACACGCTGCTGCCCGGCACGGTGGACGACGACCGGGGCGTGGACCTCGGCGGGATCGGAAGCGACATCTACCCGGCCGGGCGCGCGGGCGAGTTCTGGACGGTCACCGACCGCGGGCCCAACGGCCAGATCAAGGTGGACGGCACGAAGCGGCGTACGTTTCCGGTGCCGGGCTTCGACCCGGCGATCGTGAAGATCCGGGTGTCCGGCGAGACCGTGAAGGTGCTCGACGCGATCCCGATCACCACGTCCGCCGGGAAGCCCGTCACCGGCCTGCCCGACCAGCAGGGGCGTGACGAGACGCCGTACTCCTATGACGCCAAGACCCCGCTCGCGTACAACCCGAACGGTGTGGACACCGAGGGCATCGTGCGGGCCGGGGACGGCACCTTCTGGCTCGTCGACGAGTACGGCCCTTCGCTGATCCACGTCTCCGCGCGCGGGAAGGTGCTCACGCGCTATGTGCCCAA
The DNA here is from genome assembly GCF_055569295.1 of Streptomyces sp. NPDC029292. Lineage (NCBI taxonomy): Bacteria > Bacillati > Actinomycetota > Actinomycetes > Kitasatosporales > Streptomycetaceae > Streptomyces > Streptomyces sp. NPDC029292. The sequence continues at coordinate 115,574 of NZ_JBVHXR010000019.1, forward strand.
GGGACTGAACCTGACGGGCACGGACTACCCGGTGGTCGAGGCCCTGCCCTCCGTCCTGCTGCACCGGAAGATCAACCGCGGCTTCGAAGGGCTCGCCCAACTCCCGGGCGGTGACCTGGTGATGGCCGTACAGAGCCCGCTCTCCCTGCCGGACGGCGACGCGGGAGACGCCTCGCGCACCACGCGGCTGCTGCGCTTCTCGCCCAAGAAGCGGGTCGTCACCGCCGAGTACGCCTACCGCTTCGACCCGGTGAACGTCGTCGACCCGAGCGAGGACGACACGTCCGAGCTGAAGATTTCCTCCGTGGTGGCCGTCGGCCGCGATCGGCTGCTCGTCGAGGAGCGCACCGACAAGGCGGCGCGGCTCCAGTCGGTGACGCTCACGCGTGACGCGGACATCCTCGGCGACCAGTGGGACACCGACACCACGTCCCCCTCCCTGGAGCAGCTCGACGACCCGGCGGCGGTCGGCGTCCCGGTGCTGCGCAAGCGGCTGGTCGTGGACCTGGGCACGGTCGCGGGGGTGCCCGGCAAGATCGAGGGCGTCGCGCGCGTGCGCCGCGACACGCTCGCGCTCATCAACGACAACGACTTCGGGATGACGGACGGGGCGGGCGCCTTCGACGCGCAGGGCCGGCTGGTGGACAGCGGAATCGAGACGACGGTCACCTACGTGCGGCTGCCGCGCGGGATCTGAGCGCCGACAGGCACGCGCGCGTGCCACCCAAAAACCCGGCACACGCGCTCGCGAGCTAGGTCAGTGGCCTGGTGAGCTTGTGGGTGCCGCTGCCGACGTCCGCCGCCAGGCTGCACGCGACGTTGTCGATGCCGATCTTGTAGCCGCTGGAGTCCGGGTACTGCACAAGGGTGCCGCGCACGGTGCCCGCGGACTGCTGGGCCGCTTTGCGCTCCAGGGGTGCTTTGCACAGCGCCGACGCCGCCTTCTTCAGAGCAGCGTCGGTCGTGTAACTGCCGTTGAGTTCGGCCACCTTCACGACTTCGGCGTCGTGCGGCTTGGTGCACGAGCGCTTGGCCGCCTGCCCGGGCAAGGCATCGTTCGTGTTGAAACAATCGCCCTTCTTGAGCATGTAGTACGGCACTTCGTCGTTCGCCACGGTCGGGAACAGCGACTGGAGGTCACTCGGTACACCACTCGGCACCTCCGAGGGCAGCGTCGGCACGACGCTGGGCACGTCCGAGGGCAAGGACGGCAGTCCGGAGGGGATGCTCAGCGAGGGGCTGGGTGAGCGCCCCGTGCTCCCGCTGCTCTCGGTCGGGGACTTCTTTCCCCCCTTACCGCCGCCGCTGGTGGCCACCAGGGCCACGGCGACGATGGCTCCGACGGTCACGATCGCGGCAAGCACGATGAACAGGGTGTTGCGGCGCGGTCCTCCACGATGACCTCCGGCCCCACCGGGCGGTCCAGGAGGCGGCGGTGGCTGCCAGCCTCCGCCCCCGCCCTGCCCGGGAGGCCAGCTGCCGCCCTGCGACGGTGGACCGTAGCCCCCAGGAGGCGGACCGTAGCCACCGGGTGGAGGTCCGTAGCCTCCTGGCGGCGGGCCGAAGCCACCGCCTCCAGGAGGAGGCGTGTCTCCCGGCGGTCGAGGAGGCTGGGGCGGTAAGGGCGGCATGGCCATACCGTCAAGAGTCGCCTCGAACCGGTCATGACGCGACCCCTGCACGGAAGTTGATACGGACTCATGCCATGGATCGCATGATTCCGGCTAATTCCGCGCAGGGCAGCGCCGAGGCGGCCGCCGCCGAGAGATCTATCGAAGCGGCCGTCAGACCCGGGCCCGCCAAGCGGCAGGCCCTCGCCTCACCGCACGCGCCGGGTCGGCCCGCGCCTCCCGACGCGCCAGGGGACAGACCCACACCCCACAACGCACCAGAAGGGCAGCCCCGCACCTCCCAGAGAACGCGATCAGCCCCGAGCCCCCAGCAGATGGTCCATGGCCAGCTGGTCCAGACGCTCGAAGGCCATCCCGCGCGCGGCGGCCTCCTCGACATCGAAGTCCTCGAAGGCCGCGCGGTCGGCGAGCAGCCCCTTCAGGCCGTCCGCCGCGGTGGGCTGCGCGAGCTCGTCCAGGCGCGAGGCGCGCAGCGCCTCCTGGACCTCGGGGTCGGCACGGAAGGCCGACGAACGCTCGCGCAGGATCAGGTAGTTGCGCATGCAGCCCGCCGCCGACGCCCACACGCCGTCGAAGTCCTCGGTCCGCGGCGGCTTGAAGTCGAAGTGCTTCGGGCCCGCGTAGCCGGCGCTCTCCAGAAGGTCGACCAGCCAGAACGCGGAACGCAGATCGCCCGCCCCGAAGCGCAGGTCCTGGTCGTACTTGATGCCGGACTGGCCGTTGAGGTCGATGTGGAAGAGCTTGCCCGCCCACAGGGCCTGCGCGATGCCGTGCGGGAAGTTCAGCCCGGCCATCTGCTCGTGGCCCACCTCGGGGTTGACGCCGTACAGCTCCGGGCGCTCCAGGCGCTCGATGAACGCCAGCGCATGGCCGACCGTGGGCAGCAGGATGTCGCCGCGCGGCTCGTTCGGCTTCGGCTCGATCGCGAACTTCAGGTCGTAGCCCTGGGAGGTCACGTACTCGCCGAGGAGGTCGAAGGCCTCCTTCATGCGGTCAAGCGCGACGCGTACGTCCTTGGCGGCGCCGGACTCGGCGCCCTCACGGCCGCCCCAGGCGACGTACGTCTCGGCGCCCAGCTCGACCGCCAGGTCGATGTTGCGGATCGTCTTGCGCAGCGCGTAGCGGCGTACGTCACGGTCGTTCGCGGTGAACGCGCCGTCCTTGAAGACGGGGTGCGTGAACAGGTTGGTGGTGGCCATCGGCACCTTCAGGCCGCTCGTGTCGAGGGCCTGCCTGAACCGCTTGATGTGCGACTCGCGCTCGCTGTCCGAGGACCCGAAGGGGATCAGGTCGTCGTCGTGGAAGGTCACTCCGTAGGCGCCGAGCTCGGCCAGGCGCTGCACCGACTCGACCGGCTCCAGGGCGCGCCGGGTGGCGTCGCCGAACGGGTCCCTTCCCTGCCAGCCGACGGTCCACAGGCCGAAGGTGAACCTGTCCTCGGGGGTGGGCTGGTAGTTCATGCGGCGGCTCCTTGCTAGCTCCGACTATTTCGTCATGGCAGTTTACAAATTAGTATGCGGACGCATCTCTGGGAAGAGACGAAGTGCGAAACCCGGGCCGTGGTGGTCCGGGGAGCCCCACAACCAGGACAGATCCCGCGGAGCCGCGGAAGAGGGAGAGCCCGATGTCAGCAGCCGAGGGTCCGCTCGTCGTCGGGGTGGACACGTCCACCCAGTCCACCAAGGCCCTGGTCGTCGACGCGTCGACCGGACAGGTGGTGGCGAGCGGACAGGCGCCGCACACCGTCTCCACGGGGGCGGGCCGCGAGAGCGACCCGCGTCAATGGTGGGACGCGCTCCGCGAGGCACTGCACCAGTGCGGCGACGCGGCGCACGAGGCCGCGGCGGTGTCGATCGGCGGCCAGCAGCACGGGCTCGTCACGCTCGATGCCCAGGGTGATCCCGTGCGCCCGGCCCTGCTGTGGAACGACGTGCGCTCGGCACCGCAGGCCCGTCGGCTGGTCGATGAGCTGGGCGGCCCGAAGGCCTGGGCCGAGCGCACCGGCAGTGTGCCGGGCCCCTCCTTCACGGTGACGAAGTGGGCCTGGCTGGCCGAGAACGAGCCCGATGCCGTCCGTGCGACCGCGGCCGTGCGCCTGCCCCACGACTACCTCACCGAACGCCTCACCGGACAGGGCACGACCGACCGCGGAGATGCCTCCGGTACGGGCTGGTGGGCGTCCGGGACCGAGTCGTACGACGAAGAGGTCCTCGCGCATGTCGGCCTCGACCCGGCCCTGCTCCCTCGCGTCGTGCGGCCCGGCGAGGTGGCCGGAACCGTGCACGCCAGTGGTGAGCTGCCCTTCTCCAGGGGCACGCTGGTCGCCGCCGGCACCGGTGACAACGCGGCCGCCGCGCTCGGTCTCGGGCTGCGCCCCGGCACCGCCGTGCTGAGCCTCGGCACCTCCGGCACGGTGTACGCCGTCTCGACGCGGCGTCCCGCCGACCCGACGGGCACCGTGGCGGGCTTCGCGGACGCGCGCGGCGACTGGCTCCCGCTGGCCTGCACTCTGAACTGCACGCTCGCCGTCGACCGCGTCGCCGCGCTGCTGGGCCTCGACCGCGAGGCCGTCGAACCCGGCACGGGCGTGACACTGCTCCCCTACCTGGACGGTGAGCGCACCCCGAACCTGCCGCACGCCTCGGGGCTGCTGCACGGGCTCCGGCATGACACGACGGGCGGGCAGCTGCTCCAGGCGGCGTACGACGGCGCGGTGCACTCGTTGCTGGGCGCCCTCGACCTGGTGCTCGACGCGGATGCCGACCGCACCGCGCCGCTGCTGCTCATCGGCGGAGGCGCCCGGGGCACGGCCTGGCAGCACACCGTTCGCCGTCTGTCGGGGCGGCCCGTTCAGGTGCCCGAGGCCAAGGAGCTGGTCGCGCTGGGAGCGGCCGCGCAGGCGGCGGGCCTGCTGACCGGCGAAGATCCGGCCGCGGTCGCCCGCCGCTGGAACACGGCCCGTGGGCCGGTGCTGGACGCCGTGGAGCGGGACGAGGAGACGCTCGCGAGGATCGCCGGGGTACTCTCCGACGCGGCCCCGCTGCTGGAGCGGGAGCCGGACAAGCACTGACGTGGACCGCCCCGAGGGGACCGGGCCGGACGAGGACTGACGGAGGCATGACCGCACCGCTGCACGAGGCCCACCCGACCGGTTCCGGCCGTCGGCTGCCCGACACCCAGCAGGGCATGCGCCGCCGCAACCTCTCCCGGGTGATGCACACCGTCAATGCCGAGGGGCCGCTGTCGCGTGCCGCCGTCGCCTCGCGCATAGGTCTGACGCGGGCGGCCGTCTCGACGCTGGTGGACGAGCTGATCCGCTCGGGGCTCCTCGAAGAGCTGGGCCCCGAACGGCCCGGCCGGGTCGGACGGCCGGGCTCGGCACTCGCCGTCAGCGGGCACGGTCCCGCCGGAATCGGCGCCGAGGTCGGCGTCGACCATCTGGCGGTGTGCGCGGTCGACCTGCGCGGTGAGGTTCGGGCGCGGGCGGTGCGGCACGGCACGAACCGCGGCCGGGCGCCCGAGCCGGTCATAGAGGAACTGAGCGCGCTGGTGCGTCAGGTCATCGCCGAGGCGGATCGGGAGGGGCTGTGGCCCGCGGGCCTCGCGATCGCCGTGCCCGGTCTGGTGGCGCGCGACGCCCGGACCGTGGTCCGCGCCCCCAACCTCGACTGGCACGACACGGACCTCGGCGTGCTGCTGCCCGGGGAACTGCCGCTGACCGTGGACAACGAGGCCAACTTCGGTGGCCTCGCGGAACTCTGGCTCGGCGACGCGACTCCGCGTGACTTCCTCCATGTGTCGGCCGAGATCGGCATTGGTGCGGCGGTGCTCGTGGACGGGCGGCTGCTGCGCGGAACACGAGGTTTCGCGGGCGAGTTGGGGCATGTGCCGGTACGTCCGGAGGGGCCTGAGTGCCCGTGCGGCGGACGCGGGTGCCTCGAGCAGTACGCGGGTGAGGAGGCGGTCCTGCGCGCGGCCGGTCTGGAACCGGGCACGGACCGCGTGGGACTGCTCGCCGAGCGTGCCGCCGAGGGCGACGCGAAGGTACGACGTGCCCTGAGCGGAGCCGGAACCGCCCTCGGCATCGCGCTGACCGGGGCGGTCAATCTGCTGGATCCGGAGACCGTCGTGCTGGGCGGAGCCCTCTCCGGCCTCGCGCCATGGCTGCTGCCGTCGTTGGAACGCGAGTTGGCGCGGCGCACGGCAGGGCCTGCCTGTGCCGTCACCGTCTCGCGACTGGGGCCGGAGGGCCCGCTGTTGGGCGCGGCGCACTCGGTGGTACGGGCGGTGCTCGACGATCCGGCGGCGGTGGCGGGGCGGTCGTAGCGGGCCTCAGTCGTACGTCGGGACACGCGGCCGTAGGAGAGTCGACGTACGTCGGGACACGCGGCGCATGACAGTCGACGTGCGTCAGTGCCCGCACCGCTGAGCCCCTTTCCCCCCTTTCGGGTGGCGGAGTTGTCCACAGTCCCGGACTTGTCCACCAACGCAGGCCTCGCTCTTCCTGCCCAACCGGCAAGCGCCGTACCGTAATTCACGCGAGGCGCAGCCGTCGGGCCGGTGGCAGCGGATCCGGGCGAATCGGGGGGTTCACATGTCGGGGGAGACGGCTCCAGGACTGGGGCGTGAGGCCATCGGGCTGCGCGAGGTCCTGTTCCAGAGCATCACGGCCATGGCGCCGGCCGCGGCGGTCGCCGCGTCCATTCCGTCCGGCGCGGGCTTCGCCGGCGGCAGTCTGCCCTTGGCCGTGCTGATCGCCTTGGTGGCGTGCCTGTTCACCGCGTCGTGCGTGGCCGAGCTGGCACGGCAGTTGCCCGCCGCCGGTTCGGTGGCCACCTATGCGGCGCAGGGGCTGCACCCGGCCGTCGGTTTCCTCGTGGGCTGGGGTTATGTGTTCGTCGAAGCGCTGGTGCCGCCGCTGCTGCTCCTGCAGCTCGGGTTCACCACGGCGGGGACGCTGCACCAGGAGTGGTCCTCGTATCCGGACGACCTGTGGTGGCCGTGGTCGCTCGCGGGCGCGGTGATCATCGCGATGGCGGGCTACTTCGGAGTGCGCGCCTCGGCCCGCTTCGGGACCGTCCTCGGCGTGTTCGAGGTGCTGGTCTTCCTCGTCTTCGCGGTATGGCTGATCGCCAAGGCGGGCGGCGACAACACGCTGTCGGTGTTCGGGACGTCGCACACCGCCAAGGGCTACGAGGGCATCAGCGGTGTGTTCGCGGGATCGGTGTACACGGTGCTCGCCTTCGCCGGGTTCGAGGCGGCGGCACCGCTCGCGGAGGAGACGAAGGATCCGCGCCGGACGATGCATCGCGCGGTCCTCGGAGCGGCGCTGGCGATCGGTCTCGTCTACGTCCTGACGACCTACGCCATGACCGTGTACTTCGGCCCCGACCGCTTCGCCGGGTTCGGCGCCTCCGGCGCCGCCTCCTGGGAGGGCGTGGCACGCGCTGCGTTCGGCCTGTTCTGGGTGCTCGTGTTCCTGGCCGTGGTCAACTCGACGATCGCCAACGCCAATGCCTGCGCCAATGTCTCCGCACGGACGGCCTTCGCCCTGGGCCGGATCCGTGTGTTCCCACAGCTCTTCGCACGCGTGCACCCCAGACACCGCTCCCCCGTCGCCGGCGTCGCCGTGCAGTGCGCGGTGGCGGTCGCAGCCGTGCTCGGGCTCGGCTTCTACTACGACCCCGTGACGGCGTTCCTGCTGCTCGCGACGGTGATCGTCACGGTTGTCATCGGTGTGTACATCGTGGTGAACCTCGCCTGCGCGGGCTACTTCCTGCGCCGCAGGCGCGCATTGTTCAAACCGGTGCGGCACCTGTTGTTCCCACTGCTGGGCATCGTGGCCTTCGTCCCCGCACTGCTGACCGCGGCGGGCCTGCCGGTCTTCGACTTCGTGTCCGAGCTGACCGCGCCCGTGTCGTACGCGGGACCGGTCGTCGGTGTCTGGATGACGGCCGGAGTCGTGGTGCTGATCGTCCTGCTGCGCCGCCACCCCGGGCGCATAGCCGAGACCGCCCGTGTCCACCTCGACGAGACCTCCACCCCCGGCCCTCGGCAGAGCGGAGCTGTGCAGCCATGAGCGACCCCCGGATCCTGACCGTGCGGCCCGAACCGGGCGAATACGCGTGGACGTTCGGCGGCGCGCCACCCGTGGCGCGCATCGCGCCGGGCACGGTGCTCGATCTGTACACGGAGGACTGCTTCGCCGGGCGGGTCCGCTCTGAGAAGGACCTCGTCTCCGAGGTGTGCGAGTTCCCGTTCCTCAATCCGCAGACGGGACCCTTCCATGTGGAGGGAGCGGAGCCGGGCGACACGGTCGCGGTCCACTTCGTGTCAATCGAACCGGCCCGTGACTGGGCGGCGTCGACGACCGTGCCGCTGTTCGGCGCGCTCACGTCCACGCACACCACGGCCACGCTGCAGCCGCCACTGCCGGAGACCGTGTGGATCTGGCAGCTCGACCGGGAGCGACGCACCGCGCTGTTCAGCGCGCGGGACAGTGACATCCAGGTCGAGCTGCCCATGGATCCGATGCACGGCACCGTGGGTGTGGCGCCCGCCAATCTGGAGGTGCGCTCAGCACTGGTGCCCGATGCGCACGGCGGGAACATGGACACTCCGGAGATGCGGGCCGGCGTGACCTGTTATCTCGGAGTGAACGTTGAGGGTGCTCTGTTGAGCCTCGGCGACGGGCATGCGCGCCAGGGTGAGGGCGAGACCTGTGGAGTCGCCGTCGAGTGCGCGATGAACACGGTGGTGATCGTCGAGCTGCTCAAGGGGGTCGCCACCCCCTGGCCGCGTATCGAGTCCGATACCCACATCATCTCCACCGGCTCGGCGCGCCCGCTGGAGGACGCGTTCCGGATATCCCAGCTCGATCTGGTGCAATGGCTGGTACGCGACTTCGGGTTCAGCGAGCTGGACGCGTACCAGTTCGCGACCCAGGCGGTCGAGTCGCCGCTGGCCAACGTCTGCGACACCAACTACACATGCGTCGCCAAGCTCCGCAAGGAATGGCTGCCCGCACGTGAGACGCATCGCGGGCTGCACGCGCAGTTGCGCGAGACAGCAGCGGCACTCCGCCCCTGAGCGGACGGCGCCTCAACCCCCCACCATCGAAAGGCAGATACTCCATGGAACGGGCCAGATCGTTCCCGAGCAGGCGACGGCTGCTCAAGGGCGCCGCACTCGCCGCCCTCCCCTACGCGTTACTCCCCGACGCACGGGCCACGGCTCAAGCCGCGGCCGTCGACTACCCGCTCGCCGAGTGGACACCGGCGAGCACGTCCAACTACACGGAGTCCAACCGGCCGACGAGCTATCCGTTCGACTACGTGATCATCCATGTCACGCAGGAGACCTACCCCAACACGCTGTCCATCTTCCAGAACCCGCAGAAGAACGTGTCCGCCCACTACCTCGTACGGTCGGCCGACGGGCATGTCGCGCAGTGCGTCAGGGAACACGACATCGCCTGGCACGCGGGGAACTGGGACTACAACACGCGCAGTATCGGCATCGAGCACGAAGGCTGGGTGGACCAGCCCGCGTATTTCACCAACGCTTTGTACGAGGAGTCGGCCAAGCTCACCGCGGCGATCTGCACCAGGTACGGCATCCCCAAGGACCGGGCCCACATCATCGGTCACTACGAGGTACCGGGCACGGACCACACCGACCCCGGGCCGAACTGGGACTGGACGCGCTACATAAGACTCGTCAACTTCGCCTGACATGAGGGCCTCACACGGTCACACAGCTTGTCCGGGCCCGCACCGGGAGTGACGATGGTCCCAGCCGCATCGCCTTCCGGGAGGCCGAGTTGACCGATCCATGGGTGGCCCTCGAACCGGGGACGGATCCCGTCGAACGGGTGCGGACCCTGCGTCGCGCCCACGAGACGTTCACCGAGGCGGGCACGGTGCCGCGGCCGGTGCGTGAGGTGGTGGCCGACTCGTGGCGGCGTTCGGCGCGGGCGGGTGTCGTACCGGACGGCACCGCGCGCATGGAGCTGACGGACGGCGACCTCGGTTCATACCGGGCGGAGCATCCGCTGGCGCGGGTGATGCCACTGTTCCGGGAACTCATGGGGACGTTCGCGGCGGACGGCGAGCATTTGCTGGCGGTGTGCGACGCGCAGGGCAGGCTGCTGTGGGTCGAGGGCCATCCGGTGACACGGCGGCAGGCGGGGCGGATGAACTTCGTACCGGGTGCGCGGTGGTCGGAGACATCGGTCGGTACGAACGCGCCGGGCACGGCCGTCGCCGTCGACCGGCCGGTGCAGGTGTTCGCGGCCGAACACTTCATCCGGCGCGTCCAGCCCTGGACGTGCGCGGCGGCACCGGTGCATGATCCGCGTACCGGACGGGTGCTCGGCGCGGTGGACATCACCGGTGGGGACGGGCTCGCCCATCCGCACAGTCTCGGTTTCGTCCAGGCGGTGGCGCGCGCGGCCGAGTCCCAGTTGGCGTTGCTCGCACCGCCCAAGGCCACGGCCGACACCGTCGAGCTGACCGCGCTGGGCCGCGACGAGGCTCAACTGCTCGCGGGCGGCCGGAAAATCAGGCTCAGCCGCAGGCACAGCGAGATCCTGGTGCTGCTGGCCCGGCACCCGGAAGGCCTGACAGGCGACGAGTTGCTGTGCGCGCTGTACGAGGACGAGTCGGTGACTCCGGTGACGCTGCGCGCCGAACTGACCCGTCTGCGCCGACTCCTCGGCCCGCGCCTGCTGGGTTCGCGCCCCTATCGGATCACGGCGCCGGTCGAGTCCGACGTCGCGGTCGTGGAGCGGCGGCTCGGAACCGGCGCGGTCACGGCGGCCATGTCGGGGTACGCAGGTCCGTTGCTGCCGGGTTCGGGGGCCCCGGCGGTGGTGAGGTTGCGGCGCAGGCTCGCCGACGGGCTGCGTACGGCGCTCATCGCCCGCCGCGACCCCGACCTGCTGGCGGACTGGGCGCACACGCCGTGGGGTGAGGACGATCTCGACGTATGGCGGGCGCTGGCCGCGGTACGCCCGTCGGCGGCCGTGCGGGCGCGCCTGGACGCCCTGGAGTCCGAGCAGGCGGCGCCCCCGGACTGGACACGTCCCGCACCGCACGCCCGGACGCGACCAACGCCGCGCTGACGGATGCGAGCCGGGCCGAGCCGAGCCAGACCGAGCCAGACCGAGGCGGGCCGAGCCAAGCGCCCAAGTCGACCGACGTAGGCCGGAGAGACAGGTGCCGAACGGCGTACGCCGGACAGACGGATACCCGACGGCGTACGCCTGACGGACAGCTGCGAGACGGACAGCTGCCGAACGGACGCGTGCCGGACGCACGGGCCCCTGACGCACGGCTGAGACGGACGGCTGCCGGACAGACCGCTACCGAGACGCGCAACGTCGTCGCAACGTCCGCGCTTCTAGCCTCGCGGCGAGAGCTGCCCAACGGCGGGCAGCGCTTCTCCGGGAGGCAGACCCGCATGACTCGTTACACGGCACCCGGCACTGAGGGCGCGATCGTCTCCTACCAGTCGCGCTACGACCACTTCATCGGCGGGGAGTACGTTCCGCCGGCCCGCGGACAGTACTTCGAGAACCCGAGTGCGGTGAACGGGCAGCCGTTCACGGAGATCGCGCGGGGCACTGCCGAGGACGTGGAGCGCGCGCTGGACGCGGCACACGCGGCCGCGCCCGGCTGGGGGCGCACGTCCGTCACCGCGCGCGCCGACATCCTGCTCAGGATCGCCGACCGGATGGAGGCGAACCTGGAGAAGCTGGCGGTCGCCGAGAGCTGGGAGAACGGCAAGCCGGTACGCGAGACCCTGGCGGCCGACATCCCGCTCGCGATCGACCACTTCCGCTACTTCGCGGGCGCGATCCGCGCCCAGGAGGGTTCGCTCGGCGAGGTCGACGACGACACCGTCGCGTACCACTTCCACGAGCCGCTCGGCGTGGTCGCGCAGATCATCCCGTGGAACTTCCCGATCCTGATGGCCGTATGGAAGCTCGCCCCGGCGCTGGCGGCGGGCAACGCGGTCGTCATCAAGCCCGCCGAGCAGACCCCTGCGTCCATCCACTACTGGATGAGCCTGATCGCGGACCTGCTGCCGCCGGGTGTCGTGAACATCGTCAACGGCTTCGGCGTGGAGGCGGGCAAGCCGCTCGCGTCCAGCCCGCGGGTGGCGAAGGTCGCGTTCACGGGTGAGACCACGACGGGGCGGCTGATCATGCAGTACGCCGCGGAGAACATCAAACCGGTCACACTGGAACTGGGCGGCAAGTCCCCGAACATCTTCTTCGACGATGTCTGGGCCGAGAACGACGACTTCCGCGACAAGGCGCTCGAAGGCTTCACGATGTTCGCGCTCAACCAGGGCGAGGTGTGCACGTGTCCGTCGCGGGCGCTCGTCCAGCGCGGCCACTACGGCGAGTTCCTGGCGGCGGCGGTCGCCCGCACCGAGCTGATCAAGCCCGGCCATCCGCTCGACACCGACACGATGATCGGCGCGCAGGCCTCCAACGACCAGTTGGAGAAGATCCTCTCCTATCTCGACATCGGTCGGCAGGAGGGCGCCAGGATTCTCACCGGCGGTGAGCGGATCGAGTACGACGGGGAGTTGAAGGGCGGTTACTACGTCCAGCCGACGATCTTCGAGGGTGACAACCGGATGCGGATCTTCCAGGAGGAGATCTTCGGCCCGGTCGTCTCGGTCACGTCGTTCGACGGCTTCGACGACGCCATCAAGATCGCCAATGACACGCTGTACGGGCTCGGAGCCGGCGTGTGGACGCGGGACATCAACACCGCCTACCGGGCGGGCCGTTCGATCCAGGCGGGCCGGGTGTGGACGAACTGCTACCACGCGTACCCGGCACACGCGGCGTTCGGCGGCTACAAGCAGTCCGGAATCGGCCGCGAGACTCACAAGATGATGCTGGAGCACTACCAGCAGACGAAAAACTTGTTGGTGTCGTACTCGCCGAAGAAGCTGGGCTTCTTCTAGGGGGCATGGAAAAGGGTGCCTGAACTGGGAAAACTCCCAGTTCAGGCGCCCTTCATGGTCGCGAGCAAGTAGCGAGGCGAAATACTTTCTTGATCTCAGTTCGTCCCACCGTCATCCCAGTCCTGACCAGCTGGTCCGGAGTATTTCCGGACCAGCCTGCGCCTAACCCAGCGTCCCGGGTGCCTCCCACTGGTTCATCGACTGCTCGATCAGCTGGTTGGCACAGTCGCGTGTTCCGGCCAGGAACTTCGCGTAGAGCTCGTGACACGATCTTGTTGAAGTGCCCTGGTCGGGCGTGACCAATGTGACGATTCGGCCGTTCGGGCGGGTGCGAGTGCTCGGCCGCGGATCATGGACGACGACTTGCGGATGCTGATCGAGCCGCTGCTGCCGCCGTGGCCGGAGAAGTCGCCGGGACCTCGGCCGGTTGCGGACCGGCTGTGCCGCCAAGGCATCCCGTTCGTCCTCCGCAACGACATAGCCTGACAACTGCCGCCACTGGAACTGGGGTTCGACTCCGGACAGACCTGCCGGCTGTGCCTGGAGCGGTGGCAGCAGGCCGAGGTCTTCGACCAGCTGCACCGCATCCTGCAACGCCGAACTGAACGCCGCCGGCGAACTCGACTGGCCCCGCGCACGCGTGGACGGCTCCCACATCCGCGCGAGAAAAGGGGCCCCGCCACCGGTCCGTCGCCGGTCGACCGGCGGAAGACGGGCAGCAAACACCACCTGATTTGCGACGGACGCGGCACCCCGTTCAAGATCATCACCACCGCGGCCAACGTCAACGACGTCACCCAGACCTTCGCCCTCATTCACGGCATCCCGCCCATCGCAGGCCGCCCCGGCCGGCCACGCCGCCGCCCGGACTCACTCCTCGGCGACACGGGCTACGACTCCGACCCCCACCGCGAAGAACCGCGCAAGCGCCGGGGCCATCTCCCGCAAGGGCCGCCCCGAACGTCCAGGGCCTGGGCAAACTCCGCTACGTCGTCGAGTAGACCGTCGCCCTGCTCCACCAGTTCAAACGCCTCGCCGCCCGCCGGGAACGCCGACCCGAACTCCACGACGCCTTCATCTCATTGGCCTGCAGCCTCATCTGCTGGAGACGCCTCAAGAAACACCGATCATGATCATGCTACGAGCCTTAACGGTTCATTGGAAGCCGGGGGAAGCTGGTTCGCGGGCTCCTGGCTGGAATCGCAGTCGACGATTCTTCCCCATCGAGTCGGGGCTGCAACCCGGCGCCTTGCAGCCCTCCTGAAGCTGGGGCAATTCGCCGAGTGCCTGCTTCGTACGCCGCGTTCCAGAGCGCCCGCCCGGGTCATGCGGGCGCGGATCGCAGGCTTCCCTCGGGCATGCCGACCTCGCGTTCCACGGTGTCCCAGACGAGGGTGTGGACGTCACCGTAGGGGGTGTCGGCTCGCATGGACATCTGGACCAGGACTCCGTCGACGAGGACGAGGATGCGCAGGGCGCTGACGACCGGGTCGGCCAGCTGGAAGGCGCCCTCTGCCTGGCCTCGCCGGAGGATCTCCGCCAGGACGTCGAGACCGTCGAGCATGCGCCGGTCCACTTCCACCGCGAGTTCGGGACGGCGCGGGGCGGCCACCCAGGCGCTCATCCAGACACGAGCCGCTTCCCTCCCCATCGCCAGCGCCCTGCCTACGAGCGCAGTGAGCGCCTCGGCGGGAGGCAGTTCGTGCAGAGCTTGTCGGTTCAGGCCGGTATGCGCGGCCGCGGCCTGGGCGAAGGCGGCGACGACCAGGTCGTCGACCGTGGGGAAATAGTGATGGATCAACCCGGAGGTCACGCCGAGAACGTTGGCCACGTCCCGGGATGTGATGCGGTCCAGACCCACGGTGTCCGCCAGTGACAGGGCCGCGTCGATGATCTCTTGGCGGCGCTCCTCAGGGGATCGGCGGGTGCCCTTCTTCAGCATGCCGGACAGTCTATTGATCTCCCGCTCAACGCGAAACGTGCCGACCGGGCCCGCTCCGCGGCGATCACCGCCGGGAAAGGCAGTCGCAGGTATTGACGCCCCCAACCCCACTCTGTTGAATATCCGCTCAACAAGCAGTTGAGCACATGTTCAACGAGGAGGTGTCGAGATGTCCGCTTCGGGAGACACCCGGACACGAACAGCAATGCCATCCGGCCCGAACGGCGGATCAGCCCCACAGGACGCCTTCGGCAGGATCGAGACCCGAGGCATCGACCACGTCCCCGAGGACGAACGGCACGGGCGTCCCTTCGAGCTCTTCCCGGTGTGGCTGTCGTCCAACGTCGGTTACCTCTACATCCTGCTGGGCGGCGCCCTGTCGGTCCTGGGCCTGAGCGTCGCCCAGTCGTTCACCGTGTTGATCCTTGGCAGTCTGTTCTGGGGGCTGGTCGGGCTCCTCGCCGTCAGCGGTCCCGCCTCGGGCACACCGAGCCAAGTCGTCACCCGTGCCTTGTTCGGGATCCGGGGCAACCGGATCTTCGGTGCCGGCTTCCAGTGGCTGGTCGCCGTCACCTACGAGGGCATCAACCTCGCCATCGGTGCCCTGGCCGGCTTCACGCTGCTGGACTCGTTCGGCCTCCACCCCGCCGACTGGACCAAGGTCACGCTCACCGTGGTGATCGGCGTCGCCGCTTTCGCCCTCAGCTTGTACGGGCACGCCACGATCGTCCGCTTCAGTGTGCTGTTCTCCGTCGTGCTGGGCGCCTGCGGGCTGGTCCTCGGTGGCTTCGTCTCCCAGCACGCGACCCTCCACCCGGCCCACTTCACCGCACTGCACGGCCACGCCCTGTGGGCGGCGGCCTGCATCGGCCTGGCCCTCATCGCCTCCGCGCCGCTGTCCTGGTCGAACGGCGCCGACTACGCCCGTTACCTGCCCCGCGACGTCAGCAAATGGAAGGTGGCCCTCAGCACGGCCGCAGGCGGCTTCCTGCCCTCCGTGGTGATGGGCGGCATCGGCATCCTCGCCGGGACCGCAGTCGACATGAGCGACCCGCAGAACTCCATGCGCGCCATCGTCCCCGGCTGGTTCTACACCGTCTTCCTCGCGGTCATCGTCGTCGGCTCGGTCACCAACAACGTCATGACCACCTACTCCTCAGGGCTGGCGCTGCAGTCCCTCGGCGTCCGGATGAGCCGCGCGCGCTCCGTGTACATCGACGCGCTCATCGGCGGCGCCCTGTGCGCCTACGCCCTGCTCTCCCCCAGCTTCCTCACGTCCCTCAACAACATCCTGGCCCTCACCGTCACCTTCCTGGGCCCGCAGATGGCCATCTACGCCACCGACATCGTCCTGAGACGCAACCGCTACGACGGCCTCGCACTGCACCAGGAGCACCCCGGCGCCCCGTTCTGGTACCGACGCGGCTACCACCCCGCCGGCATCATCGCGCTGGTCACCGGCACCGTCGTAGCGCTCCTGTTCGTCGACACCACGCTCTTCGTGGGGCCGGGCACCAGTGCTCTGGGCGGTCTCGACCTGTCGGCGCTGCTCGGCCCGCTCACCTCCGCCGCCGTCTACTGCCTGCTCAGCAAGAACCGGGAGACGGCCCGCCCGTGACTCCCCAGCGCCCGCACGGCACCCCCGCCACACCAGCGTCTTCCCCCGCACTGCCGGTTGCCGACACCTGGTTCACCACCACACGGATCGATGACGCCATCACCCGGATCCACGAACCACACGTGCACCCCTTCCTGCAGGCCAACACCTGGTACATCCGGGGCCGAGACCGCAGTCTCCTCATCGATACAGGCCTGGGCGTGGCACCACTGCGCCCAGCGTTTCCGCAGCTGTTCGCCGACGAACCCATCGTCGTGATCACCCACGGCCACCTCGATCACATGGGCGGCGCCCACGAGTTCGCCGACTGCCGCGCACACCGGGCCGACCCCATCGAGACCCCACCGCCCGGAGCCCTGGCCTCCGCCGCCCTCTTCGACGAGCTCGGCATGGCGGCAACCGACGCCGGGACCGTGCCGCACCTGCTGGTCTCGGCCCTTCCGCACGAGAACTACGACCCGGGCACCTACCGGCTGCGTCCAACCCGGGTAAGCCGGCATCTGGTCGAGGGCGACACCATCGGCCTCGGCGACCGCGACCTCACCGTCCTCCACCTGCCCGGCCACAGCCCCGGCAGCATCGCCCTGTACGAGCCGGAGACCCAGACCCTCTTCTCCGGCGACGTCGTCTACGACGGCCGGCTGCTCGACGACATCCACGGCGCCGACCCACGCGCGTACGTAGCCACCATGGGCCGTCTGACGGAGCTGCCGGTCCGCGTCGTCCACCCCGGCCACGGCCCGTCCTTCGACGGCGCGCGCCTGCGCGAACTCACCAGCGCATACATCGCCTCACGTCGCGTCACCCAGGACGTGGCGTGATGGCGCAGTCGGGGAACCCCCTGGCCGGGAGCCGGAGCCCGAAGACATCCGCGTCAACGCCACCGCTCCCGGGGTCATCAACACCCCCGCAGCTCCATGTCGACGCCGACAGCGCGGGACTGACCCCCGACGACATGCGCATGCACTACGCCGACACCATCCCCCTCGGGAGGACCGGCCAACCGGAGGAGACCGCCTCCGCGGTCACGCTTCTCACCGCCCCTCGAATCGGCTCCGCCGTGGGGCAGACCATCCAGATCAACGGAGGATCCATCCGATGCCACACGTGAACGACCCCCAGGCAGACTCCGGCCACACCGCCACTCGGCCCGTCGGCCAGACCGACGGCCACAGCAGTCCCCGCTACGCCGGCCTGACCACCTTCGCCCGGCTCCCCCGGATCGAAGACGTGCCCGGCCACGACGTCGCCGTGGTCGGCGTCCCCTTCGACGCCGGCGTGACCTTCCGCCCCGGAGCCCGCTTCGGCCCCGCAGCCATCCGGGAAGCCTCGCGGCTCCTGCGCCCCTACAACCCCCGGCTCGACGTGCTGCCGTTCCGCGACCAGCAGGTCGTCGACGCGGGAGACCTGCCCTGCAACCCCTTCGACATCGCCAAAGCGAGCAAAGAGATCGAGGACGGCGCCTACGAGCTGATCCGCGACGGCGCCCCTCTGGTCACCCTCGGCGGCGACCACACCATCGCCTATCCCCTGTTGCGTGCCATGAACAGGGTCCACGGGCCGGTCGCCCTGGTGCACTTCGACGCCCACCTCGACACCTGGGACACCTTCTGGGACGCGCCCCTCACCCATGGGACCCCCTTCCGCCGGGCTGCGGAAGAGGGCCTTTTCCTCCCCGGTTCCAGCGCGCACGTCGGCATACGCGGATCCCTGCACGATCCTCAGGACCTCATCAGCGACGCGGAACTGGGATTCACCATCGTGCACTGCGCCGACCTGGAGACCCTGACCGTCCGCGAGATCGTGACCCGTCTGCGGGAGCAGATCG
Organism: Streptomyces sp. NPDC029292; assembly: GCF_055569295.1. Classification (NCBI taxonomy): domain Bacteria; kingdom Bacillati; phylum Actinomycetota; class Actinomycetes; order Kitasatosporales; family Streptomycetaceae; genus Streptomyces; species Streptomyces sp. NPDC029292. The sequence goes on from NZ_JBVHXR010000019.1 coordinate 133,579, forward strand.
GCGACGCGCCCCTGTACGTGTCCGTCGACATCGACGTGCTGGACCCCGCCCACGCCCCTGCGACCGGCACCCCGGAGGCAGGAGGCATGACCAGCCGGGAACTCCTCGGCATCATCCGCGGCTTCAAGGGCCTCAACCTCGTCGGCGCCGACGTCGTCGAAGTCTCCCCCGCCTACGACCACGCCGACATCACCAGCGTCGCCGCAGCCAACCTCGCCTACGAGTTCGTCTCCCTGTGCGCTCGAGGATCCCGATGAGCCCTGCACCCGCCCAAGCTGTGGCCTGGCCCGACAGTATGCGTGCCGCAGCCTGCTCGTGGTCTGAGCGGGTCGCGTTCGGCGATGGTCGCCGGATGTTGCACGGTCTTACCCACGTCGTAGCGGGCGGCTGCCCTCGGTTTTCCGAGCCGAGCGGTCGTCCTGGGCCTGGTCGTGAGGGTTTGGGTGCACGGGCGAGACAGGCGGGGTGAGGGCGGAGGTTCCGAAGTCGAAGTCGAGCACCTTCACATCCACCTGCCGCGCGTGCTGAAGGCAGCCGCGTCATGATCTGCTCGCCGTCAGTCCGCCGAGCGCGGACGGTCCAGCTCGTCCCCGATCGCCTTGCGCAGCGGATCGTGCTGCGGACCGAGCGCGAACTGTTTGTCGGACCACCTGTCGCGGGGATGGAGCCACACCGGCATACCCACCAAGTCGGTCGGTTCCCACTCGAACCGTGGCGGGCGACGTGCGTGGCCAGCCAGGGAGTTGAGCTTTGTGGTCGGCGAGCGAGCTGATCTCGCCCCACACGCAAGCTCTCGCCGCCCGAATCGACCGAGACGCCACAGCCCAACCCACCCGGGTCCATGGCGCATGAGCACACAAGGCACACGTGTCGGGGTGTCGTTGAGGCTCCGCGTCAGGACGGGGCGAGGACGCAGAACTCGTGGCCCTCCGGGTCGGCCAGGCACGTCCAAGGGACGTCGCCCTGGCCGAGGTCGAGGTCGGTGGCGCCGAGGGCCCGCAGCCGGGCCACCTCCGCCGCTTTGTCGTCACCGGGGTACGGCAGCAGGTCAAGGTGGACGCGGTCCGGCACGGTCTTCACGCCGGGCGTGCGGAGGAATTCGAGGTACGGGCCGACACCCTTGGCAGAGCGCAACACCGCCTGATCGTCGGTCACCTCGTGCAGGGTCCAGTCCATCGCCTCACCCCAGAACCGGGCCATGGCCCGCGGATCCGCACAGTCGACCACCACCGCGGCGATCGGACCGGTGTCCTGGTAGATCTCCCGAGGCTCCAGCACGCAGAACTCGTTGCCCTCGGGGTCGGCGAGGACCGTCCACGGCACGTCGCCCTGGCCCACGTGGGCGGGCGTCGCACCGAGAGCCTGGAGGCGCGCGACCAACTCCGCCTGATGGGCCGCAGAGGTGGTGGCGAGATCGAGGTGCACACGGTTCTTTGTTGCTGTCTTGGGTTCCGGGACGGGAACGACGTCGATGCAGACGGCGACCGGGTCCGGCCAGACGATGCCGCCGACGGGTCCCACGTAGGTGGTCACGCCGGGGCTGTAAGCACTCCAGCCGAGCGCCTCCGCCCAGAACCGGCCGACCGCCAAGCCATCAAGAGCCTTTATGTTCACCTGAACAGGTCGCAGTGCCATGCCGGTGATCCTATGGACTCTGCAACGACATCCGCAGGTACCGTCGCAAACAGAGATCAACTCGCTCACCGACCACAGCGGCTCAGCTCGCCGGCCAGAGCGCTCGCTCCCGCCAGGTCAACTGCTCACTCGCCAGATGAAGCGCCAGGTCACAAAAGGCGGCCGTCGCCCAGGGCCAGGCACTCACTCGTGGCGGCCGGCGTCCCGAAATCCCGTCTTTTCCCGGGTCGGTCCATCGTCACCAGCCCTCGTCAGCGGGGGGTGTAGTCGTGGAAGCCCCGGCCGGTCTTCCTGCCGAGGAGACCGGCGTCGACCATCCTCAGCAGGAGCGGTGGCGGGGAGTGCAGAGGTTCCTTGAACTCCTCGTACATGGACTCGGCGATGGCCTTGAGGGTGTCGAGGCCGATGAGGTCGGCCAGGCGGAGCGGACCCATCGGGTGGGCGCAGCCGAGGACCATGCCGTCGTCGATGTCGGCGGCGGAGGCGAAGCCGGATTCGAGCATGCGGACAGCGGAGAGGAGGTACGGCACGAGAAGGGCGTTGACGACGAAGCCGGCCCGGTCCTGGGCGCCGATGACCTGTTTGCCGAGTGCGCCGGTGACGAAGTCCCGGGCCCGTGTGCGGGTCTGCTCGCTGGTCAGCAGGGAAGGCACCAGCTCGACGAGGCTCAGCACCGGCACCGGGTTGAAGAAGTGGACGCCGATGACCTGTTCGGGCCGCCCGGTGGCCATGGCGAGCTTCATCACGGGGATGGAGGAGGTGTTGGAGGCGAGGATCGCGCTCGGGTGGGTGACCACCCTGTCGAGGGCGGCGAACACCTCGGTCTTCACCTGCTCGTCCTCCGCCACCGCCTCGACGACCGCGTCGCGGTCGGCCATGTCCGCCAGATCCGTGGTGAACCGGATCCGGCGGAGCGTGGTGTCGCGTTCGGCCTCGGTGAGCTTGTGGCGGCGTACGGCGCGGTCCAGGGACGCGGCGATTCTGCGGTGTCCGTCCTCGACGGCTGCGGGGCCCGTCTCGCCGACGACCACGTCCAGTCCCGCGCGGGCGCACACTTCCGCGATACCGCTGCCCATGAGTCCGGCGCCGACGACGCCGACGCGGCGGATGTCGTCGGTGGTGGAAGGGGACATGGACGTGGGCATGGCCATGGAGGCCTACTTCCCTGACTGAGGCGGACGGGGACAGAAGACGGCGGTCAGCGGAAGGCCGCCTGGCCGGTGATCGCCTGGCCGACGACCAGCGTGTGCATCTCGCTGGTGCCTTCGTAGGTGAGGACGGACTCCAGGTTGTTGGCGTGCCGCAGCGGCGAGTACTCCAGGGAGATGCCGTTGGCCCCGAGAATGGTGCGGCACTCCCGCGCGATGGCGATCGCTTCCCGTACGTTGTTGAGCTTGCCGACGCTGATCTGCTCGGGCCTGATGCGGTGCTGGTCCTTGAGCCGGCCCAGGTGCACGGCGAGCAGGGCGGCGTTGCCCAGGGTCACGCTCATGTCGGCGAGCTTCTTCTGGGTGAGCTGGAAGGCGCTGATCGGCTTGTCGAACTGGACGCGGGAGTCGGCGTACTCGATGGCCGCCTGGAGCGAGTCGCGGGCCGCGCCGACCGCGCCGAACAGGATGCCGAAGCGGGCCTCGTTCAGGCAGGACAACGGGCCGCGCAGACCCTCCGCGAGGGGCAGCCGCGCCGCGTCGGGCAGCCGTACGTTGTCGAAGTACAGCTCCGAGGTGATGGACGCGCGCAGCGACATCTTCTGCTTGATGTCCTGCGTGGTGAAGCCGGGCGTGCCGCGCGGCACGAGGAAGCCGCGGACGCCGTCCTCGGTCTGCGCCCAGACGGTGGCCACGTCGGCGATGCCGCCGTTGGTGATCCACATCTTGGAGCCGTTCAGGATCCAGTCGGCGCCTTCGCGGACGGCCCTGGTGCGCATGCCGGAGGGGTTGCTGCCGAAGTCGGGTTCGGTCAGCCCGAAGCAGCCGATCGCCTCACCGGCGGCCAGTCGGGGCAGCCACTCGTTCTTCTGCTCCTCCGAGCCCCACTTCCAGATCGAGAACATCGACAGCGAGCCCTGCACGGAGACGAAGCTGCGGAAGCCGGAGTCCGCCGCCTCCAGTTCCAGGCAGGCAAGGCCGTAGCTGACCGCGTTCGTCCCGGAGCAGCCGTACCCGTCGAGGTGCATGCCGAGGACTCCCAACTTGCCGAGTTCCGGGGCGAGTTCGCGGGCGAAGTACGCGTTCTCGAACCACTCGCCGAGGTGCGGGCGCACCCGGTCGGCGAGGAACTTGGCGACGGTGGCCTGGATCTCGCGCTCCTCGTCGGTGAAGACGGAGGAGAGGTCGAGCAGATCGAGGGGGTCCTTCATCGGCTTGGTGCCGCTCATCATGTGCTCCTGGTGATCGGGTCGAGGGTGGTGTTACGAGTCGAGCCAAGCGGTGTCGAGCCAGGCGGTGTCGAGTCAAGTGGCGTCCAGCCAGGCCGTGAGGTCGTCGGTGTGCTCGCCGAGCCGGGGCGGACGGCGCTCGTACCGGGGCGGGGTGCTGGAAAGCCCGATGGGGTTGGACACCAGGTCCATCGGGGGCCCGTCCGGTGCGGAGAGCGTCGTACGCGGGCGGAGGCCGAGCTGCTCGGCCAGGTCGAAGGCCTGGGAGAGGTCGTTCACGGGGCCGCAGGGCACGCCCAGCGGGGTGAGCCGGCCGAACCAGTCGGCCGCGGTCCGGGCGGACAGCAGCTCGCCAAGTCGCTCGGCCAGTTCATCGGCATGGGCGACGCGGTCGGTGTTGGTGGTGAAGCGGGGGTCGGCGGCGAGATCGGGAGCGTCCAGCCCCTGGCACAGGGCCACGAACTGCCGGTCGTTGCCGACGGCGACGACGAGCGGCCGGTCCTGGGCCTGGAACACCTCGTACGGCGCGATGGACGGATGCCGGTTGCCGAGGATGCCCGGCACCTTCCCGGCCAGGGTGTAGCCGGCCGCCTGGTTGACCAGGCTGGACAGCAGGCAGGACAGGAGGTTGACCTCGACGTGCTGGCCCTCGCCCGTCGCGTCGCGGTGCCGCAGTGCGGCCAGGACACCGATCGTCGCGTGCAGTCCGGTCAGGACGTCCACGACGGCCACGCCGGTCTTCACGGGCTGCCCGGGGGCCGGCCCGGTGAGGCTCATCAGGCCGCCGACCGCCTGGATCAGCAGGTCGTAACCGGGCAGGTCGGCGCCCGCGTCCGCGCCGAAACCGGTCACCGAGCAGTAGACGAGGCCGGGGTTGAGCGTCCGCGCGCGGTCGTAGTCGAGGCCGTACTTCTCCATCGTCGCGGGACGGAAGTTCTCGAACAGGACGTCGGCCCGGCGGACCAGTTCCACGGCCCGTCGCCGGTCGCGCTCGTCACGCAGGTCGAGCGTGAGGGAGCGTTTGTTGCGGTTGACGGAGAGGTAGTAGGTGGCCTCGCCCTGAGCGTGCGGGGGTCCCCAGGCCCGGGTGTCGTCCCCGGTCGCGGGCTGCTCGACCTTGATGACGTCGGCGCCGAGGTCGGCGAGGAGCATCGTGGCGTACGGGGCTGCCAGCACACGTCCGAAGTCGGCGACCAGCACCCCGGACAGCGGGAGCCCGGGCAGCGCGCTCACCGTTCCCGCCCGCCCGAGCCGCGCAGGTAGACGGTCTTGGTGCGGGTGAAGAAGTCGCGGGCGGCTCGCCCCTGTTCCTTCGGCCCGTAGCCGCTCTGCTTGGCGCCGCCGAAGGGAACGTGCGGATCGGCCCCGGCCGTCTCGGAGTTGATGTGCAGTATGCCGACGTCGAGCCGCTCCACGGCGGCGGTGACGGCCCGCAGGTCGTCGGTGAAGACGGCTGCCGACAGGCCGAAGTCGCCGTCGTCGGCGAGGGCCAGGGCCTCGCTCACATCCGCTGCCCGGCGGACCGCGAGCACGGGGCCGAACAACTCCTCGCGCCACAACGGGTCTTCCCCCGCCAGCTCGATCACGGTGGGCGGCAGGAAGGCGCCGGTCATGCGGTCGTCGTCATAGGGGCGGCCACCGGTGAGGACGTCGGCTCCCGGGCGGGCGGCCGCGGCGTCCACGGCCTGCTGGATGCCGTCCCGGGCCTGGAGGGAGATCACGGGGCCCATCTCGGTGTCCTCGGCGAGGGGGTCGCCGACCCGCAGCGCGGTGGCGCGTTTGGTGAGCAGGGCGAGAAACTCGTCGGCGACGGGCTCCGCCACGACGAGCCGGGAGGTGGCGGTGCACTTCTGGCCCGAGGAGCGGAAGGCCCCGGCCAGCACCTCCCCCGCGGCCAGTTCGAGGTCGGCGTCGGCGAGCACGACCGCCGCGTTCTTGCCGCCCATCTCGGCCTGTACAGGCCGGGCCAGCCGACCGCAGGCGGCGATCAGACCCCGGCCGACCGAGGTCGACCCGGTGAACGTCACGGCGTCCACGCCCGGGTGCTCGACCAGTCGGCCACCGAGGCTCCCGTCACCGATGAGCAGCGACAGCACGCCCTCCGGGAGCCCGGCCTCGACGAGTGCCTCGGCCAGCCGCACGGCCAGCAGGGGAACGACGCTGGCGGGCTTCCACACGACGGTGTTGCCGTAGCCGAGCGCGGGGGCGATCTTCCAGGCCGGGATCGCGACGGGGAAGTTGAACGGGGTCACGACCGCCACGACGCCGACCGGGCGGTGGATCACTTGGATCTGTTCGCCGGGCCGGGGTGAGGCGAACACCTCGCCGACGGGACGGGACGCCTCACCGGCGTAGTAGCGGAGGATCTCCGCGGCCCGCCGTACCTCGCCGATCCCCTCGGGCCGGGTCTTGCCCTCTTCCCATGAGAGTTCCTCGCCCCACTGCCCGGCGTGCGCGTCGAGGATGCCGGCCGCCCGGTCCAGGATCGCGCCGCGTACGTGGTGCGGAGTGGCCGCCCAGTGGGGGAAGGCGTCGCGCGCGGCGGCGACGGCCCGGTCCAGGTCGTGGTCCCGGGCGAGCCGGCCGACCGCGACCGTCTCGCGGGGAAGTGCCGGGTTGACGTCGACCAGTTCGTCGCCGTCGCCCTCTCGCCACTGCCCCGCGACCAGGTGCCGCAGGGACCGGACCGACGGGGGGACTCCGCCCGCCGTCGGGCTGTTGTCCGTGCTCTGTCGCATCGGATTCCTTTCCGTGGACGTGGAGGCCGTCATTGTGGGGAGCGGGCGGACGGCGGCGCACTGGACGGAATGTCCCGCGTTAGAGGGTCCGGGCACGCCGATCCGTCCATGGCCCCGGCGGTCGCGCGGTGCTTGGCTCGGCCTCCCCATCCCCGCACATCCCCGGAGGACGTCCCATGCCCGGTGCTTCCCGACCGGTCGGCGGTCCCGACCTCGAACAGGTACGGCGGATCGTCACCGAGATCCCCGGCCCGCGCTCGCGTGAGCTGCTGGCCCGTCAGCGGACCCTGGTCCCGGCCGGGGTCGGCGCGACCCTGCCGGTGTTCGTGGAGGCGGCCGGCGGCGGTGTGATCGTCGACGCGGACGGCAACTCCTTCATCGACTTCGGCAGCGGTATCGCCGTGACGACCGTGGGCAACTCCGCCCCGCGCGTGGCGGAGCGCGCCGCCGCGCAGCTGCGCCGGTTCACCCACACGTGCTTCCTGGTCAACCCGTACGAGTCGTACCTGGACGTGTGCGAGAAGCTCAACGAGCTCGCGCCGGTCCCCGGCGAGAAGCGCACCATCCTGGTGAACTCCGGCGCCGAGGCCGTCGAGAACGCCGTCAAGATCGCGCGGGCCGCCACCGGCCGACCCGGCATCGTCGTCTTCGACCACGCCTTCCACGGCCGCACCCTGCTCACGATGAGCCTCACGGCCAAGAACAAGCCCTACAAGCAGGGCTTCGGCCCCTTCGCGCCCGAGGTCCACCGCGCGCCGATGGCATACCCGTACCGCTGGCCCACCGGCCCCGAAAACTGTGCCGAGGAGGCGGCCGACGCCCTGGAGGACCTGCTGGACCGCCAGGTGGGCGCGGACAATGTGGCCGCTGTGCTGGTGGAGCCGATCCAGGGCGAGGGCGGCTTCGTCGTTCCCGCGCCCGGGTTCCTGCCCCGGGTCGCCGAGATCTGCCGGGCCCGCGGCATCCTGCTGATCGTCGACGAGATCCAGGCGGGCATCGCGCGCACCGGACGGATGTTCGCCTGCGAGTACGAGGGTGTCCGGCCCGACCTGATCACCACCGCGAAGGGCCTGGCCGGCGGTCTGCCGCTGGGCGCGGTGACCGGCCGCGCCGAGCTGATGGACGCGGTACCGGCCGGCGGACTGGGCGGCACGTTCAGCGGCAATCCGGTGGCCTGCGAGGCCGCTCTCGGTGTCTTCGAGGAGATCGAGGCCCACGGTCTGCTGGAACGGGCCCTGGAGATCGGCGACGCCATGCTCGAACATCTGAGCAAGCTGAGCGACGTGCACTCGGTGATCGGGGAGGTACGCGGCCGGGGTGCGATGGTCGCCGTCGAGCTGGTGGAACCCTTCGGCGACCGGGTCCCGGCCCCCGACCTCGCCGCCCGGATCGCCCGGCGCTGCCACGCGGAGGGCCTGCTGGTCCTCACCGCCGGCAGCTACGGAAACGTACTGAGGTTCCTGCCGCCGCTGTCGATCTCCGACACCCTGCTGGAGGAGGGCCTGGCCATCCTCGGCGAGGCCCTCGCCAAGGAGACCGCGTCCGCCGCCGTATGACCCCTAGCCGGGCTCCTGCCACACCGACAGTGCCAGCAGGAGCTCGGCGCGGACGTGCGCCGAGTCGAGGTCGATGCCGAGAACCTGCTGGATCCGTTCGACGCGGCTGCGCAGGGTGTGCCGGTGCACGGACAGGGCCGCCGAGGCCGCCTCCCACTGACCGTTGTGTTCGAGGAACGCCCGTAGCGAGGCGACCAGTTCGGTGCCCTGCCGGGTGTCGTACGCCGAGAGCGGGCCCAGTCGGGCCTCGGCGAGGGACTCCAGTGCCGCTCTCACCTCGGGGCTGGTGGCCAGCGTCTGTCCGGCCAGCGACTCGAAGGACACGAGGTCCGCAACCCCACGCGCCTGTGCCGCCGAAGCGGCGTTCAGCGCCTCCCGAAGAGCCACCGGCCCACTTCCCGGATCCTGTACGTCGCTCAGCCCGGCCCAGGTGCGGGAGCGCGGGTGGGCCGGTGCACCGCCGGCGAGGGCTCGCGCCGTCTCCGTGTGGCCGCCGGGCAGCAGCACCACCGCGCTCCCCTCGTGCACGACGCCGAACAGGGGCAGCCCGCGCCGGTCCAGCTCCTCCCCCGCCCGCTCCAGAGCCCGCCGAGGGCTCCCGCCCCGCAGCACCAGGACGCGCACGCCGTCACGGACCGGGAAGCCCGCCTCGGTGAGGTGGTCCACGGCGGACGCGGCCGGGAGGGATCCGTCCAGCAGCATCCGCAGGAAGAGGCCGTTCACGCGGCCCTGCTCGTCCCGCAACCGCGAGGGCTTCTCCGCCTCCAGGGCGATCAGCGACGCGGCGTGCCCGAGCAGGAGGTGGTCGACCGGCGTGAGCGGCCGGTCCGTGACCAGGACCAGCCGGCCGTGCACCCGGGGGCCCACCCGCACCTGCTGCGCCGCCACCACTCCGTCGGGACCGCTGCTCACCACCGCCGCTGCCTGATCCGCCGGGCCCAGCCTGGCGAGCAGTTCGGGTCCGGGGATGCTGGTGCCGGGAGGGTGCGAGGCGCGTGGGGTGCCGTCGTGGTCCAGGAAGACGACCGAGGTCGCGGTGGAGACGGCCAGCTCCCGCACGACGGCCTGGGCGCCGCCGTGCAGTGCGGCCCGGGTCATCCGGGGCTGGAGGCGTGATGCCCGGACCACGCCCTCGTACTGCTGCTCGGCCAACCGCTCCATGACCGCCTTGGTGACGGCCACGAACGGTGTGGGCAGAGGCACTTCGAGCAGTGGCAGACCGGCCGCCTCGGCCGCCTCGATCAGGACGTCGGGCACACGCGCGTGCGACAGGCCCACGCCGAAGCCGAGGGCGGCCACCCCGGCCTTCGCCAGGTGCCGTACGTAGTCCCTGCGGGCCTCGTCCGAGCCCGGCAGCCGCAGGCCGGTGGTGAGGACGAGTTCTCCACCGCCGAGCCACGGCACCGGGTCGGCGAGCTCGATGCTGTGCGCCCAATCAACCTCGCGGTCCAGGCCACCACGCCCGGCCAGCAACTTCAGCCGGAGTCCCTGGCGCCGCAGCAGCCAGCTGAGGGGCACGCCCATGCCGTTCACCTCCAGGATGCGTGAAGGAGACCTTCGTGCTCGGCCGGCGCAGGAGCACCGCGAGTGTCGTTCGTCAGGATGTCGGCGCCGGCCCGCCGTGGCCGCTGAGGGTGCCCGCGGTCAGTCCGACCTCGCGTTCGACCGCCTCCCAGACAATCTTGGTCACGTCGCCGTAGGACTTCTCGGCGCGCATGGAGATCTGCACGAGGACCCCGTCCAGCAGAACGAGAATCCGGAAGGCGCTCGCGCGGGGATCGGACAGTTCGAACACGCCCTCGTCCGCGCCCCGAGCGAGCAGGCCGGTCAGCAGGTCCAGCCCTACGACCATCTGCCGGTCGACCTCTTCGGCCAGTTCGGGGCGGCGCGGGGCCGCCACCCATGCGCTCATCCAGATGCGTGCGTGCCTGGTGGGGGCGTTGAGCTGCCGGCCCACCAGTGCGCACAGTGCCGGCAGGGCTGGAAGTGACTCGATGAGCGAGCGCACATCGTCGTGTTCGGCCGTGGCGAACTGGGCGAACGCCTCCATGATCAGCTCGTCCATGGACGAGAAGTAGTGATGGACGAGCCCCGATGCCACGCCGACGGATGCGCCGATGTCCCGGGAGGTCAGTCGGTCGAGCCCGACCGCGTCCGCCTGGTCGAGGGCGGCATCGATCATCTCCTGGCGTCGCTCCTGCGGTCTCAGCCGCCGCCCCTTGGTCCCCACTCGGCAATCCACCCCTCGGTCCCGGGCGGTCAGTCTATCCAGACCGTCAAATAACCACTATTGACCATACGGCCAACATTCTAGATCGAGGTGGGGATCCCGTCGAGTCGGCGGATCCTCGAGGTGGCAGCGGGTCTATTGCTTCGATCATCCATATCCCAAGATGCCGTGCGCGACCCATTGACAGGTCCAAGTGTCCTGCTGTTGGCTCCCTGCCCAACAGTCCTATTGGGCATTCGCTCAACGCAAGGCATGGTGACCTTCATGTCTGACACATCGCACGTCGCCGCAGAAGCCGGCCCCATGCAGCCGCTGGAAGCCGTCGACAGATTCGGCAAGGTCGAAAGCGTCGGCATCGAGCACATCGGTCCGGAGGGCCGCCATGGCCGCCCACGCGAACTGTTCGCGGTGTGGCTGTCGTCGAACCTCGCCTACTTCTACATCCTGGTGGGCGGCCTCCTGCCCGTCCTCGGGCTGTCAATGCTGCAGTCCTTCGCCGTGCTGTTCGTGGGCAACCTGTTCTGGGCGCTCGTCGGCCTGCTGGCCGTCAGCGGACCGAGCACGGGTGCGCCGAGCACGATCACCACACGAGCGATGTACGGCGTCCGCGGCAACCGCGTCTTCGGAGCCGGCGCGGTATGGGCCCTCTGTATCGCCTATGAGGGGCTCAACCTCGCGGTCGGCGCACTCGCCGGATTCGCTCTGGTGTCATTCGTCGGAGTGGAGACATCGTTCCTGGCCAAGGTGATCGTGGCCGTGCTCGTCGCCGCGGTCACCTTCACCATGGGCGTGTACGGGCACGCGACGATCGTCCGCCTGAGCGTGTGGTTCTCAGCGCTCCTGGGAGCCGGCACTCTGGCCCTGGGATTCTTCGTCGTGCAGCACGCGACGATGCATCCCGCGGGCTTCCATTCACTGGACGGCAGCAAGCTGTGGGCGTCCCTGCTGATCGGCCTGACCGCGGTCGCGGCACTGCCCCTGGGGTGGCCCGGCGGCTCCGACTACGCCCGCTACCTTCCGCAGACCGCCTCGCCGCGCGCGGTGGCCGGATGGACCGCCTTCGGCGGCTGGGTGCCGGCCATGGCCCTGGGAAGCATCGGGATACTGGCCGGGTCCGCGATCGACATGTCCGACCCGCAGACCAACATGCGGTCCATTCTCCCTTCCTGGTTCTACGCCGTCTTCCTCCTCGTCCTGGTCGTCGGGTCGATCACCAACAACGTCCTGACCGTCTATTCATCCGGGCTGGCTCTGCAGGCGATGGGCGTGCGGATCAGCCGGGCCCGGTCGGTGATCGCCGACGCGGTGCTCGGCGGAGCCCTCTGCGTGGCCGCGCTGGCCTCCAGCAGTTTCCTCACGTCGATGAGCAACGTACTCGCGCTCTCGGTCGCGCTCCTCGGCCCGTTCGCCGCGATCTACGGCGCCGACATCCTGCTGCGCCGCAACCGCTACGACGGTCCGGCCCTGCAGGACACCTCTCCGTCCGGCCCGTTCTGGTTCCGCAACGGTGTCAACTGGTCCGGCGTCATCGCCCTGGCCGCCGGGGCGGCGGCTGCCCTGCTGTGCGTCAACACAACGCTCTTCGTCGGGCCGGTGGCATCCGCGATCGGCGGCGGGGACCTCTCCGCGCTCGCGGGGACGGCGGTCGCCGCCCTCGTCTACACCGGCTGCAGCCTGCTGCTGGACAACCACCGCAAGGGGAACCTGTGACGGCGGACTGCCTCCCTGTCGCGGACCAGTGGTTCCAGGTCACGCAGGTCGACGACGGGCTCTCGGTCGTCACCGAGCCGCACGTGCACGAGTTCCTGCGAGCGAACATCTGGCATCTCCGCGGCAGCCATCGCGATCTCGTGGTGGACGCGGGCCTGGGGATGCTCTCCCTCCGGCAGGGGGTCCCACAGCTCTTCGAGCGGGACCCGGCACTAGTGGTGACCCATGCCCACCTGGATCACCTGGGCGGCGCCCACGAGTTCGACAGCTGCTACGCCCATGCGGCGGAGGCCGTCCACACCCCGGCACCCTGCGGGGCGAGCGGCTCGTGGGCACGCTCGGTCTGGAGGCGGCGTACGCCGAGGAGTTTCCAGAGCTTCTGGTGGACGCCGCGCCCGTCCCCGGGTTCGACCCGGACTCCTACGTGCTGCGCCCGCCGACGTCGTACCTGCCCGTCGAGGACGGAGATGTCATCGACCTCGGCGACCGCACGCTGACCGTCCTGCACCTCCCCGGCCACAGCCCGGGCAGCATCGCGCTGTTCGAGCCGGACCAGGGTGCTCTGTTCTCCGGAGACGTGGTCTACGACCTCCGTGAGGGCGCGGAACTCCTCGACGCGATCAGCGGCGCGAACGTGCCGGACTACGTCGACTCACTGACCCGGCTCGGCGACCTGCCCGTCTCCGTGGTCTAACCCGGACACGGCCAACCCTTCGGCCGCCGGCGCCTGCTCGAACTGCTCCACGCCTACGTCGACTCGCGCACCGTGCAGAGCCGACTCGACGAACACCATGATTCCCGCGAAGAGTCAGGTCCTGCCAGGACACTTCGGAACCGTTCATGCCCAGGACGTCGACATCCGCGAGAGCCTTCAGCCCGCCCGGGAAAGATCTGATGGAGCGTCACTCGCGGTCAGTGATGGCATGACGGACTCCGGCACCTGCTCGGCTGGGACGACGGCGCGATCGGCGCCATGATCACCTTCGGTACCGGTGGACCGTATGTCACGTTCCTCCTCGTGGTCGCCGCGGCCCTGTCGGCCCTGCTCACCGGCCGATGGCAGCCGGGCGGAACCCTGCAACCCGGTCGCAAGGGCATGCCCGTCAACGGACTGGCTTTCTGCCGGCTCACCTTCGAGACCGGCAACATCGCCTGGCCCCGCACAAGCCTCGCTCCACCCGGCGCGCCCACGTGGCAGGTCAGGGCGGTCGTCTGAGTCTTCGCCGTCCTCGCCGTCCTCGCTGGGCTCTACCTGACGATCGCCCGCCCTCTCCGCGATACACCTGCCGGGAGCGTTCTGTGAACGACATCGGCATCCTCGGAGCGGGCGGCATGCTCCTGCTCGTCATCGGAGACTGGTCCGGACTCTTCCTCTCCGTCTCACTCGGCAAGCCGAAGGGCTGGGCCCGCATCAAGGAGTGGACCCGGCTGCGGCAGGGCCACGTAGACGCCCTGGTCATCGGCGCCGTCTTCATGGCCACCGACGCCCTCTCCACGACCGGGCCCGTCACCTCGGCAGCCCTGCTGGTCTCCGGGTACTACATCGCGATCTCCACCGGTGCACTGGCCTGGTGGCCGGACCTGCCCGTCCGCAGCCCCTGGGCCGCCCGCGTCGATCTCGCCTGCCTCACCGCATTCGCCATCGCCTTGACCTGGGTTGCCGTGCGCACCATCGCCGACTGGTAAGGAGCCTTCTTCCCATGACCCGTATCTGTATCGTCCAGCAGCCCCCGCACATCCTCGACCTCGACGCCGGTACCGAGGCCGCCGTACGGCACATCGCCGAAGCAGCGGCGCTCGGCGCGGACCTCGCCGTCTTTCCCGAAACCTGGCTCGGCGGCTACCCCGCCTGGGTGTTCACGCTCGCCGGCTGGAACGACGCCGAAGCCCGCCACTGGTTCCAGCGGCTGGCCACGGCAAGCGCCACAGCCGAGGGCGACCACATGCAGGCCCTGCGCCAAGCCGCCGCCACCCACGGCATCAACGTGGTCATGGGCTTCAACGAACGGAGCAGACCCAACTCGGCCACCCTGTACAACAGCAGCGCCACCATCAGCGCCGACGGGGAACTCCTGGGTGTGCACCGCAAGATGCTCCCCACGCACACCGAACGCCTGGTGTGGACCCCGGGCGACGCTCACGGCCTGCGTGCGTACGACACATCGGCCGGCCGGGTCGGCAACCTGGTCTGCTGGGAACACTGGCACCCCATCGCCCGGCACGCGATGCACCACAGCGATGAGCAGATCCACGTCGCGCTCTGGCCCGACATGCCCGGCGCACACCAACTGGCCTCCCGCTCGTACGCCTTCGAGGGCCGCTGCTTCGTGGCCTGCGCCGCGACCTGGCTGCCGGTGGACGACGTACCGGAAGAGATCAGGGAAGCGTACGCCCGAGGGGTCGGCCCGGACTTCGACGGCGAAACGATGTTCCCGGGCGGATCAGGCGTCGTAGGTCCCGACGGTGAGTGGCGCACAGGGCCGGTCCTCGGCCCCGCCATGGTCGTAGCGGACATCGACCTCGCGGAGACCGTCGCCTACAAGCACGACCTCGATGTCACCGGACACTACGACCGGCCCGACCTTCTCCAATGGTCGATCCAGGACGCGCGGATGCGCTGACCGGATGCCCCGCGCCAAAAAGGAACACCACCGGCTCGCCGAGCACACACCGGCGCATCCTTGAAGAGGCCACGCTGCGTACCACCGACCGTCCGCACGGACATCACGGCGCAGAACCGCGCCCACCACGAGGAACTCGTCCCCGCACCCGCGGGGGTGGTTCCCCGACCCAGGCGAGGGTGACCGCGCCGGCGAGCTCGTCCCCGTCGGCGCGGGGGTGCGCCGAGCCCCACGCTGTACGCGTGACCGCGGTGCAGGTCCTCCCCGCCGACGCGGGGGCTCCTCGCTCATCGTGCGGGGCGCCGACGCCACGGGCATTGTCGCCGCCCGGTTCCGACCCCGACACCGGCAGCTGCCTTCGGTCGTGCTCTCGGCGAGCGCCAACAGCAGTGCCGCGATCGCCAGATCGATGGGCCGCGGCAGCGGCTGCGGAGAACGACCTGCGCGTCCGCCCTCGGACGGCCCGTGGGCGGATCGGATGCACCGACCCGCCCACCTTCGCTGAAACCTTCCTTCCAGGAAATCGGTCGTGGTCAGGAAAGCTTGATCAGGGTGTAGTCGTCGCAGTAACCGGCCGAGGCGCCCGCGTCCTTGTAGCAGTAGACGGCGGCCGAGGTGTTGGTGCTCCCGGTGGTGAAGAAGACGGGCTGCTGGGAGTAGGCGGTGGTGGAGGTGCGCAGGTAGGTCTCGGTGCCGCCGAAGCTCTTCACACCGACGGCGACCTGCTCACTGCCGCTGGCCACCTTGGCCCAGCCGGCCAAAAGGTAGGTACCGCTGGACGCGAGACCGGTGGCGGACTGCTCGACACCGCTCGTGGCGGCGCCGGTCTGCAGTGAGTAGGTGCCGGTGCGGGCGTTGGAGGCGACCACGTCGGACTGGGCGCCGCTGCCACTGCGGGTCCACGGGCTCAGGGAACCGGTCTCGAAGCCCGCGTTGGTCAGGACATTGGACGGCGTGGAGATCCGTTCCACCGCGAGGTCGTCGCAGTTGCCGGTGCCGGTGCCGCCGGTGTTCTTCCAGCAGTAGACGAGGGCCGAGGTGTTGGTGCTGCCGGTGGTGAACAGCACCGCGGCCTGGGAGTACGACGTCGTCGCCACGTTGGTGAACGTCTCCGTACCGCCGTAGTTCTTGACGCCGATGGCGAGGGTCTCCCCCGCGTTCGCGACCTTGGCCCAGCCGGTGAGGAGGTAGGTGGTGTTCGGGCTGAGGCCGGTCAGGTTCTGGTTGGCGCCGCTGCCGCTGGCCTGGGTGGTCAGCGCGTAGCCGCCGGTGCGGGCACCGGAGAAGGTGACGGAGGGGGCGGCGCCGCTGTTGGTCCAGGGGCTCATCGAGCCGGTCTCGAAGCCGGCGTTGGAGACGAGGTTGCCGCCGGTGCCGTTGTAGGCGCCGATGTTGGGCGCGGCCGTCGCGGAGACGGTGTTGCCGAAGGCGTCCTTGCCACCGTTGTCGCTGATGACCGCTCCGGCCCGGATCACGGGCGAGGAGGGGTGGACCTGGTAGGCGTTGGTGCCGGTGAAGGACGAGGAGGTGTCCGCGTTGCCGGGGTTGCGGAACTCGGGGTCGGTCACGACCTTGGCCGAGTCGGCGGGCTCGGAGGACGGGTGGGTGCCGTAGAAGAGGTTGTTGGAGTAGACGGAACCTGAGCTGGTGGTGAAGTAGCCGCCGGTGCCGTAGTTGAAGACCGCGTTGTTGCGGAAGGAGAGGGTTCCGGTGACGCTCCCGCCCCGGCGCGAGTACAGGATGGGGGTGTTCAGACCGCTCTTGTTGACGTAGACGCTGTTGTTGTAGATGAGCGGGACGGCGACCGAACTGCCGCTCTGGTTGGGGATGTTGCCGACGAAGTGGAAGACGCCGGTGCCGTGGGTCGGGGTGCCGGCGGCAGGGCAGCCCGCGTTGGTGCCGTCGTTCTCGCTGATGTTGTAGCGGATCACCGTGCCGTCACTGGGGACGGTCGAGGTGGGCTCGTTGGCGATGGTGAAGGGCGGCATCACCAGCATGAAGCCGCCGAGGTTCTGGTGGCTGTAGTTGTACTGGAACGTGGTGTTGTGGTTGCCCCAGTCGACGTCGTAGCCGGTGCCGTCGGCGCCGTTGACGTGGCAGTAGACCTCGTTGTTCTGGACCACGGTGTTGGAGCTGCCGGACATCCAGATGCCGGCGGAGGCTCCGTTGCAGTACTGGCCGGAGGGCGGGCAGGTGTTCTTCGCGCCGCCGTAGCCGGCCTTGTTGCCGTCGATGAGGGCGCCGTCGTTCTTCACGACGAGGATGTCGTCGGCACCGTCATAGGTCATGGTGTTGCCGCGGATGACCGTGCCCGTGGTCAGGCCGGTGCCCTGGCCGTCCCCGTCCGGGGTGACGGCGACGGCGATGCGGTCGACGTGGTCGAAGATGTTGTTCTCGACCACCACGTCGTCCCAGGTGGAAAGGGGGGTGGTGTGGTCGGTCTGGACGCCGACGCCCGCGTTGGTGCCGTACCAGCCGCCCGCCCAGCCGCTGATGTGGTGGATGTTCATGTCGTGCACCCGAATGTGGTGCAGGACGCCGCCTGAGCTGTTCTCGGCGAGGACGCCGGAGCGGTAGGCGGGCGAGGACGCCGCGTTGGTCAGCTCCAGGCCGCCGATCTCCCAGTACTGCTGGTTGAGCAGGTGGATGACCGGACCGGTGGCGCCGTTCGCGTCGATGACCGGCTTGGCGCCGCTGCCGTACGCGCCCATGGTGATGGGGCTGCCGGAGGTGCCCGAGCCGGCGGGGGTGAGCTGGCCGGTGCAGGTGGTGCCGGCGGCGAAGAGGATGCTGTCGCCGGCGGCGAAGGTGGCGCTGTTGACGCTGCCGACCGAGTTCCAGGGGCTGGACTGGGTGCCGGTGCCGTTGGTCCCGGCGGAGCAGTTCACGTAGTAGGAGGTGCCTGCGGCCAGGGCGGCGGGGGCCGGGAGGAGCAGGACGCCCGCCAGGGTGGCGAGCAGGGTGAGGATCCGGGACGCCCTGAGGACCGGGCGGTCCGTTCTGCGACGCTTCATTGCGACGCTCCTTGGTGGGTGAAGTGTCCTCCGCGCCGCGGGATGCGAAGCGGATCTTCCTGCACCGGGCGGGCCGCCCGAAGCGGTTACGCCCGGAGTCTGTGGCGCGGCCGTCGCGGTGGTCGGCCCTGCGCGAGCGGCTCATGGGGCAGGAGGAGCTGAGCCCCGGCAGATCGCGCGGGACTCGCCCCGACCGCGATGAGCGGTCGCCTTACCGCGGTGGGAGTGATGTCAGGAGGGGCGTTTCGAGGACGGAGGCATGTCGCATGCCCGGCGGCAGAGCCAGGGAGACGGGCTCCCAGTCCACGCCGTCCTTGCTGCGGGTCGCTCCGTACCTCCCTTCGAGGAAGTGGTCGAAGATCATGATCATCTCGTCTCCGCGGTGGAAGATCGACGGTCCTTCCACCACGGAGGGTGTGACCGGTCCTGTCAGGGAGGTGTACGGACCACCGGGGGTTTCGAAGGTGGTCAGGTGGATGTCCTTGTGAGCGGTGGCGAGGTCATTGGTGCCGCGTTCGTCCTTGTAGGCCATGAGGAATCCGCCGCCGTCCAGTTCCTGCACGGTGGCGTCGATGACCGAGTGCGCGGGGTCGAAGAAGAGACCGGGGGCCGAGAATGTTCTGAAGTCCTCGGTGGTGCAGTGCCAGATGCGGTGGTTCTGGCCGACGTGCTCGAAGTCGCGGCCCTCGGCTGTGCTTCCGGCTTCGACGACCGAGGACCAGATGAGGTGGTACAGCCCGGTCCTGCGGTCCAGGAAGAACTCCGGCGCCCAGGCGTTGAGGGCACCCTCCACGTCGGCCATGGCCGGGAGAAGTTCCTGAGCCGACCACGTGAGAAGGTCGGCCGAGGTGGCGTGGACGATGCGGGGGCTCGTCCAGCCGTCGGTGGCCAGCAGATGGAACAGGCCGTCGGGGCCCATCCCGATGAACGGATCCCGCAGTCTGCCGGTGCCGACCGTGCCTCGCAGCACGGGCCGGCCGCCGTTCACCGTCGCGAATTCCTCGCCGTCGTGGCTGTAGGCCAGGTGGAGCGCCTCGTCGGCGTCGGTGAAGTATGAGACCACGTACATCGGTGGATGGTCCTTCCGGGACATCGGGGCAGGGGGTGCCCCTGGACGGTGAGGTCGTCGTGTGCCTTCGAACCCGCGGATCAACAGCAGTTGTGTGGATGACCGGGGGAACGGGTGCGATCGGACAGGCCGGTTGAGGGGCCGGTGTCGAGGACGCCGGCGCTGAGCGGGGCCGCTCTTCTCAATGGCTGATCCTGTGGGTCGCCCGCGAGTGGTCCGGCCCGGTGTAGGGCGGCAGAGGCGTGTCCTGCTCCCACCGTGTGCAGGCCGACCGGCGCATCGTGATGCCGGTCCGGCCATCCGTGGCAGAGGGCGGAGGTGCCTGCGGTGCCCGGTGTGATCCCGGCCCGCCGAGTTCCGGGCCGCGGATCCCTGGGCGAGTTGCCCGGACCCCTGGGCTCGAGGCGTGTCGGCCGGTCATCCGGCTCCGGAGCGGACACCTGGACGCTGATCCGCAGGGGCGGCAGAACGCGCCGTCCTTTGACGATCCCCGCCGCTGGATCGAGTGCGGCTACGGCCGAGAGGGCGTTCCGTACCCGGTCGGCGGTGGTCATGGCGCTGACTCCGCGCTCGGCGTGGGGACCGGACGTCTGCCGGGCCCAAAGCGATGTGGGACCGGCCGACGGCCATGGCCCGGCTTCGTCTTGGGCACCGGGCAAGGGACATGGACGTGCCCGGGTTCATCACTTGACCGCGCCGGCGGACATGCCGGCGACCACCTGGCGCTGGAAGAAGACGAAGATGAGCAGCAGCGGCAGGACACCGAGCAGGGCGGCCGGGAACAGGGTGGTCGGCTGCACGGTATGCGGGTCCATGAAGGAGTACGCGTTCACCATGACGGTCCGCTTGCCCGGGTCCTGGAGGAACACCAGGGGAACCAGCAGGTCGTTCCAGATCTGCAGGGAGACGAAGGTCAGAAGCGTGCTGGTGACCGGTCGCAGCAGCGGCAGGATGATCGTGAAGAACGTACGGAAGGCGCCGCAGCCGTCGAGTGCCGCCGCCTCCTCCAGGTCCGTCGGGACCGAGCGGATGAAGCTGGTGTAGAAGAACACGGCGACCGGGAGGTTCAGGGCCGTGTAGATGAGGATGACTCCCGCATAGGTGTCGAGCAGGTTCAGGTCACGCATCAGCAGGTACAGCGGCGCCGCCACGACGAACACGGGGACGGACGTGCCCAGGATGAACAGCCGGTACACCGCGGTGGACCAGTGCCGGGTGATCCGGGCCAGCGGATAGGCGGCGAGCGAGCCGATCACGGTGACGGCCACGCACGAAAGGCTGGTGATGAGCAGGGTGTTGAGGGTGCTGCGCCCGTAGTGGATCTGGCTGAAGGCGTCGGAGAAGTTCTTCAGGGTCAGCGAGTGCGGGATGCCCAGCGGGGAGCGGGCCACGTCGGCCGCGGTGCGCAGCGAGGTGACGACCGTGAAGAGGAACGGCAGGACGAACAGGAGCGTGCCCAGGCACAGCAGGACCGTGCCGAGGCCACTGGTCAGCCGGCGCAGCGGGTTGCGGGACGTCCCGGATGTCGTACGAGGACGGGTGGGGACCCGGGGCTTGCCGACGGGAGAGGGCTGGGCCCCGATCGGCGGCGAGGTGATGTCTGAAGTCATGGTGGCGATCCGTCAGCTTCCGTCAGATTTCAGATTCGTCGCTCGCGGAGCCGGAGCAGGGAGGAGGTGGCGCTGGACAGGACGACCACGGTCACGAGAAGGACGACCGACAGCGCGACGCCGTAGGCGAACTTCCCGCCGCCGAAGACGTTCCGGTACACGAGCAGGGTCAGTGTGTCCGTGGCTCCGGCGGGGCCGCCGTTGGTGAGGACCAGGGGGAACTCGAAGACCTTCAGCGAACCGATGAGGCTGAGCGTCACGTTGACCGTGAGCGCGGGGGCGAGCAGCGGCCATTCGATACTGAGGAAGCGCCGCCAGCCGCTCGCGCCGTCCAGCGCGGCCGCCTCCAGCAGTTCGGTCGGCATGCTCATGTAGCTGGCGAGGAAGATCGCGCAGGAGTAGCCGGTGAACATCCAGATGTTGACGGCGGCCACCGAGTACAGGGCGGTGGAGGTGTCGCCGAGCCAGACGTGGTTGAGGCTGTGCAGGCCGACCATGTCGAGGAGCGCGTTGATGCCGCCGGTCGGGGCGAACAGGTACGACCAGATGAAGGCGGCCATCACCGGTGAGATCAGCGTCGGCGTGAGCAGCACGACGTTGAGCACCTTGCGGACCCCGGGGCGGCGGAACAGCATGCTCGCGAAGAGCAGCCCGAGGCCGTTCTGTACGACCACGACGACCGCCGCGTACAGGACGGTGTGCCACAGGGCGTCGGTGACGGTCGGGTCGTCGACCATGGCACGGTACTGCTGGGTGCCGACGAAGTTCGCGATCGGGCCGCCGAGGCTGTCGGTCATGCTCAGATAGACGCCTCGGGCCAGCGGATACAGCATGAACACGCCGTACACGACGATCGCCGGAAGCAGGAAGGCGGCCATGGTGGCGCGCCGTCGGTGGAACACGGGGATCCTCCTCTTGCCGGGAACGGCCGTGGTGGGGCGGGTCGTGAGCCGTCTACCGCGCCCGCACCACGGCTGACCGGGGGTGGCCGGGTTACTTGGCGGACGCCGCGGTCTGGATGTCCTTGAGGGTCTGCGCGGCGGACGCCTTGCCCAGCAGGTACGCCTGGAGCTTGGAGCCGGTCGTGGTCTCGGCCGCGGCGGCGTACCAGGAGTTGGACGGGAGGATCCGGTAACGGCCGTCCTTGAAGGCCGTGGTGAAGGCCGTCGTCTCGGTGCTCTCCGGCGTCGTGCCGCCCGTGAACGGCGACTCCGCGTGCTCGGCCTCGAGGTACTTGGCGAGGTTCTCGCTCTGCGACCAGAACTTGACGTACTCGCGCGCCGCGTCACCCTGCTCGGACTGGGAGTTGACGGCCCACATCGTGCCGGAGAACAGCATGCTGTTGGGCTTGGTGCCCGCGGCACCGCCCGGCCAGGGCGCGAAGGAGACCGGGAAGCCGGCCTTCTTGACGTTGGAGACCTGCCACGCGCCCTGGTACCAGAAGGCGCTCTTGCCCGCGCTGAAGTCCTGCGGGCCCTGCGACCACTCGTCGACACCGATCTGGTTCTTCCAGTCGACGTACCCCTTGTCCTCCAGGGTCTTCAACTGCTCCAGCGAGCTCTTCCAGTCCGGGTCGAAGGACGCCTTGCCGTCCAGGAAGTCGGCGTCCCACTGCTTGTTCTTGTCGTAGACGAGGGTCGATCCGCTCGCCTGGAAGACGGAACTGCCGGTCCACCCGGACTTGTCGGGCAGCGCGATGGGGTTGATGCCGGCCTTCTTGACCTTGGCGAGGTCCGCGAGGAACGTCGGCCAGTCGGCGGGGACTTCGGTGATGCCCGCCTTCTTCAGCAGGTCCATGTTGGCGTACAGACCGATGCCGATCAGCTCCATCGGCATGGCGAGCGTCTTGCCGTCGGACTGCGCGAAGGGCTTGGCGTCGGGGGCTATCTTGCTCGCCCACGACTCCCCGGACAGGTCGGCCAGGTACCCGGAGGCACCCCACTTCTTCATTCTGTCCGTGTCGACCATGATCACGTCGCCGGCCTTGCCGCCCAGCAGCTCGGGCTGGAGCTTCTGGGTGTAGGTGTCGTTCGCGGTGATGTACTCGAAGTCGACCTTGATCTTCGGGTGGGCCTTCTCGAACGCCTTGTTGATCTCCGCGACATTCGCCGGCTCCGCGCCGCCGCCCTTCCACGCCTCCACGTGGATGGTCACCGTGCCGTCGGCGGCGGCACCGGACGACCCGCCTCCGCACGCGGCCAGCGACATCGCCATGGCGGCGACCGTGGTGGCGACCGCGAGACATCTCCCAGAACGCTTCATTGCACACCTCACCCGTCGGTACGGACCGACTTGTCATGTCTGAAGGGGTTTTTGAATCGATCAGCCTGTGCCGTGTGGGTACAGCGCTGATACGTGTGGAAAAGGGGCCGGTCGACCCGAGTTGCGGCGAACGTTGCGTGCCGATGGCGGGGACTGTAACGCAAAACTTAGAGGACATCTATACGTAACTTTCCGTGGCCGACTCGCCGATTGAAGTCGCCGCGCCCTTCCGGGCTCCCCGCGCAGCCCTCACGCCTTCCCTGATGGCGGGGCTGAGGCTCGCGCCCACAGAAGCCTCGTTGACGCCCCACTCGCGTTATCGTTAAAGTTTCCCTGAGTATGTGGCGACGACGGAGGAAGACCAGGCCCTAAGGTCTTCGCGTGCCGGGCTCCGAGCGGCCGAGCGCGGTTCGACGAGGCGGCACCTCGCCCGGGGATTCGATGAACGGCCTTCGGTTCGACCGAAGTCGGCAGGCAGAAGGAGTTTGGGTGGCAGGGCGGGTGACCATCGCGCAGGTGGCCGAGGAGGCCGGCGTCTCCGCGATGACCGTGTCCAATGTCATGAACGGCAAGCCGGGGGCCTCCGAGGAGACCCGGCGCCGCGTCATGGAGGTGGCCGGGCGGCTCGGATACCGGCCGAACGTCTCGGCCCGTAATCTCAAGGCCGGCCGCAGCGGGCTCGTCGGCCTGATTGCCCTGGATCTGACCAGCCAGTACGGACTGGAGATCCTCCGCGGCGTCGCCGACGAACTGGCCGGTGCCGAACAAGAGCTACTCGTCAACGCCTCGTACCACGACGCGGTGCGGGAGAAGGACCGGATCGAGTTCCTGGCGCGTGGCCTCGTCGACGGTGTGCTCATGATCGCGCCCGTCCTGGAGGACGAGACGGTCGAGCTGCTGCGCCGGCAGAAACTGCCCTGCGTCATCATCGATCCTCGGCGCCTGGACGTACCACTGCCTCGGCTGAGCGTCGACAACTACCACGGGATGCGCCAGGGCACGCAGCACCTGATCGACCTGGGGCACACCCGGATCGCCTACCTCCGCGGCGAGGAGGACCTCGAGAGCACGTCCATCCGCTTCCAGGGCTTCGAGGACGCGATGCGGCTGGCCGGGCTGAAAGTCGACCAGCAGCTGGTCGCCTCGTGCGACTTCTCCTATGCCAGCGGCTTCCGCGCCGCCTCTCGCTTGATCGCCGATCACCGTCCGACGGCTGTCGTCGCCGGTGCCGATCTGATGGCGCTCGGAGCCATCGACGCCGCACGGGCGTGCGGTCTCACGGTGCCCACTGACTTCTCGGTCGTCGGCTTCGACGACCTCCCGCAAGCGGCGCAGAGCTTCCCCGGTCTGACCACCGTGCATCAGCCGCTGCACGACATGGGCCAGAAGGCAGCCCGAGCGCTGCTCTCCGTCATCGAAGGGCAGCGGTTG
This sequence comes from Streptomyces sp. NPDC029292, assembly GCF_055569295.1. NCBI lineage: Bacteria > Bacillati > Actinomycetota > Actinomycetes > Kitasatosporales > Streptomycetaceae > Streptomyces > Streptomyces sp. NPDC029292. Next base: position 157,832 of record NZ_JBVHXR010000019.1, read on the forward strand.
CTCATGGAGCACATGGAGGTGGGCACCCATCTCGTGGTACGCAACTCGACCGCCCCGCCACCCGGCGGCGGTGCGGCGTGACCTACGTGAGGGCGGGACTACGACCGCAGTCGCAGTCCTGACAAGTGGGCAGCCGACGGGGCTCGTGAGGCCCGAGTCGTAGGCAATACGACCGCCTTCACACGGTCACACAGGCCCAGTTTGGTCAGGGCCTTTCCGAAGTGGGTCTTCACGGCCGCCCCCGCGGTGAACAGGCGGGAGGCGATCTCGCTGGAGGGCAGACCCTGGGTGGCCGGCGCAAGCACCTCTCGTTCGCGCATGGTCAGGTCTTGCTGTGCCTCGCTGACGCGCTGCGCTTCGCTGCCTGCGGTCACCCCGACGCGCAGGGGGATACCGCGTCGGACGGCTTCGGCGATGTTCGACCGGGTGCGGCCATGGCTGGGACGGCCGGTCATCGCGTTGTGATCCGCGCTGCTGTCGGAGTAGTCAGGCCCCCGACCACGCGTATTTCGTGTCGTGACCAGCAGTGATGCAGAGGGCAAATTCTGGTGAGGGCAACCGAAGTCGAAGGAGTTGCCGCAAGAGATGGCGCATCCCTTGCTGCACGAGATGTGCTGTGCGGCGGCTCGCTGGCGAGCGGCCGTCGGCTTTCCGGGCGCCGTGCGCGAAAGGACGTCGACGGGCACCGCGGCTGGCCGCGATGCCTCTGCTCGAGGACGAGACCGGCGGCCGCCGCATCGGTGTTGTCTCTTCGTCTGTGGGGCGTGGAGCCGAGGACGGCTTGCCCGGGTGGCATCAGGTATTGACGCGACTGGCACACAGTCACCGGTCAGACGGACGGCGTCACGATGAATGCGCCAGTTCTCATATGGGCTCTGCGCCATCGCCCTTGTGCTCTTCTCGGCGCCCTCGGGCTCCACCACCTGGTCGACAACGCTGCGTACGACAGCTGCCTGTATGGGAGGTAAGCACCGCGAAGTAGGGGTGCCGGCTCCACTTGAGATTCTTATGCGCGCCAGGTGAGCGGGGCAGCTGGCCGTCGCCGGGCGGCAGTGGCTGTGCGTCCGCGGCACTGGCCTCCGGACTGCCGTGGTCGGGTCTGTGGTCGGCCCCGACCACGCACCCCCGGCCCCACCCCGCAGCTGTGCGCGGCCCTCGTACGCAACCGCCTCCGGGTTGCAGGGTGAGGGCTGTTGCTCGTGCGCACCGAGGGAGAGGCACGTGCGCAGCCAGGCGCGGACGGCGGTTGCGCAACCACTTCCAGCGACACCCGGCTGATCGTCGACGTCGTGGCGGGCCGGGGCAGCGGTTTCTCGCTCGAAGCACCCGAAGGAGTGCGTTTCCTCATCCGTTCCCGTCTCGTCGGCGCCTAGCCATCGCGATGGCCATCGGTCATCTGGTGCACTCCCCTTGAGTCCTATGAGAGCTGACGAGACATCAGGAGGCACGGTGACGCGTCGCAGCGGACGGTTCAGAACGGTATTGACGGTTGTCGCGGCATGGAGTGCGCTGGGGGGGGGGGGGGGGGGGGGGGGGGGGGGGGGGGGGGGGGGGGGGGGGGGGGGGGGGGGGGAGCAGCCGCCCCCCTGGGTT
>NZ_JBVHXR010000019.1:159434-250413 GCF_055569295.1 Streptomyces sp. NPDC029292
AGGGGGGGGGAGAGGGGGGTGTGGCGAGGGGGTTTCGGAGGGGGGTTGTGGGGGGTTCTGGGGAGGGGTTGTGCCTCTCTTCTCCCCCCTTTTGGGGGCCCCCCCCCGCCCAGCGGCGTGGAGGGCACCGCGGGCACCGCCCTCGCATCCGGCGTCGTCTACACGGAGTTGGACATCCCGGCCGCCAAAGGTGTGGCGCACGCACATGTGTTGACCGTCGATCTGCGCAATCCGCGGGTGCGGGTCGACCTCCTCCACCCCGGAGCCGTGGCGTCCCGGGCGCCCGTCTCCCAGCTGGCCGACTCCGCGGGTGCCGTCGCGGGCGTCAACGGCGACTTCTTCAACATCACGGAGACCCAGCATCCGGGGGTCGAGGCGACCGGCTCGACCGTGGGCCCGGCGATGGCGAGCGGCCACGAGCTCAAGGCGGCGGTCCCGAACGGCCAGCGTTTCGGGCCCGCCCTGCCGCCCGGCACGACCACCGAGGAGGTGCTCGGCGTGGGCGTCGACCGCAGGGCCCGGCTGGACAGCCTGGCGCTCGCCGGTTCCGTACGCAGTCACGAGGGGCGGTGGCCGCTCGGCGGGCTCAACCAGTACGCGCTGCCGGAGGGTTCGATCGGCGCGTTCACCTCGGACTGGGGCGGTGTCTCCCGAGTGCGGGCCACGTGTGGCACGGACACCAATCGGGCCGCGCCGTGTAGTTCCGACACCTATGAGGTGACAGTCCGGCATGGCCGCGTCGTGTCGTCGGCCAACACTCCCGGCAGTGGTTCCATCGCTCCCGGCACCACTGTTCTGGTGGGCCGTGAAGCGGGCGCGCAGCAGTTGCGGAAGTTGTCGTGGGGCGAGCTGGTCGGGGTGCGGCACCGTCTGGTGGCCGAGGCCACCCGGATCCCGTACCGCTTCGCGCTCGGCGGCTACCCGGTGCTCACCGACGGTCAGCCGTTGCCCGGCCTCGACAACACGACCGCGGCCGTACGGACCGCGGTGGGCATCTCGCACGGCGGCCGGCGTCTGCTGCTCCTCGCCCTCGACGGCGCGCCCGAGTTCCGCAGCGGGCTCACCATCGCCGAGGTCGCGGACACCATGCGGAAGTTGGGCTCCGACGATGCCTTCAGTCTCGACGGCGGCGGCTCCACCACGATGGTCGCCCGAGAGCCGGGGGCGGACGCCGTCAGCGTCCTCAATCACCCCAGTGGCGGCGCCGAACGCCCGGTCCCGAACGGCATCGGCGTGTTCTCACGGCCCTAGCGGACCTGCGACCTCATGGGTTCAGGCTGCTCACGATGTTCGCCGTCGCCGTGAGCCCGTTGTGGATGGTCGGCGCCATGCTCGTGCTCGCCAGATAGAAGCCGAGCAGCACACAGACCAGGGCGTGCGAGAGCTTCAGCGCGCCGTTGCGCAGGAAGATCACCGCGAGGATCAGGAGCAGTACCACCACAGAGATGGAAATGGCCATCGTCAACCTCCTCCGCCACGTCGACACCGCGGCTTTCGGCCGCAAGTGTCGCGTAGCGGAGGGTTCGTCCGGGCGGCTGACGTGTCCCCCGAACGTGTGATGTTCGTGCGGTGGCTACGCCCGCTCGTGGGCGTCCAGGAACGTTTCGAGGCCCGCGAGGTCGTCCGTGTTGAGGTAGTCGACGTCGGCGGCCAGGAGTTCGCCCCAGAGTGCGTCACGGGCGGGGCCCGCCAGATCGGTCGTCGCCCAGAACCGCACCTTCTGCCGGCGCGCGTGCGCCGCGCCGATGATGCCGCGCAGCTTCTCGCGCTCGGCGTCCGGGAACGGGCCGTCGCCCAGCCAGGTGAAGTTGAGTGTCCAGTTGTCGCTGATGAGGGGGACGAAGGAGGCGGGGGCCGCGCTGCCGAGGTCGGTGAGCCGGCCGTCGTAGAAGGCGCGCCGGACGCTCTGGGCCTCCATGGGCGTACGGGCGGCACGGTCGCCGGAGATCACGGCCGTGACCGGACCGCGGTACACGCGACCGTGCGCGTACGTCGTGAACAGGTGCCGGTAGCGGTTCAGATGGCGGTCGAGTTCGAGGTACGTGGAGGAGCCCTCGGTCTTGATGTCGATGAGGAGTTGCAGGGGCGTGCGGTAACCCCGGTACACCGAGCCGTGGTTGGCCTTGACGCGGGCGGCGAGAGGTTCGAGGTAGAGGGATTCGAGGGTGCGGGTCGGGTCGAGCTCGACGGGGTCGTGGGCGACGAGGAGCTGGTCGCCGACCAGGTAGATGTCGGCCTCGACACTGCCGAAGCGGTGGTCGAGGGCGTCGAACAGCGGGCGCGGGTGCTCGAAGTCGTTGTGCGCGTGAGCGCGCCACAGCGGGCGCGGTCCCTGCTTGCGCTCACCCGCCCGCGCGTACGCCGCGGGCAGCGCGACCGAGCCCGCGAGGGCGGCGCCGAGGGTGGTGAGGGCTCTGCGACGGGTGGTAAGGGCCATGCTCTGCCTCCCTGGAAGTGCCGTACGGGACCCCAGCGAGTATGGGGTCCTTCAGGACCCAAGGAGCAGTCTCGTGCGGGGAGTTGGCCGGACTGCCGCCGTACGTTCACTTGTTTTGGGCAAGGCACACCGAAAAGCCCGCCCCCGGTGGGGCGGGCTTCTCATGGGTGTGCGTCAGGGTGCCTGGAGGTCGACCAGTCCGGCCAGCGCCTCACGGTGCGCGCCCGCCGTGCCGTACGCGAGGGAGTCGGCCTTGGCGCGCTTCAGGTACAGGTGCGCCGGGTGCTCCCACGTCATGCCGATGCCGCCGTGCAGTTGCACCGCCTCCTCGGCGGCGTGCACGGCGACGGGCGCCGCGTACGCCTGGGCGACCGCGACCGCCACGTCGGCGTCGTCGCTGCCGGTGGCCAGCGCGTCGGCGGCACCCCGGGCCGCGGCGCGCGTGTTGACGACCTCCAGCCACAGCTGCGCCAGCCGGTGCTTGAGCGCCTGGAAGCCACCGACGGGCCGGTTGAACTGCTTGCGCTCCTTCAGGTAGCGGACCGTCTCGGTCAACGACCAGTCGGCGAGGCCGAGTTGCTCGGAGGCGAGCAGTCCGGCACCGGCGCGCAGGGCCCGGCGTACGGCGGGTTCGGCGGTGCCCACCCTGCGCGCCCGCGCCCCGTCGAAGGTGACCGTGGCGACGGGCCGGGTGAGGTCCAGGGAGACCTGCGGGGTGACCGTGACGGCGTCCGCGTCGACGGCATACAGCCCGCCGTCCTCCGCGGGCACCAGCAGGACGTCGGCGGCCAGCGCGTCCGCGATGCCCGTCAACTCCCCGTGCAGCGCGCCGTCTTCATGGCGTACGGCCTTGTAGGCGCCGCCGGGTCCGACGTTCAGCGCGACGGCGAGCGCGCCCACCGTCCGCCCCGACGCCAGCGCGGCCAGCAGCTCCGCGCCCTCCGCGCCCTCGCAGGCAAGCAGCGCCTCCGTCGCGACGACGGCACTCGTCAGATAGGGCACGGGCGCGACCGCGCGGCCCAGCTCCTCAAGGACCACGGCGACTTCGCGGTGGGTGGCGCCCTGGCCGCCCTGCGACTCCGGCACGAGCAGGCCCGCCAGGCCCATCCCGTCCGCCAGCGCCTTCCACAACGCACGGTCGTGCGGCGCGTCCGACTCCGTGCGGGCGATGACGCCCGCCGCGTCGCAGTGGTCCGTGAGGAGGTCGCGGACGGCGGCGCGCAGCGCCTCTTCCTCCTCCGAGTAGAGCAGGTCGGTCATCGGGCCAGGTCCTTCCAGGCGACGTCCTTGTCGGTGCGCGGCTCCGGGGGCAGGCCCAGGACGCGCTCGGCGACGATGTTCAGCAGGACCTCGCTGGTCCCGCCCTCGATGCTGTTGCCCTTGGAGCGGAGGTAGCGGTAACCCGCGTCCCGGCCGACGAAGTCGACCAGTTCAGGGCGGCGCATCGTCCAGTCCTCGTACAACAGGCCTTCCTCGCCGAGGAGTTCGACCTCCAGGCCACTGATCTCCTGGTTGAGGCGGGCGAATCCGAGCTTCATGCCGGAGCCCTCGTGCCCGGGCTGGCCCGCGGCGAGCTGCTGGCGAAGCCGCTCGCCGGAGAGCCGGGCCACCTCGGACTCGACCCACAGCTTCAGCAGGCGCTGGTGCAGGTCGTGGGTGCGCAGTTCGGGGCGCTCGCGCCAGGTCTGGGAGACCGGGCCGATCATGCCGCCCTCGCGCGGAATGCGCATGCCGCCGATGGAGACGCGCTCGTTCATGAGCGTGGTCTGCGCGACCTTCCAGCCGTCGCCGACCTCACCGAGCCGGTGGGCGTCCGGGATGCGCACGTCGGTGAGGAAGACCTCGTTGAACTCGGCCTCGCCGGTGATCTGGCGCAGTGGCCGCACCTCGACACCAGGGTCGGTCATGTCGCAGATGAAGTACGTGATGCCGCGGTGCTTGGGCACGTCCGGGTCGGTGCGGGCGATGAGGATCGCCCAGCGGGCGACGTGGGCGCTGGACGTCCACACCTTCTGCCCGTTGACCACCCAGCTGTCGCCGGTACGGACGGCCCGTGTACCGAGCGCGGCGAGGTCGGACCCGGCCCCCGGCTCGCTGAAGAGCTGGCACCAGACCTCCTCACCGACCCAAAGGGGCCTGAGGAAGCGCCGCTTCTGCTCCTCGGTGCCGAAGCCGAGGATCGTCGGCGCGGCCATGCCGAGGCCGATGCCGATGCGCCGCGGGTCGTTGTCGGGCGCGCCCGCGGCCTCCAACTCGGCGTCCACGACGGCCTGGAGGGTGCGCGGGGCCCCGAGGCCACCGAGGCCCTCGGGGTAGTGGACCCAGGCGAGTCCGGCGTCGAAGCGGGCCTTGAGGAAGTCCAGCCGGTCGGTCGCCAGCGGCGGGTGCGCGGCCAGCAACTCCTGGGTACGGCGGCGCAGTTCGGTGGCGTCCAGTGCACCGCCCTCGTGTGCGGCGTCGGTCATGCGGTTGCTCCGTTCTCCAGTGAGGGCACCACGGCGACCCGGCCGGTGGTGACACCGTCGGCGACCCGCTGCACTGCGGCCGCCGCGCCGCTCAGCGGCACGCGCTCGCTGATCAGCGGCTTGATCGCGCCCCGCGCGGCGAGCTCGGTGAGCTGCTCGTGGCAGTGCTGGATCAGCTTCGGGTTCTTGGTGTTGTAGAGGCCCCAGTGCAGGCCGAGGATCGAGTAGTTCTTCACGAGGGCGTGGTTCAGCGCCGGACTCGGGATGGTCCCGCTCGCGAAGCCCACGACGACGATCCGGCCCTCGAAGGCGACGACCTTGGCGGACTGGGCGTAGGCCGCGCCTCCGACGGGGTCGTAGATCACGTCCGCACCCCGGCCGCCGGTGGCTTCCTTGACCGCGCCGACGACGTCCTCGGTGCGCCGGTCGATGACGACGTCGCATCCCAGCTCACGGGCGACGGCGGCCTTGTCCGCCCCGCCCACCACGCCGATGACCCTGGCGCCCGCCGCCTTTCCGAGCTGCACGGCGGCGCTGCCGACACCTCCGGCGGCCGCGTGCACGAGCAGGGTCTCCCCCGCTTCCAGCCCGGCGCGCCGGTGCAGACCGAACCACCCCGTCTGGTAGCCGATGTGCAGCGCTGCCGCCTCGGCGTCGTCGAGGGCGTCGGGCGCGGGCAGCAAAGCCGTGGCATCCGCGACGGCGTACTCGGCGAAACCGCCGTACGGCAGCGCGGGGTTGGCGAGCACGCGGCGCCCGTCCTCGGTCTCGCCGCAGATCTCCACGCCGGGCGTGAATGGCAGCGGCGGCCTGACCTGGTACTGCCCGCGGCACAGCAGCGCGTCGGGGAAGTTGATGTTCGCCGCGCGCACCTTGAGCAGGACCTGACCCTCGGCGGGCACCGGCCGCTCCACGTCTTCGAGGCGCATCACCTCGCTCGGCTCGCCGTTCTGGTGCACTTGCCATGCCTGCATGCGGGGCCTCCACGGGACTGCTTCGTCTGACCGGGCTCGACTGCATACTAAGCGGTCGCTTGCCCATCAGGGAACAGTCGCGTGCGTCACGAACGGGTGGGGCGCGCCCGGACGTGCATCCGCTCCCCCTGTGGCCCGAAGAGGCTCAGGAACTCCGCGGGCCCGTCCCCCGTCGAGCCGAACCAGTGAGGCACCCGGGTGTCGAACTCGGCCGCCTCCCCCGGACCGAGCACCACGTCGTGCTCCCCGAGCACGAGCCGCAGCCGCCCGGACAGCACATACAGCCACTCGTAGCCCTCGTGCGTACGCGGGTCCGGTACCGCCTTCCGCTGCGGTTCGAGCACCTTGAACGCCTGGAGCCCGCCGGGCTGCCGGGTGAGCGGCCAGTGCGTACGACCGTGCCGGACGATCGGCTTGGACCGCACGCGCGGGTCGCCCACGGGTGGCGCCCCGACCAGTTCGTCCAGCGGCACCTGGTGGGCGCGGGCGATCGGCAGCAGCAGCTCCAGGCTGGGCTTGCGCAGCCCGGACTCCAGGCGTGACAGCGTGCTCACGGAGATGCCGGTCGCCTCGGACAGCCCCGCCAGAGTCGCCCCGCGCTCCTTCCTGATACGCCGCAGCCGCGGCCCGACCTCGGCCAGCACCTCGTCCGTCTGCGCGTCCTCACTCATGCCACTCGTGCCACTCATGCCCTTATTGCAGAATCGGCAAAGCCATTTGTCAATACGGCCAGAGTAGGGCGACCTTTTCCGTGGAGGTGGTCACCATGACCGAGAGGTACGAAGCAGTCGTCATCGGTGGTGGCGCGGCCGGGCTGTCCGCCGCGCTGGTCCTCGGACGGGCCCGGCGCCGCACACTCGTCGTCGACGCGGGCGAGCCGCGCAACGCGCCCGCCGCGCATCTGCAGGGCTATCTGTCGCGGGACGGGATGCCGCCCGCCGAGTTCCTCGCCGAGGGGCGGCGGGAGATCGAGGGGTACGGCGTCGAGCTGGTCCGGGACCGTGCGGTGGACGTGGTCCGGGACGGCGCCGGGGAGTTCGACGTGACGCTCGCGGCGGGGCGCACGGTGCACGCGCGACGGCTGGTCGTCGCCACGGGCCTGGTCGACGAGCTGCCGCCGGTGCCGGGCGTCGCCGAGCGCTTCGGCCGGGACGTGCTGCACTGCCCGTACTGCCACGGCTGGGAGGTCCGCGACGAGGCCTTCGGTGTGCTGGCCGCCACGCCGATGAGCGTGCACCAGGCGCTGATGGTCAGCCAGTGGTCGAAGGACGTGACGCTGTTCCTGCACACGGTCGGCGAGGACGAGCTCTCCGACGACGACCTGCGCCGGCTCGCCGCGGCCGGGGTCGCCGTGGTGCCCGGCGAGGTCGCGGGGCTGGTGGTCGACGGCGACCGGCTCACCGGGGTGCGCCTCGCGGACGGCACGACGCACGACCGCTCGGTGCTGTTCGTCGCGCCCCGCGCCGTGCCGCAGACCGGTCTGTTGGAGCGGCTGGGCGCGGAGCTGCGGGAGACGCCGTTCGGCACGTATCCGGTGGTCGACGCCACGGGGCTGACGACCGTGCCCGGCGTTTGGTCGGCGGGGAACGCGATGGGGTTCGCGGAGCAGGTCGTGAACGCGGCCGGCGCCGGATACCGCGCGGCGGCCTCGCTCAACGGGGAACTGCTCTTCGCGGACCTCGACGCGGCCGTCGCGCGGGGACAGGGTTAGAACCCCGCGCCCTGCCGTACGGGTGTGGACCCGGCGCCTCCGTTGCACCATGGCTGCATGCTGCTGACCCGGCTGGCCCGTGTGTCCCAGGAGGTCGCCGCCACCTCGGCGCGGTCCCGGAAGACCGCTCTGCTCGCGGAGCTGTTCCGGGACGCGGAGGCGGACGACGTGCCCATCGTCATCCCGTATCTGGCGGGGCGGCTGCCGCAGGGGCGGCTCGGCATCGGCTGGAAGATCCTCAGCAGGCCGGTCCCGCCCGCGTCGGAGCCCTCGCTCACGGTGCGGGAGGTGGACGCCCGTCTGACGGAGCTCGGCGAGGTCTCCGGCACCGGCTCGCAGGCCGCTCGGGCGCGGCTGGTCGGGGAGTTGATGGGCGCGGCCACCGAGGACGAGCAGCGGTTCCTGCTCGGGCTGCTCACCGGCGAGGTGCGGCAGGGCGCGCTGGACGCGGTCGCGGTCGAGGGGCTCGCCGAGGCGACCGGCGCGCCCGCCACGGACGTACGACGGGCGGTGATGCTCGCGGGATCGCTGCAGACGGTGGCACGGGCGCTGCTCGCCGAAGGGCCCGGGGCACTCGACGGCTTCCGGCTCACCGTCGGCCGCCCGGTCCTGCCGATGCTGGCGCACACGGCGGCTTCCGTGTCCGAAGCCGTCGGCAAGCTGGGCGCGTGTGCCGTCGAGGAGAAGCTCGACGGCATCCGCGTACAACTCCACCGCGACGGCGAGGACGTACGCATCTACACCCGCACCCTCGACGACATCACCGACCGTCTGCCCGAACTGACCTCCGCCGCAGTGGAGTTGAAGAACACCAGGTTCATCCTGGACGGCGAGGTGATCGCGCTGGACGAGGACGGGCGGCCACGCTCCTTCCAGGAGACCGCCGGGCGGGTGGGCTCGCGCGTGGACGTGGCCACGGCCGCCAAGAGCGTGCCCGTCTCCCCCGTCTTCTTCGACGCGCTGTCCGTCGACGGCCAGGATCTGCTCGATCTGCCGTTCACCGAGCGGCACGCGGAGCTGGCGCGGCTGGTGCCCGAGCCGATGCGCGTGCGGCGCACGCTGGTGTCCGGTCCGGACGATGTCGCCGCCGCCGAGAAGTTCCTCGCGGACACGCTCGCACGCGGCCACGAGGGTGTCGTGGTCAAGGCCCTCGACGCCCCCTACAGCGCGGGCCGGCGCGGTGCCTCCTGGCTGAAGGTCAAGCCCGTACACACCCTCGACCTGGTGGTGCTCGCGGCCGAGTGGGGCCACGGGCGGCGCACCGGCAAGCTGTCCAATCTGCACCTCGGGGCGCGCGCCGCCGACGGATCCTTCGCGATGCTCGGCAAGACGTTCAAGGGCATGACCGACGCGATGCTGACCTGGCAGACCGGGCGGCTCCAGGAGCTGGCCGTCGAGGACAACGGCCATGTGGTGACCGTACGGCCCGAACTCGTCGTCGAGATCGCGTACGACGGTCTGCAGAAGTCCACCCGCTACCCGGCCGGCGTCACCCTGCGCTTCGCGCGTGTCGTGCGCTACCGCGAGGACAAGACCCCCGCCGAGGCCGACACGGTCCGGACGCTGCTCGCCGCACACCCGGAGGTGTCCCGGTGAGGGGGAAGCGCAGCGCCGGACTGCTGTTGTTCCGGCACACCGATGGCGGCCTGGAGGTGTTGCTTGGCCATATGGGCGGCCCCTTCTTCGCGCGGCGGACCGCCGGGGCCTGGACCGTGCCCAAGGGCGAGTACGAGCCCGACGAGACCGCCTGGGACGCGGCGCGCCGCGAGTTCCAGGAGGAACTGGGCCTGCCGCCGCCTGACGGGGAGGCCATCCCGCTCGGCGAGGTCACGCAGACCAACGGCAAGGTCGTCACGGCCTGGGCGATCAAGGCGGATCTCGACCCGGCGGCCGTGGTCCCGGGGACCTTCGAGATGGAGTGGCCGCCGAAGTCGGGCCGCCGTCAGGAGTTCCCCGAGCTGGACCGGGTGGAGTGGTTCGCTCTGGACCGCGCCCGCGCGCTGATCGTGAAGGCGCAGGCGGAGTTTCTCGACCGGCTCGTGGAACACTCGGACTGAGAGCACAGGTCCGCGCACGGCACGGGGGCCCTCCGCGTTGCGCCGCACCCCGCCGCGCGGGAGGGTCGAAACACAGCCCGCTTTCAGGAGGTCGGCCATGCCCATCGCGACGGTGAACCCGGCGAACGGCGAGACGCTCAAGACGTACGACGCCCTGGGCGCCGAGGAGATCGAGCGCAGGCTCGCGACCGCCGAGGCCGCGTTCCGTATCCATCGCACCACGTCCTTCGCCGAGCGGGCGCGGCTGCTCCACAGGGCGGCCGACCTCCTCGACGAGGACCAGGACGACATCGGCCGGGTGATGACCACCGAGATGGGCAAGCCGGTCAGGCAGGCCCGCGCGGAGGCCGCGAAGTGCGCGAAGGCGATGCGCTGGTACGCCGACCACGCCCAGGGCCTTCTCGCCGACGAGGAGCCCGCCGAGTCCGACGCCAAGGACTCCGGCGCTTCCCGCGTCCTGGTGCGCTACCGGCCGCTGGGCCCGGTCCTGGCCGTCATGCCGTGGAACTTCCCGCTCTGGCAGGTGGTCCGGTTCGCCGCGCCCGCGCTGATGGCGGGCAACGTGGGCCTGCTCAAGCACGCCTCGAACGTGCCGCAGACCGCCCTCTACCTGGAGGACCTGTTCCGCCGGGCGGGCTTCCCCGAGGGCTGCTTCCAGACGCTGCTGGTCGGCTCCGGCGCGGTCGAGGACATCCTGCGCGACCCGCGTGTCAAGGCGGCCACGCTCACCGGGAGTGAACCGGCGGGCCGGGCCGTCGCCTCGGTCGCCGGGGACGAGGTCAAGAAGACGGTCCTGGAGCTGGGCGGCAGCGATCCGTTCGTCGTCATGCCGTCCGCCGACATCGACCGGGCCGCGCAGGTCGCCGTGACGGCGCGTGTGCAGAACAACGGGCAGTCGTGCATCGCCGCCAAGCGGTTCATCGTGCACACGGACGTGTTCGACGCCTTCGCCAAGCGGTTCACGGCGGGCATGAAGGCGTTGAAGGTGGGCGACCCGCTGGACGAGGACACGGACGTCGGGCCGCTCTCCAGCGAGCAGGGCCGCGGCGACCTGGAGGTGCTGGTCGACGACGCCGTGGAAGGCGGTGCGACCGTGCTGTGCGGCGGCGAACGCCCCGAAGGGTTCACGGACCGCGGCTGGTACTACGCGCCCACCGTCCTCGCCGACATCACCCCCGACATGCGCATCCACCACGAGGAGGCCTTCGGGCCCGTGGCGACGCTCTACCGCGCCGCCGACCTGGACGAGGCGGTGGCCCTCGCCAACGACAGCCCGTTCGGGCTGAGTTCGAACGTCTGGACGCGCGACGAGACCGAGGTGGACCGGTTCGTCCGTGATCTGGAGGCGGGTGGCGTGTACGTCAACGGGATGACGGCGTCCCACCCGGCGTTCCCCTTCGGCGGGGTCAAGCGGTCCGGCTACGGGCGTGAGCTGTCGGGGCACGGAATCCGCGAGTTCTGCAACATCACCACCGTATGGCACGGAGCGTGAGCGTTCCGCAGCTACGATCCCCTCTGTGAACCGCGAAGTGACCCTGCCTCTGATCGTCGACGACCGCGGCACGTTGCAGGTGGCGGCCGCCGACGTCAGCAAGCTGCTGCGCACGGTGGGCGGCCGGTGGCTGCATCTGGTGGAGGCCGGCCAGGACGGGCTCGACGAGGACACGGTGGCCGCGCTCACGATCGAACTCGCCAAGCTCGCCGATCGCATCGACGTGGCCTGCATCGCGCACAGCAGCGGGTCCGCCCCTGGCCAGGGTGCGCCGTAGGGGGTGCGGTTCGATGCAGTCCGCAGGCCGTACGTGGCAGGTCGCGCCCACGCGGCACAGCCGCACAGTGTCACAGCCCACGCCCCGATGGGGCGCTCGTCACAGGACGCGTTGGTCGAGTTCCCACAGGGCGTGCCAGAACCCTGCCTCGTAGCCCTGCAACAGGCGGCCGTACCGGTACACCTCGGTCTCGTCCACTCGTCCTGCGTCGAGCCCCGCCTGCACGGCCGCCAGAGCCCGGTGCTCCAGCTCCGGCGCCGGTTCGGCGAAGAAGTCGAAGAAGCCGCAGGCCTCGTCGTCGAAGCCGTAATGGCGACGCAGCGCCCCGGCGATCGTCGCGCAATAGCCGCCCCACGCCGCGAAGTTGGCGCTCAGCGCGAGGACGACGTCGGCCGGTGAACCGTTGAGGGCGAGCCAGGCGACGTACGCGGGATAGGTCTGGCAGTCCGCGAGCGGCTCGTACGCCGCTGCCCGCGCCTCGTCCACCCCGACCGCGGCGGCGTACGCGCCGAGCCGGTCCTGGGCCAGAGCCTCACCCTCCGCGAGCATGGCGAAGAAGGCGGAGGCCTCGGGGCCGTCGGCCGGTCGTTCGGCCAGATACAGGAAAGCCCGGCGGTCCGCGGCGATCACATGGCGCTGTTCGAGGGCGAGCGCGGCGAGTGTGGAGCGCTGCGCCGCGCCCCGGGCGATCAGGGGCAGAAGCCGGTTGGCATGGGGGTCCGGGGCGAGCTTCCCGGTGGTGCTGTCCAGCAGTTCCCTGGCCGTCCGCGTCATCGCGTACTCCTTCGGTTCGGCTGTCCGGGGCCCTTCCACCAGATTCCCACACTCACCCGAAATTCCCCGGAATGGAGTAATTCGACGCGATATCCCCGCCCTTTCGGGTGATCGTGGGTGAACCACCCTTCGCATCGTGGGTGAACAGCTCTTCCGCCGGGGGACGAAGCATTCCCCGGAAGGCGAAAGAAGGCGGGCTCCATGGCGACTTTGTGCAGACCCTCGGTCTCGGTTCCGGAATTCGTGATCACGATGGAGGAGACTCTGGAGCTGGCCAGCTCCCGTCACGCGGACCACCCCCAACTGCCGTTGGCACTCCGGCTGATCGAGAACACCGGCGTCCAAACCCGGCACATCGTGCAACCCATCGAAGAGACGCTGAAACACCCGGGCTTCGAGGAACGCAACAAGGTCTACGAGACGGAGGCGAAGGCCCGCGTCCCCGCGGTCGTGCAGCGGGCGCTGGACGACGCCGAGATGCTCACCACCGACATCGACATGATCATCTACGTGTCGTGCACCGGGTTCATGATGCCCTCGCTCACGGCCTGGCTGATCAACTCGATGGACTTCAGCAGCGACACCCGGCAGATACCCATAGCCCAGCTGGGCTGCGCGGCCGGAGGCGCCGCGATCAACCGGGCACACGACTTCTGCACGGCCTACCCCGACGCCAACGCGCTCATCGTGGCCTGCGAGTTCTGCTCCCTCTGCTACCAGCCGACCGACCTCGGCGTCGGCTCGCTCCTGTGCAACGGCCTGTTCGGGGACGGTATCGCCGCGGCCGTCGTACGCGGCAAGGGCGGCACCGGCATCCACCTGGAGCGCAACGGCTCGTACCTGGTCCCCAAGACCGAAGACTGGATCATGTACGACGTCCGGGCCACCGGCTTCCACTTCCTGCTGGACAAGCGGGTGCCCGGGACGATGGAACCGCTCGCTCCCGCGCTCCACGCCCTTGCGCGACAGCACGGCTGGGACGCCTCCGACCTGGACTTCTACATCATCCACGCGGGAGGCCCCAGGATCCTCGACGACCTCAGCAAGTTCCTCGAAGTCCCGCCGGACGCCTTCCGGTTCAGCCGGGCCACCCTCACCGAGTACGGCAACATCGCCAGCGCCGTCGTCCTGGACGCGCTGCGCCGTCTCTTCGACGAGGGCGGCGCCGAGCACACCGCGCGCGGACTGCTCGCGGGCTTCGGCCCCGGCATCACCGCGGAGATGGCCCTGGGCCGCTGGCATTCCTCGAGCGACGGGAGGGCGTGACCGCGATGACCGAGAAGACGATCACCCAAGCACTCCCTCCCGTCCGTCACTGGCCCGCCCTCGACCTGAACGGCGTGGACTTCGACCCGGTCCTGACCGAGCTGATGCGCGAGGGCCCGGTCACCCGGATCCAGCTGCCCAACGGCGAGGGCTGGGCGTGGCTGGTGACGCGGTACGACGACGTCCGCATGGTCACCAACGACGCTCGGTTCAGCCGTGAGGCGGTCATGGACCAGCAGGTCACGCGGCTCGCCCCGCACTTCATCCCGGCCCGGGGCGCGGTGGGCTTCCTCGACCCGCCCGACCACACCCGGCTGCGCCGCTCGGTGGCCGCCGCCTTCACGGCGCGCGGGGTGGAGCGGGTGCGCGAGAAGTCCCGGCGGTTGCTCGAAGAGCTGGTCGACGAAATGCTCCAGGAGGGGCCACCCGCCGATCTCACGGCGGCGGTCCTGAGCCCCTTCCCCATCGCGGTCATCTGCGAGCTGATGGGCGTCCCGGCCGTCGACCGGCAGAGCATGCACCTCTGGACGCAGCTGATCCTGTCCTCCTCGCACGGCGCCGAGGTCAGCGAGAAGGCCAAGGACGAGATGGGTGCGTACTTCGCGAAGCTCATCGGCGAACGCGGCGGCAGCACGGGCGAGGACGTCACCTCGCTGCTCGGCTCCGCCGTGGGCCGGGACGAGATCACGCTCGACGAGGCCGTCGGGCTGGCCGTGCTCCTCCAGATCGGCGGCGAGGCGGTCACCAACAACAGCGGGCAGATGTTCTACATCCTGCTGACCCGCCGCGACCTGTGCGAGCGGCTCCGCGCCGACCCGGCGATCCGCCCCCAGGCCATCGACGAGCTCCTGCGCTACATCCCGCACCGCAACTCGGTCGGGCTGTCGCGCATCGCGATGGAGGACGTGGACATCAAGGGCGTACGGATCCGGGCGGGCGACGCGCTCTACGTGTCTTATCTGGCCGCGAACCGCGACCCGGACGTCTTCCCCTTCCCGGAGACGATCGACTTCTCGCGCAGCCCCAATCCGCACGTGACGTTCGGCAACGGCCCGCACTACTGCCCGGGCGGGATGCTGGCCAGGCTGGAGTCCGAGCTCATGGTCGACGCGCTGCTCGACCGGATGCCGGGGCTGCGGCTCGCCGTCCCACCGGACCAAGTCCCCTTCAGGAAGGGTGCGTTGATCCGCGGCCCCGAGGCCCTGCCCGTGATGTGGTGAGCGACCGATGACGGCGACCGAAGGGCTGCTCGTGCCGCCGGGGCACGGCCGCGTGGTGCGCACACCCGCCCAGCACGTGACGTTCAAGGTGACCGGCTCGCACTCGCGCACGGCCTCCACCTTCGAGGTGGTCGTGCCGCCCGGATTCGACGTCGGCGCCCATGTGCACACGCGCAGCGAGGAGCTGTTCTACGTGCTCGAAGGCGAGCTGGACGTGCTCGCCTTCGAGCCGCGCGTGCGCACACCCGACCACTGGCAGAAGTGGGAGTCCCCTTCGGGCAACCGGGCGGTCCGGGCTACACCGGGCACGGTCATCGTCGTACCGCCCGGGTGCCCGCACGCCTTCTCCAACCCCATGGAGACCCCGGCGAAGATGTTCTTCCAGGCATCACCGCCCCCGGACCACGAGCGCTACTTCGAGGAGTTGCTGGAGATCCTGGGGTCGGGGGGACCGCCCGACCATGCGGCGATCGAGGAGCTCAGGGCGAGGTACGACATCGAGCAACTCACGCCCCTGAAACACCGCTAGCGGATCGGCATCCCCGACAGGGTTCGCGCGATGACCAGACGCTGGATCTCACTCGTCCCCTCGAAGATCGTGTAGATCGCGGCGTCACGGTGCATCCGCTCCACCGGGTACTCACGAGTGAACCCGTTCCCGCCAAGGATCTGCACCGCCTGAGCGGTGACCTTCTTCGCCGTCTCACTGGCGAACAGCTTCGACATCGACCCCTCGGCCGCCGTGAACGGCTTGCCGTTGACCGCCATCCAGGAGGCACGCCACACCAGCAGCCGGGCCGCGTCGATCGACGTACGCATGTCGGCGAGCTGGAAGGCCACACCCTGGTTGTCGATGATCGGCCGCCCGAACTGCTCACGCGTCTTGGCGTACTCGAGGGCCTCTTCGTACGCGGCCCGCGCGGTCCCGACCGCCATCGCACCGACAGCCGGACGCGACGCCTCGAACGTGGCCATGGCAGCGTTCTTCACGCGCTCGCCGCCGCCCGCCTTGGCGCGCTCACGGGCGCGGGCGAGGCGCTGGTCCAGCTTCTCCTTGCCGCCGAGCAGGCAGGAGCCGGGGATCCGGACGTTCTCCAGGACGACCTCGGCGGTGTGCGAGGCGCGGATGCCGTGCTTCTTGAACTTCTGGCCCTGGGACAGGCCCGGCGTGTTCGGCGGGACGATGAAGGAGGCGTGGCCCTTGGAGCCCAGCTCCGAGTCGACGACCGCGACGACGACGTGGACGTTGGCGATGCCGCCGTTGGTCGCCCAGGTCTTGGTGCCGTTCAGGACCCACTCGTCCTTGGCCTCGTCGTAGACGGCACGGGTGCGCATGGAGGCGACGTCGGAGCCGGCGTCGGGCTCGGAGGAGCAGAAGGCCGCGACCTTGACATCATTGGCATCGCCGTACATCTGGGGAATCCAGGTGCCGATCTGCTCCTCGGTGCCATTGGCGAGGACGCCCACGGCGGCGAGGCCGGTGCCGACGATCGACAGGGCGATGCCCGCGTCACCCCAGAACAGCTCCTCCATGGCCATCGGTATGCCGAGCCCAGTGGGGTCGAAGTACTGCTGGGCGTAGAAGTCCAGGGAGTAGATGCCGACCTTCGCGGCCTCCTGGATGACCGGCCAGGGAGTCTCTTCGCGCTCGTCCCATTCGGCGGCCGCGGGGCGGATCACATCGGCGGCGAAGCCGTGCAGCCAGTCCCGGACCTCCTTCTGTTCGTCGTTGAGATCCATAGTGAACTCGGCCACGGCCCCTCCAGCGCTGCGCTAAAGTGTTACTTGCGGTAACTGGAGTGTGTTACTGACCAGTAGGAAAAGTCAACTCCCGAGCCACGCTCGGCAGCCCGTTCGATACGCATACGCCGATGAGTGTTAGTTTGCCCAGGCGTCACCGAATCAGCACGGGTGGGGAGAGAGTCATGGACACCACACAGCGGACCGATCAGCAGAGGTCCGCCGACCGCCGCCGGCGCGAGCTGCTGGAGGCCGCCGACCGGGTGGTACTCCGCGACGGCCCCGGGGCCTCGATGAACGCCATCGCCGCCGAGGCGGGCATTACCAAGCCGATCCTCTACCGCCACTTCGGCGACAAGGGCGGACTGTACGCCGCGCTCGCCAAGCGGCACACCGACGCCCTCCTCGAAGCGCTGCGGGCCGCGCTGGACGCGCCCGCCGAGCGCCGCGAGCGGGTGGAGCAGACGCTGGACACGTATTTGGCGGCCATCGAGGCACGCCCTCAGGTGTACCGCTTCCTGATGCATCCGGCGGAGGGCGGGCAGCCCGGTGACACCGGATTCGACGTGGGCAAGCACTCCGCGCCGTTGCTGCGCCGCATGGGCGAGGAATTGGCCGAGGTCATCGAGGAGCGGGTCGATCTCGGTCCCGGCAGCCAGCAGCTCGCGCGGGTGTGGGGTCACGGGATCGTCGGCATGATGCATGCCGCCGGGGACTGGTGGCTGGGCGAACGGCCTTGCTCGCGGGCCGAGTTGGTACGGAGTCTGGCTGATCTGTTGTGGGGTCGGCTCGCTGCGGCCGGAGATCGGATCGGCGGTCCGGGATTCTGACCGGCCGTCCTTGAGCTGCAAAGCTCAGCGCCCCCAAGACGCCCGCGCCACCTGCCGCATCACCCGGCGGTGGCGCCAGCCGCTCAGCCGGTCCACGTACACCCCACCGTCAAGGTGATCGCACTCGTGCTGCAGGCACCGCGCGAACCAGCCGACGCCATGCACGCGGACCGGTTCGCCGGTGACCGTGAAGCCTTCGACGACGGCATGGTCGTACCGCTCCGTGCCCGCCTCCAGCCCCGGCAGCGACAGACACCCCTCCGGCCCGCGCAGCACCACACCATCCGCCTCGACAAGGCGTGGGTTCACCACATATCCCAGATGCCGGACATCGTCGTCGTCCGGGCAGTCGTACACGAAGACTCTGAGCGGCTCGCCGACCTGGTTCGCGGCGAGGCCGACCCCCTCCGCGGCGTACATCGTCGCGAACATGTCCTCGACGAGCCGGGCGAGTTGGGGGCCGAAGTCGGTGACCTCTTCACACCGTGTGTGCAGGATGGGGTCACCGAGCAGGGTCAGAGGCCGGACGCGCCCGTGGGTGCCCGGGATGGAGCCGTGTCGCATGGCGGCAAGGGTACGGTCCTGGGAGGCGCGCGCATGTCGCGCGGGCACCGTGATGGTGCCGCGATTCGGGCGCGTGAGTGGATCTCGATAGGCTGAGGCCCACACGGTGCCGGGGGCAGAGGCGCGGCGCGTACGCAAGGAGGATCGAGAAACGATGTCAGGCAACTCGGACCCGCTGACGCCGCGGGCCAAGCTGGCCGTGACGGCGGGCAAGGCGGCGGCGGCCGTCTCGCGTGCCGCCGGACGCGGCAGCGGATCGGTGATCGGCGGCCGGGTGGCACTCAAGCTCGACCCCGACCTGCTGGCCCGGCTGGCCACACACCTGGACGTGATCCTGGTGTCGGCCACCAACGGCAAGACCACCACCACCCGGCTGATCGCGGAGGCGCTGCGCGCCGCCGGACCGGTGGTGTCCAACGCGCTGGGCGCGAACATGCCCGCGGGCATCACCTCGGCGCTCGCCGGGGGTTCGGACGCCAAGTACGCGGTCATCGAGGTCGACGAGAAGTACCTCTCCGGTGTCGCGCGCGACACCGACCCGAAGTGCATCGCGCTGCTCAACCTCTCCCGCGACCAGCTCGACCGGGCCGCCGAAACCCGGATGATGGCCGAGCACTGGCGTGAGGGCCTCGCCGGCTCGAAGGCCGTGGTCGTCGCCAACGCGGACGACCCGCTAGTCGTGTGGGCCGCGTCCTCCTCACCGAACGTGATGTGGGTGGCCGCCGGGCAGATGTGGAAGGACGACGCCTGGTCCTGCCCGTCCTGCGGCGGTGTGATGCAGCGCCCCGGCGACGACTGGTTCTGCGGCGACTGCGGCTTCCGCCGTCCGACGCCGACCTGGGCGCTCTCCGGCGACCACGTCCTCGACCCGCACGGTTCGGCCTGGCCGATCCACCTCCAGCTGCCCGGCCGCGCCAACAAGGCGAACGCCGCCTCGTCGGCCGCCGTCGCCGCCGTCTTCGGCGTACCGCCACAGGTCGCCCTGGAACGCATGTACCAGGTGCAGGCGGTGGCCGGACGCTACGACGTGGTGCAGTTCATGCAGCGCGACCTGCGTCTGCTGCTCGCCAAGAACCCCGCGGGCTGGCTGGAGACGTTCTCCCTGATCGACCCGCCGCCGACCCCGGTCATCCTCTCGGTGAACGCGCGCGGCGCCGACGGCACCGACACCTCGTGGCTGTGGGACGTCGACTACACACGGCTCACCGGGCACCCGATCTTCGTTCTCGGCGACCGCAAGCTGGACCTCGCCGTGCGCCTGGAGGTCGCGAACCAGTCGTTCCAGGTGTGCGAGAACCTCGACCAGGCGGTGCAGCTCGCGCCGCCGGGCCGGATCGAGGTCATCGCGAACTACACCGCTTTCCAGGATCTGCGGCGTCGTGTCGGCAACTGAGCCACGGAGGACGAAGAGAATGAGTGACAACAGCCTGCGTCTGGTGTGGATCTACCCGGACCTGCTGAGCACCTACGGCGACCAGGGCAACGCCCTCGTCGTGGAGCGCCGGGCCCGCCAGCGCGGCCTCGACGTGGCCCGCCTCGACGTGCGCAGCGACCAGCCGATCCCCACCTCCGGCGACATCTATCTGATCGGTGGCGGCGAGGACCGGCCGCAGCGGCTCGCGGCCGAGCGGCTGCGCCGCGACGGCGGACTGCACCGCGCGGTCGGCAACGGCGCGATCGTCTTCTCGGTCTGCGCCGGCTACCAGATCCTCGGCCACGAGTTCATCAACGACCTCGGACAGCGCGAGCCGGGCCTCGGCCTGCTCGACGTGGTCTCGGCGCGCGGCGAGGGCGAGCGGTGCGTCGGCGACGTCCTCGCGGACATCGACCCGCGGCTGGGCCTGCCGCAGCTGACCGGCTTCGAGAACCACCAGGGCGTCACCCACCTCGGCCCCACCGCGCGCCCGTTCGCGCAGGTGCGGCTCGGCAAGGGCAACGGCACGGGCGACGGCACCGAGGGCGCGTACAACGACACGGTCTTCGGTACGTACATGCACGGGCCCGTCCTCGCGCGAAACCCGCAGATCGCGGACCTGCTGCTGAAGCTGGCGCTGGACGTGAACGCGCTGCCGCCGATCGACGACCGGTGGTACGAGTCGCTCCGCAACGAGCGCATCGCGGCTGCGCAGCAGCCCGCCTGACGCTCCTGCGAAACGGTTCCGCAGAACCTGCGCGGCAGCCCGTCTGACAGGGCCTCCGCTCACGTGTGCGGGGGCGTCCAGCAGGCGGACGCCCGCTACGGCCCCGCCCCCTCCCGCCGGTAGGGTGGCGGGGTTACTTGCCGGACAGCGTGGTCCGGTCCCCGGCCCACGTTGAGAAGGTATTTCGGGCTATGCGCATTGGTGTCCTCACGTCCGGCGGCGACTGCCCCGGTCTGAACGCCGTCATCCGGTCCGTCGTGCATCGCGCCGTCGTGGACCACGGCGACGAGGTCATCGGCTTCCGGGACGGCTGGAAGGGCCTTCTGGAGTGCGACTACCTCAAGCTCGACCTCGACGCGGTGAGCGGCATCCTGGCGCGCGGTGGCACCATGCTCGGCTCCTCCCGGGTCCAGCCCGCGCATCTGCGTGACGGCGTGGAGCGGGCCAAGGGGCATGTCCAGGAGCTCGGCCTCGACGCGATCATCCCGATCGGCGGCGAGGGCACGCTGAAGGCGGCCCGGCTCCTTTCGGACAGCGGCCTGCCGATCGTCGGCGTGCCGAAGACCATCGACAACGACATCGCGGTCACGGACGTCACCTTCGGCTTCGACACGGCCGTCGGCGTCGCGACCGAGGCCCTCGACCGGCTGAAGACGACGGCCGAGTCCCACCAGCGCGTGCTGATCGTGGAGGTCATGGGCCGCCACACCGGCTGGATCGCGCTGCACTCCGGAATGGCCGCCGGCGCGCACGCCATCGTCGTACCGGAACGCCCCTTCGACATCGAGGAGTTGGCCGCCAAGGTCGGCGAGCGCTTCGAGGCGGGCAAGCGGTTCGCCATCGTCGTCGCCGCCGAGGGCGCCAAGCCGAAGGCCGGCACCATGGCCTTCGACGAGGGTGGCAAGGACGTCTACGGGCACGAGCGGTTCGCAGGGATCGCCCGGCAGCTGTCGCTGGAGCTGGAGGAGCGCCTCGGCAAGGAGGCGCGGCCGGTCATCCTCGGGCACGTGCAGCGGGGCGGCACGCCGACGGCGTACGACCGTGTCCTCGCCACCCGCTTCGGCTGGCACGCCGTGGAGGCCGCACACCGTGGGGACTTCGGCAAGATGACCGCACTGCGGGGGACCGACATCGTGATGGTGTCGCTCGCGGAGGCTGTGGAGACGCTGAAGACGGTGCCCGAAGAGCGGTACGCCGAGGCGGAGTGCGTGCTCTGATCCGTACGTAGCTGGAACTGCCCCCGGTCGCAGCTGCGGCCGGGGGCAGTTCTACTCTGGTGCGGACAGACAGCGCACAACCCGTACGAAACAGGAGCCGGCGGATGGATCACAGCGGGCACGGCATGACCATGGATCTGCCGCCGTTCACGCTGGGGCGGGGGCTCGAGTGGTCCGCGGACCCGTTCTTCCTCGTCGCCTGCCTGCTCGGGCTCGGCCTGTACGGCTGGGGGGTCGTGCGGCTGGCCAGGCGCGGCGACAAGTGGTCGGTGGGGCGGACCGTCGCCTTCGTCATCGGCGTGCTGACCGTGATGCTCGTGATGTGCACCAAGCTGAACGACTACGGAATGGTCATGTTCAGCGTGCACATGGTGCAGCACATGGTGATCAGCATGCTGTCGCCGATCCTGATCCTGCTCGGGGCGCCGATCACGCTGGCGCTGCGTGCGCTGCCGGTCGCGGCGAAACGCGGCAACAAGGGGCCGCGTGAGCTGCTGCTGATGTTCCTGCACAGCCGTTATATGCGGATCATCACGCACCCCGCGTTCACCATCCCGCTGTTCATCGCGAGCCTGTACGCGCTGTACTTCTCGCCGATCTTCGACTTCCTGATGGGCTCCAAGGCGGGACACATCGCGATGATGTGTCACTTCCTCGCCGTCGGCCTGGTCTTCTTCTGGCCGATCATGGGCGTCGACCCGGGTCCGCACCGCCCCGGCTATCTGATGCGGATGCTGGAGCTGTTCGCGGGCATGCCGTTCCACGCGTTCTTCGGCATCGCGCTGATGATGGGGTCCGAGCCGATGGTCGCCACGTACAAGAACCCGCCCGCCTCGCTCGGCATCGACGCGCTCGCCGACCAGAGCGCGGCGGGCGGCATCGCCTGGGCGTTCAGCGAGATCCCCTCCGTCCTCGTACTGCTCGCGCTGCTCTTCCAGTGGTACGCCTCCGAGAAGCGGCAGGCCCGCCGCACGGACCGGGCCGCCGACCGGGACGGCGACAAGGAACTCGAGGCGTACAACGCATATCTGGCCTCACTCAACGCACGCGGTCGCTGAATTAACTTTGCGATTCACCTTGCGTGAAAGGCATTTCCGTTCAGTAGCATGAGATGCGAAGCTCCGCGTCCGGTCTGTGTCTGAAGTCCAGCTTCCGGTCTGCGGGGTCCACGGGGGAAACCGCAGGGGGAGCGGTCATGACATTTCGCGCGTCCATGCAAAGGGCTGGGATATCGGCGGCCCGCAGGATGGCTCTGGTGCTGGTTTCCGTGCTGATAGTCAGCGGGTGCAGCAAATCCGATCAATTGTTCGTAGTGCGGGCCGTGGCTGCCGGGATTTCGCAGGCCAATCCCTTCTTCAAGGAGGACGGCAAGCTCGGCAAGGACATCCACCTCCCTGAGGCACGACCGAGCGGTGGCGTGCAGGCCAGCAACAATCCGGGGTTGTACGGGGGTGCGACCGGCGGGGACAACGGCTCGCCGGGACAAGGTGGTGGCACAGGACAAGGTGGTGACACAGGACAAGGTGGTGGCACTGGACAGGATGATGGCGGTGGGGCCACCGGCGAGTTCGGCGGCTCGACCAAGCCCGGCACCTGTGTCGTGACGCAGCTGAAGAAATTCCTCACCGCACCCGAGAACTCCGCGAAGGCGCGGGAATGGGCACGGATCCTGAATATCACCACCGCCGAGATACCGAGTTATATCGATCGACTCACACCGGTCGTACTGCGCCACGACACTCTCGCGACGAACCACGAGTACAAGAACGGCAAGGCCGTCCCCTTCGGCGCCTTGCTGCAGACGGGGATCGCGATTCTGGTCGACCAGCAGGGACTGCCCGCGGTGAAGTGCTCGTGCGGTAATCCGCTGCGTCCCTACAAGAAGGCCGTCGGAAAGACCAAGGTGCGGTTCAAGGGCGGAAACAAGCAGTGGCCCGGCTATCAGAAGAACCACATCGTGGTCGTCGAGCCGCCGCCCGGGAACCATGACATCAACCAGCTCCAACTCATCGACGTCAACGACCCCGACCACGGCATCTCCCGCGAGCTCGGCATCGGCGGTGGCGACACGTCCTTCGACACCCACGCGGAACACACCGTCCCGACCGTCACTTCCATGACGTTCGCCCAGGCGACCCAGAACCTGGCGAACGCGGGGCTCGCCATGGAATACGGCGGCGGCTCCCTGCCGCCCGACGACGCCCAGGTCACCGCCTCCCAGCCCGTCGAGGGCAGCACGCTGGAGTGGGGCGCGCCCGTCACGCTGTTCGTGCAGTCCGACGACACCGGCGGGCAGAGCTCTCCCCCGGACTCCGGCGGGGTGACCACGGGCCCTGACGGGTCGAGCACCGGACCCGATGAGTCCAGCACCGGACCCGACGAGTCGAGTACGGGCACCGACGGGTCGAGTACGGGCACCGACACGACGCCACCGCCGCAGTCCGGCTCCTCGTCCTCGCCACCGGGCGGCGCATCGCCCTCGGGCGGCGACACCGGGTCGCCGGGGACGTCCACACCGCCCGGTTCGGGCGGCGGGACGGACTCGCCGCCCGCGTCGAGCAGTTCTCCGCCCGACATCCCGACCAGCGAGGCGGCCACCCCGTCGGAGTCCGTCACGAGCGACCCGGCCTCCACCCAGCCGACGGCCAGCAGCGCACCCGCGTCGAGCGACCCGGCCTCGAGCGACCCCGGCGCCGGCGACTCCGTGTCCGGTGACCCCGCCGCGACCGACGCGACCGACTCCGGTGGGCTCACCGGAGTCATGTCCTGACCCGCGTACGAACCAGCGCAGAACCCGGGGAGCAACCGGATGGCACCAGGATCACCGCAGTCGGGAGTGGGCCGGATCATCGCCGGCCGGTATCTGCTCGTCGACCAGGTCGGCTCCGGCGGGATGGGCCATGTCTGGCTCGCCCGCGACCAGCGGCTCGACTGCGATGTCGCGCTCAAGGAGATCAGGTTCCGCAACATGCCGGAGGGCGGCGAGGAGCACGAGTCCCGCATCGCGCGCGCCCGCGCCGAGGCGCGGCACGCGGCGGTGCTGCGGGGGCACCCGCACGTGGTGACCGTGCACGACGTCCTGGAGCACGAAGGCCTGCCGTGGATCGTGATGGAGTATGTGGCGGGCGCGGAGGATCTGCGCGGCTGGCTGCACCGGCGCGGCCCGCTGGCCCCCGACGAGTGCGCCCGTATCGGCCTCGCGGTCCTGGACGCGCTGACCGCCGGGCACGAGCGCGGCATCATGCACCGGGACGTCAAGCCCGCCAACATCCTGCTCGCCCCGGACCGCACGGGCATGCCGGGCTCCCGGATCCTGCTCACCGACTACGGCATCTCCGTCCAGCCGGACTCGCACGAGACACGCTGGACGAGGACGTCCATGCTGGTGGGCACGGTCGGCTATCTGGCGCCGGAGCGGACCACGGGCGGGCCGCCGACCGCGGCGGCCGACCTGTTCTCGCTGGGCTGCACCCTGTATTTCGGCGTGGAGGGCTTCGGACCGTTCGACCGCGACACCGACCTCGCCGCGCTCACCGCCGTGGTCCTGGAGGAGGCGCCGCCGCCGGCCCGGGCCGGGGCCCTGCGGCCGGTCGTCGAGGCACTGCTGGTCAAGGATCCCGCCCGGCGCATCTCCGCGGAGGACGCGGCGGCGGCCCTGGCCCGGATCATCACGCCCGAGCCCCATCCGCCGACCCACGTCGACACGAGCTCACAGCCGCCGTGGGCGGGGCTCGTCACCTCCGACGGGACTCCTGGTCCGACACCTCCGGGGCAGGGCTCCGGCGGCCCGGCGCGGGACCAGGGCTTCGCCACACCGGCCTGGTACAGCCCGACGGCGCAAGGTTCCGCCGCACCACTCGTGTACACCCCGCAGTCGGCGGAGGGCATCCGCCCGCCGACCCCGAGCATTCCACAGCCGACGGAAGGCATCGGTCCGCGCGCCCCCGGCATTCCGCGGTCGGCCGGCGGCTTTGGCGCGCCGTCCGCGGCCCCGCCGGAGCCCGCCCATGGTTTCGGCCCGCCCTGGTACGGAGCGCCGGGCACCCCTGTCCCCGGGACCGGGACCGGGACCGGGACCGGCAGGCGGCGGCGCAAGCGCCACCGCGTCCTGCAGGGACTGGCGGCGCTGCTCCTCGCACTGGGGCTGACCGCGGGCGGAGTCTGGTACGCGATGGCGCGCAAGGCCGTACTGCCGTACGGCGACGCGGTCGGACTCTCCGAACCGCTCCGGTCGGGCGACTGCGTCCGCGGCATCCCGTCCCCCGCGTCCGTGGCGGGTGTCCCACGTCTGGAGCTGAGCCCTGATTGCAAGGAGTCCCCCGACGGGCAGGTGATGGAGCTGTACAAGGCTCCCACCTACGAGGTCGCCAAGCGCCGGGGCTCGGACGTGTGCGAGGAGCGGACGAAGGAGACGGCGGGCAAGCTCGCGTGGAACGTGAAGAGTATGGCCGTCGTGCCCACGCGCCAGGGCTTCGACACCACCGGCGGCAACGTCGCGTGCCTGTTGGTCGGAGAGCACGGCCCGGTGTACGGCCCACTCGGAAACCACCGCTCGTACGGGACGCCTTTCAAGGACCCGGCCCAGATACAGAAGGAGGACTGCGTCGGCCACGTGGACGGTGACGCACTCACCAACACGCACTACGAACTGGTCGCCTGCGACAAGGACCACGCGGGACGGGTCGTCCAGATCACGCACCTGAAGACCGACGCGTCCGGCGATGCCGCCAACGCCAAGGCGGACGAACAGTGCGCGAAGGACGCCCCGCCGGAGAATTACCGGTACAGCTCCGACGTCTACTGGAGTCATGGTCTGCGCAGCGCAACACGGTGGGCGAACGGGTACTACCTGGTGGTCTGCAGCATTGAGCACCTGGACAAGACGCTGATGCACGGTGCCGAGTAGGCCGCCCGGCCCTGGCGAACCGCCTCCCGCCGGGTGAAAATGGGCCCAAGGCCACGGCCCGCGTCGCGGACCCGCCTGGAGGAGGGTGCTGCGATGCCCGGTTCGACGAAGACGATGGGGGTGCTCACCGTGGGCGGGCTCGTCGTCGTGACGGCCTATACGGTGGCGCTCGGCAGCAACGGCTGGCTGTGGTTCGGCTGGGTGGTGCTGGGTCTGATCACGCTCGGGATGGTGGCCTCGCCCAGCACGTGACAGGCACCGCCTGGGCAGCCGCCCCGACTTTCACTCTCTGGGCAGCCGTCCCGGTCTTCACTCTCTGCGCAGCCGTCCCGGCCTTCACTCCCTGGGCAGCCGTCCCGCCGAGTGCACGCCCGGTTGGTACTTCGGCAGCCGGGCGGTGATCTTCATGCCCGCGCCCACCGCGGTCTCGATGACGAGGCCGTAGTCGTCCCCGTACACCTGGCGCAGCCGTTCGTCGACGTTGGACAGCCCGATGCCGCCCGAGGGGCTGACATCTCCGGACAGGATGCGGCGCAGCCGGTCGGGGTCCATTCCGGCGCCGTTGTCCTCGATGACGACCAGGGCCTCGGCGCCCGCGTCCTGCGCCGTGATGCTGATGTGGCTCTTGTCGGTCTTGCCCTCCAGGCCGTGCTTGACGGCGTTCTCCACGAGCGGCTGGAGGCAGAGGAACGGCAGCGCGACCGGCAGCACCTCCGGCGCGATCTGCAGGGTGACCGAGAGACGCTCCCCGAAGCGGGCCCGGACGAGGGCCAAGTAGTGGTCGATGGCGTGCAGTTCGTCGGCGAGCGTGGTGAAGTCACCGTGTCTGCGGAACGAGTAGCGGGTGAAGTCGGCGAATTCGAGGAGCAGTTCGCGGGCGCGCTCGGGGTCGGTGCGGACGAACGAGGCGATCACCGCGAGCGAGTTGAAGATGAAGTGCGGGGATATCTGGGCGCGAAGTACCTTGATCTCGGCCTCGATCAGCCGGGTACGGGACCGGTCGAGGTCGGCGAGTTCGAGTTGCACCGAGACCCAGCGGGCGACCTCGCCCGCGGCCCGTACGAGGACGGCGGACTCGCGGGGCGCGCAGGCGACGAGCGCTCCGTGCACCCGTTCGTCGACGGTGAGCGGCGCGACGACGGCCCAGCGCAGCGGGCAGTCCGGCTCGTCGCACGTGAGCCGGAAGGCCTCGCCGCGGCCGGTCTCCAGCGGGCCGCCGAGCCGCTCCATGATCTCGCTGCGGTGATGTGCCCCCACACCGTCCCAGGCGAGGACCGTCTCCTGGTCGGTGAGACACAGCGCGTCCGTGCCGAGCAGGGTGCGCAGCCGTCGCGCGGAGCGTCCTGCCGTCTCCTCGGTGAGGCCCGCGCGCAGCGGGGGCGCGGCGAGCGAGGCGGTGTGCAGGGTCTGGAAGGTGGCGTGCTCGACGGGCGTGCCGAGCCCGCCGAGGCTCTCGGGCCGCGCGGTGCGCCTGCCGAGCCAGAATCCGGCCGCGAGCAGCGGGAGTACGGCGACGCAGAGCCCCGCCAGGAACCCGCTCATGCCTCGGCCTCCGCGCGTACCTGTCCCCCGGCGAGTTCCTCCGGCAGATGGAACCGCGCCAGAATCGCCGCCGTACCTACCGGCACCCGGCCCGCCGTGGCCAGTGACACCAGCACCATCGTCACGAAGCCGAGCGGCACCGACCACAGCGCGGGCCAGGCGAGGAGGGCGTGCAGCGAGCCCGTGCCCGGATAGCCCGCCATGGTCGCGCCCACCGCGACCAGCGCGGAGCCACCGCCGACCAGCATTCCGGCGGCCGCACCCGGCGGGGTGAGCCGCCGCCACCAGATGCCCAGGACGAGCAGCGGGCAGAACGACGACGCGGACACGGCGAACGCGAGCCCCACGGCGTCGGCGACCGGCAGCCCGCCCACCAGGACGCTCGCCGCGAGCGGCACCGCCATGGCGAGCACGGTGCCGAGCCTGAAGTGCCGTACCCCGCGCGAGGGCAGCACGTCCTGGGTGAGCACGCCGGCCACCGCCATGGTCAGTCCGGACGCGGTGGACAGGAACGCCGCGAAGGCCCCGCCCGCCACCAGCGCGCCCAGGAGGTTCGCGCCGACTCCGCCGATCATCCGGTCGGGCAGCAGCAGTACGGCGGCGTCCGTATTCCCGGTGAGGGTGAGTTCGGGGGCGTACAGCCTGCCCAACGCGCCATAGAGGGGCGGGAGGAGATAGAAGGCGCCGATCAGGCCGAGCACGGCGACCGTGGTGCGGCGGGCGGCGACACCGTGCGGGCTGGTGTAGAAGCGGACGACCACGTGCGGCAGTCCCATCGTGCCGAGGAAGGTGGCGAGGATCAGTCCGTACGTGGCGTACAGCGGGCGTTCCTCGCGGCCTGCGGCGAGCGAGGTCGACATGCCGCCGTTGCTGCCGCGGTCGGCCACCGGTACCGGGTCGCCCTTGGTGAAGGCCAACCGGGTGCCGCGCTCGATGTGGTGGGCGCCTGCGGGGAGTCGGACGCGCTCGTCCTCGTACCGGCGACCGTCGACGCTGCCCGTCGCCGTGATGACCAGCGGACGCGAGAGCTTCAGGTCGAGGGTGTCCTCGACGCGCACGATCCGCTGTTCGCGGAAGGTCGCCGGTTCGTCGAAGGCCTCGCGCGGTGCCCCGTCGGCCTGCCAGGCGAGGACCAGGAAGAGGGCGGGGACCAGCAGGGCGGTGAGCTTGAGCCAGTACTGGAAGGCCTGCACGAAGGTGATGCTGCGCATCCCGCCGGCGGCGACGGTGGCGACCACGACGACGGCGACGAGCACCCCGCCGAACCAGTCGGGCGCGTTGGTCAGCACCGCCAATGTCAGCCCCGCTCCCTGCAGTTGGGGCAGCAGATACAGCCAGCCGACCCCGACGACGAAGGCGCCGGCAAGCCTCCGCACCGCCTGAGATCCGAGCCGCGCCTCCGCGAAGTCGGGCAGTGTGTACGCGCCCGAGCGGCGCAGCGGGGCCGCGACGAACAGGAGCAGGACGAGATAGCCGGCCGTGTACCCGACCGGGTACCAGAGCATGTCCGGGCCCTGGACGAGCACGAGGCCCGCGATACCCAGGAAGGAGGCGGCGGAGAGGTATTCGCCGCTGATCGCGGCCGCGTTGAGCCGGGGTCCCACGGTGCGCGAGGCGACGTAGAAGTCGGAGGTGGTGCGGGAGATGCGCAGGCCGAACGCGCCTACCAGGACGGTCGACACCACCACGAGGGCGACTGCGGGAACGGCGTAGTTCTGATCCACGGTTCAGCGGTCCTCGACGAGCCGCACGAAGTCCTTCTCGTTGCGCTCCGCGCGCCGCACGTACCAGCGCGCGAGCAGCACCAGCGGCGGGTACACACCAAATCCGAGCACGGCCCATTCCAGACCCGCGCCGTCCGGCAGCGCGGCGAAGACCAGGGGCAGCGGGCCGACGAGCAGCATCAGGACGGCGAACACCGTGAGCGCGACCCGTAGTTGACTGCGCATCAGGGAGCGGACATAGGTGTGGCCGAGTGTGGTCTGCTCGTCGATCTCGGTCCTGGGCCGGTAGTAGCCGGACGTCCGGCGGGTGCGCCGGGGCACTCCGGTGACGACCACGCGACGTTCGGTCGGGTCCTGCGGCATGTCGTTCCCCCTCAGCTCGTGGTCCGGCGCAGCAGCAGATCGCGCAGTTGGCGGGCGTGCCGACGGCTGACCTGGAGTTCGACGGAGTCGACGAGGACGCTCACCGTGCCCGCGTCCAGGCGGAGTTCGCCGATGTGGCGCAGGGCGACGAGGTGGCGCCGGTGGATGCGGACGAAGCCGCGGGAACGCCAGCGCTCTTCGAGGGTGGACAGCGGGATGCGGATGAGGTGACTGCCCTGGGCGGTGTGCAGACGGGCGTAGTCGCCGTGCGCCTCGACGTGGGTGATGTCCTCGACGGCCACGAAGCGCGTCACACCGCCGAGTTCGACGGATATCTGGTCCGGGTCGGGCTCGTGCACGGGTATCAGCGGGGCGGCGTCGATGAGTTGGGCGGCGCGACGTACGGCCTCGGCGAGCCGCTCCCGGCGTACGGGCTTCAGTACATAGTCGACGGCCTTGAGGTCGAAGGCCTGCACGGCGAAGCCCTCGTGGGCTGTGACGAACACGACGAGCGGCGGCTTGGCGAACCCGGTGAGCAGCCGGGCCATGTCGAGCCCGTCCAGGCCCGGCATGTGAATGTCGAGGAAGACGACGTCGATCGCCTCGGGCCCGTCGGGTCCCGACTCCAGTGCCCGGTTGATCCGGCGCAGCGCCTCGGTCGCGTCGCTCGCGCCCTCGGCGCTGCTGACCCGTGGATCGGCGTTCAGTAGATAGAGGAGTTCCTCGAGGGACGGTTGTTCGTCGTCGACGGCGAGCGAGCGCAGCATGAGAGTGGAGTGTAAGAGCGATTCGTACACCTGGACATGTGCGGGGCGTGGACGTTGCCGCTGGATACAGTGCCGCCATGAACAGCAAGCCCGCGATGTTCGACGACCTCGACCGCAAGATCATCACGGCCCTGATGGCCAATGCCAGGACGAGCTTCGCCGAGATCGGCGCGGCGATCGGCCTGTCGGCCACCGCGGTCAAGCGCCGCGTCGACCGGCTGCGCGAGACGGGCGTGATCACCGGCTTCACGGCCACCGTGAAGCCCGCGGCGCTCGGCTGGCGCACGGAGGCGTATGTCGAAGTGTACTGCGAGGGCGCGGCGCCGCCCCGGCGGCTCGCGGAGGTCGTGCGCAACCATCCGGAGATCACCGCGGCGATGACCGTGACCGGGGGCGCGGACGCGCTGCTGCACGTGCGGGCGATCGACGTGGAGCACTTCGAGGAGGTCCTGGAGCGGATCCGTATCGAGCCGTTCATCCGGAAGACGATCAGTTACATGGTGCTGTCCCACCTGCTGCCGGAGGCCCCGGAGGCGGGCGCGACCCACGCCGCACCGACCGACGCATGAACCGTGCGCTGACCGCCAGAACTACGCAGTAAAGCTGCGTACACGCGCAGCTTTCGTCGCTTGTCGCCTGTATCCCCCGTTTCCTACCGTGGAGGCATCCCCAGTCGACACCGCAGGAAGCGGAGGAACCTCTCTGTGCCCGACAGCCGTGTGCCGCGCCCTCGGCGCTTTCTCGTCTGTGACCCCAGACACTTCGCCGTGCAGTACGCGATCAACCCCTGGATGCACCCGGACACACCGGTGGATGTCGATCTCGCCCGCGGGCAGTGGGAGGCGCTGATCCGCGCCTACCGTGCCCACGGCCACACCGTCGACTCCGTGGAGCCGGTCGCGGATCTCCCGGACATGGTGTTCGCCGCGAACTCCGCGCTCGTCCTGGCGGGCCGCGTCTTCGGCTCGCTCTTCCACGCGCCCCAGCGCCGTCCCGAGTCCACCGCGTACGAGACCTGGTTCAAGGCGGCCGGTTTCGACGTCTACCGCCCCGAGTCGGTGTGCGAGGGCGAGGGCGATCTGGTCCCCACGGGCCGGTACGTCCTGGCCGGCACCGGATTCCGTACCACCCGCGAGGCCCATCGCGAGGTGCAGGAGTTCTTCGGCGTCCCGGTGATCAGCCTCCAGTTGGTGGACCCGCGTTTCTACCACCTGGACACGGCGCTGTTCGTCCTCGACGACGGGCACGAAGCAAACATTGCGTACTACCCGGAGGCGTTCTCGCCGGGCAGCCGCGAGGTACTGGCCCGCCTCTTCCCCGACGCGGTGCGCGCGACCCGCGAGGACGCGCTGGCCTTCGGCCTCAACTCCGTCTCCGACGGCCGCCACGTCTTCATCGCGCCGCGCGCCGAGGCGCTCGCCGACCAGCTCGCAGGCCACGGCTACGTCCCCGTCCCCGTCGACCTCTCGGAGTTCCACAAGGCCGGCGGCGGCATCAAGTGCTGCACTCAGGAGATCCGTTCATGACCGCTCCCCCGCGTACGCGTACGTCCGCCGACCTCATCCGCGCCGAGGCCCCCGTCCTCGCGCACAACTACCACCCGCTGCCCGTGGTCGTCGCCCGCGCCGAGGGGACCTGGGTCGAGGACGTCGAGGGCCGCCGCTATCTCGACATGCTGGCGGGCTACTCGGCCCTCAACTTCGGCCACCGCAACCCCGTGCTGATCGAGGCGGCGCACCGCCAGCTCGACCAGCTGACGCTCACCTCGCGCGCCTTCCACAACGACCGGCTGGCCGAATTCGCCGAGTCCCTGGCCGAGTTGACGGGCCTGGACATGGTCCTGCCGATGAACACGGGCGCGGAGGCGGTGGAGAGCGCCATCAAGGTGGCCCGCAAGTGGGCGTACGAGGTGAAGGGCGTCGCGCCGGATCGGGCGACGATCGTCGTGGCCGCCGACAACTTCCACGGCCGTACGACCACCATCGTCAGCTTCTCCACGGACGCGACGGCCCGCACCGGTTTCGGCCCCTTCACGCCCGGCTTCCGTGTGGTCCCGTACAACGACCTCGCCGCGCTCGAAGCGGCCGTCGACGAGAGCACGGCGGCCGTGCTGATCGAGCCCATCCAGGGCGAGGCGGGCGTGGTCATCCCGGACGACGGCTACCTCACCGGCGTACGCGAACTGACCCGCCGTACCGGCTGCCTGTTCATCGCGGACGAGATCCAGTCGGGCCTGGGCCGCACGGGCACCACCCTCGCCGTCGAGCACGAGGGCGTCGTCCCGGACCTGCTGCTGCTCGGCAAGGCGCTCGGCGGCGGCATCGTGCCGGTCTCCGCGGTGGTCGGACGCCGGGACGTGCTGGAAGTACTGCGGCCCGGCGAGCACGGCTCGACGTTCGGCGGCAATCCGCTCGCGGCGGCGATCGGTTCGGCCGTCATCGGGCTGCTGGAGACCGGTGAATTCCAGCGCAGTACAGCCGAGTTGGGTGTGGTGCTGCGCGGCGGCCTCGCGGCGCTCGTGGGCAAGGGCGTCGAGGGATTCCGCTCGCGCGGGCTGTGGGCGGGCATCGACATCGACCCCGCCATCGGCACCGGCCGCGAGATCAGTGAGGGTCTGATGCGCGAAGGGATTCTGGTCAAGGACACCCATGGTTCGACGATCCGCCTGGCCCCGCCGCTGACCATCACCGGCGAGGAACTCCGGTCAGCTCTCGGGGCCCTTGAGAAGGTTCTGACGGAAGGGGTCTGATACCGGCCAAGAGGCCACAGAGCATGACACCGGAACGGTTACGCCCGGCGACGGCCGCGCCTACACTGATCGCTCCCCGGGGGAACAGAGGAGTGCCGCAGTGTTTTATTACGTCCTCAAATACGTCCTTCTTGGGCCGTTGTTGAGGCTGGTGTTCCGGCCTCGGATCGAGGGACTTGAGCACATACCGTCGTCGGGCGCGGCCATTGTCGCCGGCAACCATCTGTCGTTCTCGGACCACTTCCTGATGCCCGCGATCCTCAAGCGGCGCATCACCTTCCTCGCGAAGGCCGAGTACTTCACGGGCCCGGGTATCAAGGGCAGGCTCACGGCCGCCTTCTTCCGCAGCGCCGGGCAGATCCCGGTGGACCGCTCCGGCAAGGAGGCGGGCCAGGCCGCGATCCGTGAGGGCCTCGGCGTGCTGCGCAAGAACGAACTGCTCGGCATCTACCCGGAGGGCACCCGCTCGCACGACGGCCGCCTCTACAAGGGCAAGGTCGGCGTCGCGGTGATGGCCCTCAAGGCCCAAGTGCCGGTCATCCCCTGCGCGATGATCGGCACCTTCGAGGCCCAGCCCCCGGGTCAGAAGATCCCGAACTTCCACCCCGTGGTGATCCGCTTCGGCAAGCCCCTCGACTTCTCCCGCTATGCCGGGATGGAGAACGAGAAGGCCATCCTGCGCGCCATCACCGACGAGATCATGTACGCCATCCTCACCCTCTCCGAGCAGGAGTACGTCGACCGGTACGCGGCCGTCGTCAAGGCGGAGGAGGCCGCCGAGAAGGTGGAGGCGGGTCGCAAATTCCCCCGGATGCCGCTGAGTTGATGAGACCGCCAACTAGAGCGTACGTCCTGTACATTTTCTACGTATGAGACGTGCTGTAGTGATCGGAGCGACCGGACAGATCGGGCGCGCGGCTGTGGGCGCGCTGGCGCGGGACGGCTGGGAGGTGACGGCCGCGTCGCGCGGCGGGGGCCGGGACGACACCTGGCCCGCGGAGGTACGTGCGGCACAGCTCGGCCGCGACGACAACGCGGCACTGGGCGCGGTGATCGGCGACGGCTGCGACGTGCTGGTCGACATGGTCGCGTACGGGGCGGAACACGCACGCCAGCTGACCGGTCTGGCCGATCGGGTCGGCTCGGCCGTGGTGATCTCCAGCGTGTCGGTGTACGAGGACGACAAGGGGCGCGGCTTCGATACGCAGTCCGAACCGGACGGGTTTCCCGAGTACCCGGTGCCGATTCCGGAGGGGCAACGCACCGTTCCGCCCGGTGCTGCCACGTACAGCACTCAGAAGGTGGCCCTCGAGCGTGAACTCCTCGCCGCGGGTGACCAGTTGCCGACGACCCTGCTGCGCGCGGGCGCGATCCACGGCCCGTACTGCCGCTCGCCCCGCGAGCTGTATTTCGTCAAGCGCAATCTCGACGGCCGTCGCCGGCGGATCCTAGCGTTCGGCGGTGAGAGCCGCTTCCATCCGGCGAACGTCCGCAACATCGCGGAGCTGATCCGCCTGGCGGCCGCACGACCGGGATCGCGGGTCCTCAACGCCTGCGACCCCGACGCGCCCACGGTGGCGGAGATCGGCGCGGCGATCGACGCCGTGATGGGCGTGGAGAACGAGGACGTTCTGGTGGACGGCCCCGCTCCCGCCCCCACCGTGGGCGACACGCCCTGGTCGGTTCCGCTGCCCGTCATCTGCGACATGACCGCGGCAGAACGGGAGTTGGGCTACCGCCCGGTGATCCGCTACGCCGAGTCGCTCCCGGAGTCGATCGCCTGGATCGAGCGCCGACTGGCCGGGCGGGACTGGCGGGAGGCATACCCCGCGATGTTCCGGACGTACGGGGATCTCTTCGACTACGCGGCGGAAGACGCCTGGCTGACGTCATGAAGGAGGGGGCGACCGGAAACCCGGCCGCCCCCTCGTCCGCGGGGAACTACGGATTCGGTGTGGCGTGCGGCGTGCACGTCACGTCGGCCGCGTCCGTCTTTCCGGTGAGCAGGTAGGTGTCCACCCGCCCGTTGATGCACGGGTTGACCAGGCCGGTCACGCCGTGCGAGCCCGCGCCCTGCTCGGTGATCAGGCGGGAGCCCTGGAAACGCTTGTGCAGTTCGACGGCGCCGGCGTACGGGGTGGCGGCGTCACGCGTGGACTGCACGATCAGGACGGCCGGCAGACCCTTGCCGGTCCTGACGTCCACCGGGGTCTGCTGCTTGGCCGGCCAGGTGGCACAGGGCAGGTTCATCCACGCGTTGGCCCACGTCATGAACGGGTAGTCCTTGTTGAGCCGCGTGTTGTCCTTGTCCCACTTCCTCCAGCTGGTGGGCCACTTGGCATCCGCGCACTCGACGGCCGTGTAGACGGCGTTGCCGTTCTCCGAGGAGATGTTGCCCGCGGTGTCCGACAGGTCGGGGGCGGCGGCGTCGACGAGCGCCTGGGTGTCACCGGCGACGTACTTGCTGAACACCGTCGCGACCGGCACCCACGACGAGTCGTAGTACGGGGCGCTCTGGAAGAAGGAGATCAGCTCGGCCGGTCCCACGACGCCACCGAGCGGGTTCGCCTTGGCGGTGGCCCGCAGCTTCAGCCACTGGTCCTGGACCTCGGCCCGGGTGCCGCCGAGGTGGAAGGCCGCGTCGTTCTGGGCGACCCAGTCCTCCCAGTCCTTCCAGCGTCCCTCGAAGGCGACGTCCTGCTCGAGGTTGGCCTGGTACCAGATGTTCTCCCGCGCCGGGTTGACGACACTGTCGACGACCATGCGACGGACGTGCCCCGGGAAGAGCGTGCCGTAGACGGCACCCAGGTACGTGCCGTAGGAGACGCCCAGGTAGTTGAGCTTCTTCTCACCGAGGGCGGCCCGGATGACGTCGAGATCGCGCGCGGTGTTCGGCGTGGTCATCTGCGGCAGCATGTCGCCGCTGCGCTCGGCGCAGCCGTCCGCGTACTCGGCGGCCAGCTTGCGCTGGGCGAGCTTGTCCGCCTCCGTGTCGGGGACGGGGTCGGCCTTGGGCGCCTTCACGAACTCCTGAGGGTCGATGCAGGAGATCGGCGCCGAGTGGCCGACACCGCGCGGGTCGAAGCCCACGAAGTCGTATGCCTTGGCGGCGTTCGCCCAGATGGCGCTCTTGGTGGTCACGCGGCGCGGGAAGCGCATGCCCGAACCACCGGGGCCGCCCGGGTTGTAGACGAGGGCGCCCTGGCGCTCCTCCTGGGTGCCGGTGTTCCCGATGCGGTCCACGGCCAGCTTGATCTGCTTGCCGTTCGGGTGGGCGTAGTCGAGCGGGACGGTGACCCAGCCGCACTGGATCGGCTTCTCCAAGCCCCAGTCCGCCGGACAGTCCTGCCAGTCGATCCCGGCCTTGGCGGCCCGGTCCGCGGCGATCGCCGCTCCGCGCTGCTCGCGGCTCTGGCCGTGGCGCGAGTCGGCGGTGGCCGACGGCGCCGCGACGGCTCCGGCTATCAGGGTCGCCGTGACGAGCGCTCCGGCCGAACCGAGCGCTGTCACCCGTCTCGTCGGTCTCATAGCCCTCAAGTGGGACCTCCCCGTACATCGTTGCGATTGGTACGGGGATCCTTTCGGCTGTGAGGTCCCTGAGAACAGAGGTGACCGGCCTTCTTTACTAATCCGATAACCGGTGCGCGATGCTCCGTTGAGCGGAGAGGTTTGTTTCAGCCGAGCACACGCAACGCCTCGTCCAGCACGCGCCGCAGCCGCAGCGCGTCGGACGCCAGCGCGGTCACGAGCACGGCGGGCCCGGCAAGCGGCGTGAGTGCCGCGTACTCCCCCAGCAGTCGCCCCTGCGGCGGCTCCTTCTCGAACTCCGGCCGTACGACGACGAGTTGCCCCACGGCGCGCCGGCCCCCGAGGACAGCGGGTCCGTCCCACCCTCCGTGCGCACCCGGCCCGCACGACAACTCCTGGTCCAGCAACGGCCGTCCGTCGAGCCGCACGGTAAGACGGCTGCTGAGCCGCCCTGGTTCCTCACCGGCGCGCCCGAGTACCTGCTCCTCCCGGAAGACGAGCCGGGCACCCGCCGCCAGGTCGACGCGCGAGGAGACGTACAGATCACTCCCGTTGGCGGAGATCAACTGCTCGGGCAGCCACAGCAGTTCGCCCCCGTCCGCGACGCTCAGGCGCACGTCGTAGCGGGCCTCGCCCTTGGCCTGTCCCGGCAGGGCGATGGTGGCGGCGGCCGATCCGACGTGCAGCCGCGCTCCTTCGCCCGCCTCCGCCTCGACGGTGAAGTGGTCCCCGCCGAGCGGACCGCTCATCGCACCGACGATCATGACGCGCGCCTCGGAGCCGCTCGCCCGGGTCCGGCGCAGGGCGAGCGGCCCATGACCTTCCAGGACGGGCAACGAGGTGCCGCCCCGTCCGTCGTCCCGCGCCGAAATCCGTGCGGTGGCCCGCACCCCCGCTGCCGTCATGCCGCCCACGCGGCGAGCCGCTCCCGCACCCACCCGGCGACCGCCGTGACCCCGTCCTCCGTCCGCAACGACTGGAAGACGACGGGCAGTTCGGCCCGCTGCGTCTTGGCGTCCGCGGCCATCCGCCCCAGATCGGAGCCCACGTACGGCGCGAGGTCGGTCTTGTTGACCACGAGCAGATCGGCAGTGGTCACACCGGGCCCGCCCTTGCGCGGAATGTCGTCCCCTCCCGCCACATCGATCACGAAGATCTGCGCGTCGACGAGCCCCTTGGAGAACGTCGCGGTGAGGTTGTCGCCCCCGGACTCCACGAGGATGAGATCCAGCGGCCCCACCTCGTCCTCCAGATCCTCCACCGCTTCGAGGTTCGCCGAGATGTCGTCCCGGATCGCCGTGTGCGGACACGCCCCCGTCTCCACGGCGGTGATCCGCTCGGGCGGCAGCACGGCTTCCCGCAGCAGGAACTCGGCATCCTCACGCGTGTAGATGTCATTGGTGACGACGGCGAGCGACAACTCCTCGCGCAGGACCCGGCACAGCGCCGCGACGGTCGCGGTCTTCCCGGAACCCACGGGTCCGCCGAGCCCGATCCGCAGGGCACGGCGCGAGCCGTCGGCGCGGTGCGCGTCGGCGCTGACGGCGGAGGGGCCGTCGTGGGAGTGGGTGTGGTCGAGGTGCATGATGGCGGCTCCAGTTTTCAGCTCCGGCCGGGGTTTTCAGCCCGTCCGGCGTTTGAGGACGAGGCCGTTCAGGCCGAAGCGGGGGTCTGGGGGCGGCAGCCCCCAGATACGGGAAGGGCAGGGGCGGAGGGGGCGAAAACCCCTACGACGCGAACAGACGTACAGGCCAAGCCGCATGCGCCTCCGCACTGATCTCCAACAGCGGCGCGGACGCCGCAGGCAAGGCATCGACCCCGACCTCGTCGTCGAGCGCGTGGCGGGCGGCGTCCGCCGCCTGATGGGCCACAAGGTCCAGCTCCGGAGCGAGCCGGGCAAGAACCGCCGTGGCATCGAACGGGTCAAGGCTCAGCAGCCGGACGGTCGCGGTCGCCGGACCACTGACACTCTCGTACGCGGAGCAGTACGCGGCATCATCGGGCCCGAGCCCGGCCCCCCGCGCGGCCAGCCCCAGCACAACCGGCTGATGCGCCCCCTTGGGGAACTCCCGAGCCAGCGCGTCAAGCTCGGCCGAGGGCCAGGTGGCCCGAGCCGCCCGCATCAACTGCCGCCCAAGCCTGCGGGCGGCAACCCGCAACGCGGGCGACGGCGTACGGGCATCCGCAGCCGCGTCCAGCGCCACCGGGTCGACCCCGATGGCGGCCGCCGCGGCCAGTGAGGCCGACACCAGCCCCGCCGTATGCAACCGCCCGCGGCAGAAGTCCTCCAGACTCGCCGCCCCGGTGATCCGCCCGGCCTTGACGGCGGCCTCGGCCCCGCCGGAGTGCGCATGCCCTCCGGCGGGAAAGCGGCCGTCGGCCAGAACGAGTAGCGCTGCCCTGGACATCAGAAGAGGAAGTAGCGCTGGGCCATGGGCAGTTCGGCGGCGGGCGTGGCCTCCACCAGCTCCCCGTCGATGTGCACGGCGAAGCTGTCGGGGTCGATCTGCACCCGCGGCCGCGCGTCGTTCTCGCGCATGTCCGCCTTGGTGACCGCCCGCGTCGACTCGATGCCGACGAACCGCTTCCCGAGCGAGAGCCGCTCCGGCAGCCCGTCCTCGATGGCGAGCGGCGCCACGAAGTTGAACGAGTTCGCGGCCGGGGCCCGTCCGATCGCCCCGAACATCGGCCGGGGCAGGATCGGCTGCGGCGTCGGGATGGACGCGTTGGCGTCGCCCATCTGCGCGTACGCGATCTGTCCGCCCTTGATGACGAGATGCGGCTTGACGCCGAAGAACGCGGGCTCCCAGAGCACGAGGTCGGCGAGCTTGCCGGTCTCGACGGAGCCGACCTCGCGGGCGAGCCCCTGCGCGAGCGCCGGGTTGATCGTGTACTTGGCGACATAGCGACGTACGCGATGGTTGTCCGCGCGGCCGTCGCCCGGCAGCGCACCCCGCCGCCGCTTCATCACATGAGCCGTCTGCCAGGTCCGCATGATGACTTCACCCACCCGCCCCATGGCCTGGGCGTCGGACGAAATGATCGAGATGGCACCCAGGTCGTGCAGGATGTCCTCGGCCCCGATGGTGGAGGGCCGGATCCGGGACTCCGCGAAGGCGAGGTCCTCGGGGACGGCCGGGTTGAGGTGGTGGCAGACCATCAGCATGTCGAGGTGTTCCTCGGCGGTGTTGACGGTGTAGGGCCGGGTCGGGTTGGTGGAGCTGGGCAGCACATGCGGCTCGGAGACCACGGTCATGATGTCGGGCGCGTGCCCGCCGCCCGCGCCCTCGGTGTGGTACGCGTGGATACCGCGGCCGCCGATCGCGGCGAGCGTGTCGCCGACGAACCCGGACTCGTTCAGCGTGTCCGTGTGGATGGCGACCTGGATGCCGGTCCGGTCGGCGACGGTCAGCGCGGCGTCGATCGCCGCGGGCGTCGACCCCCAGTCCTCGTGGATCTTCAGGCCGAGCGCGCCGCCGCGGATCTGCGACAGCATCGCGTCGTGCGAGACGGTGTTGCCCTTGCCGAGCAGACCGAAGTTGAGCGGGTACTGCTCCATCGCCTCCAGCATCCGGGCCAGATGCCAGGGGCCGGGAGTGACGGTCGTCGCCTTCGAGCCCTCGGCGGGACCCGTGCCGCCGCCGATCAGCGTCGTGATGCCGGAGGCGAGCGCCTCGTCGGCGATCTGCGGACAGATCAGGTGGACGTGCGCGTCGATGGCGCCCGCCGTCAGGATCCGCCCGTTGCCCGCGATGATCTCGGTCTCCGGGCCGATGACGAGATCGGGGTGCACCCCGTCCATCGTGTCGGGATTGCCCGCCTTGCCGATGCCGGTGATCCGGCCGTCGCGGAGGCCGACGTCGGCCTTGACGATCCCCCAGTGATCGACGATGACGACACCCGTGATGACCGTGTCCGGGGTGCCGTCTGCGCGCGTAGCACGCGCCTGACCCATGGATTCGCGGATGACCTTGCCGCCGCCGAACACCGCCTCGTCACCGGCGAGCCCGGGACCCCCGGAACGATCCTCCTCGATCTCGATCAGCAGATCGGTGTCGGCGAGCCGGATGCGGTCGCCGGTGGTGGGGCCGAACAGATCGGCATACGCGGCACGCGAGATCTCAGGCATCGAGGGCACCTCCGGTCTCACCGCGCAGTCCGGGCACCACACGGGCGCCGGCGAGCGGAACGAGTTCGACGTCGACGGGGATCCCGGGCTCGAAGCGCACGGCGGTGCCGGCGGCGACGTTGAGCCGCTTGCCGCGCGCGGCGGCGCGGTCGAAGTCCAGACCGGGGTTGGCCTCGGCGAAGTGGTAGTGGGAGCCGACCTGAACGGGCCGGTCGGCCGCGTTGAGAACGGTCAGGGTGGTGATCTCGCGGCCTTCGTTGAAGGCGACGGGACCGTCGGCGAAGAGGATCTCTCCGGGAATCATGGCGTTCCCTCCCCCGTCAGACGATCGGGTCGTGGACGGTGACGAGCTTGGTGCCGTCCGGGAAGGTCGCCTCGACCTGGACGTCGTGGATCATCTC
Source organism: Streptomyces sp. NPDC029292 (assembly GCF_055569295.1). Classification (NCBI taxonomy): domain Bacteria; kingdom Bacillati; phylum Actinomycetota; class Actinomycetes; order Kitasatosporales; family Streptomycetaceae; genus Streptomyces; species Streptomyces sp. NPDC029292. The sequence continues at coordinate 200,709 of NZ_JBVHXR010000019.1, forward strand.
GGGGATGCCCTCCATGACGTCGTCCCGGGTGAGGATCTTGCGTCCGGAGGACATCAGTTCGGCGACGGTCCGGCCGTCACGGGCACCTTCGAGGATGTGCGACGTGATGAGCGCCACGGCCTCGGGGTGGTTGAGTTTCAGCCCGCGGGCGCGCCGCTTCTCGGCCACGTCGGCTGCCACATGGATCAGCAGCCTCTCTTGCTCGTGCGGGGTCAGTTGCACGGCGTCCCACCTCACAGTCCTCGCTCCGGACCGTGCGGGGTCCGGTGGCCGCAGCCACCAAAACCCCTGGTGGCATGGATGCGCACGGTAGTTGGCCGGAGTTTCAAGGACGTTAACCAGGCTGTGATCCACTCACGGCCGGGAGACGGGCCCTCCCGTGCTCATCAGAGCCCGCAGGCCGTCCCGGAGGGTCTCCGCCGGTACGGAGGGGAACAGCGCCATCTGCGCCGCGAATCCCTGCGCGAGCGCGATCATCGTCCGCGCCATGGCATCGGCATCGGCATCCGCGTGCATCAGACCGGCGTGAGACCCACGCCCCAGGGAAACCAGGAAGATCATGACCGCCGCCTCCGCCACGCCCTCCGGCGCCGTCGCACCGCCGCCGGCGTTCGGCCGCCTTACGGTCGCCGTGATCGCGCTGATCCCCGCACTGGTGGCGCCGGTAATGTGGGCCTTCACCTGGCCGGCCGCCCGCACCACACCCCGCGACCTGCCGCTCGGCGTGGCGGGCTCCGCGACCGCGACCGCCCAGCTCCAGAAGCAACTGGCGCGGCACGAGGGCGCGTTCGAGATCCACCGCTACGCCGACGAGGCGGCCGCCCGGAACGCCATCGAGGACCGGACCGTATACGGCGCGGTCGTCGCCACCGCGCAGGGTGGCCCCGAACTGCTGACCGCCACCGCGGCGAGTCCGCTCGTCGCCCAGATTCTCCAGCCGACGGTGGCGCAGCAGGCTCCGCAGGGCACGAAGGTGACGACCGTCGACGTGGTCCCCGCCTCCGCGAAGGACCCGCGCGGCGCGGCCCTGACCGCGAGCGTGCTCCCGCTTGCGCTGGCCGGTGTGGCCGCGGGATCGGTGATCACCCTGCTCGGTCTGCGGGGTGTCCGGGCGGCCGCCGCACTGACCGGTGCCGCCGTCGCCGTCGGCTTGGTGGCCACCGCGATCGCGCACAGCCGGCTGGGAATCCTCTCCGGTGACTGGTGGGCCGAGGCCGTCTCGCTGAGCCTGTCGACGCCGGCGGTGAGCGGCGCCGTCGCCGGGCTCGCGGCGCTCATGGGGCCGGCCGGCATCGGGCTCGGCGCGCTCCTGGTCGTCCTGCTCGGAAACCCCTTCTCCGGCGCGGGTCCGCTCCGCAGATGCTGCCCGTGCCGGTCGGGACGATCGGCCAGTGGCTGCCGCAGGGCGCGAGCGTGTCGCTGCTGCGCTCGGTGTCGTTCTCGGTGTCGTTCTTCGACGGCGCCGCCGCGACCGGGCCCGCGCTGACCCTGACCTGGTGGGCCGTGCTCGGCCTGGGAGCGGTACTGCTGGGCAGCACGCTCAAGGCTCGCCCCGCGACCGCGGGGACCATCGCCGGGCGAAGCCCGCGTCGGCGAGCCCCAGGATCCCGCGCGGTTACCCCTCTCCAGGAAGAGGGCCCTCAGGAACCGCCATATGAACCGCGCCGGAAAACGCCCGCGTGAACCGACGCGAGGCCCCGCCCTCCCGGATCGGCCCGGCGATCCGCCCCCGCCGACCGGCCACCCCCACAGAACCGTCCGTGCGCCCCCGCTCTAGCGGACGGGGGCGCACGGTCTCTCTCTGTCTCTCTGTCTCTCTGTCTCTCTGTCCGAACCGCCTGCGGCTCAGGAAGCGTTGGGCCCCCGGTGCTCCGCGGCGATGCCGAAGCGCTGGCGCTCGCGCGGAGCGGACGCGACCTCGCGGACGCTGGAGAGGGAGCTGACCACCTGCTCCTCGGCGGGATCCGGGAGTTCTTCGAGGCGCTCCAGGTCGGCGGCGGAGACCAGGGCGACGAGGGGCTTCCCGTGCCGCGTCACGACGACGCGCTCACCGCCGTACACCACGCGGTTGATCAGATCGGCGAGCTCAGCCCTGGCTTGCGTCACCGGAATCTCGTAGGCCATGTCGTCCAGCTTAGACCGGGGCTCTGACGCCCCTGGTCAGCGGAAGATTCCGCGAGCACCCACGGAGGGCGGCCGCCGCCGCTTTCGCTCTCAGCATGGCCCCCTTCCCCAGAGACGTACGTCCTGTACATTTTTTACGGACGTCGATCAGAGGAGGCGCGCGCCATGGACAGCCCGTCCGCCCGCTATGTCCTGCCCGAGTTCACCGAACGCACCAGCGCGGGGCACCGGACCCTGGACCCGTACTCGAAGCTGCTCGAGGAGCGGATCGTGTTTCTCGGGACGCCGATCGACGACACATCGGCGAACGATGTGATGGCACAGTTCATGCACCTCGAGTACCTGGCGCCGGACCGGGACATCTCGCTGTACATCAACTCCCCCGGCGGCTCGTTCAGCGCGATGACGGCGGTCTACGACACGATGCAGTTCGTCACCTGCGACGTGGAGACGATCTGCCTGGGTCAGGCGGCGTCGGCCGCGGCCGTGCTGCTGGCCGGGGGCACACCGGGCAAGCGGTTCACACTGCCGGGTGCGCGCGTGCTCATGCACCAGCCGTCGTTCCCCGAACCGGTGCAGGGGCAGGCGAGTGATCTGGCCATCCAGGCCGAGGAGTTGGTGCGCACCCGCAGGATGCTGGAGGAGATGCTCGTACGGCACACGGGGCAGAGTCCGGAGCGCGTCGCCGCGGACATCGAGCGGGACAAGATCCTGGACGCGCCGGCGGCCGTGGCGTACGGACTGGTCGACCGGATCATCCCGAGCCGCAAGGCCTCGCGCACCGCGCCCGGCGCGAGGTGATCGCCCGATGATCCCCGATCTGCCCCCGCTGCCCGCGCTGACGCGCGCCGAGGCCGAGTTGATCGACCGTTACCTCGACGTGGTCGATCTGCTCGGCCGCATCAACCCGGCCCGCCCCGGTGACACCTACCGCGGCCTGAGGGCCGCTCAGGCGCTGGTCGGCAAGGCGACGGCGCTGCGTGACGCCCTCGCGCTGATGCACCAGCGGGGCGAGAGCGAGGTACATGCCCCGACCCTGGCACAGGCCCTGCGCGTCCTCGACGGCGAGCGGCGGGCGGCCCGGGTCACCCTGCCCCCCGACTCCGACAGTTGACGCAGGCACACCCGGGCCGCGGCACGCGCCGACGAAGCGTCCGGCCCGGGTCTCAAACGGACCGGATGGTGTACCCCCGGATGGCGTAGACACCGGTCCTTCCAAAGGCGCGCAGAAGTTGCGCAACGGGCGTAGCGCTGAGGCGGAATGAAGTGTTCCGATGCTGGTACGGGCATCGTCGACCCCCTCAACACCCCCTCGAACGGAGGAGTGTCCACCCGAACGGGTGAGTGGTGAGTAACCCCACAAATCGCCGATTCCGCTCGGCATTTGCGACACAGATGCGTGAAGATCCCTTCCGACGACAAGCCCCCGCCGAAGCGGCGGGGCGGTCCGGGCGGACGCCGAGTCCTGCCGCCGCCCGGATGACCGGTCGACAGAAGTGGATCGGCAGGAGTGGAGGACCCAGCACGGCGGGCCGCCGGAGAGATCCGGGCGGTCCTTGGGGTGAAGCCGCACAGCGCGGCCGGGCTACTTCGCCAGTCCGAATCCGACAGGTCATCCTTCACAGGCGGCTGACGAAGGGTTGCGCATGACTGCGCTCAATCGTGTCCCGTCGCTGTGGACGAGGGCCGGTACGGCCTCGGCCCTCACCATCGCCGCCGTGGGCGGCAGCCTGGTGGTCCCGGGCGTCGCATCCGACGCCGAGGCGGCCACCCTCGCGACGAAGGCACTTCAGGTCGCGGCCTCCAAGAAGGGCTCCCCGTACAAGTGGGGCGCCGCGGGGCCACGCCGCTTCGACTGCTCCGGGCTCACGCTCTACTCGTACAAGAAGGCGGGCAAGCAACTGCCTCGTACGGCCGCGGCGCAGTACAACAAGACCCACCATGTCTCCGCCTCGCACCGCAAGGCCGGAGACCTCGTGTTCTTCCACTCGGGCCGGAGCGTGTACCACGTCGGCATCTACGCCGGGAAGGGAAAGATCTGGCACTCCCCGAAGACCGGAGAGGTCGTGAAGCTCCAGAAGATCTGGACGAAGAGCGTCTGGTACGGCCGGGTCAGCTGATCCGCCCGTCAGGGGCGGTGGCCCGCGCCGCCGCCCATGACGGGGCGTGAACCGGGGACCGAACGGTTACTCGTTCACCATGGTCGATCAGCCTCCCCGGACGGCACGCCACGAGACGCCCCTCGAACGCGCCGACCGCAACTTCGCCGAACTGCTCCAGGAGCTGCGCGTCACGCAGACCGGAGTGCAGATCCTCTTCGCCTTCCTGCTGACGCTGGCCTTCACACAGCGCTTCCCGTCCCTCGACACGGTGCAGCGCGCCACCTACGTCACCACGCTGCTGCTCTCGGTCCTGGCCGCCGCTCTCTTCACGGCTCCCGCCGCCCTGCACCGCTCGTTGTTCCAGCGCAACGTCAAGCCGACCATCGTGCGGGTCTCCTCGCGGCTGGCCACCGTCGGTCTGAGCGTGCTCATGCTGGCGTTCACCGGATCGGTGCTGCTCGTCGTGGACGTCACGCTGGGCCGCGGCGCCGGCATCGCCGCGGGCGCGGGGACGCTCGCCGTCTGCCTGGCCCTGTGGCGGGTGCTGCCCTGGCTGCTGCAGCGGGACATCAGACCCGCAGCGGCTCCAGGAGAAGCACCAGACCGAGAATCGTCAGCGCGGCACCGGTGAATCCCTCCACGGCCCGGGCGGTACGCGGCCGGCGCAGCCACCGGCCGAGCCGGTCCACCAGCAGCGCGACCGCCGGGAACCACAGCAGGGCGAGGACGACCACGATCAGCGCCAGCAGCAGGGTGCGGGGCATGGCGGGGCTGCCCGCGGGCACGAACTGCGGCAGCAGGCTGAGGAAGGTGATCGGCGCCTTCGGGTTGAGCGCGTTGGTGACGAAGCCCTGTCGCAGCGGGCGCGCCCGGGGTGCCGCCTGGTCCGCGACCGTCTCGCGCGGTCGTCCCAGCGACCGCAGCGTCCGCACCCCGAGATAGAGCACATAGGCGCCGCCGAGGACCTGTAGCGCCCGGAACAGCGCGGGGACGGCCGTGAGGACCGCGGCGACCCCGGCGACGGCGAGCGCCGTATGCAGGAGCAGCCCGCCCGTGACCCCGAGCGCGCACACGACCCCGGCCCGGCGCGAGACCAGGGCGTTGCGTACGACGACGGCGAAATCGGCGCCCGGCATGGCGACCATGCCCGCGGCGACCCCCGTGAAGGCGATGAGCTGTGCGTTCATGAACACCAGGCTGCCCGCACCGGGCCTTCAGAAGGTATGTCGAATATCCTGGGTCTGTCTTAAGCAATCGTTTAGGCCCGTTCAGGCCCGGACGAGTGCGGCAGAGCTAGTGGAGAGGTGCCATGTACGACCCGACGCGGCTCGCGGCGCTGGTGGCGGTCGCCGAGGCAGGGTCGATCACCCGGGCCGCCGAGCGCCTCGGCTACACCCCGCCCGCGCTCTCCCAGCAGCTGGCGAAGCTGGAGCGGGAGGCGGGCGCGACCCTGTTGGTGCGGTCCCATCGTGGGGCGCGGCTGACGGGCGCGGGCGAGCTGCTGGTGACGCGGGCCCGCAGGATTCTCGACGAGATGGAGCGGGCCCGGCACGAACTGGCGCGTCTGGCGGGCCTGTCGGGCGGCACGCTGCGGCTGGGCACCTTCCAGACGGCGGGCATCCATCTGCTGCCGCCCGTACTCAGCGCCTTTCGCCGGGCGCACCCGGACGTGGAGCTGGCGGTCGCGAACTACGAGCCTCCGGCCGGCATTTCGGCGGTCGCGGCGGGCGAGGTGGACCTGGCACTGACCCACACCTACGAGCCCGCGGCGCCCGTACCCCTTCCTTCGTCCGTGGGCGTGGAGCCGGTGCTGGTCGAGGAGTTGGTGCTGGTGACCGCTCCCGGGCATGTCCTCGCGGGCGGCTCGGCGCGGCTGCCGCTGACCGAACTCGCCGGGCAGCCGCTGATCAGCATGGCCCCGGACCATCCGCCCCGGCAGGGCGTGGAGGCCGCGCTCGCCCGGGCCGGGGCCACCCCGTCGGTGCTGGTCGAGACCCCGGGGTACGCCCTGGTGTGCGCGCTGGTCAGCGCCGGGCTCGGGGTCGCGGTCGTACCGGAGATGGTAGCGAGGACCGCGGCGACACCGGTGGGGACGCGGCTGCTGGAGCCGGGAGATCTGCGCCGGACGATCTCGGTCGTCCACCGGATCGATGAGGCGGCACCCGCGGCCGATGCTTTCCGGGCTCTGCTGCGCGGCGCCTTCGGACGCGCCGCACAGCACAACTAGGCCACCGCTCAGGGCTCTTGCGGGCCTCCGGCGGGCACCGGCTGGACCGGTGCCGTCCACGGCAGTTCGATGGAGACGGTCTTACCACCCTCCCGAGTGGGCCGGACGGTGAGTCTGCCGCCGCACTCGGCGGTCAGCCAGCGGATGATCACCATGCCTCGGCCGTTGTCCTGTGCGACGGCGGCGGGCAGACGCTTGGGGAAGCGCGGGTGGCTGTCGGTGACGCCGATGCGCAGTTGTTCTTCTCGGTCGAGCCGGACATCGACCGTGAAGGTGGGCGACTGTCCGAGCGTGTGCTGGACGGCGTTGGTGGCTAGTTCGGACACGATCAGGCGTACGGTGTCGGCGACTTCGCAGTCGCACGGCAGGCCCCATTCGGCCAGCACGTCGGCGACGAACTTCCGGGCCGCGGAGACCGAGGCGGGATCGCTCGGCAGAGTGACGGATGCTTCCTGGTGATCTGCCATGGCGACGTCGTCCCTTTCCCACGGGACCGGAGCCCGACACGGAGCGGATGGTTCGAGTACGGTCCCGGACTGGTGCTTCGCGACAGACTGCCATTACTGGGCCGGTCACAGGTGCGATCCACCGAGATATGCATATATCTGTCGCTCGATGCGGTGAACTCTGCGACGGCAGAGCGTATTTGGGCGGCTCGGAAGGAGTAAGGAGTACGGCCATGCAGCACGGTCCCGCGGTGCGCCGCCGCAAGCTCGGTGCCGAACTGCGCGCGCTGCGCGCCCAAGCGGGCCTCACCAGTGGTGAGTCGGCCCGCCTCCTCGGCTGGCACCAGTCGAAGGTGAGCCGGATCGAGACCGGCACCAGCGGGGTGAAGCCGGCGGACGTAGAGCGCTTACTGGACGCGTACGCCGTCGATGATCCCGAATTACGCGATCTCCTGGTCGTGTTGGCGGGAGCCGAAGGCAACGGACGGCACCACTGGTGGCACGCCTACCGCGGCGTCCTGCCATCGACGTACCGCGACTTCATCAGTCTGGAGTCGCAGGCCAGCGGAATGCGCACGCTGGAGACCTCCGTGGTGCCGGGGCTGTTGCAGACACCCGAGTACGCCCGGGCGGTCACCCACGCAGCCGTGGGCGGACTGGAGGACGGCAAGCTCGACGCGCTCGTCGAGGTGCGCCTGGCCCGGCAGGACGTGCTGCGTTCGAATCCGCCGCTGGAGCTCAGCGCGGTCCTGGACGAGGCGGTGCTGCGCCGGGAGGTCGGCGGCCCCGAGGTCATGGCGCGGCAATTGCTGCGGCTGCGGGAGGCGGCGGCTCTGCCTCAAGTGCGACTTCAGGTACTGCCGTTCGCCGCAGGGGCTCACATCGGAATCACCGGCCCTTTCGTAATCTTCTCATTTCCGAACACAACTGATCTGGATGTGGTTGTTCTCGACCACTTGACGAGTAGCCTCTACCTCGAGCGGAAAGAAGACCTTCAGGCCTACAGCGAGGCTTTCAACGCCCTTCAGTTCCACGCCCTTTCGCCCGAGGACTCGTTGGACTACATCGCCGGGATAGGTGACGGCGTGTAAGGAGGCACCCCCATGTCTGCATTGCCTCGGTACGTACCTTCCAGTACTTCACTCCACGACGTGCGATGGCTGCGCAGCAGCCGGAGTACGGGAATGAACAACTGCGTCGAGACCGCACGACCGGGCCCAGGACCCTGGGCCGGACTGGTGGCCGTGCGGGATTCCAAGAACAAGACGGGCCCCGCCCTGCTCTTCGCCCCTGCCGCCTGGGAGGGTTTTATCGCCGCACTGAGCTGACCATCACCGAGCTGCCCGTCATCGCGTCGCGCTGATCACACGGATGGCATCGCCGACCTGCTCGTCGGTGAGGTCCGCGCGGGCGGTCAGCCGCAGCCGTGAGATGCCGTCGGGCACGGACGGGGGGCGGAAGCAGCCGACGGCGAGTCCCGCCTCTCGGCAGTCGGCCGCCCACCGCACGGCCCGTTCGGGGGACGGCGCGCGCACGGAGACGACGGCGGCGTCCGGTCGTACCGCTTCGAGGCCCTCGGCCGTCAGGCGGGTGTGCAGTGCCGTCGCCACCGAGCGGGCCCGTGCGGCCCGCTCCGGCTCGCGGCGCAGCAGGCGCAGCGCCGCGAGGGCCGCGCCCGCCGCCGCGGGGGCCAGGCCGGTGTCGAAGATGAAGGTGCGCGCCGCGTTGACCAGGTGGTCGATGACCGGTGCGGGACCGAGGACGGCGCCGCCCTGGCTGCCGAACGACTTGGAGAGCGTGACCGTCACGACGACGTCCGGGTCGCCCGCGAGCCCCGCCGCGTGCGGAGCGCCCCGGCCGCCGTCGCCCAGGACGCCGAGCCCGTGCGCGTCGTCGACGATCAGCCCGGCTCCGTACTCTCGGCAGGCGAGGGCGAGTTCGGACAGCGGCGCCGCGTCCCCGTCCACCGAGAAGACCGTGTCGGAGACGGCGACGGCGGGCCCCTCATGGGTGCCCAGCGCCTTGCGCACGGCGTCGGGGTCGGCATGCGCGACGACCTGGGTGGTGCCGCGGGCCAGCCGGCAGCCGTCGATCAGCGAGGCGTGGTTGCCCGCGTCCGAGACGACGAGGGAGCCGTGCGGCGCGAGCGCGGTCACGGCGGCGAGATTGGCCGCGTATCCGGAGGAGAAGACGAGCGCGGACTCGAAGCCGCAGAAGTCGGCCAGCTCGCGTTCGAGTTCTGCGTGCAGTTCGGTGGTGCCCGTGACGAGCCGGGAGCCGGTGGCGCCGCCGCCCCAGCGTCTCACGGCCTCCGCCGCGGCCTCGGTGATCTCCGGGTGGCGGGCGAGACCGAGGTAGTCGTTGCTCGCGAGATCGAGGAGCGGCGAGTCGGCGGGGCGGGGGCGCAGGGTGCGTACGAGTCCGGCCCGGCCGCGCGCTCGCGCCTGCTCGTCGATCCAGCCGAACGCCATCTGTCCTCCGGACCGTCGTGACGGGTGTTTTGTAGGCAGTGCACAGACCCTAGCGGCCGGACCCGCAGCCCAGGATGTGGCAATACCCACACGTCGAACCGACTCTCTTGTGCGAACTCTCCTTGGCCGGGAGCGGTCGCATGGTCCAGGATCGGACCTCATGGACCTGCTGAACACGCTGGTGGACAAGGGGCTTCGGCGCGAGCTGCCGACCCGGGACGAAGCTCTGGCCGTGCTGGCCACCTCCGACGACGACGTGCTCGACGTGGTGGCCGCGGCCGGCAAGGTGCGCCGGCACTGGTTCGGCCGACGGGTGAAACTCAACTATCTCGTCAACCTGAAGTCGGGCCTGTGCCCCGAGGACTGCTCGTACTGCTCGCAGCGACTCGGCTCCAAGGCCGACATCCTGAAGTACACCTGGCTCAAGCCCGACGAGGCCTCGCAGGCCGCGGCGGCCGGGCTCGCCGGGGGCGCCAAGCGGGTCTGCCTGGTGGCCAGCGGCCGCGGTCCGACGGACCGTGACGTGGACCGGGTCTCCGACACCATCAAGGCGATCAAGGACCAGAACGAGAACGTCGAGGTGTGCGCCTGCCTCGGCCTGCTCTCCGACGGCCAGGCCGAGCGGCTGCGGGACGCGGGCGCGGACGCGTACAACCACAACCTCAACACGTCCGAGGGGACGTACGGGGACATCACGACCACGCACACGTACGCCGACCGGGTGGACACGGTGCAGAAGGCGCACGCGGCGGGCCTGTCCGCCTGCTCGGGCCTGATCGCGGGCATGGGCGAGAGCGACGAGGACCTGGTCGACGTCGTCTACTCGCTGCGCGAGCTCGACCCGGACTCCGTTCCGGTGAACTTCCTGATCCCGTTCGAGGGCACCCCGCTCGCCAAGGAGTGGAACCTCACCCCGCAGCGCTGTCTGCGCATCCTGGCGATGGTCCGGTTCGTCTGCCCGGACGCCGAGGTCCGTATCGCGGGCGGCCGCGAGGTGCACCTGCGCACGATGCAGCCGCTGGCCCTGCACCTGGCCAACTCGATCTTCCTCGGCGACTACCTCACCAGTGAGGGCCAGGCCGGCAAGGCGGACCTCGACATGATCGCGGACGCCGGGTTCGAGGTGGAGGGCGCGGGCGAGGTGACGCTGCCGGAGCACCGGGTTTCGGTGGGCGGGGGCTACGGGTCCCACGAAGGCGGCGGATGCGGCTCGCACGAGAGTGCGGGGTGCGGATCCCACGACGGTGGCGATGTGTGCGGATCCCACAGCGGCGCCGGTGTGTGCGGATCCGTCCCGGCCGCCACTTCGGCTGCTTCGGCCGCATCGACAGAGCAGGCGTCCGACGCACGTACGGATCTCGTCGCCGTACGCCGCCGAGGTGCCGGAACGGACCTCGCGCCCAATGCCTGAGCTGTCCGTGCGCGAGCTGCTGGACCTCGACCGGCGGCACGTCTGGCATCCGTACGGACCGATGCCCGGCCGCCAGGAGCCGCTGGTCGTGGAGTCCGCGAGCGGGGTGCGGCTGCGGATGGCGGACGGCTCGGGCGAACTGATCGACGGCATGTCGTCGTGGTGGTCGGCGATCCACGGCTACAACCACCCGGTCCTGAACGACGCGGTGCGCGGCCAGCTGGACCGCATGAGCCATGTCATGTTCGGCGGGCTCACGCACGAGCCGGCCGTGCGACTGGCGAAGCGCCTTGTCGACATGTCACCCGAGGGGCTCGAGCACGTCTTCCTGGCCGACTCGGGCTCGGTCTCGGTCGAGGTCGCCGTCAAGATGTGCCTCCAGCACTGGCGCTCGCTCGGCCACCCCGGCAAGCAGCGGCTGCTGACCTGGCGCGGCGGCTACCACGGCGACACCTGGCAGCCGATGTCGGTGTGCGACCCCGAGGGCGGGATGCACGAGCTGTGGCAGGGCGTGCTGCAGCGCCAGGTGTTCGCCGACGCGCCGCCGGTCGCGTACGAGGAGTCGTACGCCGACCATCTGCGCGAACTCATCGAACGGCACGCCGACGAGCTGGCCGCGGTGATCGTGGAGCCGGTGGTGCAGGGCGCGGGTGGGATGCGGTTCCACTCCCCCGCGTATCTGCGCGTGCTGCGTGAGGCGTGCGACGCGCACGACGTGCTGCTGGTCTTCGACGAGATCGCGACCGGCTTCGGCCGTACGGGCGCGCTGTTCGCGGCGGAGCACGCGGGCGTGACGCCGGACGTGATGTGCGTGGGCAAGGCGCTGACCGGCGGCTATATGACGATGGCGGCGACGCTGTGCACGGCGCGGGTGGCGGACGGGATCTCGCGCGGCGAGGTCCCGGTGCTCGCACACGGCCCGACCTTCATGGGCAATCCGCTCGCCGCCGCGGTGGCCTGCGCCTCGATCGACCTGCTGCTCGGGCAGGACTGGCAGAGCGAGGTCAAGCGGATCGAGGCGGGGCTGCGGGAAGGACTGGCGGAGGCCGCGTCACTGCCGGGCGTTCGGGACGTACGCGTCCTGGGGGCGATCGGCGTCGTCCAGCTCGACCGCGCCCTTGACGAGGCGGCCATGAAGGCGGCGACGGCGGCCGCCGTACGCGAGGGCGTGTGGCTGCGGCCGTTCCGCGACCTCGTCTACACGATGCCGCCGTACGTCACGGGTGACGAGGACGTGGCACGGATCGCGCGCGCGGTGTGCGCGGCGGCGCGGGAGGGATGACATGCCGGTACTGGTGATCACGGGGACGGGCACGGAGGTCGGCAAGACGATCGCCACCGCCGCCGTCGCCGCCGCTGCCCTCGCCGCCGGGCGCTCCGTGGCCGTACTCAAGCCCGCGCAGACCGGTGTACGTCCGGACGAGCGCGGGGACGCCGACGAGGTGGCCCGGCTCGCGGGCACCGTCACCACGCTCGAACTCGCCCGGTATCCCGAGCCGTTGGCCCCCGCGACCGCTGCCCGGCGCGCACGCCTGGCGCCCGTGCACCCGCGGGAGGTGGCGGAGGCCGCGGCCAAGCTGGCCACCGAGCACGACCTGGTGCTGGTCGAGGGAGCGGGCGGCCTGCTCGTACGGTTCGACGACGAGGGCGGCACGCTGGCGGACACGGCACGGCTGCTCGACGCGCCGGTACTGGTGGTCGCTTCGGCAGGGCTGGGCACACTCAACACGACGGAGCTGACGGCTCATGAACTACGGGGCCGTGGGCTGGACTTCGCCGGTGTCGTGATCGGCAGCTGGCCCAGCTCTCCCGATCTGGCGATGCGTTGCAATCTCGCGGACCTGCCGATGGTGACCGGCGCCCCGCTGCTCGGCGCGGTGCCGTCCGGCGCCGGGACTCGTACACCTGCCGACTTCCGTTCGGAGGCACCGAGTTGGCTGGCCCCCCAGCTGGGCGGAAACTGGAACGCGAGCGCCTTCGCGGCGTCCTACGCCCCGTAAGAAGCGGGAGGGACTGCGCCCCGTAAGGGGCGCGGGGAACTGCGCGACCAGCCACAAACAACCAGCAGCCGACGAACCCCACAAGAGCCCCCTCACCCCTCCCCCAGCAACCTCACCAACTCGATCCGCGACCGAATCCCCAACCGCGCGAACACCCCCCGCAGATGGTGATCGATCGTCCGCGGGCTGAGCGCGAGCCGCGCGGCGATCTCCCGGTTGGTGGCCCCCTCCGCAGCCATACGGGCCACCATCAACTGCTGAGCGGTCAGTAGGGCCACGAGGGCCTCCTGGCCTCGTACCGGGGCGGCCGGTTCACCAAGGACCCGGAGTTCGGCCCGCGCCTGCGCAGCACACCGCGGCGACCCGAAGTACTCAAACGCTTCGAGCGCACTGTGCAGCCGATCGCGCGCTTCCGTACGGTGCCGCAGTCGTCGCAGCGCACCACCGAACAGCAGCTCCGTGCGGGCCCGTTCGAAATCACGGCTGCCGGAGGCGTGCAGGTCGAGAGCGGTTCGGTAGTGCTCCACGGCCTCTTCACCGCCCGCGAGGAGGCCCCGGCAGCGCGCGCTGAGGGCCAGTTCGTCGGGACTGCGGATGGTGCGCGCCCAATGGTCGTAGTCGGCGTGGGCGGCGCGGGCGACCCTGGTGTCCCCGGTGCGGACGGCGGCCTCGACGTAGATCGGGGTGGCGAGGTGCCGGATGGCGCGGTGCCCGTGCCCGGGGCCGAACCCGGCGAGGGCGCGCAACCGGGCCGCGGAGGCGGCGAAGCGGCCGGCGCCGAGGTCGAGGAAGGCGAGCGCGAACAGGGCCAGTGCGGCGGGCAGGCCGAGCCCGCGCGCCAGGGCGTAGGAGCGGGCGGCCTCGGCGCGCTCCCGGCAGACGTCCTCGTCACCGGTGACGGCGGCGAACATCGCGAGGGCGGCCTGCAGATGACAGGCCCCGTTGTCCTGACCGGTGGCGTACGCCTGGTGCAGCGCCTCCAGGGCGGCGGCCTCGGCGGCCCGCGGGCGCCCGGTCCAGAAGTCCGCGTAGGTCCGGAACTCCATGGCCTGCGGCACGGTGACCGCCTCTCCCCTGGCCCGGGCCGAAGCGGCCGCCCGCACCGTGGCGGTGGCGGCTCCGGTGTGGTCGCCGAGCAGCAGCGCCGCGATACCGGAGTGGATCAGGAGGGTGGGGTCGCCACCGGGACCGCAGCGCCCGGCCGACGCCTTCAGCACGTCGCGCGCGTCGTCGTACCGGCCCTCGAAGGCGGCGGCGAGGCCGCCCAGCGTGCCCGGCGGCACGATCCCGAGCCGGTCGGCGACGGCGGCCGCCTCCCGGCAGCGCCGCAAGTCGCCGGTGTAGATGGCCGCTTCGGTGGCCCGGGCGAGGAGGTGAGCGGGGGCGTCGGGGGTACCGGACGCCGCCGCGTCGCCGCTCGCGTACCGCATCGCGGCGGTCAGCAGCGCGTCGAAGGCGTCCGTCGCGTTCCCGGCGCGCAGCGCCAGCAGGCCGCTCAGGGCCTCGTCGTGAGTGGACACGACCAGGCGGCGGGCGCGGTCGCCGTCGCCCGACCGCCAGGCGTCGGCCGCGGCGCGTGCGAGCAGCCGGGTCCGCTCCTGCGGGTCGGGCGACAGCGCGGCGGAGCGTTCGACGAGGGCGCAGGCCAAGGCGTGTTCGCCCGCGCCGCGCGCCGCGTGTGCGGCGGTCCGGAGCTCCGCCGCGAGCCGTCGGCTCGGGCCGAGCGCGGCCGCACCGCGGTGCCAGGACCGCCGCGGTGACTCACCCTCTCCTCGCAGGACTCGGGCGAGCAGTTGATGAACGGCGCGCCGGTCCCCTGCGGACGCGGTCTCGTACGCCGCGATCCTGGTCCAGTGGTCACGGAAGACGACTCCGCCGGCCGTGGCGTGGGCGAGCCCCGCCGTGTCGGCGAGGTCGAGGGGCCGGGTGTCGAGCCGGGCCGCGGTGACGGCGCGCAGGAAGGCGTGCGTGGCGACCGGGTGCTGATCGGCCGCCGCGAGGAGCAGCAGGAGGCGGGTGCTGTCGGGCAGGGCGCGGACTTCCTGGCGGCAGCCGCGCAGGAGTGTCGGGGGCTGCGCGGGAAGCGGGTCCAGACCGGCGCGTTGGCGCTCGGTCAGCACGGAGGCGAGCTCGGCGGCCGCGCGTGCGTCGCCGTGCGCGGCGCGCAGGACCCGTACGCGCACGCCATCTGGAAATCGCACGCCGTCGGCAGCGCGTACGCCGTCGGGGTGTCGTACCCCGTCGGCAGGGCGTACGCCGTCAGAAGCACGTACGTCGTCGGGGAGTTGGGGGCCGAGGCGCTGCCACGCGTGCGTGAGCTGCGGTGGCGAAGCGTGCGGGAGAGGCGGGGGGTTCACCGAAGTCACCACACGTATGACGTTACTGGCGAGTTAACTGGCAAGTAAAGACCGGCGATTTCGCCGATGCGGCGCGCGTAGACCCCGCCTGACACTCCAGGCAACCCCACCCGTTTCAGGAGGCACCATGCAACGCCGCATGCGCCGTATCGCCACGTTCTTCTCCGCCGTGGCGGCAGCGCTCCTTCTGTCACTCTCCCTCTCCGCCGCCCCCGCTCAGGCGGCCACCCACAACCCCGTTGTCTTCGTCCACGGTCTGAGCAGTTCGTCGAGCAGCTGGGACGACTGGGTCGCCGACTTCAAGGCGGACGGCTACTCCTCTTCCGAGCTGTTCGCGTGGTCGTACGACTGGTCGCAGTCGAACGTGAGCACCGCCCAGCAACTGGCCACCGAGGTCAAGAGCGTGCTCGCGCAGACCGGCGCCTCGAAGGTGGACCTGGTCGTGCACTCCATGGGCGCGCTCAGCGCGCGCTACTACCTCAAGAACCTCGGCGGGACGTCGTACGTCGACGACTTCGTGTCCACCGCCGGGGTGAACCACGGGACGACCGTCGCCTCGTGGTGCAAGTGGCTGTATACGTCGTGCGCCGAGATGTACACCGGCAGCTCGTTCCTGACCTCACTGAACTCCGGTGACGAGACACCGGGCAGCGTCTCGTACGCCAGCTACTGGTCGAACTGCGACGACATGCTCACCCCGGACACCAGCGCGATCCTGGACGGCGCCACCAATGTGGAGGTCGGCTGCATCTCGCACACCGACATGAACAACGACTACGGCGTCTACGAACAGGTGCGCGACTTCATCGCCTGACGCGCGGCGCGTGTGGCGGACGTCCAGGGGGGAGAATCACGGTAAGGCCCGTCCTCCCGGGAGGTCCGTCATGCCGCGCATGCCACTCGGATCAGCCGACTCCGGCAAGGTGACGCGGGACGCCGTGCACCATCCGCTGTTCGCCCGCTACTACGCCCGTATCAGCGTGACCGCCGAGACACGGTTGGGCATGGGCGGGGTACGCGACCGGCTGCTCGCCGGGCTGTCGGGGCGGGTCATCGAGATCGGCGCGGGCAATGGCCTGAACTTCGCGCACTATCCGGGCACCGTGTCGGAGGTCGTCGCCATCGAACCCGAGCGCCTGCTGCGGCAGTTGGCCGTGGAGGCGGCGCTGCGCTCCGACGTGCCCGTGGACGTGGTGCCGGGCGCGGCGGAGGCCCTGCCGGTCAAGAGCGAGGCGTTCGACGCGGCCGTGGTCTCGCTGGTGCTGTGCAGCGTCCGCGATGTACCGCGCACGCTCGCCGAGCTACGGCGTGTGCTGCGGCCCGGCGGCATTGTGCGCTTCTTCGAGCACGGCAAGGGCGGCGGGCGCGCGATGACGTACACCCAGCGCGGCCTGGACCGCACGGTGTGGCCGCGGCTCAACGGCGGCTGTCATCTGGCCCGCGACCCGATCGCCGCGCTGCGGGACGCCGGGTTCGAACTGGGCCCGTACCGGCGGATGCTGATGCCCGAAAGAGGGCCGCGGCTGCCCACGTCGTACTGCGTGCTGGGCAGCGCGTGGCGCCCGGGGCCCGCGGAGTAGTCACAGACTCCACTGCCGCAGCTCGCGTGCGATGTCGTGCACCGTGGCGTCGCCGCTCTTCACCAGGCGGGCCAGTTCGCGCACCTGCTCGGGAGAGGTGACGACCTTGAGGCCGCTCGCGACGAGATAGGCGTACGCGACGGCCGAGGCGAACATCGCGTTGGAGCGTTCGAGTGCCGGTACGTGCAGCAGGAGCTGGAGCAGCGCGGCGGCGCGGGCGTGCGGGCTGTCGTAGACGGGAATGCCGAATATCTCCGCCTCGTGCCGGCTGACGGCGGCGACGAGGGCTCCCCAGTCGGTGACCTGGGGATCTCCGGGTGTCTTCTGTTCGGCGATCATGAGGAGCCAGGCAAGGTCGACTCTGAGACTGCTCAAGGGATCAACGACGACCTTCGCGCGCGCCTTCTCGGTCCGCGCCGAATTCCTCGGCGAAGACGTTCTCATACTGCTTCATGAAGTCGGCGGCGGCCTCGACGAAGGTGTGGCCCACCTCCCCGGTGTCCTGTCTGACCAGCTCTTCGATGTAGCGGTTCACGCTCATGCCACGCTCCAGGGCTCGCTCGCGAGCGGCTCGGGCCGTGCCCTCGTCCACCCGTACGTTCAGCTGAGTCTTCGCCATACCTCGAAGCTAGCGCCGGATTGCTAGCACCGGCAAGGGGGCCTCGGGTGGACGCGAGGTGGAGAGGCGACGGTGGAGAGTGCCCCTTACACGGATATCAGGGGCACGACCTGAGGCGGAGACCGCCCGGCACCTCGGGGGGATACCGGGTGTGCCCCCGATCACATTAGGCTCGGCCGGGACAAGGGAGTCGGGACGTCCACGACCTAGGAGGCGGCCTTGTCCACACCTGCTGCGGAGCAAGCCGTCGGGCTCGCGGACGCCGACGGGATCGCCGCCCGCGCCCGTGGCCTGACGAAGGCCTACGGCTCGGGCGAGACGACGGTGCTCGCCCTCGACTCTGTCGACGCGGACATCGCGCGCGGCCGCTTCACCGCGGTCATGGGGCCGTCGGGATCCGGGAAGTCCACCCTCATGCACTGCCTGGCGGGACTCGACACCGTTTCGGCCGGACAAGTGTGGCTGGGCGACACCGAGATCACGGGGCTGAAGGAGCGCGAGCTGACCCGGCTGCGGCGGGACCGCATCGGCTTCATGTTCCAGTCGTTCAACCTGATTCCGACGCTGAACGCGGCCGAGAACATCACTCTGCCCATGGACATCGCGGGCCAGAAACCGGACCAGAAGTGGCTGGACCAGGTCATCGACACGCTCGGTCTGCGCGACCGGCTCAAGCACCGGCCCGCGCAGCTGTCCGGAGGCCAGCAGCAGCGCGTCGCCTGCGCCCGGGCGCTCGCCTCGCGCCCCGAGCTGATCTTCGCGGACGAGCCGACCGGCAATCTCGACTCCCGCGCGGGGCTCGAAGTCCTCGGCTTCCTGCGCGAGGCGGTCGACGAGCTGGGCCAGACGGTTGTCATGGTCACCCACGATCCGGGCGCGGCCGCCCACTCCGACCTGGTGCTCTTCCTCGGGGACGGGCGGATCGTGGACGAGATGGAGCGGCCCACGGCGGAGGCGGTGCTCGAACGTATGAAGCGGTTTGACACGATCCGGGTCACCTTCGACGGCGGGGGCGGCACCCGTGACGCGGCTCCCGACGGCGACGCCACCTCCGAAGGCGACTCCGGCGGCTCCGGCGACGTAACCCTCGACAAGGACTGAGGCGGTCGTGCTCAAGGCGACACTGCGGAGCTTTCTCGCGCACAAGGGACGGCTGCTGCTCTCGGCGCTCGCCGTCGTTCTGTCCGTCGCGTTCGTCGCGGGCAGCCTGATCTTCTCGGACACGGTGACCCGCACCTTCGACCGGCTCTTCGCCTCCACCTCGGCCGATGTGACCGTCGAGCCGAAGAACGACCTCAACTCGCAGATTCCGACCGGCGCCACCGAGACCGTGCCCGCCGCGCTCGCGGACCGCCTGGCGAAGGTCGACGGCGTCGCGGCCACCCATGTGGACGCGGCGGTCGAGAACGCCACGGTCGTCGACCGCAAGAACGAGTCGGTCGGGCCGACCACGGGTGCCCCCACCATCGTCACCAACTGGGAGGTCACCGAACGCAGTCCGGTGAAGCTGACCTCAGGCCATGAGCCGAAGGGGGACGGCGAGGCACTCCTGGACGCGGACACCGCCAAGAAGAAGCACGTCCGCGTCGGCGACCCCCTGACGGTGCAGGCACAGCCCGGCTCGTTCAAGGTGAGGATCGTCGGGATCGCCACCTTCACCACCACCAACCCCGGTGCCGCGCTGATGTTCCTCGACACCCCGACCGCGCAGACCAAACTGCTCGGCAGCACCGAAGCCGCCACGAGCATCTCGGTGGACGCGGCGCCGGGTGTCAGCGACGCCCAGCTGAAGCAGCGCATCGCCGCCGAGCTCGGCACGAAGACCTACGACTTGAAGACGGCCGACGAGCAGGCCAAGTCCGCCGCCTCCGATCTCGGCGGATTCCTGGACGTCATCAAGTACGTGATGCTCGGCTTCGCCGGGATCGCCGTGCTCGTGGGCGTCTTCCTGATCGTCAACACGTTCTCGATGCTCATCGCGCAACGCACCCGCGAGCTGGGCCTGTTGCGCGCGCTGGGCGCCGACCGGCGGCAGGTGCGCCGGTCCGTGCTCACCGAGGCGTTGCTCCTCGGTCTGGTCGGCTCGACGCTCGGCCTGACCGCGGGCATCGGGCTCGCGCTGGGGCTGATCAAGCTCATGACCGCGTTCGGCATGAACCTCAAGTCCACCGAGATGGTGATCGGTTGGGCGACACCTGTCGCGGCGTACGTCGTCGGAGTCGGCGTCACCTTCGTGGCGGCGTACCTCCCGGCCAGGCGCGCGGCGGGCGTCTCCCCCATGGCGGCCCTCTCGGACGCCGAAGTCGCCGGTGTGGGACGTCCGTTGCGCGTGCGGGCCGTGGTGGGCTCGGTCGTCGGCGCGGCCGGTGCCGCCGCGCTCGCGGGGTGCGCCGCGTCGTCGAAGACCTCGACGTCCGCCTCATTGCTGGGACTTGGTGTCGTCCTCACGCTCATCGCGACGGTGATCGCGGGCCCGCTCCTGGTACGGCCGGTGATCCGGGTCCTGGGCGGCGCGTTCCCCGCCCTGTTCGGCTCGGTCGGGCGGATGAGCCAGCGCAACGCGCTGCGCAATCCACGGCGCACGGGAGCCACCGCCGCCGCCCTGATGGTGGGCCTCGCCCTGGTCGGCGGCATGTCCGTGGCCAGCGCGTCCATGACCAAGTCCTTCGACCAGCAGATCGACAAGACGCTGGGCGCCGACTTCGTGATCCAGAACAGCAACTTCGTGCCGTTCTCGCAGGAGCTCACCGACAAGGTGCGCGGCACGCAGGGCGCCGGGCTCGTGGTCCGCCAGCGGTTCACGCCCGTCGCGGTGCGGCTGCCGGACGGCAAGCGGATCGAGACGACCGCCGCGGGCTACGACCCGCGGCTCGACGACGTCGCCCACATCAAGTACGCGCAGGGGGACACCGCCGTGGCGCTCGCGGACGGGCACATCGCCATGGACGTGGGCTTCGCGAAGAAGCACGACGTGCGCGTCGGCAGCACGATCCCCGTCGAGTTCCCCGCCGGGCGGAAGACCGAGCTGACCGTCGGCGCGCTCAGCGACCAGGACGCCGCCGAGGGCTTCGGGATGCAGGGCGGCCTGTACTTCGGCCTCGGCACGATCGAGAGGTACGTGCCCGGTGGACAGGACTCCGCGCTGTATGTGAACGCGGCCTCGGGCACCGGCGCCGACCAGTTGCGCGCGCGTCTGGAGAAGACGCTCGACCCGTATCCGCAGGTACAGGTCCGCGACCAGGCCGACTACAAGAAACTGATCCATGATCAGATCGCCGTGCTGCTCTACCTGGTGTACGCACTGCTCGGACTCGCGATCGTCATCGCGGTGCTCGGCGTGGTCAACACCCTCGCCCTGTCGGTCGTGGAGCGCACCCGGGAGATCGGGCTGCTGCGTGCCATCGGGCTCGCCCGGCGCCAGCTGCGCCGGATGATCCGCCTCGAATCAGTCGTGATCGCGGTGTTCGGTGCCGTCCTGGGTCTCGCGCTGGGGCTGGTCTGGGGCGTCTGCGTACAGCAGGTACTCGCCTTGCAGGGCATGAAGGCGCTCGCCATCCCCTGGACGACGATCATCGCGGTGGTGGTCGGTTCGGCGGTCGTGGGCATCGTGGCGGCGCTGCTGCCGGCGTTGCGCGCCTCCCGTATGAACGTGCTGGCGGCGATCGCCCACGAGTGATTGACTCGCGTCAATTCGCCCCTGGGCAAGGAGAGTTCATGCCGCGTCCCTTCCGTTTCGGCGTCAACATGCTCACCCCCGCACCCGCCGACGAGTGGCGCGCGAAGTGCCGCCGGGCCGAGGAACTCGGCTACGACGTGATCCTGGTCGCCGACCATCTCGGCATGCCCGCCCCCTTCCCCTCACTGGTCGCCGCGGCCGAGGCCACCGAGCGGCCCCGCCTCGGCACGTTCGTGCTCAACGCGGGCTTCTGGAACCCCACGTTGCTGGCCCGCGAGGTGGCCACCACGGACGCGCTGACCGGCGGCCGCCTCGAACTCGGCCTGGGCACGGGGTACGTACAGGCGGAGCACGACACCGCGGGCCTCCCGTGGGGCTCGCCGGGTGAGCGGGTCGAGCATCTCCGGCGTACGGTCGAGGAGTTGGACCGGCTGCTCGGCTCGGACGAGCTCCTCCACCCTCGGCTGCGCTCGAGCGGGGGGACCCCGATGCCGCAGGGCGCGCAGAAGCCACATGTGCCGCTGCTGATCGGCGCCAAGGGCGACCGGATGCTTCGGCTCACCGCCGAGCACGCGGACATCGCCGCCTTCACCGGCGCGCGCACCAATCCGAGCGGCAGGCTGGATCCGCTCACGGCCGAGGAACTCGACGAACGCGTCGCCGCGTACCAACGGTTCGCCGCCGACCGCAAGGAGCCCGCCGAGTTCAACCTGCTGATCCAGATCGTCATCGTCACCGACGACCGCGGTGCCGCGATTCAGCCGTGGCTGCCCCGCATTCCTCTCCTGACGGAACAACAGGTCCTGGAGCTGCCGATCGTCCTGGTGGGCTCCTTGGAGCAGGTCGTCGAGCAGGTGCGGGCGCAGCGGGAGCGGTACGGATTCTCGTATCTGACCGTTCTGGAGCCGAACATGGAGGTGTTCGCTCCCGTCGTCGAGGCGCTGCGCGGGGAGTGAGCACGGCGCTGCGCGGGGAGTGAGCCGGCGGTCCGCATGCTGGAATTCCGGGTCGCGATCCGCCGTGCGTGATGGGATCACCGTATGACCGACCTGCGCATACGGGCCGCGACGCCCGACGACCTCGACACCGTGCTGGCCTTCTGGAAGGTGGCCGCCGAGGGAACCAGCATCAGCGACGACCGGGACGGCGTGGAGCGGCTTGTCGGCCGCGATCCCGAGGCGCTGATCCTCGCCGAACAGGACGGCGAGCTGGTCGGCACGGTGATCGCCGGATTCGACGGCTGGCGGTGCCATCTCTACCGGCTGGCGGTGCATCCCGAGCGGCGGCGCCTGGGCATCGGCTCGGCGCTCCTGGCCGCCGCCGAGGAGCGTTTCGTACGCCTCGGGGGTCGTCGTGGGGACGCGATGGTGCTCCAGCGGAACGAGTCCGCGCAGCATGCGTGGCGAGCCGCCGGGTACGCGCCCGAGGAGCAGTGGCGCCGTTGGGTGAAGCCGCTCACCGACTAGGGCTACCACCGAAGAAAGCGCTTTGCCCATCCTTTACCATTGGAGGATCACTCGATCCCCCAATGAAAGGTGTGAGCGTCCGCCCATGGGCGAGCCTCCTAGTACCCGACATCGCGCGATCCCTTCGCCCCTGTCCGATCATGGGACGGAGGTGACCCGATGACCGAAGTGCTCCTCCTCCTGGTGGCGGTGCTGCTCTCGCTGGCCTGCGGCGCCTTCGTCGCGGCGGAGTTCTCGCTGACCACGGTCGAGCGCAGCGAGCTGGAGCGGGCCGTCGAGCGTGGTGAGCGCGGAGCGCCGGGCGCCCTCAAGGCCGCACGGAATCTGACCTTCCAGCTGTCCGGCGCCCAGCTCGGCATCACCGTCACCAACCTGGTGGTCGGCATGCTCTCCGAGTCGTCCATCGCCAAGCTGATCGCGGGCCCGCTGGAGTCGATCGGCGTCTCGCCCTCCGCGTCGAACTCGGTGGCACTGGTCATCGGTACGGCTCTGTCGACGGTCTTCCTGATGGTCGTCGGAGAGCTCGTGCCCAAGAACTGGGCGATCTCCTCGCCGCTCGCGGTGGCGAAGCGGGTGGCGACGCCGCAGCGCTGGTTCAGCGCCGCGTTCCGCCCGTTCATCACGCATCTCAACAACACGGCGAACCATTTCGTACGACGCATCGGCTTCGAACCCGCCGAGGAGCTGGCCTCCGCGCGCGGCCCCCAGGAACTGGTGGCCCTCGCCCGGCACTCCGCCAAGGAGGGCGCCCTGGAGGCGGACACCGCCGAGCTGTTCGTGCGCACGCTGTACCTCACCGATCTGACCGCGGAGAACGTGATGACCCCGCGCGTCCAGGTCATCGCGCTGGACGTCCAGGCGACCTGCGAGGACGTCGCCAACGCGACCCGGGCGACGGGTCTGTCCCGCTTCCCCGTGTACCGCGGCAATCTCGACTCGGTCGTCGGCGTCGCGCACATCAAGGACGTGCTGCGCGTGCCCGCCGAACGCCGGGCGCAGACGCCCGTCGCCCAGATCATGCGCGAACCCCTGCTCGTACCGGAGTCGCTGACCGTCGAGCGGCTCCTCGACCGGCTGTCCGGCAAGCGCACGATGGCCGTGGTCATCGACGAATACGGCGGCACCGCCGGGGTCGCCACGCTGGAGGACATCGTCGAGGAGGTCGTCGGCGAGGTGCGGGACGAGCACGACCCGCACGAGACGCCCGACCTGGCCCCGGTCGGCACGGATGAAGAAGGGCGCGCGCTGTACTCGGCCGATGGCTCCGCCCGCACCGACCAGCTGGCACGGGTCGGGCTGCGGGCGCCCGCCGGGCCGTACGAGACCCTCGCGGGTCTCGTCGCGACCGAGCTCGGCCGCATTCCCGCCACCGGGGACACCGTCGAGGTCGCCGGGTGGCGGCTCGACGTGGTGGACGCGTCCGGCCGGCGGGCGGCACGGGTGCTGCTGCACGCGCCGCGCACCGAGCAGGAGGGGGAGCGATGACCGCCGTACAACTGCTGATCGGCCTCGCGACGCTCGTCGTGAACGCCTTCTTCGTGGGGGCCGAGTTCTCGCTGATCTCGGTGCGCCGCAGCCAGATCGAGCCGTACGCCGAGGAGGGCGACCGGCGCGCGCGCAGCGTGCTGTGGGGTCTGGAGCACGTGTCGGCTCTCCTGGCCGCCGCTCAGCTCGGCATCACCTTGTGCACGCTGGTCCTCGGCATCGTGGCCGAGCCCGCGATCGCACACCTTCTGGAGCCGGTGTTCCACGCGGTGGGCGTCTCGCAGGGCGCGGGCCACGCGGTCTCGTTCGTCATCGCGCTCACCCTGGCGACGTATCTGCACATGCTGCTCGGCGAGATGGTGCCGAAGAACATCGCGCTCGCGGAGCCGGTGCGCATGGCGCTGCTGCTCGGCCCGCCGCTGGTGGCTCTCTCGCGCGCGCTGCGCCCGGTCATCTTCACGGTGAACGCCTTCGCGAGCGGGCTGCTGAAGCTGCTCAGGGTCGATGTGAAGGGCGAGGTCGCCGCGACCTTCACGGACGACGAACTGGCCCGCCTGGTCAAGGACTCCAGTGCCGCGGGACTCATCGACGACCGCGCCCAGGAGCGGCTGCACGACGCGCTGGAACTGGGCCGCCGGCCCGTGCGTGACGTCGTCCTCCCGCTGGAACGCATCGTCTACGCGCACGTGGGCGTCACCCCGGAGGAGTTGGAGCGGCTGTCCGCCGAGTCCGGCTTCTCGCGCTTCCCCGTCGTGGACGAGGGCCGCCGCATCGTCGGCTATCTGCACGTCAAGGACGCGCTGGACGAGATGCCGCGCGACGTGCCGTTCCGGGTGCAGGACATGCGGCCCATCGCGCGCGTCCGGGAGAGCACACCGCTGGACGACGTACTCACGGCGATGCGGCGCAGTCGTACGCATCTCGCCGCGGTCATGGGCAGCGACGGTCGGCTCGCGGGACTGGTGACGATGGAGGACGTGCTGCGGGAGCTGTTCGGGCAACAGGTGTGAGGTGACCTCCGGGCGGTGGCCTGTGCCTTCCGGAAGTGGCCTGCGTCTTTGGGCGGCCGACGGGAGTCGGAGGCCCGACCGACCGACGAGTATGCACGCGGGTTACCATCTTTTCCGCCATGCAGACGAATGCCACTTACACCAGCCTTGTCGCGGTCGGCGACTCCTTCACCGAGGGCATGTCGGACCTGTTGCCCGACGGCTCGTACCGCGGCTGGGCCGATCTCCTCGCGGCCCGGATGGCGGAGCGGACCCCTGATTTCCGCTACGCCAACCTCGCGGTGCGCGGCAAGCTGATCGGCCAGATCGTCGACGAGCAGGTGGACGTGGCGGCCGCGATGCGGCCCGACGTGATCACGCTGGTCGGCGGGCTCAACGACACGCTGCGGCCCAAGGTGGACATGGGACGCGTCCGCGGCCTCCTGGAGGAGGCCGTGGAGCGGCTGGCCCCCTCGTGCGAGCAGCTCGTCCTGATGCGCAGCCCCGGCCGCACCGGTCCGGTGCAGGCACGGTTCCGGCCGCGCATGGAGGAGCTCTTCACCGTCGTCGACGACCTCGCGGAGCGGCACGGCGCGCTGGTGGTCGACCTCTACGGGGCGCCTTCGCTCGCCGACCCCCGGCTGTGGGACGTGGACCGGCTGCACCTGACGGCCGAGGGGCACCGCCGGGTCGCGGAAGCCGTCTGGCAGACGCTCGGCTACGAGCCGCAGGACACGGACTGGCGTACGCCGATGCCGCCGACGGCGCCGCCCGGCTGGGTCGCCCGCCGCACGGCCGACGCGCGATTCGCCAAGCAGCACCTGCTGCCCTGGATCGGACGGCGGCTGTCAGGGCGCTCATCGGGTGACGGACGCCCGGCCAAGCGGCCGGAGCTGCTGCCGTACGAGGGGCCCGTGAGGTAAACACCGGTGGAGTAGACACCGTGGAGTAGACCTACGGCCGAAGGGATCTCCATGCCCACCACCGTGATCAACCTCAAGGGCCGTATCCACGACTTCGGTCCCCGGCTCGAACACGCCCCCGCGGACCTCGTCTACATCGGCCGCCGCTGGACCATGGGCCACTGGGACCTCCCCCAGCACGCGCTCTACAACCCGTTCGCCTACGACACCCCCACCAAGAAACGCGACGGCACCCGCGCCGAAATCATGGCCAAGTACCGGGCGTATCTCCTCGAACGCCCCGAGCTCCTCGCCCAGGTGCCCGCCCTGCGCGGCAAGACGCTGGCCTGCTGGTGCGCGCCCGAGCTGTGCCACGGCGACATCCTGGCGGAGCTGGCCGACGCCTCGTAGGGCCGCGGACTCGGAGGGCAGGGGCAGCTGCCGGCCGCGGCCTGCCCGGGCTGTCACCCCCGCGGGTGTCCCCGGTGGCGTGAGCGCGCCCGTACCTGCTTGCTGGAGCGAGAGGGGACGAGAGGGGAATCGGGAAAGAAGGCGAGCGTCGATGGAGCCGAAGGACGAGCGGCTGCGGACGCCGCGGGCCGCCGGGATGGCAGGGACGGTGTTCGCGGTACTGCTGGCGGCGGCCATCGTGCTGATACGGATCGCCATCCCCGCGGGGAACGCCGCCAGCGCGACGGTCGAACCGGACGAGCGGTGGGCGGTGCGGGTGGCACTGGAGATCCTCCCGTTCGCGGGAATCTTCTTCCTGTGGTTCATGGGCGCCCTGCGCGCACAGGTCGGCGACGCCGAGGACAGATTCATCGCCACCGTGTTCCTGGGCAGTGGACTGGTCTTCGTCGCGACCATGTTCGGGGCCGGCGCCGCGGCGGGCACCGTACTGAACGAGACTCCGCCCTCGGGCTTCGGCCGCCACTTCGCGTACACGCTGATGACGACGTACGCGCTCCGTATGGCGGCCGTGTTCGTCTTCACGACCTCGAACATCGGACACCGCCTCGGCACCTTCCCCCGTCCGCTCGCCGTCTTCGGATACCTCGCGGGCCTCGTCCTGCTCGTCGCGGGGTCCGGCCTGCCCTGGTCCGAGCTGGTGTTCCCGGCCTGGGCGCTGGTCGTCAGCATCCATATCCTGCGCGTCGGCCCCTCGGGCTCCTCGGCGAGCGGCTCTGCGCCCTCGCGCGCATCCTGAGACGCAGGGGGCGAAGTGGCCACGGAGAGGCTGATCCTGGGTGAGGCTTGTCGTCGATCTCAACCGCTGTCAGGGATACGCGCAGTGCGCTTTCCTCGCTCCCGACGTTTTCGCCATGCACGGAGAGGAATCCCTGCTCTACGACCCACAGGCCGAGGAGGAGCGGCGCGACGAAGTCGCGCGAGCCGTCGCCGCGTGCCCCGTCCAGGCCATCATGGTGGCCGCGGACGACCTGGACGAGACCCCCGGACCCGACCGGGAGGCAACCGGTGACAACTGACGGATACCTGGACCGGCTCAAGCGCGAAGGGCGCATCGTCGTCGTCGGCGCCTCCCTGGCGGGACTGCGGGCCGCGGAAACCTTGCGCGAGGAGGGGTTCGCCGGCTCGCTCACGATGATCGGGGACGAGCCGTACGAGCCGTACGACCGCCCCCCGCTGTCCAAGCAGGTCCTGCTGGGCAAGGCCACGGCGGACCGCACCCTCCTCCCCCGCCGCCGGGCGATCGACGCACAGTGGCGCCTCGGGGTGCCGGCCACCGGTCTCGACATGGCGGCCAGACGGGTACGGCTGGCCGACGGCGACGAGGTGGAGTACGACCGGCTGCTCATCGCCACCGGTGTACGGGCCAGACCGTGGCCGCAGGAGAATGAGGCCGAGCTCGACGGGGTGTTCGTGCTGCGGACCCGCGACGACGCCGACGCACTGGAGCGCTCGCTCGCGCAGGGCCCCCGCCGCGTGCTCGTCATCGGCGCCGGGTTCACCGGCTCGGAGATCGCCTCCGCCTGCCGGGAACGCGGGATCGCGGTCACCGTGGCCGAACGGGCCGACGCACCCCTGGTCGGAGCGCTCGGCGGAGTCATCGGCAAGGTCGCGGCCGAGCTGCACCGCGAGCACGGCGTCGACCTGCGCTGCGGCGTCATGGTGACCAGCCTTGAGGGCGACTCCGCGAACCGCGTCCGCGTCGCCCATCTCTCCGACGGGAACACCGTCGAGGCCGACGTGGTGGTCGTGTCCCTCGGCGCCCAGCGCAACACCGAATGGCTCTCCGGATCCGGCCTCGGCGCGGGCCCTCGGGGCATCGCGTGCGACGCGGGCTGCCGGGCCTTCGACATCCGGGGCATCGTGACCGACGACATCTTCGTGGCCGGCGACGTCGCACGATCCCCGCATCCGCTGTTCGGGTACCAGTTCCTGTCCCTGGAGCACTGGGGCAACGCCGTCGCGCAGGCCGAGACCGCGGCACACAACATGGTGAGCGAAAGCACGGACCGCCGCCCCCACATCTGGGTGCCCGCCTTCTGGTCCTCCCAGTTCGGTGTGAACATCAAGTCCGTCGGGGTGCCGTCGATGGGGGAGGAGATCCTCATCGCGCAGGGCGCCCTCAACGAGCGCAGATTCACCGGCGTGTACGGGTATCAGGGACGCGTCATCGGCGCCGTCACCTTCGACCAGACGAAGTGGCTGCAGTTCTACCAGCAGCTCATCGAGACCACGGCGCCATTCCCCCCGTCCTTCCCCACGGTGGACCGTCGCCCCGAGGGGCAGCAGCCGGTGGACGCGGACTTCCCCGACCCGTCATTGCCCACGCACGGCCCGACCGTGACCGTCAGCGGATACGCGCCGGACGACCGGCGGCTGACGTTCACCCCCGCCAGGCACTGATCCGACGCTCACGAGGACGCACTCATGACGCAAGCCATCCTGCGGCAGATCACCGACTACGCCCACCGTGCCAATCCGTACCCCCTGTACGAGGAGCTCCGTAAGACGCCGGTGTACCACGACGCGGACGGGCCGTACGTCGTCAGCAGGTACTACGACATCCAGAGCCTTCTCCACGATCCGCGGATCAGCTCCGACGCCCGCAATCTGAAGGCGACGGCGGGCGATCCGCTGGCCGCCGACACGGAGGAGGAGTCGGCCCTGCCGCCGAGCTTCCTGCGGCTCGACCCTCCGGAGCACGACCGGCTGCGGCGTATGACGAACCGGCCGTTCGGGCCCCCGCACTCCCCTCGGCGTGTCTACGAGATACACGGCGAGCTGAAGGACATCGTCTCCGGGCTCATCGACGGTATCGACGCCCCGGAACGGATCGATCTGGTCGACCAGTTCTCCTACCCGTTCCCCGTGACGGTGATCTGCCGGCTGCTGGGAGTGCCGCGCGAGGACGAGGCGCGCTTCCACTCCTGGGCGGACATCATCGCCGCCAGCCTGGACCCCGACCCGGGCGCCGATTCCGACGAGCGCGCCAAGGTCTCGCACAACGCCCGCACGGAGCTGGGCATGTATCTGGCCGGGCTCATCGAGGAACGCCGCAAGAAGCCCGGCGACGACATGCTGTCGCAGCTGGCCACCGCGCAGGGTCCTGACGGTGCCATGACGACGATGGAAGTCCTGAGCACCGCGGCACTCCTGCTGATCGCCGGTCATGAGACGACGGTCAACCTCATCACCAACGGCATGCTGACCCTGCTGCGGAACCCTGACGTCCTCAAGCGGCTGCGCGAGGACCCGATGCTGTCCGTCCCCATCGTCGAGGAGTTGCTGCGTTTCGAGCCACCGGTGCAGCTGGTGCCGCAGCGCAGCACACTCGCCGACATCGAGGTCCGCGGTGTCACCATCCCCAAGGGCGCGTCGCTGTGGCTGGTGCTGGCTGCGGGCAACCGCGACCCCGACCGCTTCGAGCATCCGGACCGGTTCGACCCGGACCGCGGGGACATCCAGCACCTGGGCTTCGGCAGCGGCATCCACGGCTGCTTCGGCGCCCCACTGGCCCGGCTGGAGGCGCAGCTCGCGCTGAGCGAGCTGGCCCGCAGGCTGGAGAACCCCCGACTCCTGGAGGACCCGCCCCCTTACCGGCAGAACGCGGTCCTCCGCGGCCCGCGCCATCTGCCGATCGCCTGTGACGGCATCCGTCCTTAGAGCTTCACCAGACTGACCTGGGCTCTCTGAACTGTGTGGACGTACAGAGCCCCACCGGACGCCGGGTAAACTCCCTACACGTGACTGTCGCGCCCGCAAAGCCCCGTATCCCCAACGTCCTCGCCGGACGCTACGCCTCCGCCGAGCTCGCCACGCTCTGGTCTCCCGAGCAGAAGGTGAAGCTGGAGCGCCAGCTCTGGCTCGCCGTGCTGCGGGCTCAGAAGGACCTCGGGATCGAGGTGCCCGACGCCGCCATCGCCGACTACGAGCGCGTCCTCGACCAGGTGGACCTCGCCTCGATCGCGGAGCGCGAGAAGGTCACGCGGCACGACGTGAAGGCGCGGATCGAGGAGTTCAACGACCTCGCCGGGCACGAGCACGTACACAAGGGCATGACGTCCCGGGACCTCACCGAGAACGTCGAGCAGCTGCAGATCCGGCTCTCGCTGGAGCTCATGCGAGACCGTACGGTGGCCGTCCTGGCACGCCTTGGCAAGCTCGCGGGCGAGTACGCCGAACTGGTCATGGCGGGCCGCTCGCACAACGTCGCCGCGCAGGCGACCACCCTCGGCAAGCGCTTCGCGACCGCCGCCGACGAGCTGCTCGTCGCGTACGGCCGGGTCGAGGAGCTGCTCGGCCGTTACCCGCTGCGCGGCATCAAGGGCCCGGTGGGCACGGCGCAGGACATGCTGGACCTGCTGGGCGGGGACGCGGCGAAGCTCGCGGACCTGGAGCAGCGCATCGCCCGGCACCTCGGCTTCTCGCAGGCCTTCACCTCCGTCGGCCAGGTCTACCCGCGCTCGCTCGACTACGAGGTCGTGACCGCGCTGGTGCAGCTGGCGGCCGCCCCGTCCTCGACGGCCAAGACGATCCGTCTGATGGCCGGGCACGAGCTGGTGACCGAGGGCTTCAAGCCGGGCCAGGTCGGCTCCTCCGCGATGCCGCACAAGATGAACACCCGCTCCTGTGAGCGCGTCAACGGCCTGATGGTGATCCTGCGCGGCTACGCCTCGATGACCGGCGAGCTGGCGGGCGACCAGTGGAACGAGGGCGACGTGTCGTGCTCGGTCGTACGCCGGGTCGCGCTGCCGGACGCGTTCTTCGCGCTGGACGGCCTGCTGGAGACCTTCCTCACCGTCCTCGACGAGTTCGGCGCCTTCCCGGCCGTCGTCGCGCGCGAGCTGGACCGCTACCTGCCGTTCCTCGCCACGACCAAGGTCCTGATGGGCGCGGTGCGCGCGGGCGTCGGCCGCGAGGTCGCGCACGAGGCCATCAAGGAGAACGCGGTCGCCTCCGCCCTCGCCATGCGCGAGCAGGGCGCCGAACGCAACGAACTCCTCGACAAGCTCGCCGCGGACGAGCGCATCCCGCTGGACCGCGCCCAGCTCGACGAGCTGATGGCCGACAAGCTGTCCTTCACGGGCGCCGCGGCCGACCAGGTCGCCGCCATTGTCGGCCGTATCGAGGAAATCGTGAAGCAGCACCCGGAGGCCGCGGGCTACACCCCGGGGGCGATCCTCTGACGCGGCTGACTCCCGCGGACCTTGAGGCCGCCCGCGACCGGCTCGTACCGGATGTCGTCGCGGACGGCCTCAAGGTGCTTTTCTGCGGTATCAATCCGGGGCTGATGACGGCCGCGACGGGCCATCACTTCGCCCGCCCCGGCAACCGCTTCTGGCCGGTACTGCACCTCTCCGGGTTCACGCCCCGGCTCATGAAGCCGTCGGAGCAGGGCGAGCTGCTCACGTACGGGCTCGGCGTCACGAACGTGGTGGCGCGCGCGACCGCTCGGGCCGACGAGCTGACCTCTGCGGAGTACCGGGAGGGCGGGCGGCTGCTGAGTGCCAAGGTGGAGCGGCTGCGGCCGGGCTGGCTGGCGGTGGTGGGCGTGACCGCGTATCGAGCGGCCTTCGACGACCGCAAGGCCCAAGTCGGCCCCCAGGAGCGGACGATCGGGGCCAGCCGGGTATGGGTGCTGCCGAATCCCAGTGGGCTCAACGCCCATTGGACGGCGGCGACGATGGCGGAGGAGTTCGGGCGGTTGCGGGAGGCCGCGCAGACTCAACGGTAGGTCAGGGCGGGTCGATCGCCGTGATCACGGCGGGTCGATCTCCGTGATCACTGCCACGAGTTGGAACGGCAGTTCCTTGTCCCACTGCGAGACACCGAGGGCCACCCAGCGGCCGTGCCCGTCCGCCGTCCAGAGGTGCACGTCCGGCACATGCGCACTCAGGGTGCCCCACGGCTCGGGTATGTCCTCGCCGCCCTCGGATCGCTCGAACATGCTTGCCAGACTGAAGACCTGGGGATGCCCCCAGCGGTTGGTGAGCAGCTCCGCGAGACCGTCGCGATCAGCCTCGTACTGCTCCTCTGTCTCCTCCCGGGCCGTGCCGTCGTCCTCCCAGAATTCCTCGCTCGTCGCTAACTCGACGACGTGGTAACCAGGTCCCCCGGTGCCGACGCCCGACCGGCTGTGCTCCGCGGGGAAGTCCTCGGAGCACAGCCTCACGATCGCGGCGAGTTGCTCTGCGCTGGTCATGAGATCCAGTAAAGCGGCTGCCACTGACAATTGGCGTGCCGTCAGGGCCTTGCCTCAGGCGTCGCGGCGCCGCAGGCTCCACGCGCCGGCCGCCAAGGCCACCGCCGTCCAGGCTGCGGTCACGGCGAGCCCCGTCCACGGCCCGAGCGCGCCGTCCCACGACTCGTGAAAGACCACCTGGCCCGCCTTGTCCGGCAGGAAGTCGGCCACGCCGGCCGATGCCGTCCCGACCACGAAGGAGACGATCAGGAGGAACGGGATCAGGATGCTCAACGTGGTGACTCCGCTGCGCAGGAGGGCTGCGATTCCGGCCGCGAGGAGGGCCATCAGCATCACGTAAATGCCGCAGCCGACCACACCACGGAGCTCTTCACCCCAGGTCAGCCCGCTCGCCCCCGCTCCGAGCACGGCCTTGCCCACGACCAGGCTCACGCCTCCCGTCACCAGACCGACGATCAGCGCCGGTCCACCGATGGCCACCGCCTTGGCCATGAACCACCGCACGCGGTCGGGGACCGCGGCGAGCGAGAGGCGCAAGGCTCCGCCCTGGAACTCGGCCGAGACCGCCTGCGCACCAAAGGTGATCGCTGCGATCTGCCCGAAGGTGACGCCGAAGAACGCCGAGAACAGCGGGTCGAAGTCCTGGTCCCCGGAGTCGTCGAGGCCGGCGATCGCGGAGAAGGCCGTCGTGGCGAGGAGGACGGCGAGCAGTCCCCAGACGAGCGACCGCAGCGTGCGGATCTTGATCCACTCCGCGTGGAGCACGGGCGCGAACGGCATGGTCAGGCCTCCAGGGGCTGCGTCGGGGACGGGGTGGCGGCGAACTCGGTCTCGGCGGCCGTCAGATCCAGGTAGGCCTGCTCCAACGTGCCTTCCTCCGCCGCGAGTTCGAGGACGGGTACGCCCGCGTCGGACATGAGGCGCCCGATGTGCTCCACGCGCGCGTGGAGCACGGTCCACCGTCCGTCCTCACCCTCGACGGCCTCGTGGCCGTGCCGTGCGAGCAGACCGTTCAGCGCCCCGCCGTCCGTGGTGCGCACGCGGACGCTGGGCCGCACCCGCGCGTCGATGAACTCCCTCATGGGCATGTCGGCGAGCAGCCGGCCCCGGCCGAGGACGACCAAGTGGTCGGCGAAGGACGCGGTCTCGTTCATGAGATGGCTGGAGACGAGGACGGTGCGGCCCTCCTTGGCGAGCCGGCGCATCAACTCCCGCATCCAGATGATCCCTTCGGGGTCGAGCCCGTTCGACGGTTCGTCGAGCAGCACCACGGACGGGTCGCCGAGGAGCGCGACCGCGATGCCGAGACGCTGGCGCATGCCCAGGGAGTACGTCTTCACCCGGCGCCGCGCGACGGACGCGAGCCCCGTCTCCTCCAGCACCTCGTCCACCCGGCGTTCGGGGATGCGGTTGCTCGCGGCGAGCGCCCGCAGATGGTCGCGGGCGGTCCGCGATCCGTGCGCGGCCTGCGCGTCGAGCAGGGCACCCACGTGACGCAGCGGCTCGTCGAGCGCGGCGTAGGGACGGCCCCCGATGGTGGCGGTGCCGGACGTGGGCCGGTCCAGGCCCAGCACGAGCCGCATGGTGGTGGACTTTCCGGCGCCGTTGGGGCCGAGGAAACCGGTGACGCGGCCGGGGAGGACACTGAAAGTGAGGTGGTCCACGGCGCGCTTGCTGCCGTACTCCTTGGTGAGGTCTTGGACGTCGATGCTGGTCATGGCCCCAGCCTGGCCGTTGCTGAGGGGGCGTCACCTCCCCCGCGGGTGGAGATGGTCTCCCCCGCTCGGGGGAAGCCCGCTGTCAGTGCAGCCTGGCACGATGACGGGATGGCCCGCTTTCTGCGTCCGCCGGTCCGGGGGACCCTTTGGCACCCGCTGGTCCGGGGGACGACGTACACACGCTTGCTGCACCTGTGGGTGCCGATGCTGTTCGTCAGTGTGTGGCTGTTCATCGACATGTCGAAGCCTTGGGTGCCCGCGGTGCTGCTGATTCCGCTGGGGCTGATCCCGGCCGTGCGGCGGGGCGAGGGCGTGCAGGCGCAGTTCATGCTGGCGCCGGGTGAGCGGGGCGGCGGGGACGCGGTGTTCTCGGTCGCTCCGTCGGTCACCTGGCGGGACCGGTGGCGGACCGTGCTCTGGCTGGAAGTACGGATGGCCTTCGGGTGGGTCACGGGTCCCCTCACCGTCTGGTTGCCGATGATCGCCGTCGATCTGGCCAGGGTGGCCTCGGGATACAGACCACTCGACGACCCGGTGGTGTCGATGCTGCACCCGCACTGGGCCTACGCCCTGCTCGTCCCGGTACCGCTGCTCGCCCTGTACGGCGGGGTCGTCGGCCTGGGCGAGCTGATCACGGCGATCGCGCGCCGTCTCCTGGGCCCCTCCCCCACCGAGCGGCTCGCCGCCCTGGAGGAGCGCACCGAGCAACTCCTGGAGCGCAGCCGCATCGCCCGTGAGCTGCACGACACGATCGGTCACGCGCTGACGGTCGCGGTGGTCCAGGCGGGCGCGGCACGGGCGGCCGGCGACCCCGCGTTCACCGACCGGGCCCTGGGCGCCATCGAGGACACCGGCCGGGCCGCCCTGGAAGACCTGGACCGGGTGCTGGGCATCCTGCGCGAGGCGGAGCGCCCCGCGAGCAGCCGCCCCACCTTGAGCGAGGCCGACCGGCTTCTGGAGTCGGCGCGTACCTCCGGAGCCAAGGTCGACGCCGAGGTGACGGGCCCGGTGGAGACCGTGCCGGGGCCGGTGTCCCGGGAGGGCTACCGCATCCTCCAGGAGTCCCTCACCAATGTGCTGCGGCATGCGGGGAGCGTCCCGGTCCGGGTCCGTATCGAGGTCGCGGACGGCGCCCTCGGCCTGGAGGTCCGCAATCCGCTGACCGCGGACATATCGGGGCCCGGCCGGGGCAGCGGTCTGCGCGGCATACGGGAGCGTGCGGCGCTGCTCGGCGGTCGCGCGCGGACGGGACCGGACGAAGGTGACTGGCAGGTGCATGTAGAGCTGCCGCTGCGCTGATCTACGCTGGCCGGATGCCGGTCACCGTTCTGCTCGTCGACGACGAACCCCTCGTACGCGCGGGTCTGCGCGCCATCCTGGAGGCGCAGCCGGACATCGAGGTCGTCGGGGAGGCGGCCGACGGGGCCGCGGTGATCCCGCTGGTGCGGCAGCTGCGGCCCGACGTGGTCGCCATGGACGTCCGCATGCCCCTGCTGGACGGCATCGAGGCCACGCGCGCGGTGCTGCGCACCGTGAGCGATCCGCCGAAGATCCTCGTGGTGACGACGTTCGAGAACGACGAGTACGTCTACGAGGCGCTGCGGGCGGGTGCCGACGGGTTTCTGCTGAAGCGGTCGCGGCCCGCCGAGATCGTGCACGCGGTACGGCTGGTCGCCGAGGGCGAGTCGCTGCTGTTCCCCGCCTCCGTACGGCAGTTGGCCGCCGAGTACGGGGACAGTGCCGGGAATCCCGCGGCGCGGGCGGCCATGGAACGGGCCGCGCTGACCGAGCGGGAGGCGGAGGTACTGCGGCTGATGGCCAGGGGGCTGTCGAACGCGGAGATCGCCACGCGGCTGATCGTGGGGACCGAGACGGTCAAGTCCCACGTCAGCGCCGTACTGGCGAAGCTGGGGGCCCGGGACCGTACGCAGGCGGTCATCGCGGCGTACGAGTCGGGGTTCGTGGCACCCGGCTGATTCCGACCCGTCGGCAGGTCGATTCCGACTCCTCGGTAGGTAAGGGGTCCCCGGCACTCGCCGGGGTGCGCGGCGCCGAGTACGATCCGCCCAACACGCGCACGAGCTGGGAGGACGGACGTTGGGGCGGTTGACCGGCGGGGACCCCTCTCTGCTGCGAAGGATCAATTCCGCGGTGGTGCTGCACGCGCTGCGTGCCACGGACTGTGCGACCCTCACCGAGATCACCCGGGTGACGGGATTGTCCCGGCCCACGGTCGAGGGCGTGGTCGAAGGGCTGATCGAGAACGGACTCGTGGTCGAGAAGGCGGCCGAGGAAGGTGCCGCCCGACGCCAGGGGCGTCCGGCACGCAGGTTCCGGTTCCGGGCCGAGGCGGGCCATCTGTTGGGCCTGGAGATCGGCCCGCACCGCGTCGCCGCCCTGCTCGCCGATCTGGACGGCCGCGTGATGGGCGCCATGTCCAAGGACGTGGACGAGACCGCGTCGGCAGACGAGCGGCTCGAACGGCTGCGTACGGCGGTCGCCGAGCTGCTGCGCCGGGCGGGCGTCGCCCGCAGCGCCCTGCGGGCGGTCGGCGTGGGCAGCCCCGGGATCGTCGAGGCGGACGGCACCGTACGCCTGGGCACGGCACTGCCGGAGTGGACGGGCCTGCGCCTCGGCGAGCGGCTGAGTCGCTCCTTCAAGTGCCCGGTGCTGGTCGAGAACGACGCCAACGCGGCGGCGGTCGCCGAGCACTGGAAGGGCGCGGCCACCGAGTCCGACGACGTCGTGTTCGTGCTGGCGGGGCTGAGTCCGGGCGCCGGTTCGCTGATAGGCGGGCGGCTGCACCGGGGCTTCGGGGGCGCGGCCGGGGAGATCGGCGCGCTGCATCTGCTGGGCCGGGGGGCGACTCCCGAGACGCTGCTCTCCACGACGGACGAGCCGCTGCACCCGCTCGACGAGCAGGCGGTCGCCCAGGTCTTCGCGCACGCCCGCGACGGCGACCACCGGGCCCGCGCGGCGGTCGACCGCTTCATCCAGCGTCTGGTGCACGACGTCGCGGCCCTCGTGCTGGCCCTCGACCCCGAGCTGGTCGTCATCGGCGGCTGGGCGGCAGGCCTGGACGGCGTACTGGAGCCGCTGCGGCGCGAGCTCGCGCGCTACTGTCTGCGCCCTCCGAAGGTGGCGCTCTCCCTCCTGGGCGAGGCGGCCGTGGCGACGGGAGCGCTGCGGCTGGCCCTCGACCATGTGGAGGAACAGCTGTTCGCGGTGGAGGGAACCGTGACCGCGCGGCACTGAGAGCAGAAACGTCGCGCCCCGGAGTGTTCCAGGACGCGACGGGTGCGGCTCTGCCGGCAGTCTGCTGCGCGGCTCAGGAAGCCCGGCGCTCCGGGTCGTGGTGGATCTCCACGCCGCCGGAGTCGCCGAAGGTCAGCCGGCAGGTGTCGGCGCGGTACGTGGCCACGGAGACCGCCGCGGTGCGCCCCTCGGCGAAGAAGCGGGTCGTGACGACGAGGACGGGCGCTCCGGGCAGCCGGTCGAGTTCCTTGGCGTCGTCCGCGCGGGCCGAGCCGAGCTCCACGGCGCGGTCCTGGCCCTCCAGCTCAAGGCGCTGCAGCTCGCGCAGCACGGCACGCGCGCGTGCCGTACCCGAGGGTGCGTCGATCGCGGACAGGTCGGGCACCGAGGATGCCGGGATGTAGAGCAGCTCGGCGGCGACCGGCTGGCCGTGCGTCACCCGGGAGCGGCGCACCGTGTGCACCTGCTCGCCGTGGCTCGTCTCCAGGATGTCGGCGACCGACGCGGGCGGGACCGCCACGGAGCAGTCCATGGGCTGCCAGGCGTCGCCGGCCGCGCCCGGCCAGGCGTGCTGCTCGGACCCCACGGCCACACCCACGCGCGGCGGGGCGACGGTGGTGCCCACCCCGCGACGGCGCTGCAGACGCCCTTCCAGTTCGAGCTGTTCGAGAGCCTGGCGCAGCGTGGCGCGGGCGACACCGAACCGGGCCGCCAGGTCGCGCTCGTTGGGCAGGATCTCGCCCACGGAGAACTCGGAGTCCAGTGCCTCACTGAGCACGGTCTTGAGATGCCGGTACTTAGGCTCCGGCACCGATTCGAGCTGCTGGGTCCCCACCCTGTCCTCCGCAATCGCCGTGGCCCGGCGGCGTTTTAGCGCCCTTGTTTATTAAAGGTTCCTGCACTATCCCTGCGACCATAGGGCCGCCCTCACCCTTGGTCAAGACCAATCCTCGATCCCTTACGGATTGCACAGATGCGGTGCCGCAGAGCGTTCACAGGGTGTTCGTGCTGGGCGATATTCGCGACACAACGCGGAAAGCCCCCGTCCAGGAGACGGAGGCTTTCGATGCCCTACAGGGGCGGCGCGTGGGCCGGTGTGGCTAATCGGCGGCCAGGGACACCAGCTTCTCGGGGTTGCGCATGATGTAGATGCACTGGATCCGGCCGTCCACGACATCCAGTTGGAAGACACTGTCGGGCTTCTCGCCGGACAGGGCCAGGACCGCGGCGCCGCCATTGAGCTCCAGGAGGCGGAACGACCCGTCCGGGACACCCTTCTGCGCCACGCCCTGGATGAAGCGCCCCACCTTGTCGGCGGACTCGATGACCCGCAGCGGCGCCTTGGACAGGCCGCCGCTGTCGCCGACCAGACGGACGTCGGGGGCCAGCAGGGACATCAGCCCCTCCAGGTCGCCCCCGGCGGCCGCCGCGAGGAACCGCTCGGTCAGATCGCGGCGTTCGGCCGGATCGACCTCGTAGCGCGGCCGCCGTTCGTCGACGTGTTTGCGCGCCCGCCCGGCGAGCTGGCGCACCGCGGGCTCGCCGCGGTCGAGGACGGCGGCGATGTCCGCGTACGGGTAGCCGAACGCCTCCCTGAGGACGAACACCGCGCGTTCCAGGGGCGACAGGGACTCCAGGACGACGAGGACGGCGAGCGACACGGAGTCGGCGAGCACGGCCCGCTCCGCCGTGTCGGGGACGGTGTCCCCGAAGTCGGTGACGTAGGGCTCGGGGAGCCACGGTCCCACGTACGCCTCGTTGCGCGACTGCACATGGCGCAGCCGGTCGATGGCGAGCCGGGTGGTGATGCGCACCAGGTAGCCGCGCGGTTCGCGCACCTCGGTCCGGTCGGCGCCGGACCAGCGCAGCCAGGCTTCCTGGACGACGTCCTCCGCGTCGGCCACCCGGCCGAGCATGCGGTAGGCGACGCCCATCAGGACGGGACGGTGCTCTTCGAAGACCTCGGTCGCGATGTCGGTGGCCACGGTTCCATCCCATCCGACACATCGCGCCATGTCCAGGCGGAATCAGTGCCTACCGGAGCACAATGACCCGCGGGCCGCCGGTGGCCGGCGGCCTCGGCACCGGAGGAGTGGCGATGCGGTACTCGGTTCTGGGCACGGGCGAAGTGGGGCGCACCCTCGGCGGCAAGCTGGTCGAGCTGGGTCACGAGGTGTCGTTGGGTTCGCGGACCAAGGACAATCCGGGCGCCGTGGCGTGGGCCGGGAACGCGGGTCCCCGGGCGAGCCACGGTACGTTCGCCGAGGCGGCGGCGTTCGGCGAGGTGGTCGTGAACGCGGTGGGCGGACGGGCGGCGCTCGACGTGCTGCGGGCCGCGGGCGAGGAGAATCTGGCCGGCAAGGTCGTCGTCGACGTCTCCAACCCCATGGCGTTCGAGGACGGTCAGCTGCGACTGTCGCCCGTCGAGTCGGACAGCATGGGTGAGCAGATCCAGCGCGCCTTCCCGCACGCGCGCGTGGTGAAGAGCCTCAACACCGTCAACTGCCACGTGATGGTGGATCCGGCACTGATCCCGGGCGAACATCAGGTGTTCGTCTGCGGCGAGGACACGGACGCCAAGGAGCGGGTGACGGCCATGCTGGGCGAGTTCGGCTGGCCCCCGCACCGGGTGTTCGACCTGGGCGGCATCCAGCGGGCACGCGCCGTGGAGATGATGCTGCCCCTGTGGGTCGCCCTGTTCCAGCACTTCGGCGACGCGGAGTTCAACCTGGAGGTGCGCCGGGCGCGTTGAGTGCCGTACGCGCGCGTGGTTCGCGGCGACCGGGGGCTACCCGTCGGTAGCGGTTGCTGACAAGCTGTCTACAAGACGGTCCGTCAGCGTGTCCCAGACGAGGAGCAGCCCCATGTCCGCCACCACGGTCTCCTTCAGCCTCCCCTCTCCGCGCGGCCCGAGGACCGTGACCATGTCCTACGCGCGCGTGGGCACCGGTGAACCCCTGCTCCTGCTGCACGGCATCGGTCACCACCGGCAGGCCTGGGACCCGGTCATCCACATCCTGGCCACCGAGCGCGACGTCATCGCCGTCGACCTTCCCGGGTTCGGCGAGTCCCCGGCGCTGCCCGACGGGCTCACGCACGACCTGTCGACGGTGGTGCCCGCGCTCGGCGCGCTGTGCGAGGCGCTGGAGATCGAGCGGCCGCACGTCGCGGGCAACTCCCTGGGCGGCCTGCTGGCCCTGGAGTTGGGGCGCGAGAAGCTCGTACGGTCCGTCACGGCGCTGTCGCCCGCCGGTTTCTGGTCGCCGGTCGAGCGGCGGTACGCGTTCGGCGTGCTGATCGCGATGCGGCAGGCCGCGCGGCGGCTGCCCCTCCCGGTGGTCGAGCGGCTCTCGCGTACGGCGGCCGGGCGGACGGTGCTGACGAGCACCATCTACGCCCGTCCGGGCCGCCGTTCACCCGAGGCCGTGGTCGCCGAGACGCTTGCGCTGGCCCACGCCGAGGGATTCGCCGAGACTCTCCGGGCGGGCAGCTCCGTCCAGTTCACGGACGACATCCCCGGGCTCCCGGTCACCGTGGCCTGGGGCACCCGGGACCGGCTGCTCGTGCGCCGCCAGGGGATCCGCGCCAAGCACATCATTCCCCGGGCGCGGCTGGTGCGGCTGCCCGGGTGCGGGCACGTCCCGATGAACGACGATCCGGCGCTCGTCGCCCGTGTCATCCTCGACGGCAGCCGCTGAGCGCTTGAGGCAAGCCGCTGAGCGTCGCCCCGCGAGGCCCAACGCACCGGATCCAAGGGCGACTCCGGCGCCGACCAGGGCGCTGCCGACGGCCTGTGCGGCGCCGTACGCGCCCGTACCGACGAGCGGCGCGGTGCAGGCGGCCGCGACGGGGATGAGGCCGGAGAAGAGCGTGGCGCGCTCCGCGCCGATTCTCTGCATGCCCATGTACCAGCACACGAAGCCGACGACCGTGACGACCGCCGCCTGCCACAGCAGCGCGGCGGCCTCGGTGGCGTCCGGCATCCGAAGCCACGCGGCGCGTCCGCTGAGCACTCCGGCCGCCGCCGACTCTGCGGCGACGATCCCGCAGACGGTGGCCGACAGCAGCCGTGGCCCGAGCGGCCGCAGGACGGGCACGGCCAGGACCGCGAAACCGACCTCTCCGGCCGGCGCGCACACGGAGTACGCGATCCCCGTCGCGTCCGTGCGCCCCCACCCCTGGACGGTGAAGGCGCCCACCGCGACGAGCAACGCGCCGTACAGGACCAGGCGTTGCGGGCGGCGGCCCTCCAGAAGAGGTACGACAACGGCCACGACCACCGGGGCGCAGCCCACGAAGACGCCGGGAACCGCCGGTTCCGCCGTGCGTTCGGCGGCGATCACCGAGATGTTGAAGCCGATCATGCCGACGGCCGCGAGCAGCGCGAGACGCCCCCACTGGCGCGGCGCCAGCCGTCGCAGCGGTACCGTGCCGCCCCGGCCGACCAGCGGCAGGAGCAGCACACAGGCGAGGCCGTAGCGCAGGAACTGGCCGCCCGCGTACGGGTAGTGGCCCAGGACGCTGTTTGCGGTGAAGGAGCCTCCGACGAGTTGTTCACTTGTGGTTTCCGTGTGCGCTGCGGCGCACCAGTAGTTGTGGCACTGCACACTGGCCGAATCCGTCCCTGGAGGCGCATTCATGTCACACCGACCGCAGAGCCCCTTCCCCGGTCGCCGCAGTGTTCTGCGCGGCTCCCTCGCCGCGTCCGCGGCGCTGGCCCTGCCCACCACACTCGGCGCGGCACCGGCGCTCGCCCTCTCCGGGCGGCCGAAGGCCGGGTGGGGCGTCCAGGCCGGAGACGTCACCGCCGACTCCGGCCTGGTGTGGGTCCGGTCCGACCGGCCGGCCCGGATGATCGTCGAGACGTCCGCGACCGAGTCGTTCCGCAACCCCCGCAGATGGCACGGACCGCTGCTCGGCGCGGACACGGACTTCACGGGCACGACACGGCTGCGCGGTCTGCCCGCGGGCGAGCAGATCCACTACCGCGTCCTGCTCGCCGACCCCGACGACCCGCGGCGCACCGGCGAACCGGTGACCGGGACCTTCCGTACGACACCGGTGGGACGGCGCGGCGGAGTGCGGTTCCTGTGGTCGGGCGACCTGGCGGGGCAGGGCTGGGGCATCAACCCGGACATCGGCGGTTACCGGATCTACGACGCGATGGCCGCGCTGGACCCGGACTTCTTCCTGTGCAGCGGCGACAACATCTACGCCGACGGCCCGATCGCGGCAACTGCGGCGCTCCCCGACGGCAGCACCTGGCGGAACATCACGA
Source organism: Streptomyces sp. NPDC029292 (assembly GCF_055569295.1). Classification (NCBI taxonomy): domain Bacteria; kingdom Bacillati; phylum Actinomycetota; class Actinomycetes; order Kitasatosporales; family Streptomycetaceae; genus Streptomyces; species Streptomyces sp. NPDC029292. Next base: position 243,485 of record NZ_JBVHXR010000019.1, read on the forward strand.
CCGAGGAGAAGTCCAAGGTCGCCGAGACCCTGGCCGAGTTCCGCGGCAATTTCCGCTACAACCTGCTCGATGACAACCTCAGGGCTTTCAACGCCCAGGTGCCGTCCATCATCCAGTGGGACGACCACGAAGTGCGCAACAACTGGTACCCGGGCGAGGTGATCGCCGCCTCGGACACCCGCTACGCCGAGAAGAGCGTCGACGTACTGGCCTCCCGCGCCCGCCGCGCGTTCAGCGAGTACTTCCCCCTCTCGACGCTGCGACCGGGCGACCAGGACGGCCGCGTGTACCGCGTCATGCGCCACGGGCCGCTGCTGGACGTCTTCGTGCTCGACATGCGGACGTACCGCAACGCCAACTCCCCCGACAACCAGACCACCGACCCGCAGGGCATCCTCGGCGCCGAGCAGCTGGAGTGGCTCAAGCGAGAGCTGTCGCGGTCGCGTGCCGTGTGGAAGGTGATCGCCGCGGACATGCCGCTCGGTCTGGTCGTGCCCGACACGACCGAGGGGAAACCGAACATCGAGGCCGTGGCCCAGGGCGATCCGGGCGCGCCGCTCGGCCGCGAGCTCCAGATCGCCGAGCTGCTGCGGTTCATCAAGCACCGCCGGATCACCGGCACGGTCTGGCTGACCGCCGATGTGCACCACACCTCGGCGCAGCACTACCAGCCGTCGCGGGCCGCCTTCACCGACTTCGAGCCGTTCTGGGAGTTCGTCTCCGGTCCGCTCAACGCCGGCGCCTTCCCCGCGAACGCGCTGGACAACACGTTCGGTCCGGAGCGGGTGTTCGTGAAGGCGCCGACCGCCTCGAACGTCTCGCCCGCCGGCGGCTACCAGTTCTTCGGCGAGGTCGACATCGACGGCGACAGTGGCGAACTGACGGTGCGGCTGCGCGAGCAGGACGGAACCGTGCTGTTCACGCAGGTGCTGCAGCCGGGGCGCGTGGGGCAGTAGCAGGGCCCGAGAGGCCACTGGCCAGCCGGGGCGCGTGGGGCGGCAACGCCCGTCCCACTCCCGTACCCTCGAACGGCTGGGCCGCGCACCGGAGTCATCCCCCGGTGCGGGGCCCCGTTCGCCGTCCGCCGACACCGGCCGGCATCCGCCGACGAGCAAGTTCCCGCAGGTCAGAGCCGATTGTCAGTGGTCGCCTCTACGGTTTTTCCCATGACGCGATCGATGCAGGCCGTGGCCTATACCCGACCCTCCGCGCTGGAGTCCGCACCGAGCGGACGGCGCCTGGGACTTGAGACCTCACGGGGTGCGACACCCACGGGGATCGAGGACCATCCGCGCTTCTTCGCGGGCTTCCTCACGTCGCCTCAGATGGCGGCCGCCGGGCTGCTCGCGGTCGCCGACGTGGCGGCGGCCCGCTACTACCAGCGGCAGTTGGCGGCGTCACTGGACCCGGTGGTGACGGGCAACGGCGACCGGCTGCGCTTCGAGTCCTTCTCCGGCTGCGGCGGGGTGTACGCGCGGCTGGACGTGCTGGAGTCCGGCCTCGACGGCGACGAGGTGGGACACGGCACGACCAATGTCGACGTCAACAACCCGCTGCGCGAGGCACTTTCACGGGTCGGCACGGACGATCCACTGCATCTTCGGGTCGGCCCCGAGGAGATGGCCGTGACGACTCTGGACGGTCCCGTCGTGGAGAAGAAGGTGCCGCTTCCGGACCGCTGGCTGCGCGGTTTCGCCGAGGCCCAGGTGATAGCGGCCGGGTTCGATCTGCGGGCCGAACTGCCGGCGGCCGAGGCCGTGCGGTTCCTGCGCTCTCTTCCGCGCACCACCGCGCGCGGGGCCTCCCGCGGCGCGCGCTGGGTGGTGCCCGCGGGACGCGGCCTGCGACCGACGACCCGGCCGGTGCCCGGGGCCGTGTGCCTGCCCGGTCCGGAGCGGCTGATCGCCCTCCAGCGGGTACTGCGCCATGCGACGGCCCTGCGGGTGTACGGCCCACCGGTCTCCGGTGACGCCACGGCCGCCGGCGCCTGGGAAGCCGTTCTGCCCGGCATGCGACTCACGCTCACCCTGTCTCCGGATGCCTCCCGCGGGTTCTCCGGGGAAGGCGGGGTCCTGGACGCCCTCGCCACCGACGAGGCCGCCGAGGACGCGGAGTTGATCGCCGTACTCCTCGCGTGGGAGCCGCGCATCGACGTCGCCGAGCTGGCCGCCGCGTCCGGGCTGCCGGGCGAGAGGGTGCGAGCGGCCCTGGTCCGTCTGGGCACGTCGGGGCGCGTGGGGTACGACACTGCGGAGGCGGCGTACTTCCACCGCGAACTGCCCTACGACGCCGAGCGCGTGGAGCGCCACAATCCGCGGCTGCGTTCGGCCCGGGCGCTGGTGGCCGCGGGGGCGGTCGTCCTGGAGGGTGCCCTCGGCACGGTGACCGCCGACGACGGGCATGTGCACCGGGTCCGCGACGACGCCGGGACCCTGAGCTGCTCCTGCTTGTGGTGGGCGAAGTACCGGGGAGGTCGTGGGCCCTGCAAGCACGCGCTCGCGGTGCGGATGGTGCGGCGGGGAGCCATGGCGCGGCAGGCAGAGGTTCTGGTCGACGGGGGTGCACGATGAGCGGCGACGCGCTGATGAAAGCCGTACGGGAGGGGCAGACCATCGAGGTCACAGGGCTCCTGGACGCGATGACCGATGCCGAGCGCCGGGCCTGTCTGCCCGCGCTGAAGGAACTCCGCAAGGAGCTGCGCGGCGCGCCGTGGAGCCCGGGGTCCCGCAAGGCGTATCCCGCGCTGCACGCGGCCGGAGCGGGGTGTCACGGGGGCGCTGCCGGGGCGGCGACCTGGATCGCGGCTTCCGACATGCGCTGGTCCCAGGCCTCCCCCGGTGTGCTCCTCCATGTGCTCGACGACCGCGAGCCCGACTGGCTCGGCGACCTGACCCACCGCCTCGCCGAACGGCCGGTCACGTCCCGGATTCCCTACGTGCTGCTGGCCGGGCTGGTGAAACTGTCCGGTGGTGATGTGCCCACGACCGATGCCTACGTGGAGGGCTGGGTCGAGCACATCGGCAGTACGTGGCACCACGGGGGCGGGGGCACCGTGGTGGAACGTCTTCGCCAGGAGCCGCACCTGGCCCAGATGGTCGCCGCGCTGTTCGAGTCCGTGGAGGTGACCGGCCGGGTCGCCTGGCTGTTCGGTGACGGGCCGGGCAGCTGGTTCAACGCGCTCGCGCAGCTCGCCCGGGAGGGCACCCTCGACCGCAAGCTCATGGTCGACACCTGCGTGGCCCGGCTGCTGCGCGGCGGCACCCCCGCCGATCAGCGAGTGTTCCTGCGGCTGTTGACGTGCCTCGACCTGACGCGGGAGGAGGAGCGGGAGCGCTCCGCCGACTGGACTGCGCTGGCCTCCGACGCGACGTCGACGGTGGCGTGGCACGCGCAGTCGGTTCTCGCCGCCCTCGCGCTGGACGGTGAGTTGACGCCCCGGCAGCTCGCCGAGATGTCCTCCGGCGTGCTGTTCCGCACCGAGAAGAAGCTTGTGCGGGCGCAGCTCATGCTGCTGGGCAAGGTCCTCAGGCGCGATCCGTCCACCGCGTCCGAACTGCTGCCCGCGGCGGCGCAGGCCTTCGGACACGAGGACACGGAGATGCAGGAGCGCGCGCTGAAGCTCGTGGAGCGGCACTTCGGCAGGTTCGACGCCGCGGACGGCGTTCGGGAAGAACTTGTCGACGCCGCAGCCCAGTTGAGTCAGGGGTTGCGGACCCGCGCCGAGCAGCTGTTCGGCGCCGGGACGCTGGACTCCGCACCGGTCGTCCACGAGGAGGTACTGCCTCCCGTGCCGGAGCGGACGCGGCTCGCGCCGCCTCCGGAGTCGGTGTCCGAGGTCGCCGAGGAGGTCGGCGCACTGCTGGCCTCCGGCGGTGAACTCGACGCGTTCGAGCGCACCTTGGACGGACTCGTGCGCCATGCGTACCGGGACAGGCAAGGACTGGCCGAGGCGTTGCAGCCCGTCACCGCGCGCTGCTGGTGGGCGACTGCCGAACCGGACTACATCGACCGCTACTTCCGGGCCAACGTGCATGACTTCGAACTGATCCTCGCGACCCTGCTGGGCGCCACCCGTACCGGCTCGCTGCACGACGCGGTGCAGCGCGGCGTCGCGGGATCCCACTGTGTGCACAGCGGGCTCGCCGATCCCTTCCACGCACGGCTGCGGGAGGTCGCCCACCGGATCCGCATCGAGCCACTGCCGTTCCTGCTGGCCACACCGACCTGGTCCACAGGGCTGCTGGAGGCGGCGGACCTGGTGGACCGGCTGGACACCTACCGGCGGCTCGGGGCACGCCCCGGACAGGCCGACTTCGCGCAGGCACTGCTGCGGGTGCGCAGGGACGACCGCGTGAGCGCCGAAGGGGCGGCCGACCGAGCGCGGGAGCTGGGCACTGCCGAGGGCGAGCGGCTCGCCCAGTGGCTCACCTATGAGGGCCCGGTGCTGCCGCTCAGCAGACGACGGACGTCGGGTGCCCGCATCCTGGTCGAACTCGGCGAACTGGACGAGACGCAGCCGTCGTTCCCGCCGGAGTTCCGCGCTCTCGACCACCCCCTGACGCCCTTCAAGGAGCACCAGTACTGCGGTCACTGGGTCGCCATGGAAGCGCGGCACTGGCTCGGTGTCCTGCCCGGTCGGCGGGAGCTCGTGGCGGCACGGATGCTGCGTGACCTCTCCGCGGTCGCCGTGGGCGAGATCCGGGGAGGGGCCGCCCTCCTGCCGCCTCTCGCCGAAGCCGACGGCGAAGCGGGCGAGGCGGTGCACCTGTGTCTGGCGTACGGGCTCGGAGCGCGGCATCCGGAGGACCGGCTCTCCGCCGTGGACGCGCTGCTGGTTCTGGCCGCGCGAGGACAGCTCGACGCGGGGCGGCTCGGCGCCGATCTCGGGCAGTTGGTGCGCCGGGGTGCCGTGAAGCCGCTGCGGCTGGCCGAGTCGATACGGACGGCGGCGGCCACCGGCGCGTACGCCACCGTCTGGGCGGTGCTCCGCGACGCGCTGCCCATCCTGCTGGCCGATCTCGCGACGGAAGGGACGAGCACCACGCCCGCCCGCGGGCTCGGGGATCTGCTGGCCGTCGCCGCCGAGTGCGCCGAGCGGTCCGGGGCACTCGGTGAGTTCCCGCATCTGTCCCAGGCCGCCGGACGGCGGGGCTCGTCCAAGCTGGTGACGCAGGCCCGCCGGCTGCGGACGGCGCTGACGCAGCCGGCCGCCGCCTGACGCGCGCCATGTCGGCCACCGCCCTGACCAGGCATGTAACCCACGCGTCCGGCCGAAGCAAAACGCCCGTAAAAAGAACTGCAAAAGGGGCAGAACGACACTTTACCGATCAGTCACAAACCGTTCGTGATCACGCAACACCGTTCCTCCACAGTGGCTGCATGACTCCAGACATCTCTGATGTGACGCGTGCGAAGCACGGTCGCCCCGTCCACCACTGGCGGCGGGACCTCGTCGAACTCGCCGCGCTGTTCACGGCGGTAGCGGTCGCGGACGCCACCGCCAACCTGATCGGGCACGGACCCGACGGACCGGCCCTGCTGGTGATCTCGGCCGTGATCCTGGTCGCCACGGCCGGGTTCCACACATGGTGGGCACGGCGCCACGGTCACGCGCCGCCGACGGGCGATACCGGTGCCCGGCCGCTCGCCGATGGGCGACGGGCCGGGCAGTCCGAAGCATCGACGACCACGCCGGAGGTCGCCGCCGAGGCAACCGTGCTGTGGCGGATGCGGACGACGGTGAAGGACGCGCCGGGTTCGCTGGCCGCGCTGTGCACGGCGCTGGCACAGCGGCAGGTCGACATCCTGAGCCTGCAGACACATCCGCTGGCGGACGGCACGGTGGACGAGTTCCTGCTGCGCGCTCCCGCCGAGCTGTCCGCGTCCGAGATCACCCGCGCGGTGTCGCAGGCGGGTGGCGCCGGGACCTGGATCGAGCGGGCCGACGCCCACGATCTGGTGGACGCGCCGACGCGTGTGCTGGGGCTGGCCACGCGTACGGCGCTGGACGCCGCGGAACTGCCCCTCGCGTTGCGGCAGTTGCTCGGCCGTTGCACCATCCGCTCGCTGCCTGCCAAGTCCCCGGGGGCCGGGCGCGCGGAGGAGGGTGCTCCCGTCGAGGGGGCGCTCGAGAACACGGTGATGCGGCTGCGGGCGCCGGAGGGTGGGGTGATCACGGTGGAGCGGCCGTATCTGCCGTTCACGCCGACCGAGTTCGCGCGGGCGCGGGCGCTGGTGGAGCTGGACGCGCGGCTCGGTCCGCGGATCCCGCGCAGCCAGGACATGCTGACGCTGCCCGCGGGCAACGCCATCACCGTGCGGCGCGCCGACGTCTCCGACCTCGAGGCCGCCAAGTCGATGCACGAGCGCTGCTCGCCCCGCACGCTCAGCATGCGCTACCACGGTCCCATCGGCGACGCCGACCGCTACCTCAACCACCTGCTCAGCCCCCGCTTCGGACGCACCCTCGCGGTACAGACGGCATCCGGGCGCATCGTCGGGCTCGGCCACCTCCTCTGGGACGGCGACGAGACCGAGATCGCGCTCCTCATCGAGGACGACTGGCAGCGGCGCGGCATCGGCAGCGAGTTGCTCGGCCGCCTCGTGACGATGGCCGTCGAGGCCGGCTGCGAGAGCGTGTACGCCGTCACGCAGGCCTCCAACACCGGCATGGTCGCTGCCATGCGCGGCCTCGGCCTCCCCCTCGACTACCAGATCGAGGAGGGCACCCTGGTCATCACCGCCCGTCTGGACGCGACTCCGGTGACATCACGGCTGCCGTATGACGAGGGGCAGCGTGGGGAGCAGGTGGTGCGGGACTAGTTGGCGGGGGCGGCGGGGGGGGGGGGGGGGGGGGGGGGGGGGGGGGGGGGGGGGGGGGGGGGGGGGGGGGGGGGGGGGGGGGGGGGGGGGGGGGGGGGGGGGGGGGG
>NZ_JBVHXR010000020.1:0-400 GCF_055569295.1 Streptomyces sp. NPDC029292
CTTCCTTTGTACTCACCCTCTCGGGCTTTCCTCCGGGCGCTTCCCTTCGGTCTTACTTTGTTTTGCTTCGTTCTTGCGTTTCCGACTCTATCAGATCGTTTCCGGTCCGATTTTCCTCGATGCTTTCCAGGTTTCCGCTTTCGCGTTTCCCTTTCCGGCGGTTCCGACTTTATCAGAGATTCTGAGTCGGAATTTCCATCCCGCTCGGGGTGGCTCCCGGCACGCAGTTGTGCTGGGTTCCCGTTCAGGCGGAGCCGTAAACGTACTGGAGCGGGGGGGGGGGGGGGGGGGAGGAGGGGGGAGGGGGGGGGGGGGGGGGGGGGGGGGGGGGGGGGCGGGGGGAGGGGGGGGGGGGGGGGGGGGGGGGGGGGGGGGAGGGGGGGGGGGAGGGGGGGGGGGT
>NZ_JBVHXR010000020.1:408-64302 GCF_055569295.1 Streptomyces sp. NPDC029292
TGTTGTTGTTTGTTTCCCCCCCCCCCCCCCCCCCCCCCCCCCCCCCCCCCCCCCCCCCCCCCCCCCCCCCCCCCCCCCCCCCCGCTCCGGGTTGGCGCGTGCGAGGGGTCAGACCTCGACGACGACCGGGAGGATCATCGGGCGTCGGCGGTAGTTGTCCGAGACCCACTTGCCCAGCGTGCGGCGGATGAGTTGCTGCAGCTGGTGGGGCTCGACCACACCGTCCTGGGCCGAGCGTTCCAGGACTTCCGTGATCCTCGGGATGACGTCCCCGAAGGCGGAGTCCTCGATGCCCGAGCCGCGGGCCTGGATGTGCGGGCCACCGGTGATCTTGCCTGTGCTCGAGTCGATCACCAGGAAGACCGAGATGATGCCCTCGTCGCCGAGGATGCGCCGGTCCTTCAGCGCGGGCTCGCCGACGTCACCGACCGAGAGGCCGTCGACGTACACGTAACCCGCCTGGACCTTGCCGGAGATCTTGGCCTTGCCCGCGACGAGGTCGACGACGACGCCGTCCTCGGCGATGACGATGCGGTCGTGCGGGACGCCGGTGAGGGCGCCCAGCTCAGCGTTGGCGCGCAGGTGGCGCCATTCGCCGTGGACCGGCATCAGGTTCCGCGGCTTGCAGATGTTGTAGAAGTACAGCAGCTCGCCTGCGGAGGCGTGGCCGGACACGTGCACCTTGGCGTTGCCCTTGTGGACGACGTTCGCGCCCCAGCGGGTCAGGCCGTTGATGACGCGGTAGACCGCGTTCTCGTTGCCCGGGATGAGCGACGAGGCCAGGATCACCGTGTCGCCCTGGACGATGCGGATCTGGTGGTCGCGGTTGGCCATGCGGGAGAGCGCGGCCATCGGTTCGCCCTGGGAGCCCGTGCAGACGAGGACGATCTCGTGGTCCGGGAGGTCGTCCAGTGTCTTGACGTCGACCACCAGGCCCGGCGGGACCTTCAGATAGCCCAGGTCACGCGCGATGCCCATGTTGCGGACCATCGAGCGGCCGACGAAGGCGACCCGGCGGCCGTACTCGTGGGCCGCGTCCAGAATCTGCTGGATGCGGTGGACGTGGCTGGCGAAGCTCGCCACGATGATCCGCTTGCGGGCGCCCGCGAAGACCTGGCGCAGCACGTTCGAGATGTCGCGCTCGGGCGGTACGAAGCCCGGGACCTCGGCGTTCGTGGAGTCCGAGAGGAGAAGGTCGATGCCTTCTTCGCTCAGGCGTGCGAACGCGTGCAGATCCGTGAGCCGGCGGTCCAGCGGGAGCTGGTCCATCTTGAAGTCGCCGGTGTGGACGACCATGCCCGCAGGGGTGCGGATGGCGACCGCGAGGGCGTCCGGGATGGAGTGGTTGACCGCGACGAACTCACAGTCGAAGGGACCGATGCGCTCGCGATGGCCCTCGGCCACCTCAAGCGTGTACGGGCGGATGCGGTGCTCCTGGAGCTTCGCCTCGATGAGGGCGAGGGTCAGCTTGGAGCCGATCAGCGGGATGTCCGGCTTCTCGCGCAGGAGGTACGGGACACCGCCGATGTGGTCCTCGTGGCCATGCGTGAGGACGATCCCCTCGATGTCGTCGAGGCGATCCCTGATGGACGTGAAGTCCGGCAGGATCAGGTCGATTCCGGGCTGCTCCTCCTCGGGGAAGAGCACTCCGCAGTCGACGATCAGCAGGCGGCCGCCGTACTCGAAGACCGTCATGTTCCGGCCGATTTCACCGAGGCCGCCGAGCGGGGTGACGCGCAGGCCACCCTTCGGGAGCACCGGCGGTGCGCCGAGTTCAGGATGCGGATGACTCAAAAGACTCTCCTCACCACGCGCGCCACGTACCTGGCAAGGCACGTGGCGCGCGTGACGTTCGTGCAGTAGCAGTTGTCTGTGTGGGGTGCAGGCCGCTGGCCTGCGTTGTCGTACGTATTCAGTTGTGAAGTCTGTGGTTAGAGCTGTACCCCGCCGGCGGCAAGATCGATCTTGAGCTGAGCGGTCTCCTCGGGCGACAGCTCGACCATCGGGGCGCGCAGCGGTCCGGCGGGCAGGCCCTGGAGGGCGAGCGCGGCCTTGGTCGTGATGACGCCCTGGGTGCGGAACATGCCCGTGAAGACCGGGAGCAGCTGCTGGTGGATCTCGGTGGCCTTGTGGACGTCGCCCGAGGTGTACGCGTCGAGCATGGCGCGCAGCTCCGGGGTGACGACGTGACCGACGACCGAAACGAAGCCGACCGCGCCCACGGAGAGCAGCGGCAGGTTCAGCATGTCGTCGCCGGAGTACCAGGCGAGGCCGGAGCGAGCGATGGCCCAGCTGGCCCGGCCGAGGTCTCCCTTGGCGTCCTTGTTGGCGACGATACGCGGGTGCTCGGCGAGGCGCACGAGCGTTTCGGTGTTGATCGGGACGCCGCTGCGGCCGGGGATGTCGTACAGCATGACCGGCAGTTCGGTCGCGTCGGCGATGGCCGTGAAGTGCCGGTACAGGCCCTCCTGCGGGGGCTTGTTGTAGTACGGCGTCACGGTCAGCAGGCCGTGCGCGCCGGTCTTCTCTGCGGCGCGGGCCAGCTCGATGCTGTGGTGGGTGTCGTTCGTGCCGACGCCGGCGACGATGTGGGCGCGGTCGCCGACCGCCTCCAGCACGGCTCGTACGAGATCCGATTTCTCCGCGTCGCTGGTGGTCGGGGACTCGCCGGTGGTGCCGTTGATGATCAGGCCGTCGTTGCCTGCGTCCACCAGGTGGGTAGCGAGCCGCTGAGCGCCGTCGAGGTCGAGTGCGCCATCCGCCGTGAAGGGCGTGACCATGGCGGTGAGGACCCTCCCGAAGGGGGTCTGCGGAGTGGAGGTCGGAGCCATGGGTAACACGCTACTCGCTGCTCAACGCGTGGTCTGCCCTCGGGAGACACGACAAAACATGACAAATGTGGAACCCGGCACTGCCTGCTCGGGGGTTCAAGCAGTGCCGGGTCCGTTTGATCAGGCTAGATGAACTTCTCGAAATGCCGCAATACGGACACCTCGCTCGACTGATCCGTACATCTGTGCCGGAAGGCGTGCGGGAGCGCGCTACGGCGCCACGCGCCCGTTGCCATTGAAGGCCGCGTAGGTGAGCGGCATGAGGTTGGCCCACTCCGCCTCCATCTTCTCGCCGACCATCTCGATCTCGCGCTGCGGGAAGGACGGGACCTTGGCCAGCTCGTGCTGGGTGCGCAGGCCGAGGAAGTGCATCAGCGAGCGGGCGTTGCACGTCGCGTACATCGAGGAGAAAAGGCCGACGGGCAGGACCGCACGGGCGACCTCGCGGGCTACGCCGGCGGCGAGCATCTCCTGGTACGCCTCGTACGCCTGGCGGTACGAGTCCTCCATCACACGGCCCGTGAGCTCCTGCTGGGCCTGGGTGCCCTCGACGAAGACGTACTTGCCGGGGCGGCCCTCCTGGACCAGCTTGCGGGACTCGTCCGGGACGTAGAAGACCGGCTCGAGCTCCCTGTACCGGCCCGATTCCTCGTTGTACGACCACCCCACGCGGTGCCGCATGAACTCGCGGAAGACGAAGATCGGGGCGCTGATGAAGAACGTCATCGAGTTGTGCTCGAAGGGGCTGCCGTGCCGGTCCCGCATCAGGTAGTTGATCAGGCCCTTTGAGCGCTCCGGGTCCTTCTTCAGCTCGTCCAGGGACTGCTCCCCGGCGGTGGAGACACGGGCGGCGAACAGCACGTCGGCGTCGGACGCCGTGTGCTTGATCAGCTCGACAGTGACATCGCTGCGGAAGCTGGGCTTGAGGTCGTCGGCGGGGGTGTCGGTCACGGTGTGGAGGGTCCTTCCCATCAGGCTCGGGCGGCGCCCACTCTACGGCCCGGCACTGACAACGGGGCGTTCGGTACCGTGCCGCGACATTCACCGGCGAACTTCTGCGAATTCGGTGATTCTGGGCACCTCTTGGGTCGCTCGCTCGTCTGTATTGGTGACAGCGACTTCGTTCGAGTCACCAGATCCGTCCGATACCTCCATAGGAGAAGCAACCCCCATGTTCCGTCGGCGCGAGCCCGTCCCGTTCGCCTTCATCGCCGAAGCCGACAAGTTCCGCAGCAATGTCGCTCCCCCGCCCCGCCAGCGGGCGTCCGTCGGCCAAAGAGCCGGCGGGTGGCTCATAGGTCTCACCGTCGTCGCCGGGCTCGTGGGCGCCCTGGTCCTGGGGATGCCCGCCCTGTCGCTGGACCAGTCACCTGCGACGACGCAGCATTCCGAAGCGTCGAACGGCCGCTGACTCTTCCGGCCCCCCAAGGGTGGTGAGCAAGCACCCGGCTCGATAGCCTCACCGGGCACAGCCCATGCGTGGATTGAGTGAGGATCAGTCGTGCCCCTGCCCTTCCTGACGGCGGACCGCGCTTTTGACGAGGCGGCGGAGGATCTCGCGCTGCCGTACGACGACCGCGACCGCTGGCGGCGTCCCTACCGGCCCGGGCCGTGGCGGGTGGGCGCGGCCGCGCTCATCCTGCTGCTCGCCTCGTACGTGCTCTTCGCGGCGGTGATCATCGGAGTCGCCGGGAAGGTGTCCGCCGCCGCGGCCTGTCTCGGCGGGGCCGCGGCCGTCATACTCTGCGCGCTGCGGCTGCTGCGGGTGGGCGTCTGGGTGAGCGCGCAGGGGCTGCGCCGGGTGAGCTTCTTCCGTACCAGTACGGGGCCGTGGGAGCAGGTCGTCGCCGTACGGACGGTGCAGCAGCCGGTGCGCTGGCTCGGGCTGCCGCGCACCGTTCAGGGGCAGGCACTGGTCCTCGTGCGCAAGGACCGTGCGCCGGAAGGTCAGCCGCCGCTGCTGACCACGCACAACGCCGACTTCCTGGCGCGTATGGAGGCCTTCGACCGGGCGGCGGACGCCGTCGAGGTGTGGGCGGACGAGTATCGGCGGGGCTGAGCCCGAGCGGCAGTCACCGGCACACAGTCACCGGCACACGAAGGGGCCGGTCCGCACTCCGCGGACCGGCCCCTTCGACGTATCGCTCAGTACCTCTCCGTACGTCCCATCTCGCAGGCCTCCACGGGAGGCCTGCCCTCGCGCAGCGCGATCGCCCGCTGCATCGCCTTGCGGGCGCGCGGGGTGTCGCGGGCGTCGTGATACGCGACCGCGAGGCGGAACCAGCTGCGCCAGTCGTCGGGGGCGTCCTCGGTCTCGGCCTTGCGCTTGGCGAAGACCTCGTCGGCCGAGTCCCGGTCGATGCGGCCACCGGCGGTGCGCCTCAACTCGTCGACGGGCAGGCCGCCTTCGGCATCCAGCTCGGCGGCGAGCCGGTTGGCCTTCCGGACGAACTGGGTGTTCTTCCAGAGGAACCAGATGCCGATGACCGGCAGGATCAGCACCGCGACACCGAAGGTGACGGTGATCAGGGTGCCGTTCTGGATGAGCAGCACGCCTCGGCTGCCGACCAGGACGAAGTAGACGACCAGGGCGGCGGCCGTGACGGCGTAGGTGATCTTCGCGCGCATGTCTGTCAGCTATCTGTAGCCGTCCCTCGGCTCAGCCGAGGTCCAGGAAGTGTTCCAGGCCGAAGGTGAGGCCCGGCGTGCTCACCACGCGGCGGGCGCCGAGCAGGATGCCCGGCATGAAGCTGCTGTGGTGCAGGGAGTCGTGGCGGATGGTGAGGGTCTCGCCCTCGCCGCCGAGCAGGACCTCCTGGTGGGCGAGCAGACCGCGCAGGCGCACCGCGTGCACCGGGACGCCGTCTACGTTGGCGCCGCGGGCGCCGTCCAGGGCGGTGACCGTGGCGTCGGGCTGCGGGGCGCTGCCCGCGCGCTCCCGGGCCGCGGCGATGAGCTGGGCGGTGCGCGTGGCGGTGCCGCTGGGGGCGTCCACCTTGTTCGGGTGGTGCAGCTCGACGACCTCGACGGACTCGAAGTACGGCGCGGCGACCTCGGCGAACTTCATGGTCAGTACGGCCCCGATGGAGAAGTTGGGCGCGATGAGCACGCCCGTCTCCGGGGACGCGGCCAGCGAGGTGTTGAGCTGCGCGAGGCGCTCGTCGGTCCAGCCCGTCGTACCGACCACCGCGTGGATGCCGTGCCGGACGCAGAAGTCGAGGTTGCCCATCACCGAGGCCGGCGTGGTCAGCTCGACCACGACCTGGGCGCCCGCGTCGACCAGTGTCTCCAGCTTGTCGCCGCGGCCCAGCGCCGCCACCAGCTCCATGTCCTCGGCGGCCTCGACGGCTCGTACCGCCTCGGCTCCGATCCGGCCCTTGGCACCGAGGACCGCCACGCGCAGCTTGCTCATTGCTTCGTTCCTAACAGAGACCTTGCAGAGACAGGAATTACGCGACCGCGTCGTGCAGACGGGACGCCTGCTTGTCCTTGAGCGGGCCGATGACCGACAGCGAGGGCCGCTGTCCCAGGATGTCGCCGGCGACCGAGCGGACCTCGTCCGGGGTGACCGACGCTATCCGGGCCAGCAAGTCGTCGACGGACATCTGCTCGCCCCAGCACAGCTCACTCTTGCCGATACGGTTCATCAGCGCGCCGGTGTCCTCGAGGCCGAGGACGGTGGAGCCCTGGAGCTGGCCGATGGCGCGGCCGATCTCGTCGTCCGAGAGTCCGTGCTCGGCGACGTGGTCGAGCTCGTCGCGGCAGATCTTGAGCACGTCGTGGACCTGGCTCGGGCGGCAGCCCGCGTACACGCCGAAGAGGCCGCAGTCGGCGAAGCCCGAGGTGTACGAGTACACGCTGTAGGCCAGGCCGCGCTTCTCGCGGACCTCCTGGAAGAGGCGGGAGGACATGCCGCCGCCGAGGGCGGTGTTCAGGACGCCCAGGGCCCAGCGGCGCTCGTCGGTGCGGGCCAGGCCCGGCATGCCGAGGACGACGTGGGCCTGCTCGGTCTTGCGGCCGAGCAACTCCACGCGGCCCGCGGTGCGGATGGCGCGGCGGCCGTCGCGCGGGGCGATCGGCTCGGTGGCGGTCTCCCTGAGGGCGCCCGCCTTCTCGAAGGCGGCGCGGACCTGGCGTACGACCTTGTTGTGGTCGACGTTGCCCGCGCAGGCCACGACCAGGTGCGTCGGGTCGTAGTGCTTCTTGTAGAAGCGGCGGATGCGGTCGGCGCTGAGGGCGTTGACCGTGTCCACCGTGCCGAGGACCGGGCGGCCGAGGGGGGTGTCGCCGAGCATGGTGTGCGCGAACAGGTCGTGCACGCAGTCGCCCGGGTCGTCCTCGGTCATCGCGATCTCTTCGAGGATCACGCCGCGCTCGGCGTCCACGTCCGCCTGCTCGATCAGCGAGCCGGTGAGCATGTCGCACACGACGTCGATGGCGAGCGGGAGGTCGGTGTCGAGCACGCGCGCGTAGTAGCACGTGTACTCCTTCGCGGTGAACGCGTTCATCTCGCCGCCGACCGCGTCGATGGCGGAGGAGATGTCCAGGGCGCTGCGCTTGTGGGTGCCCTTGAAGAGCAGGTGCTCCAGGTAGTGCGTGGCGCCGTTCAGCGTCGGCGTCTCGTCGCGGGAGCCGACGTGCGCCCAGATGCCGAAGGTGGCGGAGCGGACGGAGGGGAGGGTCTCGGTGACGATGCGCAGGCCGCCGGGGAGGGTGGTCTTACGGACCGTACCGATGCCGTTCTCGCCCTTGATGAGGGTTTGGGTACGGGCGACGGCCCGCGCCTCCGAAGAGGTGCGGGCCGTCGCCGTGGAGCTACTAGACGTCACTTGTCGGTGTCGTCCTTCTTGTCGTCGCCCTCTTCGCCCTCGACCACGGGGATGAGGGAGAGCTTGCCGCGGGAGTCGATCTCGGCGATCTCGACCTGGACCTTGGCGCCCACGCCGAGCACGTCCTCGACGTTCTCCACGCGCTTGCCGCCGGCGAGCTTGCGGATCTGCGAGATGTGCAGCAGACCGTCCTTGCCCGGGAGCAGCGACACGAACGCACCGAAGGTGGTCGTCTTCACGACCGTACCCAGGTAGCGCTCGCCGACCTCCGGCATGGTCGGGTTGGCGATCGCGTTGATCGTGGCGCGGGCGGCCTCGGCCTGCGAGCCCTGGGCGGCACCGATGTAGATGGTGCCGTCGTCCTCGATCGTGATGTCGGCGCCGGTGTCCTCCTGGATCTGGTTGATCATCTTGCCCTTGGGGCCGATGACCTCACCGATCTTGTCCACGGGGATCTTGACGGTGATGATCCGCGGGGCGTTGGGGGACATCTCGTCCGGCGTGTCGATCGCTTCCATCATCACGTCGAGGATGTGGAGGCGGGCGTCGCGGGCCTGCTTGAGGGCCGCGGCCAGGACGGAGGCCGGGATGCCGTCCAGCTTGGTGTCGAGCTGGAGAGCGGTCACGAACTCCTTGGTGCCGGCGACCTTGAAGTCCATGTCGCCGAAGGCGTCCTCCGCACCGAGGATGTCGGTGAGGGCGACGTAGTGCGTCTGGCCGTCGATCTCCTGGGAGATCAGACCCATGGCGATACCGGCGACGGGGGCCTTCAGCGGCACACCGGCGTTCAGCAGCGACATGGTGGAGGCGCAGACCGAGCCCATGGACGTCGAGCCGTTGGAACCGAGGGCCTCGGACACCTGACGGATCGCGTAGGGGAACTCCTCGCGGGTCGGCAGGACCGGCATGATCGCGCGCTCGGCGAGCGCGCCGTGGCCGATCTCGCGGCGCTTCGGGGAGCCGACGCGGCCGGTCTCACCGACGGAGTACGGCGGGAAGTTGTAGTTGTGCATGTAGCGCTTGCGGGTCACCGGGGAAAGGGTGTCCAGCTGCTGCTCCATGCGGAGCATGTTGAGGGTGGTGACGCCCAGGATCTGGGTCTCGCCACGCTCGAACAGCGCCGAGCCGTGCACGCGCGGGATGGCCTCGACCTCGGCGGCGAGCGTACGGATGTCCGTGACGCCGCGGCCGTCGATGCGGACCTTGTCCTTGATGACGCGCTCGCGGACCAGCTTCTTGGTCAGCGCGCGGTACGCGGCGGAGATCTCCTTCTCGCGGCCCTCGAAGGCCGGGAGGAGCTTCTCGGCGGCGATCTCCTTGACGCGGTCCAGCTCGGCCTCGCGCTCCTGCTTGCCGGCGATGGTGAGCGCCTGGGAGAGCTCGCTCTTGACCGCGGCGGTCAGGGCCTCCAGGACGTCGTCCTGGTAGTCGAGGAAGACCGGGAACTCGCCGGTCGGCTTGGCGGCCTTCGCGGCGAGGTCGGCCTGGGCCTTGCATAGGACCTTGATGAAGGGCTTCGCGGCGTCCAGACCGGCGGCGACGACCTCCTCGGTCGGCGCCTCGGCGCCGCCCGCGACCAGCTGGATGGTCTTGTCGGTGGCCTCGGCCTCGACCATCATGATCGCGACGTCGCCGTCCTCCAGGGCGCGGCCCGCGACGACCATGTCGAAGACGGCGTCCTCGAGCTCGGTGTGCGTCGGGAACGCGACCCACTGGCCGTTGATCAGCGCGACGCGGACGCCGCCGATCGGGCCGGAGAAGGGCAGACCGGCCAGCTGGGTGGACGCGGAGGCGGCGTTGATCGCCACGACGTCGTACAGGTGGTCGGGGTTGAGGGCCATGATCGTCGCGACGACCTGGATCTCGTTGCGCAGGCCCTTCTTGAAGGACGGGCGCAGCGGGCGGTCGATCAGACGGCAGGTGAGGACGGCGTCCTCGGAGGGACGGCCCTCGCGGCGGAAGAAGCTGCCGGGGATCTTGCCGGCGGCGTACATCCGCTCCTCGACGTCCACCGTGAGGGGGAAGAAGTCGAGCTGGTCCTTGGGCTTCTTGGAAGCACTGGTGGCCGACAGCACCATGGTGTCGTCGTCCAGGTACGCCACGGCGGAACCGCCGGCCTGCTTGGCCAGGCGGCCCGTCTCGAAGCGGATGGTGCGGGTGCCGAAGGAACCGTTGTCGATAACGGCCTCGGCGTAGTGGGTCTCGTTCTCCACTAGCGTTTTCTCCTCGTCTTCGTCCCGTCCTGCCCGTGTGGCAGGGGGACGGTGGCGGAGAGCGCTCCTTCTGGTGCGGGCCGGTCTTCGATCGAAGCACCCGGGGCTCGTTGCCCGGGGGCCACTACCGAGGACCGGCGGCGGCGAGGTGCGCTGCTCCTCGTTCGTTGTCGTGATGGGCCCTACCCGGCGGGTATGGCTTCATCACGCTGTGTCGTACGTGCTGTGTCGTGCGTATTGCGTTGTGCTACCACACTACAAAGCGTCAGTGACACTCCGCACGTACAGAGCATGTACGGCAGCACGTACAGCAAAGGGAGCGGCTCCCCAAGATGTGGGAACCGCTCCCTTCACGGCGTCTTACTTGGCGCCCGCCGCACCGCGGCGGATGCCCAGGCGGTCAACCAGCGTACGGAAGCGCTGGATGTCCTTCTTGGCCAGGTACTGCAGCAGGCGGCGACGCTGGCCGACCAGGATCAGCAGACCACGACGGGAGTGGTGGTCGTGCTTGTGGGTCTTGAGGTGCTCGGTCAGGTCCGAGATCCGGCGCGAGAGCATGGCGACCTGGACCTCGGGGGAGCCGGTGTCGCCCTCCTTCTGACCGAACTCGCTGATGATCTGCTTCTTCGTAGCGGCGTCGAGCGACACGCGTACTCCTCGTAGTCTCTGAGTGGCCACCGAGTGCCCCTGGTCCACATCTCAGGGGAGCTTCCGTTACTCGGGAGGCGGGGATCCGCTGGGCGCGGCCTCCAGAGCGGTGAGCTCCGGGGGTGCGTACACAAACGGCCGTTACACAGGGTACCAGCCTGGGAGGAGGCGGCTGTCCAGGTCCTCGAACCGCCCCGGGCGGGAGGGATCAGGCCACTAGGGTGACCGTACAGGTCATTCGCACGTGGGGAAGGGGCCGCCGGAACATGGCCGAGGAAGCGGACAACGACGTCAAGGCGCGCAAGGAGCGGGAGAAGGACGAGCTCTACGCCCTCGACATCTCGGGCGTCGAATGGCACAGCGCACCGGGCACGGAGGAGCACGAGGAGCGGGTCGAGATCGCGAATCTGCCCGGGGGCGCGGTGGCCATGCGTTCCTCCCTCGACCCGGACACGGTCCTGCGCTACACGGAGGCCGAGTGGCAGGCCTTCGTGCTCGGGGCCCGGGACGGGGAGTTCGATCTGGAGCCGGCGCCGCACAACGGCGGGCTCGCGGCGGAGTAGGCGAGCAGGCGGAGCGGAGTAGGCGGAGCAGGCGGAGCGCAGCAGGCGGAGCAGGCGGAGCGCAGCAGGCGGAGTAGCGGGGCCTGGCGCGTTCGCGGTCCAGCAGCAGAGGGGAGGCGGCCGGTGCGGCGTGTGGGCCGCACCGGTCCCTCCCCGGCGTCCTACTTGGCGCTGCGCATCGAGGCGCTGCTCGCGATACCGAAGAAGGCCCGCACCGGGTCCTTGGGATACTTGTAGTCCGCGACCAGCTCCCTCTTCGCGAAGTAGACCCGGCCCTGTTCGACGATGATGTCCGACTGATCCGGATTGTCGAACTGGCCGTCGCTGCTGTCGTCGTTCGGCAGGTGGAAGAGCAGGAACGGGGTCTCCTTGCCGGTACGCGCATCCAGGCTGACCACTGCCGCGGGGCCGATGTCGTCGCTGGTCGCCCGGTAGACCAGGAGCTTGTCGCCGCTCGTCTTCAGCGGGTAGATCGGCTGACCCTCCCGCCCGTCGAACTTGCGCAGCGTCTTGCCCGTCGCGGCGTCGAACCCCATGATCCAGTTCGACTCCTGGCCGTTCTCGGAGCCCACCTTGCTCGCGACGAAGATCTCGGTGCGCCCCACGACCATCGCGTCACAGTTCTCCACCACGCCGAAGCGCGACGCGCCGAAGTACCGGACGCCGCACATGGGGTCGTAGGTCTCGCCGTGGAGGGAGATCGTGGCGGCGTGCCTGCCCTGCGAGTCAAGGGTGATCAGGTCCGTCACCGTGGTGTCCCCGGCCCCGACGGCGAGCACCGGCGGATCGGACGAGGGCAGAAAAGCGGTCGTAATGCCCTTGGCGACCTTGTACGTCCACTGGACCTTGCCGGTACGGGGATCCAGCTTCTGCACCTCGTACGTGACGTCGGGCATGCACCTGACCAAGGCAAGAAGGGCGCGCCCGCCGGCGAACCCGCGGTCCTCGCACTTGGAGACGCTCGTGCTCTTCCAGAGCTGCCCGCCGTCCTTCATGTCGTACGCCACCGAGCCCTGATCCCACGCGACGGCGACGGTGCCCCGCGTCATGGTCAGGTTCGTGTTCGTCACGAACGCGGAGGTGGCCTCGGGCATCTTCGACTGCCAGAGCTTCTTGCCGGTGTCGATCTCGAAGAACACCACCTCGTCGCAGACGCCCTCGGTCGGGGATCCCTTGGGCTTGGGGGGGCTGGACGACAACGGCCGTACGACCGTCCGCGGTCACTGGCTTGGTCGTCGCGCAGATGTGGCCGCCGAGCTTGAGGGTCCACGCCTTGTCGCCGCCGTACCGGTCGACCTTGAAGCCGATGATCTCGTCGGCGATGCCCTTGGCAAAGATCTCGCCCGTCGCCCAAGTACCCGGCGCGTAGCGGGGGTTGACGTCCGTGGTCTTTTCGAGGTGCTCCACCATCCAGCCGACGGCCAGTTCGCCCTCGGGCGTGCTCGGAGTCTTCTCGACCGTCTCCCTGATCTCGTCCGGGGCCTGCGGGGCTGCCGCCGACCTGCCGTTCGCGGGGGTCCCGTCGTTCGCGTACATCAGGAGCCAACCGCCCGCGCACAGCGCCACGACGAGTACGGCCGCCAGGATGCCGAACAGTTTCGTACGACGCCGTCGTCGCTCAGTGTCCGCCGTCAACGCGGATTGGGTGTACGGGGAGGGGGCGGGCCGAAGCTCACGCGCACAGGTCCTTTCGGGGGGAGCCGTTCGGTCTCGGGGGAGCCCCCACTATGCACGCCGAGTGGTCGTGTACATGCGGGGCCAAGACGGCTGTCCCGATCGCTTCGTTTGTCCGCTTTGGTGGCCAATAGCGGGCGTGCGTAAGCCACTTCTGGGCAGGGTGTGACGTAGCGGGCAGTCGCGGTGGGGTGGACAGGCCTGCCGCACTGACAGTCATGGTGATTAGGCTGGGACCGGGCGCGACGCCAGAACCACCCGTGGACGGGCAGCCCGCGCCCCAGGGGGAGCCGGGTGAATTCGGACGACCTCGAACGACTTCGGACGACTTCGCACGACATAGAGACGGTCGCCCCGGCACGGCATGAGGGTGCTCGACCACACCAGGAGGAATTGTGAACAGCGATCGGGACGGGATCCGCGGGGGCTGGGCCACACCCGGCGATGACCAGTCCGACGCGGAGTCCGCCGTCGAGACGACGGGCGAGTTCACCATCGACTACGCGCCGCCTGCCTGGTACACGCAGAACGCGTCGGGGGGTTCCGGGGATTCTGGGGACTCGGGGAACTCAGGGGACTCCGCGGACTCGGGCGACTCGGGAGACGGGTCCTTGGAGTCGGGGGCGGCTTCGGGGACTTCGGCTTCGGCTTCGGCTTCGGAGGGCTCTACGGCTTCGGCATCGGGGACTTCGGCTTCGGAGGCTTCGGCTTCGGAGACGCCTTCCGCGCCTCCGGTCGGGACTCCCGTTGCGGTGCCCAGGCTGCCGGTGGGCAGTGGGTTCGAGCCGCAGGTGGCGAAGCCGGAGACTCCGGCGGTCGCACCAGTCGTCGCACCAGTCGTCGCGCCTGTCGTGGATGCGGCCAGTCCGACGGCTCTGCCGAATCTTCCCGTCGGTGGGTTCCAGTCGCAGTGGACTCCTCCGGCGCCTCCGGCCGCGCCGGTCAGCCCCTCTGACGACGCGGAGTCCGGGAACGGGGATCTGGAGAGCGGCGCGACCATGCGCATCTCCTCTTTCGCTCTGAAGCGTGAAATCGCGGAGCGGGCGGCTGCGGCTTCGGAGGAGGCGGAGGCCGAGGTCGAGGCCGAGGTCGAGCCTGAGATCGACGTCGCAGTCGCGTCAGAGTCCGTGGGCGCTTCCGCGGAGCCCGTTGCGGACGACTCCGACGGCGATGACGTACACGTCGTAGTCGTAGAGGAAGAGGAAGAGGAAGAGGCAGAGGTCGAGGCCGAAGTCGAGGCCGAGACAGAGGTCGAGGCCGAAGTGGGCTCCTCCGATGCGGATTCCGCCGATGACGTGAGCGGTGCCTCCGACGAGGAGCGTGTCGCCGACGTCGTGGTGCTGCGCGGCGCGGACGACAGCGGTGCGGCTGACGAGGTCGGCGACGCCGTACTGGAGGACGACGTCACCACTGACGTCAGCGATGACGTCAACGACGCGGAACCGGAAGAGGCTGAACCGCAGGACGCGGCGCCCCAGGACGCGAAGCCTCAGGACTCGGAGCCTCAGGACGCGGTACCCGAGGCCGGGTCGAGTTCGGCCGAGGCCGTACAGGACGCGCCCCCGGCTTGGGCTCCGCCGCCGCTGCCGCAGGGTGGGCTGCCGCCGTTGCCGCCCGCCTATCGGCCCGCGGCGCCCGCTCCCGCGGCCCAGTGGCCCGCGTCCACGGAGCCCGCGGCCGCCGAGGCCGGGCAGGCGCAGGTACCGCCGCAGCCGCCCGTACCGCAGCCGGGCCAGCCGTTCCATCCGCAGACGCCGCAGCCCGCGCCTCCGGCGTGGCCCTCCTCCCCCGGCGCACCCGTCTCGACGGGCCCGGCGCAGGGCCCCGTGCCGGTGCCTCCGCCTGCCTTCGAGAACCCGGTTCCGGCTCCGCCTCAGGCTCCTGTTCCGGCCCCGGCTCCGGCCCCGGCCGTGGTGCCTCAGGCACAGGCCCAGCAGGGCAGTTACGGATTCCCCCAGCCCAGCACGCCACCTCCGTCTCCGACTACGACTCCAGCCGTCGTGCCTCCGGCTCCCGTTCCGCCTGCCGAAGCTCCGGCGCAGGTACAGCAGGGCAGCTACGGATTCCCGCAGCCCAGCACGCCGACCCCGAGCCCCACCCCGCAGGGCAGCTACGGATTCCCGCAGCCCACCGCTCCGGCTCAGGCCCCGACCCCGGCCAACCCACCCGCCCAGAGCGCCGGTTACGGCTTCCCCCAGCCGAGCGCCCCGGCCCCGGATCCCGCTCAGCCTGCCCCCAACCCGCCGGCCGCGGCGCCCGGTTACGGCTTCCCGCAGCCGGGAACGCCCGCAGCCGCGCAGCAGGGCTACGGATTCCCGCAACCCCAAGCGCCCAACCCCCACACGCCGCAGCCCGGTTACGACTTCCCCCACCCACCACCGGCGCCCACGCAGTCGGCGGCACCCGCCCCGGTGCAGCCGCCGCCCCCGTCGGCGCAGGTGGCGCCGCCGTACCCGCAGCAGGGACAGCCGCCCGTACCGCAGCCGTACGAGGCGGGGATCCCCCAGCCCCCGCAGGGTCCTGACGTTCCGCCCGCCCAGCCGATGGGGCAGCCCGTGGACCCCCGCGCCGGAGCCGCCTGGCCGCAGGCCGTGCAGCACGACCAGCGTCAGCCCACCAACCCTGGTGCCGCCCCTCTCGGTTACACCGCCGCGGTGGAGCTCTCCTCCGACCGGCTGCTCAACAACAAGAGGCAGAAGGCCAAGAGCGGTCGCCCGGCTGCCGCGTCGTCACGGTTCAAGCTCGGCGGGAAGAAGGAGGAGGCCGAGCGGCAGCGGAAGCTCGAGCTGATCCGGACGCCGGTGCTGTCGTGCTACCGGATCGCCGTCATCAGCCTCAAGGGCGGCGTGGGAAAGACGACCACGACCACCGCGCTCGGCGCGACGCTGGCCAGCGAGCGGCAGGACAAGATCCTCGCGATCGACGCCAACCCGGACGCGGGTACGCTCGGGCGCCGGGTGCGCCGCGAGACCGGGGCCACCATCCGTGACCTCGTCCAGGCGATCCCGTACCTCAACTCGTACATGGACATCCGGCGGTTCACGTCCCAGGCCCCGTCCGGGCTCGAGATCATCGCCAATGACGTCGACCCGGCCGTGTCCACGACGTTCAACGACGAGGACTACCGGCGCGCGATAGACGTGCTGGGCAAGCAGTACCCGATCATCCTGACCGACTCCGGTACGGGTCTGCTCTACAGCGCGATGCGCGGTGTGCTCGACCTCGCCGACCAGCTGATCATCATCTCGACGCCGTCCGTCGACGGTGCGAGCAGTGCCAGTACGACGCTGGACTGGCTGTCGGCGCACGGGTACGCGGATCTCGTCTCGCGGTCCATCACCGTCATCTCCGGGGTGCGCGAGACCGGCAAGATGATCAAGGTGGAGGACATCGTCAGCCACTTCGAGACGCGCTGCCGCGGTGTCGTGGTCGTACCGTTCGACGAACACCTGGCCGCGGGCGCCGAGGTCGACCTCGACATGATGCGTCCCAAGGTGCGGGAGGCGTACTTCAACCTCTCCGCGATGGTGGCCGAGGACATCGCGCGCCACCAGCAGTCGCACGGGCTGTGGACGAACGACGGCAACCCGCCGCCGGTGGCCGCGCCGCCGATGCCGGGCCAGCAGATGCCGGGCCAGCCCTATCCGCAGCAGCCGGGGCAGCCGTATCCGCCGCAGGCCGGGGCGGCGTACCCGCAGCAGCCCGCACAGCCGTATCCGCCGCAGCCCGCACAGGAGTACCCGCAGCCCGGCCAGGGGTACCCGCAGCCCCCGCAACCCGGCCAGCCGTACCCGGGGCCCCCGCAGCCGGGTCAGGCCGCTCCCGGTCAGCCGTTCCAGCCGGGCCAGCCCTTCCAGCCGGGCCAGCCGGCGCCCGGCCAGCCCTACCAGCCGAACCAGGGGCAGACCCCGCCCCCGCCCGCACCTCCTCAGCAGTAACCCGATCGGCCCCTTCCGAGGGGCTGATTCCCGCGAAGGCCCGCACCGTTGCGTCACGGTGCGGGCCTTCGCGTGTCCAGGGGCGAAAAGGGGCGCCATGCCCTGGCCAGGAAGGCGTCACCGGTCTGAACCAATGAGCACGAAATCCGCGCCAACTCGTTATTTCCGCAGGCCACATGGGGTCTATGCGCCGTTGACGCGTGGAGACCGGCGCTGATAGACACACACATCAATCCCGCCGGCGTCACCCGATCATCCGTGTTCCATCAGCCCAACCAGCCATCCCTGTGCAAGCGATGACGCGAGGTCACCGACCCATGAACACACAAGATCAGCACGACAGAGGGCGCCTGCGCCCCCGGCTCATCGCCGCCGCGGGCGCCGCGGCACTCACCCTCACCGCCGGTCTCGCGACCCCGCTCAACCCGGTCCCGCAGCAGGCCCAGGCGAAGGAGAGCAAGAAGGTCCTCACCGTCGCGGTCGCGCAGAGCGTCGACTCGCTGAGCCCGTTCCTGGCGTCGCGGCTGGTCAGTACGAGCATTCACCGGCTCATGTACGAGTACCTGACCAACTACGATCCCGCGGACAACCACGCGATCCCGGGCCTCGCCACCAAGTGGGAGCCCTCGGCCGACAAGCTCACCTGGACCTACACGATCCGCTCCAACTCCAAGTGGTCGGACGGGCAGCAGGCCACCGCCGAGGACGCGGCATGGACGTTCAACAAGATGATGACCGACGACGGCGCGGCCACCGCCAACGGCAGCTTCGTCGGGAACTTCAAGAAGGTCACCGCCCCCAGCGCCACCAAGCTCGTCATCGAGCTGAAGAAGCCACAGGCCACGATGGCCGCGCTCGACGTGCCGATCGTGCCCAAGCACGTCTGGGAGAAGGTCAAGGACTTCTCGAAGTTCAACAACGACAAGAGCTTCCCTATCGTCGGCAACGGGCCGTTCATCCTGACGGACTACAAGGCCGACAGCTACGTACGGCTGAAGGCCA
This sequence comes from Streptomyces sp. NPDC029292, assembly GCF_055569295.1. Taxonomy (NCBI): domain Bacteria; kingdom Bacillati; phylum Actinomycetota; class Actinomycetes; order Kitasatosporales; family Streptomycetaceae; genus Streptomyces; species Streptomyces sp. NPDC029292. Next base: position 18,107 of record NZ_JBVHXR010000020.1, read on the forward strand.
ACAAGAGCTTCTGGCGCGGCGCTCCCAAGTTCGACGAGCTGGTCTTCAAGTACTACAAGGACAATGACGCCGCCGTCGCCGCCCTGCAGAAGGGCGAGGTCTCGTTCACCTTCGGCCTGACGCCCGCTCAGGCGGCCACGCTCAAGACGCAGAAGAACATCAAGGTGAACGACGCGCCGGGCCGCCGCTTCTACGCGCTCGCCGTCAACCCGGGCGCTCAGGCCAAGAACGGCAAGAAGTTCGGCGACGGGCACGAGTCACTGCTCAACGAGAAGGTCCGGCACGCGCTGTTCATGGCCGTCGACCGCACAGCCATCCTCGACAAGGTCTTCCAGGGCCACGCCGTCGAGGGCGAGGGCTACATCCCGCCCCGCTTCTCGGCATACTTCTGGAAGCCGTCGGCGAGTCAGGAACTCGCGTACGACCCGGCGAAGGCCGCCCAGCTCCTCGACGAGGCGGGCTACAAGAAGAACGGTGACGGCAAGCGCGTCGGCAAGAACGGCAAGCCGATCAACTACCGCATCCTGTGCCACGCCACCGACCCGAACGACAAGGCGGTCGGACAGTACCTGAAGGAGTGGTGGGGCAAGCTCGGGATCGGTGTCACCCTCAACTGCCTGGACAACGTGACCGATCCCTGGCTCGCGGGCACCTACGACCTCGCCTTCGACGGCTGGTCCGCCAACCCCGACCCCGACTTCCTGCTGTCGATCCAGACCTGCGACGCGCTCCCGGCGACCCCGAAGGACACCGGCGCGACCGACAACTTCATCTGCGACAAGCAGTACGACGACCTGTACCGCCAGCAGCTCGCCGAGTACGACACCGCCAAGCGGGCGGACCTCGTCAAGCAGATGGAGTCACGGCTGTACGACACCGGGTACATGAACGTCATGGCGTACCCGAACGCGGTCGAGGCCTATCGCACCGACCAGATCAAGTCGATCGAGACGATGCCGAAGGCCGCGGGCAACATCTACGGCCAGGACGGTTACTGGAGCTGGTGGTCGGCGGTTCCGGCGGGCTCCTCCGGTGAGTCCTCCGACAGTTCGAGCTCCATGGGCGTCATCATCGGCATCGTCGCGGGCGTCGTCGTCCTCGCGGGCGCCGGGGCGTTCCTCGCGAGGCGACGCCGCTCCACGGCCGAGGACCGCGAGTAGCGCCCGTATACGCCCCCGAGCACAGCCACTGGGGGCGCCCCCCGTGAACGTACGAGCGAATGAGTAGTTCATGACCGCTGAGGCAACACCCTCGCTGGTCGAGGTGACCGACGGTCCGGCCGAGGCCGGACCGTCGGTCCGCGGGCCGCGGGCGCGCACCCGGATCGCTTATCTGCGGTATGTGGCGGGCAAGTTGGGCGGCGCGGCCGTCTCGCTGCTCGCCGTCCTCGTCACCAGCTTCTTCCTGTTCCGGCTCATCCCCGGCGACCCGGTCAAGTACATGACGGGCGGCCGCCAGGTGTCCGCCGAGCAACTCGCCAACTACCGCAAGGAGTTCGGGCTCGACCTGCCCATGTGGGAGCAGTTCACCGACTACTGCGGCAAGGCGCTCACCGGCGATCTCGGCACCTCGTACCAGTTCCGCGCCCCCGTCATCGACAAGATCACCGAGGCGCTGCCGAACACCCTGCTGCTCACCGGCACGGCGTTCGTCCTGTACACCGCGCTCGGCATCTTCATCGGCACGCGCTCCGCGTGGCGCAACGGCGGGCTGAGCGACCGGCTCAACACCGGCCTGGCGCTGACCCTCTACTCCATCCCGTCGTTCTGGCTCGGGCTGCTGCTCATCATCGTCTTCTCGGTGGGCATGGGCCCGATCCCTGGTCTCTTCCCGACCGGCGGCATGGAGTCCGGGGGCAAGGAGGGCTTCGCGTACGTCATCGACGTCGCCCACCATCTGATCCTTCCGGTGGTGACGCTGGTCGCCGTCGAGTACGGGCAGACGCTGCTCGTCACACGCTCGGCGCTGCTCGACGAGATGGGCAGCGACTATCTGACGACGGCCAGGGCGAAGGGCCTGCGGGACGATCTCGTACGGCGTCGGCATGCCGTGCCGAACGCGCTGCTGCCGACGGTCACGCTGATCTTCATCAACCTCGGCCGGACGGTCGCCGGTGTGATCCTCGTCGAGACCGTCTTCTCCTGGCCCGGCCTCGGCGGGCTCTTCTACCAGGCGCTGAGCGTCCCCGATCTGCCGCTGGTCCAGGGGCTGTTCTTCGTCTTCGCGGCGGCGGTGATCGTGATGAACACGCTGGCCGATCTGATCTATCCGCTGCTGGACCCACGGGTGGGCCGATGACCACGACCGAGCCGGACGGGCCGATGACGACCGAATCCACGACGGCCGAGAAGGCCGCACCGGCGACGGCGAAGAGCCCCCGCGCTCTCGCGTGGCAGCGCCGCCGCCACTCCGCCGCCCGCTTCTGGAAGCAGTACCGCACCCACCGGGCGGGCGTCTTCGGGCTCGCCGCCCTCGGCCTCTTCGCCCTCATCGCGCTGACCGCACCGCTGACCGTCGGCTCCGACGTGCAGAGCGTGACGAATGCGCCGGGCGATCCGATGGAGAGCCCGAGCGCCGAATTCCTACTGGGGACGGACCAGTTCGGGCGCAATCTGCTCGGGCTCGTGGTCTGGGGCGCCCGGGTCTCGCTGCTCGTCGGGCTGCTCGCGGCCGTGCTGTCGGTGGCGATCGGCGCGCTGATCGGCATCACCGCCGGGCACTTCCGCGGCTGGTACGCGACGGTGATGATGCGGATCACGGACTGGTTCCTGGTCATGCCGACCCTCGTGCTCGCGATCGCGCTGGCGACCGTGATGACCCGGTCGCTCGGCACGATCATCCTGGCGATCGGGGTCACGACCTGGCCGACGACGGCACGGCTGGTGCGCGCGCAGACCCTCGCCGTGGAGTCACGGCCGTACATCGAGCGCGCGAAGGCGCTCGGCGGCGGACACTGGCACATCATGTCGCGCCACGTACTGCCCAATGTGATGCCGCTGGTGCTGGCCCAGACGACCCTGATCATCTCCTCCGCGATCCTCGCCGAGGCGACGCTCGCGTTCCTCGGCCTCGGTGATCCGACGGTGGTGTCGTGGGGCGGACTGCTCCAGGACGCGCGGGAGGCGGGGGCGGTCAGCGCCGGGAAGTGGTGGTACCTGGTGCCTCCGGGTATCGCGATCGCGGTGGTCGCGCTCGCGTTCACGCTGTGCGGACGTGCGGTCGAATCGGTCCTCAACCCCAAGCTGGGGGTGGCGCGTTGACGCTCCTGGAGGTCAGGAACCTCGAAGTGACGTACGCGGGCGGGGCGGCCGCCGTACGCGGTGTGGACCTCTCGCTGGAGGCGGGCCAGAAGCTCGGCATCGCGGGCGAGTCCGGCTGCGGCAAGTCCACGCTGGCGCTCGCACTGCTGCGGCTGCTGCCCGCAGGCACGCGCACGAGCGGGGAGATCCTGCTCGACGGCGAGGACGTGCTGACGATGAAGTGGGGGCGGGTGCGGGCGGTCCGCTGGGCGGGCGCCTCGATCGTCTTCCAGGGCGCGATGCACTCGCTCAACGCCGTGCACCGCATCGGCGACCAGATCGCCGAGCCGATCCTGCTGCACAAGAAGGCGACGCCCGCGGGCGCCAGGAAGAAGACCGGCGAGCTGCTCGAACACGTCGGTCTTCCCGCAGCCCGCGCGGACGCGTACCCGCACGAACTCTCCGGCGGCCAGCGCCAACGCGTCATGATCGCCATGGCGTTGGCCTGCGACCCCCAGCTGGTCATCGCCGACGAGCCGACCACGGCGCTCGACGTGATGATCCAGGCACAGATCCTCCGCCTGATCGAACAGCTCGTCAGCGAGCAGGAGTTGGGCCTGATCATGATCAGCCACGACCTCGCGGTGCTGGCCGACACCTGCGACCGGCTCGCGGTGATGTACGCGGGCCGTGTCGTCGAGGAGGGCCCTGCCCAGCAGGTCTACGAGGACGCCCAACACCCGTACGGCAAGGCCCTGTCGGCCGCCTTCCCGCGCATCGGCGACACGGCGTCGCGGTTCGCGCCGCGCGGTCTGCCGGGCGATCCGCCGGATCCTTCGGCGCTGCCGTCCGGCTGTACGTTCCACCCCCGGTGTCCGGTGGCACTGGACTCGTGTGCCACGGAGGATCCGGCGTTGCGGGACGCGGGTGCGGGACGGTGGGCGGCCTGCGTGCACGTGGACGCGGCCGTAGCAGCGGAACCAGCCAGGAGCACTCCATGACGACACCTCCCGCGACGACACTTCCCGCGACGGTGCCTCCGGTGGCGGCGTCACCTCTCCTCAGCGCCGAAGGCCTGCACGTCTCCTTTCCGGGACGCCACGGCGCCGCCCGCGCCCGTGCCGTCGACGGAGTCGACCTCGACATCCGCCCCGGCGAAATCGTGGCGCTGGTCGGCGAGTCGGGCTGCGGCAAGACGACCCTCGCCCGCTCCCTCCTCGGGCTCGTCCCGCCGACCGACGGCCGCGTCACCTTCGACGACAAGCCGCTCGACTACTCCTCACGCGCCCTGAAGGCGTACCGCAAGCGGGTCCAGCTGGTCCTCCAGGACCCGAGCGGCTCGCTCAACCCGCGGCACACGGTGTACGACGCGGTGGCCGAGGGGCTGCGCATCCACAGGTACGGCGGTGACGAGCGGGCGGCGGTCGCGGAAGCCCTCTCCCGGGCCGGACTGCGCCCACCGGAGCGCTTCTTCCTCCGTTACCCGCACGAACTCTCCGGCGGCCAGCGCCAGCGTGTCGTCATCGCGGGCGCGCTGGTACTCGAACCCGAACTCATCGTCGCCGACGAGCCGGTGGCCTCCCTGGACGCCTCGGTCCGCGGCGAGATCCTGGCCCTCCTCCTCCGGCTGCGCACCGAACTCGGTCTGTCCGCCCTGGTGGTGACCCACGATCTGGGCCTGGCCTGGAACATCGCCGACCGGGTCGCGGTGATGTACCTCGGCCGGATCGTGGAGACCGGCGAGGTCGAACAGATCCTGACAGCACCCCAACATCCTTACACGCAGGCCTTGTTGTCCGTTCTCCCGGACGCTCCGGGCGATCCTGTCGTCCTGTCCGGCGAACCCCCGGACCCGGCCCGCATCCCGTCCGGCTGCCGTTTCCACGCCCGCTGTCAGATCCTGGCGAGCGGGGAGGCCGAGCGGGCGGGGGTGGCGGACGCGTGCCGGGGGCTGGACCTGGAGGTGCTGGGCGGGGGTGCCGAGGCGCAAGCGGCCTGCCACTGGGCTGGGGCCGGGGCACGGTGATGTCCCCCACCCCGGCAGGCAGCGATCGAACGTCCGTACCGAGGCGCCGTCCCTGACCGAAGTTTCCGTCCGAACTCGCAGGTGAGGATGGACGTTTCGGGCACGAACGGGCAGCGTGTCCCCTACGATGCGGAACGTGCCCCGACGTCCGTCGCGCGCGGCGGAGGACAGTGCGGAGCCTCGTGTCCCGAGGGCCGTCGGCGGCCATGGTCCCCCGGCCGCGCGCCGGGCACGATCACTGGGGGTATCAGGTGGAACGGCGTGTCTTCATCAGCTACGCGAGCGCCGACCGCGCCTGGGCGGAGTGGGTTGCCTGGCAGCTGACGGACGCGGGGTATGCCTCGTTCCTGGATGTTGACGACCTGGCTCACGGGGATGCGCTCACCTCGCGGCTCGATGGGGAGTTGCGCGACGCCGACGCGGTGGTGGCCCTGCTCTCGGCCGACCGCGCCCCGGCCGGGACGGAGCTCGGCGCGATCCTGAGCAGCGACAGCGTGGTCATCCCTGTCCTCGTCGACGACGCGCGGCTCCCTCCTGCCTTCGCCACACTCCAGGCGGTCAGCCTCACGGGGCTGGGAGCCGAGGAGGCGAGGAAAGCGCTACTGCGGGCGGTGCGCGACCCGTCCCCCGGAGACAGCCCCGCCTCGGACCTCATCGGACGAGGGAGGCTTCGGCAACTGGGGCTGGCCGGACCGCGGCTGCCGGGCGATACGCCGCGTGTGTGGAATCTTCCGCCGCGCAACCCGCGCTTCACCGGCCGCGACGACATGCTGGCGCGACTGCGCCAGGCGCTGACCAGCAATTCCCCTGTCGTCGTCCGGGCGACGGGAGGGATGGGCAAGACGCAGCTCGCCATCGAGTACGCGTACCGCTTCGCCGGCGAATACGAGCTGGTCTGGTGGATACGGGCGGGCCGGCCGGGCCTGATCACGGAGCAACTGGCGGCGCTGGCCGTCCGTACGGGTGCCGTATCGGCGGACGCACCCCTGGCCGAGGCCGGGGAGGCATTGAAGGCAGAACTCCGCACCCGCAGCCGTTGGTTGTTGATCTTCGACGATGCCGCGGCCCCGGATGCGCTCGTCCCGCATCTGCCGGAGGGGGCCGGGCACGTCCTGGTGACGTCTTACGGGCCCGACCGGCAGAACTTCGCCACCGAATTCGCGGTGGACACGTTCACCCGCGCCGAGTCCATCGAGTTGCTGCGGACCAAGGTGCCGTCCTTGACCACAGCGGAAGGCGATGAACTGGCATCGCTCCTGGGTGACCTGCCGTTGGCACTGGCGCAGGCCGCCGCTGTACTCGGCGCCGAGGGAGCGGGGGAGCCGGGCATCGACGTACGTGAATATGTCCGGCTGCTGGCAGAGACCCACACTCGCCTCGACAGCGGCGAGGAACAACTCCGCTCCTATTCACGGTCACTTGGCGCGACGATCCGGCTCGCTGTCGAACGTCTGAGGGAGGAGGGAGAGGAGGCCGCCACAGCGTTGCTGTTCGGCTGCGCCCTGCTGGCTCCGGCTGCCTTCCCGCTGCACGCCCTGCCCCGTTCCGCGGACCGCATGCCCGAGCCTCTGGCCGACGTGCTGCGCAGCCGTGCCGCCACGGCCCGAATGCTCAGGGAACTGAGCGCGCATGGCCTGGTCCGGGTGCACGACGGTTCGCTGCGGCTGCACACCCTGACGAAGTCCGTGCTACGAGACCTGCTCTCCGACGACGAACGGGTGACCGCCGCCCGTACCGCTGAGGCACTGCTGGTGACCGCGATGCCGCAGGCCGAGGACGAGGACGAGGACAATGAGGCGGCCCGGGAGCGGTGGACGGCACTGATGCCCCACCTGCTCGCCATCGAGCCGCGAGATCTGGCGACGAATTTAGGGCGGCTGACCGTCTGCGTCGCGTGCGCGCTGCTCACGGGTCGGGGCGATCCGGTCACTGCCCGCGACCGGTTGCAGCAACTCCACCAGGCCTGGGTCGCCGAGCTGGGCGTCGACCATCGGCAGACCCTGTTGGCCGCGACCTACCTCGCGGAGGCGTTACGACGTACCGGCGAGGAGGACCGCTCCCTCCCGTTGCTGGAGGAGGTGTTGCACCATCAGCGCCGGACGCGAGGCGAGGACCACCCGGAAACGCTGGCGGCCGCTTCCCGGCTCGCCGTACAGCTGGCCTACGCAGGTCGGCTCCCGGAGGCCCGCTGCCTCGGGGAGGACACTCTGGGCCGTATGCGACGCGTGCTGGGCGAGGACCATCCCTTGACTCTGGACACGGGGGCCAACCTGGCGCTGGATCTGAGGGCTCTGGGCGATGTGCAGGCCGCCCGGCGCCTGAGCGAGGAAGTCCTCGTACGCCGCCGCAGGGTGCTCGGCGAGGACCACCCCGACACGCTGACCGCCGCCGCCGACCTGACGGTCAGTCTGGCGGCCCTCGGCGATCCGGCAGCGGCCCGGAACCTGGGCGAGGAAGTCCTCGTACGCCGCCGCAGGGTGCTCGGCGAGGACCACCCCGACACGCTGGCCGCCGCCGCCCAGCTGACCCGGTTACTCGGAGACCTCCAGCTCTGGGGGCCCGCCCTGGAGCTGGCGGAGAGCACCCTGGCGCGGTCGAGGCAGGTACTGGGCGAGGACCATCCCCGTTCACTGGACGCGGTGACCGACCTGGCCCGGCTCCTGGCCTCGTCCGGCAACGAAACGGCCGCGTCCCGGCTGGCCGAGGACACGCTCACCCGTCTTCGGCAGCTGCACGGCGAGCACCATCCGATCACGGAACGCGCTGCCCGCGACCTCTCCTCCGACTCCCTCCGGCGCCATCGCGCCCTCCAGCCGGCACGAGGCACGGGTGGTGACACGTCGCGAAAGAGCCCGCAGCCCGGCGAGGGCTCCTCCACCGCGCATGTGGTGCCGCCCACGCATCTGGCCCGCCCCGTCGCGGATCAGACACGCGTGTGGATCAGTTACGCCCCCTCGGACGAGGGCTGGGCACAATGGGTCGGCGCCGCATTGATGGAGTGGGACCACCAGGTGGCCCTGAAGCTTGTCCGCCCCCACGAGGACGATCCTCGGCTGCTGCTGGACCTCGCTCTCAAGAACGCCGATGTCGTCGTGACTCTGTTCTCCCAGGCGTACCTCCAGGAGTCGGGCGCCTGGACGGAGTCGGAGTGGGCGCGGCTGACGCTACTGGACGCCGTGGAACAGCGCCGTTTCGTCCCGGTGTTCGTCGAGTCCGTCGACCTGACCCTCCTGCCGACGGCGTTGCGCACGCTCGTCACCCCGCCCCTGCAAGAGCTGGACGAAGAGGCGGCACAGGCCCTGCTGCGCTACGTCATGCGGCGCCCCGGCCGTCCCGTCCCGGAACGTGACTTTCCAGGGACGCGGACCGAGCCCGTCATCATGAGCGATTCCGTGCTGACGAGGCAGCTCGTCAACGCTCTGGAGCGTTCGGCCGTCGTCTCGTCCCGGGATGGGCTGGAGGCCTGGACCGGAATGATGGAGCCCGCGGTTCGGGCAGGGATTCCCGTGCGCCGTGACATGCCTCTCAGGGTTCAGCTGATCAACATCGTTCGGACCTGTATGGACTTCCCCGGAGGCTTGGCGACGCTGGCGGACGCGCTGGAGTTGCTGGATCCGGACTCCGCCGAGGTGCGGGAGGTCAGGCGGATCGTCGACCGGATCGAGAGCCGCCAGGAAGCCCCGTGAACGACTCGCCGTACTGGTTCTTCACCAGCTATTCGGAACTGCCGGAGAAACACTCGTACGTTGAACGTTTCCACCAGGACGTCGAGGACGAGGTACGCGCTCAACTGGGCAAGCAGACCCCGGGCGGCGCATTCCTTGACCTGCGGAGCATCGACCCGGGCAACCGGTGGCGGTTCCGGATCCAGAACGGCGTATGCACGGCGCGGACGATGCTGGTCCTGTACTGCGCCAGCTACTTCCAGAGTGAGTGGTGCGCCCGCGAGTGGACGGTCTTCGCGGAGCGTCGGCGCCGCCACCGGGAAGGGGGCGGGCCGGACGAGCATCTGATAGGCGTCGCCTGGCGGCGTGGGCCGATGAGCTGGCCCGAAGTCGCCGACGACGACCAGCACTTACGCCAGGAGTTCGGACCGACGTACGCGGAGTACGGTCTGTTCCACCTGGTCCCGGAGGAGCGGAAGCCCGGGAGCAATGAGTACAAGTCGATCGTCCGGAAGGTCGCCACGCGACTCGCGGCCACGATCTACCAGGGGGGCGACCTGCCCCAGGTCTCTCTCGTGGAGGCCCGTGGGCTGACGCCCCTGTTCGGGCCGGACCGGCTGCGTCCCGTCGATGTCGTGATCTCGTACACCGACGTGGAGCTGGACTCCGCATGGGGCGCGTGGGCGACCGAACAACTGGAACTGGCGGGTTACTCGGTCGATGCCGAGGTCATCTCAGCCGCTGACAACGGCACCGTCGACCGTGTCCGGCAGTCGCTCCGTCGCGCCAAGAAGGTGCTCGTCCTCGTCTCCGACACCTTCTTCTCCTGCGGCGACATGACGGGGGCTGCTCTCGACACAGCGCTCAGCGACGGATCCTCCGACTGGCAGCGGTTGATCCCGGTCTTCGTGGACACTCCCGTCGAGGGAACGAATCCCGCCGCGTTCCGTCAGTTCTCCGACCCACCCCTGGGTGAGCTCGACGAAGAGGCCGCGACGGAGGTGCTCCTCCGCGCCGCGCAGGCCTTGGCGCGGTACTCGCAACAACCCCCCGCGCAGCGGGCCGTCTTCCCGCGCAAGCCCGCGGCGGGTGCGCCGGTGAACGCCATGCAGAAGGTGGACTCGCTGGTGAACGCCCTGAAGAACGCCGACTCGGTGAGTGACCCCATGATCCGGCCCATCTGGATCACACGGACCGGAATTGACGTCGGGTCCCTGGACGTCGCACGCATCCCTTTGAGGCCGCTCCTGTACGCGCTCACCGACCTGTGCGCAGACCAGACGGGCGGTTATACGGCGCTGGCCGACGCCCTGGACGCGCTGGATCCCGGCTCCCCGGCCGGGCACCGGGTCAGACAGGCCGTCGAGCGTCTCTCCGGTCCACAGCCCGGCTGAGGGGGGCCGACGAGGCCACCGAGACCAACGGGAGGCGATCGCGAACGCGCCTCCCCGAAGCCCTGGTTCGCCGGACGCCGAGCCCTACTCGGCCTCGATCAGCTCCCGACACCGCTTCACATCCGCCGCGATGGCCTCCAGCAGCGCCTCGATGGAGTCGAACTTGGCCTGGCCGCGCACGAAGGCGAGGAAGTCGACGGCGACGTGCAGGCCGTACAGGTCGAGGCCGACGCGGTCGATGGCGTACGCCTCCACCGTGCGCTCGGTGCCGTCGAACTGCGGGTTCGTGCCGACGGAGATCGCGGCGGGCATGGCCTCGCCGTCGACGTGCAGCCAGCCGGCGTAGACGCCGTCCGCGGGGATGGCCGTGTGCGGGAGGGTCTCGACGTTCGCCGTCGGGAAGCCGAGATCGCGGCCACGCTGGGCGCCGCGTACGACGATGCCCTCGACGCGGTGCGGGCGCCCGAGGATCTCGCGCGCGCCCTCGACATCGCCCTCGGCGACGAGCCGCCGGGTGAGGGTCGAGGAGAAGGGCTCGCCGCCGCCCGCGTCACCTGTCACGTACAGGTCCACGACCTCGACCTCGAAGTCGTACGTCTTGCCCTGCTCGCGCAGGAAGTCGACATTGCCCGCGGCCCTGTGGCCGAAGCGGAAGTTGGGGCCCTCGACGACGGCCTTGGCGTGCAGCTTGTCGACGAGGACCTTCACGACGAAATCGGCGGGCGACAGCTTCGAGAACTCGGTGGTGAAGGGCAGGATGAGCAGGGCGTCCACGCCCAGCTCGGCCATCAGCTCGGCGCGGCGGTGGTGCGGGGCGAGCAGCGGGGGGTGGCTGCCGGGCCGCACGACCTCGCTCGGGTGCGGGTCGAAGGTGACGACGACGGAGGGAACGCCCAGTTCTCGGGCGCGGTCCACGGCATGCCGGATGATCAGCTGGTGTCCGCGGTGCACCCCGTCGTAGGAACCGATGGTGACGACGCTGCGCCCCCAGTCCTCGGGGATGTCCTCCAAGCCACGCCAGCGCTGCACTGTGACCGCTCCTTGTCGAACCTGTGTCCGTGATTGCCTCATTCGCAGCTCTAAGGGTGCCATGCCGCGTGCGCGCGGCTTGCATCGGCATCGAGCTGTGACGCATCGCGCAGTGACGCGTCGCGCGGGGACGCATCACGCAGGGGCGAGGAGCACGGGTCAGGCGGGGACCCGTACCCCCGCCAGGTTCTCGATCATGCGGCGGGTGCTCGGGCCGACCACCGCGGCCCACTCCTCGGGGGCGCCGGTCAGCCAGCGGGCCACGAGGGTGGCGAAGCCCGGGACCTGGCGGGCCAGGTCGACGAGGCCGCGGTCGAAGCCGGTGGCGCCGGCCGGGGTGCGCACGAGGAGCAGGCCCGTGCGGTGCACCAGCTCGCGGGTGGGCTCCTCGCCCCTGCGGGCCGCGCCGTCCGCGGCCGCGCGCAGCAGCCCGCCGAGGACGGCGGGGTCCCGCTCCTGCGCGAGCAGCAGATCCAGCAGCTCGCGCCGCAGCGGACCGGACGCGCGGCTGCCGGGCGCCGCCAGGACGGTCGCGAGCGCCGCCCGCACCGGCGCGGGGCAGCCGTCCAGCAGGCCCGCGACCAGCGGGAAGAGGACCGTGCGCGCGGCGGGACCATGCTCCAGGCGGCGATCGACGTACGCGGCCACGTGCGCGGCGGCCTCCGGACGCAGCTCCACCACCTCCCGTACGAGCGCGGCGACTTTGCGGGCGAGTGCGGGCGTGGTGACGTCGGCGAGGGTGCGCAGCACCTCGCCCGTGTCGGGGCCCGGTGGCCGCAGCCGGGACCGGAAGGCGGCGAGCACCGGGTCGGGGTGGGTGGTCAGGGCGGCGACCAGGGCGCCGGCGGGCAGCTGCGGATCACCCGCGACGAACCGCTCCAGCGCCTTCGGCAGGTACCGGGCGCGCGTCCGCGGATCCCGTACGAGCAGGCCGAGCGCTCCGCCGTGCAGGGTGCAGTCGGCGGGGCGGGCCAGCAGGGCGAGCGCCGCGTAACGCAGCAGCTCGCGGTCGGCCTCGGTCCGCACGAACGGCGCGGCCCGCAGCCCGTACGCCACCGCCGCCACCCGGCGCGTCGGTCGCTCGTCGTGCGCCCACCGGTCCACCGCCCGGCACACGGCCGACGGCTCCTCCTCGGCGAGTACGGCCAGCAGCTCGTCGCCGCGCCGGTGCGCACAGCCGACCAGCGCCTCGGCGAGATCGTCCAGCGCCCGCCGCCGGTGCGCGTACAGCAGCGCCTGGGCGGCGCTCGCCACGGTCGCGTGGGGTGTCGCGGGCAGGGGGCGGTCGTCGTCGAACCAGTGGGTGAGGTGGAGTTGTACGGGGGCGGGGTCGGCGGCGAGGAGACGGGACACGGCGTCCAGGTAGCGAGGGGTGGCGTCGCCCGTCTCCGGCTCGGGCCCATCTCCCCCGTCCTGCTCGGGCCGGCCTCCCCTGCCCAGCTCGGGCCGGCCTCCCAGGCCCGGCCGATGTGGCGCCTCGTCCGCGACCACCAGGCGCCTCAGCAGGTCGAACCGTTCCGCCTCCGGCAGGGGCACCGCCTCCCAGAACGGCGGCCCGAACTCGGCCGGTACGCCGCGGCCCTGCTCCCGCCACGTCACGATCCGGTCGGCGAGCAGCCGCAGGACACCGGCGTACGGCCTCGCGTCGGGCATCCGCAGCAGGACGTCGGCACAGAGGTGGGTCGCCCACCAGGCGGGGTCGCCGAGCGGGGCCGGTGCCTGGGGCAGCTGGGCGTCCAGGGCATGGACCAGGTCCTCCAGACGGAGGGCCGGCTCGGCGGAGCCCTGTCGACGGGCAAGAAGGAGCAAGGTCTCGACCACGGGGCCGATGCGGTGGCGCGGGACGGGAACGGTGTGCGGCCGGTCCGCCGCGGGCGCGGACCGCGAGGCCCGAGCCCGTCGGCGACGCGTGGCGGCTGTCTCGGGCTGCACGGGGAGCGGTTCCCCGGGCCGGGCGGGCGGCGGGACCCGGGGCACCGGGGACACGGCATCGCGGCTCCGGTGCACCAGGGCGTGCAGCGCCGCGTCCAGGTCCAGGTGCGTGCCCTGGATCCAGTCGGCTAGTTCCTCGTGGGCGAAGCGGTAGCCGTCGCCCGCGGGGACGAGCAGCCCCTCCGTGAGGACCGCGGAGGCCCAGCCGGTGGTGCCGCCGAGCCGGCGTCTCGATGTCGGCCCCCACGGGAAGACCGCCTCGAAGGACTCCCGGTCCAACTCCCCCTGCCCCAGACAGCGCCGCGCGGCCTCGTGCACCTGGCCGGAGACATGGGCGGCCAGACGTCGTACGGCCGTGCCGCGCAGCCCGTTCACCGCGGCGAGCCGGACCGCGACGCGCAGGCACATCAGGTCCAGGTAGGCGGCGAAGACCTCGTCCCGGTCGAGCCGCTCGGCGGGGGCGTCGGGCAGTGCGGCGCACACCTCGGAGAGCAGCCGCAGCGTCAGCGGATGCCGCGCGTCGGTCTCCGCGAGCGCCCCCTCGGGGATCCCGGCACGCGACCGGGCCCGCCGCGCCTCCGTCTCGGTCAGGTCGCCCAGCCACACACAGGGAGGGAAGTGCCTGTCTGAAGACTCCCTGACGGTCCGGGAGCCATGCAGCGACTCCCCCGGGAAGCCCGCCCCCGCCTGCTCCCAGTACTCGGCCCGGCACGCGACCACGAGCCGCGCCCCGGTCTCCCGCAGCCACCCGGCCGTCCCCGAGGTCCACTCGGGGAGCCGGTGGGCGAGAGCGGGCGGCATCTCCTCGGGGCCGTCCAGGAGGAGCAGCAGCGGACGCCCCGCGTCCCGCGCCAGCCGGGCCAGCCGCTCCGGTCCGATGTCGCCCAGTTCACCGTCGTATCCGCCGGGCGGCAGGACATCCGCGGCCGGGGCGCCGCCGGCGTGCGGGCGGCCCTCCTCCGGCGCGGCCACGATCCGCCCCGCCCGCTCCAGCGCTCGCGTCGCCGCGTCCGCCACGGAGGTGTCCGTGGCGAGGAGGTCGGCGCCACGCAGCCAGAGGGTGGGCGCCGGCCGTGCGCCCCGGGTGCGGCGTGCGGCGAGGGCCGCCAGTTCGGTCGTACGGCCGCTGCCGGGAGGGCCGACGAGGCCGAGGACGACGGCCCGGCCCTCCTCGAAGACGGCGAACTCCCTGACGACATCGGCCCGTTCGACGGTCCCGGACTCCGCGCCGCCGGACCCCAAGGACGTCGCCGCCCCCGGCCCGTCCGACCCCACCGAGGTCGCCGTGAGCTCCAGTACCCCCGCCAGATTCAGATCGGCCCCGTACGCGGGCACCGTCGCCGCGTTGCGGGCCAGCAGCGCGGCGAGCGGTCCCTCCGCGAGCTGCTCGATGCCAAGTCCCCGCAGCGGGACGGCGAACCCCGCCGCCCGGTGTTCCGCGTGCAGGGCGGTGCCGAGGACCGCCACCACCGCGCCGGTCGCGGCGTCGAGGACCGGCCCCCCGGCGGCCCCGCCGCCCAGGCGGAGTGCGTCCGCACCCGCGGTGCCGATCGCCAACTCCAGGGCGTCGCCGAGGAGATGGAGGCGGTCGGTCGCCGTGTACGTCACGTCGGTCGCGCCGAGCACCCGCGCCTCGCGCCAGCCGCCCGCGGCGATCTGGACGTATGTGCCGGTGTCGATTCGGTCCCGCACGGTGACGGGGAGCGGGTCGAGCCCGAGACCTTCGGTGCGTACGAGAGCGAGATCCGCGTCCGGGAGGGGCGTGACGGCGTCGGCGGTCACCACACAGGTGCGGTCACCGGGGGCGTGCAGGACCAGCCGGGCCAGGCCGTCGACCGCTTCGTGGCTGGTGACCACCGTGCCGTGGTGGTCGGCGACGAAACCCGTGCCGCGCGGGCGCCCCGCCAGGTCGCAGACGCGAACCAGGGCCTCGTCCCGCGTCGCCCGGGTATCGTCGGGTGCCTGTCGCCCCCCGGTCCGCGGGCCGCGTCCCGCCATGCTCGAACCTCCCCGCCGCGCTCCTTCTTCCGACGGTAGGCGCGGGGTGATCAGCGGGACAGATCGCGTGGCGAACGCGCCCCCTTCCGCTCCCTCGGTTCACTCCGAGCGCCTGCCCGAAGGGGTGAATTGGCGAGGGCGGATGGATACACCCTTGTGTGGGGGAATCGAGGGGGACCGTGGAGCGGCGGGCACGAAACCCCGTGATCGCCGCTCCACGGGCGGCGGCCCCGCAGGACCACCGCACCCCGAATGCGTCAGCCGAACACGGCCAGGCTCTTCGCCTTGCCCTTCTGCTCCTCCACCAGTGCGAGGAACCGCCCCGACGGATCGAAGACGGCCACGGCGCCGACCCCCGCGTACTCCTCGGGGACCTCGATCCGTACGCCGTTGAGAAGCAGCCGGGCCCGCTTGGCGTCCACGTCCCAGCGCGGGAACGCGGCCGCCGCCGCCTCCGCGATCGGCATCACGGTCAGCTCCTGCTGGAGCTGGTCGAGGGTGCGCGCGGAGTCGAGCTTGTAGGGGCCGACGCGGGTGCGGCGCAGGGCGGTGAGATGACCGCCGACGCCCAGGTCCGCGCCCAGGTCACGAGCGAGCGCCCGGATGTACGTACCCGACGAGCAGACCACCGAGACGACCAGGTCGAGCACCGGTGTGCCGTCCTCGGCGACCGCGTCACGGATGTCGTACACGGCGAACGAGGAGATGGTCACCGGGCGGGCCGGGATCTCGAAGTCCTCGCCCTCGCGGGCCCGCTTGTACGAGCGCACGCCGTCGATCTTGATGGCGCTGACCTTGGACGGCACCTGCATGATGCGGCCGGTCAGCTTGGCGATCCCGGCGTCGACGGCGTCCCGCTTGATGCCGGAGGCGTCCGTGGACGAGGTGATGTCACCCTCGGCGTCGTCGGTCAGGGTGTTCTGCCCGAGCCGGATGGTCCCCAGGTACTCCTTCTCGGTGAGCGCGAGGTGCCCGAGGAGCTTGGTCGCCTTCTCGACGCCGAGGACGAGCACGCCCGTCGCCATGGGGTCGAGGGTGCCGGCATGTCCGACGCGGCGGGTCCTGGCGATCCCGCGCATCTTGGCGACCACGTCGTGCGAAGTGAAGCCCGACGGCTTGTCGACAATGACAAGCCCGTCGGGCGTCGTGTGCTTCTGCGTCATTCCGCGGCGTCGTCCGTCCCGGCGGCGTCGTCCGACTCGTCGTCGGATTCCGGCTTCTTGTACGGGTCGGCGTCGCCGGCGTACTTCGCGCCGGACGAGACCTCGCGCACCTTGGCGTCGGAGGCCCGCGCCTTGTCGAGCAGGTCCTCGATGGTCTTGGCGGTGTCCGGCAGGGCGTCCGCCACGAAGGTGAGGGTCGGGGTGAACTTCACGCCCGCCGCAGCGCCGACGGCGGAGCGGAGCACGCCCTTGGCGCTCTCCAGGCCCGCGGCAGCCGCGGCCCGCTCCTCGTCGTCCCCGTACACCGTGTAGAAGACGGTCGCCTCCCGGAGGTCCCCGGTGACCCGGGTGTCCGTGATGGTGACGTGGGTGCCGAGCCGCGGGTCCTTGATCCCGCGCTGCAGCTTCTGGGCCACCACCTCTCGGATGAGGTCCGCCAGCCTCTTGGCACGCGCGTTGTCGGCCACTGGTCCGTCTCCTTCTTCGCCTTGCTTGTTTCGTCAATCTTCGTCTGTGTGGAGCCTGCGCCGTACCGACAGCAGTTCCACCTCCGGTCGTGCCGCGACGAGCCGCTCGCACCGGTCCAGTACGTCGGTGAGGTGCTCGGTGTCTCCGGAGACCACCGCGAGGCCGATCTCGGCCCTGCGGTGAAGGTCCTGGTTGCCCGTCTCCGCCACGCTCACCGCGTACTTCCGCTGAAGTTCGGCGACGATCGGCCGGACGAGAGAGCGTTTCTCCTTGAGCGAGCGAACGTCGCCGAGGAGCAGATCGAAGGACAGTGTCCCCACATACATGTGTAACCGGATGTCCCGCCGGCACGGGATAGATGGCCTGCCAATGCACTCGGCAGGGACATCAGAACCGTACAACGAACGGGTGGGGTACTCGACGGGGTTTTCGCCCCAGCCCGAGATGCGGGCCTGGAGCGCCCGCAAGGGGCGCGGGGAACCGCGCGCCCAGCCCCCACCGGCCCGCGGCCAAAGAACTACCGGGGCGGGGCAAACGGCAAGCTGGCCGACGGTGATTTCTCACCGTCGGCCAGCTCAAACAACCGCTTTACGCCCGCGGCTTCTCGCGCATCTCGTACGTCGCGATGACGTCGTCGACCTTGATGTCGTTGAAGTTTCCGAGGTTGATACCACCCTCGAAGCCTTCGCGGATCTCGGTGACGTCGTCCTTGAAGCGACGCAGTCCGGAGATGTTGAGGTTCTCCGCGATGACCTTGCCGTCGCGGACGAGGCGCGCCTTGGTGTTGCGCTTGACCTCGCCCGAGCGGACCAGGACACCGGCGATGTTGCCCAGCTTGGACGACTTGAAGACCTCGCGGATCTCCGCCGTGCCGAGCTCGACCTCCTCGTACTCCGGCTTGAGCATGCCCTTGAGGGCCGCCTCGATCTCCTCGATGGCCTGGTAGATCACCGAGTAGTACCGGACGTCGACGCCCTCGCGCTCCGCCATCTGCGCCGCGCGGCCCGCAGCGCGGACGTTGAAGCCGATGACGATCGCGTCGGAGCCGGTCGCCAGGTTGATGTCCGACTCGGTGACCGCACCCACACCGCGGTGCAGGACACGGATGTCGACCTCGTCGCCGACGTCGAGCTGGAGCAGCGAGGACTCGAGAGCCTCCACCGAACCGGACGCGTCGCCCTTGATGATGAGGTTGAGTTCCTGCACCAGACCGGCCTTGAGGGCCTCGTCCAGGTTCTCCAGGGAGAACCGGACACCCCGGCGGGCGAAGTTGGCGTTGCGCTCACGCGCCGCGCGCTTCTCGGCGATCTGACGCGCCGTGCGGTCCTCGTCGACAACCAGGAAGTTGTCGCCGGCGCCCGGGACGTTGGTGAGACCCAGGACCAGGACGGGGGTCGACGGACCCGCTTCCTCGACGTTGTTGCCGTTGTCGTCGAGCATCGCCCGGACACGGCCGTACGCGTCGCCGACAACCATCGTGTCGCCGATGCGCAGCGTGCCGCGCTGGACCAGGACCGTCGAGACGGCACCGCGGCCACGGTCGAGGTGGGACTCGATCGCAATACCCTGCGCGTCCTGCTCCGGGTTGGCCCGCAGGTCGAGCGAGGCGTCCGCGGTCAGGACCACGGCCTCGAGCAGCTGGTCGATGTTCAGACCCTGCTTGGCGGAGATGTCGACGAACATCGTGTCGCCGCCGTACTCCTCGGCCACCAGACCGAACTCGGTGAGCTGACCGCGCACCTTGGTCGGGTCGGCGCCCTCGACGTCGATCTTGTTGACCGCGACCACGATCGGCACGTCGGCCGCCTTGGCGTGGTTCAACGCTTCGATCGTCTGGGGCATCACACCGTCGTTGGCCGCCACCACGAGGATCGCGATGTCGGTCGACTTGGCACCACGGGCACGCATGGCGGTGAACGCCTCGTGACCCGGGGTGTCGATGAAGGTGATCCTGCGCTCTTCTTCGTTGACCTCGGTCGTGACCTGGTACGCACCGATGTGCTGCGTGATACCGCCGGCCTCGCCCGCGACGACGTTCGTCTTGCGGATGGTGTCGAGGAGGCGGGTCTTACCGTGGTCGACGTGACCCATGACGGTCACGACCGGCGGACGCGCGACGAGGAACTCCTCGCCACCCTCGTCCTCGCCGAACTCGATGTCGAAGGACTCGAGCAGCTCGCGGTCCTCCTCCTCGGGGCTGACGATCTCGAGGACGAAGTTCATCTCGTCCGCGAGGAGCTTCAGCGTCTCGTCGGAGACGGACTGCGTGGCAGTGACCATCTCGCCGAGGTTCATCATCACGCCGACGAGCGACGCCGGGTTGGCGCCGATCTTCTCCGCGAAGTCGGTGAGGGACGCACCGCGCGACAGGCGGACGGACTGTCCGTTGCCGCGAGGCAGCATCACGCCGCCGACCGACGGGGCCTGCATGGCCTCGTACTCCTGGCGCCTCTGCCGCTTCGACTTGCGACCACGACGCGCGGGACCGCCGGGACGACCGAAGGCGCCCTGCGTGCCACCACGGCCACCCGGACCACCGGGACGACCACCGAAGCCGGGACGGCCACCGCCGCCACCGCCCGGACCACCGGGACGACCGGCGAAGCCGCCACCGCCGCCACCGGGACCAGCCGGACGACCGGCGAAGCCGCCACCGCCGCCACCCGGACGGCCGGCGAAGCCGCCGCCACCAGGACGACCGCCACCGCCACCGGGACCACCGGGACGACCGCCACCGCCACCGGGACCGCGGCCACCGGGGCCACCGCCGGGACGCGGACTGCCCGCAGCGGGACGCTGCGGCATCATGCCGGGGTTCGGACGGTTACCGCCGGGGGCCCCACCGGGACGCGGAGCCTGCGGACGAGGCATGCCGCCGGGAGTCGGACGGGCACCGCCCGGACCGCCCTGCGGACGCGGAGCGCCGCCGGGACCGCCCTGGGGACGGGGACCACGGTCCTGACCCGCGCCCTGCGGACGCGGAGCGCCGCCGGGACGGTCGCCACCGGGACGCGGGGCACCGCCCGGACGGGGCGCCTGCGGGCGCGCCATGCCGGTGGAGCCACCAGAGGTGAACGGGTTGTTGCCCGGACGCGGACCGGCCGGACGAGCGCCGGGACGCGCAGCCTGGCCGCCGGGGCGCGGGGCGCCCTGACGGTCGCCGCGCTCGGGACGGTCACCACGGCCCTGACCACCCTGGCCGGGACCACCGGCCGGACGAGCACCGGGACGCGGAGCCTGGCCGCCGGGACGCGGGGCGGAGCCCGGACGGGGACCCGCGGCCGGAGCCGCAGGAGCCGACGGGGGCGCCGTGAACTCGGCCGCGACCGGAGCCGGAGCCGCCGGAGCGGGCTTCGGGGCGGGCTTGGGACCCGGACGCGGGCCCGGAGCAGCCGGAGCCGCCGGGGTGACCGGAGCCGCCGCGGCGGGCTTCTCGGCCACGGCCGGCTTCGGGGCCGGCGGGCGCGGGGCAGCCGGACGGGCCGCCTGCGCCGGAGATGGGGCACCCGGCTTCGCCGGGGCAGCCTTACGTGCGGGGGCGGGCTTGCCGCCACCGCTGCCCTGCTGGAGGGCGTCAGTCAGCTTGCGTACAACGGGCGCCTCGATCGTCGAGGACGCCGAACGGACGAACTCACCGAGCTCTTGGAGCTTGGCCATGACGACCTTGCTCTCAACCCCGAACTCCTTGGCGAGTTCGTATACCCGGACCTTAGCCACTTCGCTCCTTTTAGGTCCGGGTTGCGTCCGGACCGTCGCTACTTCATGGGCGTACTCATCGCGTGCTCATCGAGTGCTCATCGCAATCTCGACCTACTTCCAACTCGCGGGGTACCAGGGCCGCACGGGGGTTCCGTACGACACGTCTTACGGTGTTGCCTGCTCAGCAACTGTCGACTCGACGTATTGGCGCAACGCCATTGTGTCGAGCATCCCCGGGGCACGCAGCGCCCGTGGGAATGCCCGGCGGCGTACCGCCAGGTCGAGACAGACCAGGGCGGGGTGTACATACGCACCCCGGCCGGGCAGCGTACCGCGAGGATCGGGGGCACATTCGCCCTCGACCGCCACGATGCGCAGCAGATCCTTCTTGGCCGCTCGCTCCCGGCACCCCACACAGGTGCGCTCAGGGCATGCGCGGGCTCGCGTCCGGCCAGACACTCTTAAGTCTACCTCCCCGCACCGACCCCACCCCTTTGGGGCAAGAATCGAACGGTTGTTGTCGTGATCTAAGCCACCTGCGGCTCAGATCTATTCCCCGGTCCGCCGAGCAGCCTCTTCGGACGGCTGTTCGGTGTCCGGACGGATGTCGATGCGCCAGCCGGTGAGGCGGGCGGCGAGGCGGGCGTTCTGCCCTTCCTTGCCGATCGCCAGCGACAGCTGGTAGTCGGGGACCGTCACGCGCGCGGAGCGGGCCGCGAGGTCGACGACCTCGACCTTGGAGACGCGGGCCGGGGACAGCGCGTTCGCCACCATCTCCGCCGGGTCGTCCGACCAGTCGACGATGTCGATCTTCTCGCCGTTCAGCTCGGCCATCACGTTGCGCACCCGGCCGCCCATGGGGCCGATGCAGGCGCCCTTGGCGTTCAGGCCACTGCGGGTGGACCGGACGGCGATCTTCGTACGGTGTCCGGCCTCGCGCGCGATGGCGGAGATCTCGACGGACCCGTCGGCGATCTCCGGCACCTCCAGCGCGAAGAGCTTCTTCACCAGATTGGGGTGCGTACGGGACAGGGTCACGGACGGACCGCGGACGCCCTTCGCCACCCGTACGACGTACGAGCGCAGGCGCAGGCCGTGCTGGTACGTCTCGCCCGGGACCTGCTCCTGCACCGGCAGGATGGCCTCCAGCTTGCCGATGTCGACGAGCACGTTCTTCGGGTCGCGGCCCTGCTGGACCACACCCGTGACGATGTCGCCCTCACGCCCGGCGTACTCGCCGAGCGTCGCGTCGTCCTCGGCGTCCCGCAGGCGCTGCAGGATGACCTGCTTGGCGGTGGTCGCGGCGATGCGGCCGAAGCCCGACGGGGTGTCGTCGAACTCGCGCGCCTCCTGACCCTCCTCCAGGTCCTGGGGGTCCTCCTTCGCCCACACGGTCACATGGCCGGTCTCCCGGTTGAGCTCCACGCGCGCGTGACGGCGGCTTCCCTCGGTGCGGTGGTAGGCGATGAGGAGGGCCGACTCGATCGCCTCGACCAGCAGGTCGAAGGAGATCTCCTTCTCCCGCACCAAACCCCGCAGGGCACTCATGTCGATGTCCACGGCTACGCCTCCTCTGCGTTCTCTTCGTTCTTGTTCTTGCGGTTGAACTCGACCTGGACGCGCGCCTTGGCGACATCCCCGAAGGCGAGCCGCCTGGCGGTGGGCTTGCGCCCCTTCACGCCGGGCACTTCGACGTCGATGCCGTCGTCGTCCACCGTCAGGATCCTGGCGACCAGTTCGTCGGCCCCAGCTGCCTCGGACAGCTGGAACTTCACCAGGCGGTCGGTGGCGCGTACGTAGTGACGGTGCTCCTTGAGCTCGCGCTCGGCACCGGGGGTTCCGACCTCGAGGGTGTACTCGCCCTCGCCCATCGCGTCCGTCTCGTCGAGCTTCGCCGAGAGCGCGCGGCTCACATCGGCGATCTGGTCCAGGTCGGCACCGGCGTCCGAGTCGACGACGACACGCAGCACGCGCTTGCGTCCCACCGAGTCCACTTCGACCTCTTCGAGGTCGAGTCCCTGAGAGCTGACGAGCGGTTCCAGCAGTTCTCGCAGCCTCTCGCTCTGGGTGGTGCTCATCCGGGTGACTCCTCGGCCGCGTGTGCTGTTGTGGGTAGGTCGTGTGTCAGGTCAAAGGGTATCCGGTCGCAGGGGGTGTTGCCGTCCACCGGGACGGGGGTGGGTTGCGGGCGGGGGCGGGGACGTGGGGGGCGCGCCGAGGGTTCATTCGCCCCCGCCGTCCCTACATCTTCTACATCTTCAGCCCGTCCGGCGTTTGAGGACGAGCGCGAAGCGCGATACGGGGGGTCTGGGGGCAGAGCCCCCAGGGACGATGGGGGTCCCCCCGCTCGAGCGAAGCCGAGAGTGGGGGAGGGTAGGGGCGGCGGGGGCGAAAAACACGCCGGTCCCCGCTGCGTGGGAGAGCCGCTGGCGAGTGATCGGCCGGGGCGCGGGTACCGTGATCACGGGCGTGCCGCCCTCCCTTTCGTACGAGCCCTCCGAGGACGTCTGCCGTGCCGTTCACCCTGCCGCCGCGCACCCCCTCGGGGCCGCGCCGAAGGAGCCTGCTCGCGTCGGCCGCGAGCGCCTTCGTGCTCGTGGGCTGTTCCGCCCCCGAGTCGTCCACCGACACCACGGGCGGGAGCCCCTCGGCCGCCGACCGGGCACGCGCGCGTGCGGCCCGCGACAGCGAGACGCTGGCGGCGCGGTACGCGGCCGTGATCGCCGCCCATCCGCCGCTGGCGGAGCGGCTGAGGCCGCTGCGGGCGGAGGTCGTACGGCACGCGGAGGCGTTCGGCGGCGGGCGCAGCTCGTCGGCGACACCGTCCGCGTCGGCGTCGGCGTCAGTGTCTGCTTCGGCGCCCGCTTCGGCACCCCCGAGCGCATCCCCCGCCGTACCGGCCGACGAGAAGGACGCCCTCACCGACCTCGCCTCGGCGGAGCGCACCCTCGCGGACGAGCGCGCGAAGGCCCTGCTGGAGGTCCCGGGAGAGCTGGCCAGGCTGCTGGCCTCGGTGGCGGCGGCCGGTGCGGCGCACGCGTTCTTGCTGACGGAGGGGACGAAGAAGTGAGCGGAACCGAGGGAACCACGGACACCAAGAAGGCCAAGCAGACCAAGCAGACCAAGCAGGCCAAGGAAGCCGAGCTGACGGCCCTGCAAGCCGCGCTAGGCGCCGAGCACGCCGTCGTCTACGGGTACGGCGTCGTAGGCGGCAAGATCGACGCGGGGCGGCGGGACGAGGCGCTGGCGGCGTACGACGCTCACCGGGCGCGGCGGGACGAGTTGGCGCGGTCGGTGCGGGACCTCGGCGGGAGGCCCGAGGCGTCGGCGGCGGCGTACGGGCTGCCGTTCGCCGTGCGGGATTCCGCCGCGGCCGTGCGGCTCGCGGCCGAGCTGGAGGAACGCGTGGCCGGGGTGTACTCCGACCTCGTCCGCGCCGCCACGGGCGACCAGCGGCGCGCGGCCGCCGTGGCGCTGCGGGAGGCGGCGGTGCGGGCGGTGCGCTGGCGCGGCGAGAGCGTAGCCTTCCCTGGTCTCGCCGAACGGGCGGCCACCCCCTCCGCGCCGGCCCCCTCGCAGACGTAACGCGACCTGGAAGGAAACAACTCGCGCATGGCTTTCGAACCGCCGCAGCGCCTCGTGCGGGCGCTCGGCGAGACGCAGCACAACGGGGCCGATGGAGCCGAGGGCACCGGCGAGTGGCTGGACAAGCTGCCCGAGCTGGCCCAACAGGCCGTTGATCTACGCGAGTTGACCGTGGAGCGGGTACAGGCGCCCGGCGGACGCAGCAGCCTGGTCGTGCTGGTGCGGCTGACCGACGGGACGCCCGCCGTGCTGAAGCTCGCGCCACTGCGGTCCCGTCCGGAGAGCGAGCGGGCCGCGCTCGCCCACTGGGACGGACGCGGCGCGGTCCAGCTCCTCAACCCCGGCGACACCCACGGCGTACTGCTGCTGGAGCGGCTGCACCCGGACGTGTCCGTGCGGTCGCTGCCCGAGGCGAAGGCACTGCTGGAGGCCGCGGGGACGCTGCGGCGGCTGTGGGTCGAGCCGCCCGCCGCCCATGTCTTCGAGACCGTGGCCGAGCGGACCGGGCGGCAGGCGGAGGCGATGCGGGCGACGGCGAGTGCCGACACCGAGGTCGCGTCCCTGGTGGACGCGGCGCTCGCGGCCCGCGAGGAGCTTCTCGCCGACCCGCCCGAGGAACGGCTGCTGCACGGCACCTTCCGGCAGAGCAAGGTCCTCGCCGGTGAACGCATGCCCTGGCTGGCCGTGGGCCCCGACCCGGTGATCGGCGAGTGCGCCTTCGACCTGGCCCGGCTGGTCCGCGACCGGGTGGAGGATCTGATCGCGTCGCCTTCGGGGGCGTCGATCACCCGGCGGCGGGTGAAGCGGCTCGCCGAGTCCCTGGACGTGGACCAGGAGCGGCTGCGGGGCTGGACCCTGTTCCGCGCGGTCGAGTCGGGGGTACGGGCTCGGCGCGTCGGGCGCCCGCAGGACGCGGAGCTGCTGCTGGAGTTCGCGGGCTGGCTCTAACCGCCCTGCGCGGCGGTGAGTCTGAGGGCCAGGACCGGGCAGTCGGCGGCGGCTCTGCGGGCGCGTTTCAGGGTCGTAGGGGGAATGGGGCCCCGGTCGAGCAAGGGGTGGCCCCACTCGTCGAGAACGATGTGCTCGGGGAGGAGTTCGGCGCACAGGCCGTGGCCCTGGCAGGCGGTCCAGTCGACGTCGAGACGCGGATCGGTGTCGGCTTCCATGTCAGCTCCGGTTCGCGGGGACGGGCAGCAGGGGGGTGTGGTCGGTCGCCGTGCAGTGGCCCGCGGCGTGGGAGTCGAGTTCGGCGGCGAAGGCCGTCAGCGCGCTGCGGACCAGGCGGACCGTGCCGTCGGGATGGTGGCAGGCGCCGCGGCCCTCGACGAGTCCCGCCCAGCGGGCGACGTCGGCGCGGGTACTGCCCTGCGGGCCGGGCGCGGCCAGGGTCTGGAAGGCGGCGGCGATACGGGGCAGACCGTTGAGGCAGGGGCCGCACTGGCCCGCCGATTCGAGGGCCAGCCAGCGCAGGACGCGGGCGGTTTCGGCGAGGCCGCAGCGGTCGGTGGGCAGCGCGGCGAGGACGCCCGAACCGAGGTCGGCGGTGGACAGCCCGCGGGTGGCGGCCTCGGCGGCCGTGAACCACGTGCCGTGGTAGCCGCCGACCAGGACCGCGCCGATGCCGTCCAGCGGCAGCAGCCGGTGCAGCGGCATCCCGAACGGCGCCTCCACGACCCGTACGGCCCGGCCCGGCACGTGCACCGTGCACAGTGCGCTGCCCGGCTCGGCCGGTGTGCCCGCGGAGCGGAACCAGTCGGCGCCGTAGCGGGCGATCAGCGCGAGGTGCGCGAGCGTCTCGACGTTCTGAACGAGGGTCGGGGCCCGGTGCACGCCCTGTTCACGGACCGGAGGGCGCTGGTGGCGGGGCAGGGCGGCGTGCCCGGAGATGTACTGGGTGAGGGCCGAGGACTGGCCGGAGAGGAAGCGCCTGGGGACGCGTACGGTGCGCACGGACAGGGGGTCCCGGCGCTCGGTGAGTGCCGCTTCGAGGGGCGTCGCGCCGTCGTCGACCGCGAGGTACGCCTCCCCCGCGCCCACCGCCTCGGCCGCCAACTGCAGCCCGTCCAGGACCAGATGGGGTGAGAGGCGCAGAAGCGTCCGGTCCTTGTGGCCGGCGGGCTCCCCCTCGGCGCCGTTCGCCACGACGACCGGGGCACGGCCGGTGCGGCGGCCCGCCTCGGCGACGGAGAGCAGCTTGCGGTACGTGGGGAACGCGCCGCCGCCCCGGCCGGTGAGCCCCGACTCGGCGAGCGTGCGCAGGAGGCGGGCCGGGTTGCCGTACGACACCGGGCCGTAGCGCTGCTCGTGGGTGGTGAAGCCGGCCGGGGTGCCGCCGGGGGCGAGCAGCCTCGGCGGCATGTAGATGTCCGTGAAGGTCATGGTCATGAGCGGGCTCCCTCGGCGGCACGGAGTTGGGCGGTACGGACTTCGGCGGTACGGACTTGGGCCCTGCGGATTTCGGCTGTACGGATTTCGGCCGTACGGACTTCGGCCGCGTTCAGGAGGGCGGCCGGGGTACGCCGGGACGCGCGGGCCGTTTGGGCCACGCGGATGCCGAACGCCGTCAGGACGGCGGCCACGCAGGAGACCGTCAGCCACAGCATCCAGGCGGTGCCGGTGTCCGTTCCGATGCCGATGCCATGGACGAGGGCTATCGGCCAGGAGGCGTAGGCCAGCCAGTGCACCGCGCGCCAGGTGCGGTGGCCGATCCTGGCGCGCAGGAGGCTCGTCACGAGTACCGCGAGCATCAGGTCCAGGGCGACTGTGCCCAGGCCCAGCCAGAGGGGCTGGTAGTCGGAGCCGAAGGGGACGAGGACGTCCAGGGGGGTGATGTGGACGTAGCCGTCGACCACGGCCGCCGTGATGTGCAGGGTCAGGAAGGCGGTGGCGGAGAGGGAGAGGGAGCGGTGCAGCGAGACCGTCCCGAACCTTGGGAGTCCGGGGAGTCTGCCGCTCAGCCGTACGGCGATGCCGAGGAGTACGACGACGGTGAAGAGCACCAGACAGACCGCGCCCGTGGCTCGGTTGGCGTACCAGAGGATGGCGGAGTCGGTCATGCCGCGGCCTCGTCCCGGAACGCCGGACGGGCTGCTGGTGCCGGCCGGGGCTGAGAGGACGGCGAGGACGGCCAGCCCGGTGTCGTGAGCACCGTGCCGTGGTGGGTCACCAGCCTGGCCGGCAGGCCCAGCCTGGTCAGCCAGCGTTCCGCGCCCGTGCCCTTGACCAGGGCGGCCGTGCTCGCCGCGTTGGCGTCCGCGCAGGTCGCCGCCGCTACGGAGACCGTGCGCCACGGGGTCCGGGCGGGCAGGCCGGTGTGCGGGTCGACGATGTGGTGGAGGGTGTGGGCGCCTCGTCGCCAGCGACGGGCCGTGGTGCCGGAGGTGGCGAGGCCGCCGCCGCGCAGGCCGATGGTGGCGTACGAGCCGGTCGTGGGGATCTCGTCCACGGAACCCGTGGCGTCCTGGACGCGGATCTGCCAGCCGTCGCGCGGAGGTTCGCCCGCGACGGCGGTGTCGCCGCCCAGGCTCACCAGGACTCCGCAGCCCGCCGCCTCGGCGAGCATCGTCGCCGCCTTGTCAGCCGCCCAGGCCTTGGCCGTGGCACCCAGGTCGAGGCGGACCCCGGCCGGGACGGTGACCGTGCCGGTCGTACGGTCCAGCCGCACCAGACGCCAGCCGGGGACCGGGCGCACGGTGAGCCGTACGGGGCGGCCGTCCTCCTTGAGCAGCTGGAAGTCGCGGTCGTAGCCGATGGCGTTCATCGCCGAGCCGACGGTCGGGTCGACGGCTCCGTCCGTCGCCGCGGCGGCGCGCAGCGCGACGGCCAGTGCCTCGGCGAGCAGGGGGCTGACCCTGACCGGCCGTCCTTCGGCGTGGTCGAGGGCCGCCAGCTCCGAGTCCGGGCGGAAGCGACTGCACGTGGCGTCGACCTCGGCGAGGTGCCGGGCAAGCAGCAGGTTGCAGGAGTCCAGCAGGGCCGGGTCGGTGGTGATCAGCCGGACGCCGGTGCCGAGGGCGCGCCACTCGGCGGCGGCGGTGGGGCGGGCGAAAGTGCTCATCACGACGCCCCCGAGGTCGCGTCGTCGGCGCCGCCGCTGCCGGAGGTGGGGTTGTCGGACGGAGACTGGAGGTCCGAGTCCGAGGACGAGCTGGACGAGCTGTCCGAGCTGTCCGACGAGGACGAGCTCGACGAGGAATCCGTACCGCTGCCCGAACCACTGCCGCTGCTCGAACTCGACGCCCCCGTGCTGCCGGACGCCGTCGTGTCCGCGTCCGCCTGCATCGTGCCGACCAGGGCGAAGACCCCGGCCGCCGCCGCCAGCGTCACCGCCGCTGCCACGGCCGCCGTACGCCGTGCTCCTCTGCGGACCGCCGCGGCGGCCCCCCGCTCGCTGCCTGTCATGGCTGCTCCCCTCCCGAATGACGCTCTGTCACGTCCTACGGTCGGGGAGCAGCCTGAGAGAAGTCTGTGAGGTTCCCGTACGCCTCGGAAGAAGTCTCTGAGAGACGTCTTTAATTACAGACTTCAACCACTTCGGTGAAGGGAACGCTGCGACTACTGGGCCGTCAGGCGGGCGATCGCCTCGTCGACGGTCAGTTCCTCGCGCTCACCGGTGCGGCGGTCCTTGAGCTCCAGGACCCCCTCGGCCGAGCGGCGCCCGGCGACGAGGATCTGCGGTACGCCGATGAGCTCGGCGTCCGTGAACTTCACGCCCGGGGAGACGCCGGCGCGGTCGTCCACCAGGACGCGTACGCCCGCGGCGCCCAGCTTCTCGGAGACGTCGAGGGCCAGCTCGGTCTGGAGGGCCTTGCCCGCCGCGACCACGTGGACGTCGGCCGGGGCGATCTCCTTGGGCCAGCACAGGCCCTGGTCGTCCGCCGACTGCTCGGCGAGGGCCGCGACCGCGCGGGAGACGCCGATGCCGTACGAGCCCATGGTCACGCGGACCGGCTTGCCCTGCTGGCCGAGGACGTCGAGCTGGAAGGTGTCGGCGTACTTGCGGCCGAGCTGGAAGATGTGGCCGATCTCGATGGCGCGGTCCAGCTTGAGGCCGGTGCCGCAGGACGGGCAGGGGTCGCCCTCCTCGACCACGACGACGTCCAGGTAGTCGTCGACCTCGAAGTCACGGCCCGCGACGACGTTCTTCGCGTGCGTGTTGACCTTGTTGGCGCCGGTGATCCAGGCCGTGCCGGGGGCCACGCGCGGGTCGGCGATGTAGCGGAGCTTCTCCAGGCCCTGCGGGCCCACGTAACCGCGTACGAGATCCTCGCGGCCTTCGAAGTCCTCGGCCGTGACGAGTTCGACGACGGCCGGGGCGAGGTGCTCGCCCAGCTTGCCGAGGTCGACCTCACGGTCGCCGGGGACGCCTACCGCCACGATCTCGCCGTCGACCTTGACCAGGAGGTTCTTGAGAGTGGCGGAGGCCGGGACACCGAGGTGCTGGGCCAGGGTCTCGATGGTCGGGGTGTCGGGGGTGTCCAGCTCCTCGACCGGGCCGTGCTCCGCGTCCACCGGCGTCAGCTTGAAGGTGACCGCCTCCGTGTTCGCCGCATAGTCGCAGGCCGGGCAGTCCACGAAGGTGTCCTCACCGGCGGCGGCGGGCGCCAGGAACTCCTCCGACGCGGAGCCGCCCATGGCGCCCGAGACGGCCGACACGATGCGGTAGTCCAGGCCCAGGCGCGCGAAGATCTTCTGGTAGGCGGCGCGGTGCAGCGCGTACGACTCCGCGAGCCCCTCGTCCGTCGTGTCGAAGGAGTACGAGTCCTTCATCTGGAACTCGCGGCCGCGCAGCACGCCGGAGCGGGGGCGGGCCTCGTCGCGGTACTTCGTCTGGATCTGGTAGAGCATGACCGGCAGGTCCTTGTACGACGCGACCTGGTCCTTCACGACGAGGGTGAAGATCTCCTCGTGGGTCGGGCCGAGCAGGTACTCGCTGCCCTTGCGGTCCTTGAGGCGGAACAGGAGGTCCCCGTACTCCTCCCAGCGCGCCGACGCCTCGTACGGCTCCTTGGGGAGCAGGGCGGGGAGCAGGACTTCCTGGGCGCCGATGGCGTCCATCTCCTCGCGGACCACGCGGGAGACGTTGTCGAGGACCTTTTTGCCCAGCGGCAGCCAGGTCCAGATACCGGCGGAGTTGCGGCGCACGTAGCCGGCGCGGACCAGCAGCTTGTGACTGAGCGTCTCGGCGTCCGCCGGGTCGTCACGCAGTGTCTTGACCATCAAACGGGACATGCGCTGGACCTGGGCCATGATTCTTGACTCCTGCTGCGTAAGGGTGATGGCAAGGAGGTTAGCCGGGCGGTCCATCCCGGTGGAAATCGGTTAGTGCCTGCGGAGCGGCAAGGGGGCGCCCATGACGGCGTACGGCTTGGGTGCGCTGGGGAAGTGGACCCGGCGCGCGAGGTCCTCGTAGCCCAGTGAGTGGTACAGGCCGCGGGCCGGGCTGTCCGTGTCGATCGCGGAGAGGATCGAGCGCGGTTCGGCTGCGCTGTCGGTGATGGTGGTGATCAGCGCGCGGCCGATGCCGAGGTTCTGGTAGCGCGGGTGGACGTGTAGTTCGGTGATCACGAAGGAGTCGTCGAGCCAGGCGTCGTGGCCCTGGCCGCGCAGATACGGCTCGACGACGGTGGACCACCAGTGCGTACGGTCGTTGGGCATGCCGTAGACGAAGCCGACGAGCCGTCCGTCGGCCGTCGTCGCGCCGAGCGAGCGGGCGCCCGGGTAGGTGAGGTGGCGCAGCACGATCTGACGGCGTACGGCGATCTCTTCGGCCCCGAGCCCGAAGGCGAGGGCCTGTACGGCGAGCGCCTCGTCGACGCGCGCGGCGAGATCCAGCGGGCCGATGACCACGTCGTCGGGGGTGCGGGGGCCCTGACCGGGGAAGCGCAGCATGCCGGGGAGACTACCGGGGCGCTTCGCCGGATCGCGCCGGGGACTGGGGGTTGTCGTTCGGCCGCGGGCCCGGTGGGGGCCGGTCGCGCCCACGCGGCGGAGCCGCGCATGTCACAGCCCCGCGCCCCTGCAGGGGCGCTAGAACAGCACGCTCATGAACGCGCCGACCTCCTGGAAGCCCACCCTTCGGTACGCGGCCCGGGCGGGGGTGTTGAAGTCGTTGACGTACAGGCTCACGACCGGGGCGACGTCCGCGAGCGCGTACCGCAGGACGGCGGCCATGCCGGGGCCCGCGAGTCCCTGGCCCCGGTATTCGGGGGCGACCCAGACGCCCTGGATCTGGCAGGCCTGCGTGGTGGCGGCGCCGATCTCCGCCTTGAAGACGACCTTGCCGTGCTGGTCGACGCGGGCGAACGAGCGCCCGGAGCCGACGAGTTCGGCCACCCGTGCCTGGTAGAGCAGCCCGCCGTCACCGGCGAGCGGCGAGACACCGACCTCCTCGGTGAACATCGCCACGCACGCCGGCATGATCGTCTCCATCTCGTCCTTGCGGATGCGGCGGACGTACGGATCCGGGGCGAGGTCGGCGGGGAGCCGGTCGGTGACCATCAGCGGCTGGTGGGGGCGGACCTCGCGGGCCGGGCCCCAGCTCGGTTCGAGCAGCCGCCACAGCTGGGCGGTGGCTTCGGCGGGGCCGACGATGGAGGAGCAGCGGCGGCCCGTCCTGCGCGCCCGGTCGGCGAAGCCGCGGACGGCTCGCGGGGTCGCGCAGATCGGGACCAGGTTGGCGCCCGCGTAGCACAGGGACTGCAGCATGCCGTCCTCGTACCAGCCCCACATCTCGCCGCCGAGCCGCCACGGGTCGAGGCCCGCGACCTGCACCCGGGACGCGACGAAAGCGTTCGCGACCGGCTCGCGGTCGAGGACGGCGAGCGCGGCGTCCAGGTCACTCGGTTCGAGGACCCTGGTGGTGGTCTGGGTCAACACGTGCGGGGGGCCTCACCCTGGGGTCTGCTGATCTCCGCACTGTACCTGGCGGAATTCGCCCCCGCCGCCCCTACCCGTCCCGTCCCTGGGGGCTCCGCCCCCAGACCCCCGTATCGCGCTGACGCGCTCGTCCTCGAACGCCGGAGGGGCTGAAAATCAGCCCCTCCGGCGTTCGAGGAGGGTAGGGGCGGCGGGGGCGAGAGGAACTCAGCCGGCCACCGACACCGACGGCTCGCCGGAAGCGATACCGTCCGCCTCCATCTGCTCCGCGATCTTCATCGCTTCCTCGATGAGGGTCTCCACGATCTTCGACTCGGGCACGGTCTTGATGACCTCGCCCTTGACGAAGATCTGCCCCTTGCCGTTGCCGGAGGCGACGCCGAGGTCGGCCTCGCGGGCCTCGCCGGGGCCGTTCACCACGCAGCCCATGACGGCGACGCGGAGCGGGACCTCCATGCCGGTCAGACCGGCGGTGACTTCCTCGGCCAGCTTGTAGACGTCGACCTGGGCGCGACCGCAGGACGGGCAGGAGACGATCTCCAGACCGCGCTGCTTGAGGTTCAGGGACTCCAGGATCTGGAGGCCGACCTTGACCTCCTCGGCGGGCGGCGCCGACAGGGAGACGCGGATGGTGTCGCCGATGCCCTCACTCAGCAGCGCCCCGAAGGCCACCGCCGACTTGATCGTGCCCTGGAAGGCGGGACCGGCCTCGGTCACACCGAGGTGCAGCGGGTAGTCGCACGCGGCCGCCAGCTGCCGGTACGCGTTGACCATGATCACCGGGTCGTTGTGCTTGACCGAGATCTTGATGTCCCGGAAGTCGTGCTCCTCGAAGAGCGAGCACTCCCAGAGCGCGGACTCGACGAGCGCCTCGGGCGTCGCCTTGCCGTACTTCTGGAGCAGCCGCCTGTCGAGCGAGCCCGCGTTGACGCCGATCCGGATCGGGGTGCCGGTGTCCTTCGCGGCCCGCGCGATCTCCTTGACCTGGTCGTCGAACTGCTTGATGTTGCCGGGGTTGACGCGAACGGCCGCGCAGCCCGCGTTGATCGCGGCGAAGACGTACTTCGGCTGGAAGTGGATGTCCGCGATCACCGGGATCTGGGACTTGCGGGCGATCGTCGCGAGCGCGTCCGCGTCGTCCTGCGTGGGGCAGGCCACGCGCACGATCTGGCAGCCGGATGCCGTCAGCTCGGCGATCTGCTGCAGCGTCGCGCCGATGTCCGACGTACGCGTCGTCGTCATCGACTGCACCGAGACGGGTGCGTCTCCACCCACGGCCACGGTTCCGACCTGGATCTGCCGGCTCTTCCGACGCTCGGCGAGCTTGGTCGGAACGGACGGCATGCCGAGAGAAATCGCAGTCATCTGCTGTGCAACCCCAAGTTGTGGATCAAGGTCCCGGAATCGTGGGCTCCAGGCTTCGAGATTACGGCACGGGCTCAGGTCCGAGCACATCCCACCCGTAAACGCACTCATTGGTGGGCGGCCGGGCACACAGGATGCCTGGCCGCCACAAACACTGCCTTACTAGGAGATTTTCACCGGGTTAACCACGTCCGCGATGAAGACCAGAATCGTGAAGCAGACGAAGATTCCGGCCACCACGTACGCGACGGGCATCAGCTTCGCCACGTCGAACGGGCCCGGGTCGGGCCGCCGCAGCACCTTCGCCGTGTTCCGGCGCAGGGACTCCCACAGCGCGCCCGCGATGTGCCCGCCGTCGAGCGGGAGCAGCGGGAGCATGTTGAAGAGGAACAGGGAGAGGTTGAAGCCCGCGACGAGCAGCAGCATCATCGCGACCTGCTGGGACGCCGGGATGTCGAGCGTGAAGACGTCGCCGCCGATGCGCGCCGCGCCGACCACGCCCATCGGGGAGTCGGCCTTGCGCGGGCCGTCACCGAAGGCCGCGTTCCACAGGTCGGGGACCTTGCCGGGCAGCGAGACCAGCGACTCGACGCCGTTCTGCATCATGTCGCCCATGCGGTTCACGGACTGCCCGAACGACTGCTCGACGATGCCGGAGGCGGGCGTGAAGCCGAGGAAGCCGGCGTACACGTACTGGCCCTCGACATAGCCGCCGCTGCCGTCGGTCTTGCTGACCTGGTTCTTGATCAGGTGGGCGGTCAGGTCGACCTGCTTGCCCTTGCGCTCGACGGTGATCGTGACGTCCTTGCCGGGGTTGGCGCGGATGTCGGACTGGAGGGCCGACCAGTCTTCGACCGCCTTGCCGTCGAACGCGACGATCTTGTCGCCGCCCTTGAGCCCGGCGGCCATGGCGGGCGCGGCCTGGTCGCCCTTCTCGCACTTCGAGCGATTCTCGCTCTGCTGGATGACGCAGTCCGAGACCTTGCCGACCGTGGTGGTCTGGGTCTGGACGCCGAACGTCATCATCACGCCGAGGAAGATCGCGACGGCCAGGATGAGGTTCATGAAGGGGCCCGCGAACATCACGATCACGCGCTTCCACGGCTTGCGCGTGTAGAAGAGGCGGGTCTCGTCGCCGGGCTCGAGCTCCTCGAAGGCTGCCGACCTGGCGTCCTCGATCATGCCGCGGAAGGGAGAGGTCGAGCGGGCCTCGATACGGCCGTCCGGGCCGGGCGGGAACATTCCGATCATGCGGATGTAGCCGCCCAGCGGGACCGCCTTCACGCCGTACTCGGTGTCGCCCTTCTTGCGCGACCAGATGGTCGGGCCGAAGCCGACCATGTACTGCGGCACGCGGATGCCGAAGAGCTTGGCCGTCGACAGATGTCCCAGCTCGTGCCACGCGATCGAGACGAGCAGGCCGACCACGAAGACGACTATGCCGAGGATCATCATCAGGGTCGTCATGCACGAGCCTCCGCGGTTGTCGTCTGTGCCGTCAGTTCACGGGCCCGGGCGCGCGCCCAGGTCTCCGCTTCGAGGACGTCCGCGACGGTCAGGGAAGTTCCCGTACGGTGGGGGTCCCCCCGCTCGAGCGTAGCCGAGAGTGGGGGAGTGCCGTGTTCCTCGACCACCCGTGTGACGGTCTCCATGATCCCGTTGAACGGCAGTGTGCCGTTCAGGAACGCGTCCACGCACTCCTCATTGGCGGCATTGAACACCGCCGGTGCCGTACCCGCGAGCTGCCCGACGTGCCGGGCGAGCCCGACCGAGGGGAACGCGTCGTTGTCGAGCGGGAAGAACTCCCAGCTCGAGGCCTTGGTCCAGTCGAAAGCGGGCGCCGCGTCCGGGACGCGCTCGGGCCAGCCGAGCCCGATGGCGATCGGCCCCCGCATGTCGGGGGGCGTCGCCTGGGCGATCGTCGATCCGTCCGTGAATTCCACCATCGAGTGGACATACGACTGCGGGTGCACGACCACCTCAATCCGCTCGAAGGGAATGTCGTAGAGGAGGTGCGCCTCGATGACTTCCAGCCCCTTGTTGACCAGGGTCGCGGAGTTGATCGTGATCACCGGTCCCATGGCCCAGGTGGGGTGGGCCAGGGCGTTCTCGGGGGTGACGTCCGCCAGTTCGGATTTCGTACGTCCCCGGAAGGGGCCCCCGGAGGCGGTGACGACGAGTTTGCGTACGTCCGCCCGGGTGCCGGAGGCAAGAGCCTGGAAGAGAGCCGCGTGCTCGGAGTCGACCGGGATGATCTGGCCCGGCTTGGCCACCGCCTTCACCAGCGGGCCGCCGACGATGAGCGACTCCTTGTTGGCGAGCGCGAGGGTGCGGCCCGCCTCCAGAGCGGCGAGGGTCGGGGCGAGGCCGATGGAGCCGGTGATGCCGTTGAGCACGGTGTGGCAGTCGGAGGCGGCGAGCTGGGTGGCGGCGTCCGCCCCGGCCAGGATCTCGGGAAGGGCCTCACCGGGGGCGTACTGCCCGGCGAGGGCCTCGCGCAGCGCCGGTACGACGGCCTCGCGCGCGACGGCGACCGTCTTCACCCGTAGCCGGTGGGCCTGCTCCGCGAGCAGTCCGACCCTCCCGCCTGCGGCGGAGAGCGCGGTGACCCGGAACCGATCGGGGTTGCGCAGCACGAGGTCGATGGCCTGGGTGCCGATCGATCCGGTGGAGCCGAGGATCACGACATCCCGGACTCCGTCCACGGGGTCGAAGACAAGATGCGGATCGGCGAGTGGGGCTGGACTGTCGCTCATCCCTCCATTGTGGCCGCTACGCGTCCCCGGCAGGACAGGGCGCCCCTTTTCCCGCCGCATTACCACCCCAAGGTGCCGGATGAACCGGAATCGCCCTTTGTGAATGCGACTCGTGTTCGTGGACGACGCACGATCCGGGCGACAAATACTGCTGAGCCCTGCGTTCAGCGCTTGCGTCGGCGCTGCTTGCGCGACCTGGTGCTGCGGCGGGGCGGGACAGGAGGCACGGGCGCGTCGGCGAGTTCGAGCTCGGGGGGCGAATCCGACGCGATCGCTTCCGTGGGGACGAAGTCGCCCTCGACGACGCCCTCGGCCGTGTCCAGCGTCGGAGCGGTGAAGTGGAGCCCGTCGGTCGGCGCACGGCGGGGCTCGGTGCCCGGGGCCGTGGCGTCGAGGTTGAAGACATAACCGACGGACTCCTCCTTGATGGCGTCGGTCATCGCGCCGTACATGTCGAAGCCCTCGCGCTCGTACTCGACGATCGGCTCCCGGCCGAGCGTCCAGCGCAGCCCGATGCCGTCGCGGAGGTAGTCCATCTCGTAGAGGTGCTCGCGCCATTTGCGGTCGAGGACGGAGAGGACGACGAGGCGCTCCAGGTCACGCAGGGCGTCGGAGCCGAGTTCGGCCTCCCGCTCCTCGTAGCGGGTGTGGATGTCCTCCATGACCGCCTGGATCAGCTCGTCGGCGGTGAGGTTCGCGCGGTCGCCCGCCTCCTCCTCCAGGTCGTCGATGGTGAGCCGCACGGGGTAGAGCTGCTCGAGCGCGCCCCAGAGCCGCTCGAGGTCCCACTCCTCGGGGAAGCCCTCGCTCGTCTCCTGCTCGATGTACGCCCGGACGGTGTCGTCCATGAAGTGCAGGATCTGCTCGCGCAGGTCCTCGCCCGCGAGAACGCGGCGGCGTTCGGCGTAGATGAGCGTGCGCTGCCGGTTGAGGACCTCGTCGAACTTCAGGACGTCCTTGCGGGACTCGAAGTGCTGCTGCTCCAGCTGGGCCTGGGCGGAGGCGATGGCACGGGTGACCATCTTGTTCTCGATGGGGACGTCGTCGGGGACGTTCGCCATCGACATCACGCGGTCCACCACGTTGGCGCGGAACAGCCGCATCAGGTCGTCCTGGAGCGAGAGGTAGAAGCGGGAGGCGCCGGGGTCGCCCTGGCGGCCGGAGCGGCCGCGCAGCTGGTTGTCGATGCGCCGTGACTCGTGGCGCTCGGTGCCGAGGACGTAGAGGCCGCCCAGTTCCTTGACCTCGTCGTGCTCGGCGGCGACCGAGGAGGTGATCCGGTCGAGCACCTCGCGGCGGTCCTCCGGCTCCGCGTCGTCGCCCGTCTCGGCGAGCGCCATCGCCTCCGGGTTGCCGCCGAGCATGATGTCGGTGCCGCGGCCCGCCATGTTGGTGGCCACGGTGACGGCGCCCTTGCGTCCGGCCTGGGCGACGATCTGCGCCTCGCGCTGGTGGTTCTTGGCGTTGAGCACCTCGTGCCGGATGCCCTGCTTCCTGAGCCGCGCGGACAGCACCTCGGACTTCTCGACGGAGGTGGTGCCCACCAGGATCGGCTGGCCCAGCTCGTGCTTCTCGGCGATGTCCGCGAGGATCGCGGCGTACTTCGCCTCCTCGGTGCGGTAGATCTGGTCGGGGTCGTCGCGGCGGACCATCGGCCGGTTCGTGGGAATCGGCACGACGTGCAGCTTGTAGATCTGGTGGAACTCGGCCGCCTCGGTCATCGCGGTGCCGGTCATTCCGGCGAGCTTCTCGTAGAGGCGGAAGAAGTTCTGCAGGGTGATCGTGGCGAGGGTCTGATTCTCGTCCTTGATCGACACGCCTTCCTTGGCCTCGATCGCCTGGTGCAGCCCTTCGTTGTAGCGGCGGCCCGCGAGGATGCGCCCGGTGTGCTCGTCGACGATAAGGACCTCGCCGTCCACCACCACGTAATCCTTGTCCTTCTTGAAGTGTTCCTTGGCCTTGAGGGCGTTGTTGAGGTGCCCGATGAGCGGGGTGTGGTCGGACTCGTAGAGGCTGTCGATGCCGAGCTGGTCCTGGAGGTACTCCACGCCGCGGTCCAGGATCGCCACGGTGCGCTTCTTCGGGTCGTATTCGTAGTCGTGCCGCGTGCGCAGTTCGGCGAGCCGGTCCTTGTCCGCCTGGGTGGTGAACTGCTCCTCCTGCACCAGGACGCCCTTCATCCGCAGCGCGAACGCGGCGAAGGCCTCGTACCAGTGCGTCGGCTGGTCGGCCGGGCCGGAGATGATCAGCGGGGTGCGCGCCTCGTCGATCAAGATCGAGTCGGCCTCGTCGACGATCGCGAAGTGGTGGCCGCGCTGCACCAGTTCGTCCTGCGACCACGCCATGTTGTCGCGCAGATAGTCGAAGCCGAATTCCGTGTTGGTGCCGTACGTGATGTCGCAGGCGTACTGCGCGCGACGCTCGGCCGGGGTCGACTGCGTCTTGATCACGCCGACGGTCAGACCCATGAACCGGTATGCGCGGCCCATCCACTCGGCGTCCCGCTCGGCCAGGTAGTCGTTGACCGTGACGAGGTGAACTCCCTTGCCGGTCAAGGCGTTCAGATACACCGGCAGGGTGCCGACCAGGGTCTTTCCCTCGCCGGTCTGCATCTCGGCGATGTTGCCGAGGTGGAGGGCCGCGCCGCCCATGATCTGTACGTCGAAGTGGCGCATGCCGAGGGTGCGCCGGGCCGCCTCGCGGATCGCGGCGAAGGCCTCCGGCAGCAGGTCGTCCAGGCTCTCCCCGCCCTCGTACCGCTCTTTGAATTCCGGGGTGAGCGCCTGGAGTTCCTCGTCGCTCAGCTCCTTGAACTCCTCCTCCAAGGAGCCGACCTGCTCGGCGACGCGCTCAAGGCGACGCAGCATCCTGCCCTCACCGGCCCGCATGATCCTGCCGGTGATGGCGTCCAGACCCTTACCTGCCATGGGAATTCCCCCACAACTGAACGGCGTCCATGAGCATCCCTATCCGGCGATTGGCGCGCTGGAGAATATGGACACCCTGTTGATTCGCTTTGATCACCTCGCGCAGTGCGGGGTCCTTGACCACGTCGAGCGCACCGCGGAAAAGCTGCTGAATGACGGGCCGTTCACCCGGCCGTCCCGCGTCGAGCAGACCGTCGACGTCACGGGGGTCGATTCTGCGGATCCGTACGGCGTCGAAGGTGGCCACGGACGGCCGCGGCACCTCGTCGACCAGGGCGCGCGCGCACTCGTTCAGGAGGACGGCGAGGGCGTCCCGGTGCGCCTCGAAGGTCTCCGGCGCGGTCTCGCGGAGTTTCTGTGCCAGCGGGCGCACCTCATCGCGCACCGTCCGCAAGGCCCGCACGGGATCTGTCTCATCGAGCCGGCGCCAGGCCTCCCCGCGGGTGCGCGTCAGCTGTACGGAATTTCCGTGACTGTATTCTTCCCCGACTCCTTGGCGCATCTGCTGTCCCCGTTCACCATTCCACTCATTGTTGACGCACAGCTTCGGTGCGGCAAGCAGCAGAATGGCGAACGGGGGCTGCTGTGCATTCCTGGGGAAAGGGTCAGCGAATGGGGCGGTGGACGTTCTCCTTCTTGCTCGGGCCCGGCGTCGCGTCGGCGATCCACGGGCCCTCGCCCGACGGGTCGATGACGCCCTCCTCCAGCCATGCGTAGGTGCCCGACAGGACACCCTTGACCACCTTGCGGTCGAGGTCGTCGGTGTTGGTCCACAGGCGGTCGAAGAGTTCGTCGACGCGGATGCGGGACTGCCGGCAGAACGCGTCGGCGAGCTGGTAGGCCTCGCGGCCGTGCTCCCCGGTGGTGCGCAGGAGTTCGGCGCGGACGCAGGCCGCGCTCATCGCGAAGAGCTCGGCACCGATGTCGACGATCCGGCCCAGGAAGCCCTGCTTGGTCTCCATCCGGCCCTGCCAGCGGGACATGGCGTAGAAGGTGGAGCGGGCCAGCTTGCGGGCGCTGCGTTCGACGTAGCGCAGGTGGGGTGAGAGGTCGACGTCCTGGTTGAATTCGCCGTACGAGCGAGGGAGCTGACCGGCGCCCGCGACCAGCTTCGGGAGCCACTTGGCATAGAAGACGCCGGCGTTCGCGCCCGCCTTCGCCTTGTCCGAGAGGGACTTGTCCGGGTCGATGAGGTCACCGGCCACGGACAGATGGGCGTCCACGGCCTCGCGGGCGATCAGCAGGTGCATGATCTCCGTGGAGCCCTCGAAGATGCGGTTGATCCGCAGGTCGCGCAGGATCTGCTCGGCGGGAACCGCCCGCTCCCCGCGGGCCGCCAGCGACGCCG
This sequence comes from Streptomyces sp. NPDC029292, assembly GCF_055569295.1. Lineage (NCBI taxonomy): Bacteria > Bacillati > Actinomycetota > Actinomycetes > Kitasatosporales > Streptomycetaceae > Streptomyces > Streptomyces sp. NPDC029292. The sequence goes on from NZ_JBVHXR010000020.1 coordinate 58,579, forward strand.
CGGTCTCGAAGCCGCGGCCGCCGCGGATCTGGACCAGTTCGTCGGCCATCAGACAGCCCATCTCGGAGCCGTACAGCTTCGCGAGGGCGGCCTCGATGCGGATGTCGTTACGGTTCTCGTCGGCCATCTGCGAGGACAGGTCGACGACAGCCTCCAGCGCGAACGTCGTCGCCGCGATGAAGGAGATCTTCGCGCCGACGGCCTCGTGGAAGGCGACCGGCTTGCCCCACTGCTCGCGCGCCGCCGACCACTCGCGGGCGATCTTCAGACACCACTTGCCCGCGCCCACGCACATGGCGGGCAGCGAGAGACGGCCGGTGTTCAGCGTGGTGAGCGCGATCTTCAGGCCCGCGCCCTCCGGTCCGATCCGGTTCGCGGCGGGCACCCGGACCTGGTGGAAGCGGGTGACGCCGTTCTCCAGGCCGCGCAGGCCCATGAAGGCGTTGCGGTTCTCGACGGTGATGCCCTCGGAGCCCGCCTCCACCACGAACGCCGTGATGCCGCCCTTGTGGCCCTCGGACTTCGGCACGCGGGCCATGACGACGAGGAGGTCGGCGACGACGCCGTTGGTCGTCCAGAGTTTCACTCCGTCGAGGACGTAGTCGTCCCCGTCCGGTACGGCGGACGTGGCGAGCCGCGCCGGGTCGGAGCCGACGTCCGGCTCGGTGAGGAGGAAGGCGGAGATGTCGGTGCGGGCGCAGCGCGGCAGGAAGGTGTCCTTCTGCTCCTGGGTGCCGAAGAGCTTCAGCGGCTGCGGTACGCCGATCGACTGGTGTGCGGACAGCAGCGCGCCGATCGCCGGGCTCGCGGAGCCGACCAGGGCGAGCGACTTGTTGTAGTAGACCTGCGTCAGGCCCAGACCGCCGTACTTGGTGTCGATCTTCATGCCGAAGGCGCCGATGTCCTTGAGCCCGTCGATCGTCGCGTCCGGGATCTGCGCCTCGCGCTCGATGCGGGCCGAGTCGATCTTCGTCTCGCAGAAGTCGCGCAGCTTGGCGAGGAACTCCTCGCCGCGCTGCGCGTCCTCGTCGGGCGGCAGGGGGTGCGGGTGGATCAGGTCGAGCCGGAAGCGGCCGAGGAACAGTTCCTTGGCGAAGCTGGGCTTGCGCCAGTCCTGTTCACGCGCGGCCTCGGCGACTTGGCGGGCCTCACGTTCAGTGACTGTGGGCTGGTGGGGTGCTGCGGACATGAGGGTCACCTCGCCGCGAATAGGGATCTTGGGGGTGTTCGTTACCGACCGGTGCTACTCGATCGTATGTACCCGATTCAGGGTGACCCCACCAGTCCTCGCGCAGCGTTCGGCCCAACGCGCGCCCCCGGGTGTCAGCCGATGTCCACCGAGTACGCCTTCGTGTCGAGCCGTCCGGAGCCGCGGAAGACCTCGCTGCCCGACTCGATGCCGGAGAGGTACTTGTCGTTGCTCAGCAGCTTGCGGCGGACCAGCGCCTGGGTGAAGTCGTCCAGGTTGAGGGTGGCCTTGGTGGTGTTCGTGCGGCGGACGAAGGAGTACACCTTCCAGCCGATGTCGCCCTGGTAGATGTCCCACATCGCGCCGCCGAGGCTGACGCTGCCGTACTTGGTGCCGAGCGGGCCCGCGCCGCCCTGCCGGTTGAGCCAGACCATGATTTCGTCGGTGGGCTGGTCCTGCCAGTCCGCGTTGTTCTTGGCGTGCAGCCACAGGTCGTACGCGACGTTCATGGTGCCCGGGTCGGAGCTGACCGAGAAGTCCCAGCTGGTCCTGACGGGCTTGCGGTCGCCGACCCGGACGGGCAGCTCGGTGGAGGCCTTGTCGGTCTTCCAGCCCCAGTGCCAGCCGAGCACCGTACTGGCGTACGACTTCACGGAGTTTTCCTTGCCGGCCTTGCCGGCCCAGGTGTACTCCGTGCCCCAGGAGATGGTGTCGCCGGACCGCGAGGTGTCCCAGACGCACTGGGTACCGGTGCCGTCGTCCTGCCCCCAGAGGTTGTTGTTGACGTAGTACTTGCCCATCGTGACGGTGTCGAAGGCGCCGCACTTCTTGCTGTCCTCGCCCGCCCGGGCGATGGTGACGGACGCCGCGGCCGCGAGGGCGACGCTCGTGGCGACCAGCATCTTGGCCTTCTTGGAGAAGCGAGGACGTCGGTGTTGCATCGGGGGTCCTTCCGGGGGACGGTCTGTGTACGCCCTCTCAGTGGCCGCCGGACGCCGGGGAGGTTGCCGCGCGGCCGCAAATCACGTGCCCGAGCGTGGCGCCGGAAAGGGGGCGAAGCGCGGCACGAGAAAGTAGGTGTCGAAGCGCTTCGACAACCTATGGACACCCACCACCCATCGAGCTACTGTCGAGCCACCCTCACTCGCCCTTATCCACAACGCGCACTGTCGAAGCGCTTCACACAACGCTTGGAGAGCTGGATGGTCACCCTCGCCGAGGTCGCCCAGCACGCCGGAGTCTCGGCGAGCACGGTGAGCTATGTCCTCAGCGGCAAGCGGTCCATCTCCGCGGGCACCCGGCAGCGGGTCGAGCGGAGCATCCAGGAGCTCGGCTACCACCCGAACGCGGGCGCCCGGGCCCTGGCGAGCAGCAGGTCCAACATCATCGCCCTGATGATTCCGCTCCGCACGGACATGTACGTGCCCGTGATGATGGAGATCGCCATCGCGGTGGCGACCAACGCCCGCACCCACGGGTACGACGTGCTGCTGCTCACCGGCGAGGAGGGTCCCGACGCGGTACGCCGGGTCACCGGCAGCGGGCTCGCCGACGCGATGATCCTGATGGACGTCGAACTCGACGACGAGCGGCTGCCGCTGCTGCGTGAGACGGACCAGCCGTCCGTGCTCATCGGACTGCCCGCCGACACCTCCGGACTGACCTGTGTCGACCTCGACTTCGGCGCCACGGGCGCACTGTGCGCCGAGCATCTGGCGAAGCTGGGCCACCGTGACATCGCTGTCATCGGCGAGGCGCCCGCGGTCTACGAGCGCCACACGGGCTTCGCCGAGCGCACGCTCGACGGACTCCGGTCCCGTTCACGGGAGTTGGGCCTGCGCGTGCTGCACCGTCCCTGCGAGGGCGGCTTCGACGCGATGTCCCTGACCCTCGCCCGGGTCTTCGACGAGCGCCCGGGTACCACGGGCTTCGTCGTACAGAACGAGTCCGCGGTCGAGCCGCTGCTCGCGCTGCTGCGCCAGCAGGGCCGTGCCGTGCCCGAGGACGTCTCGGTGATCGCGATCTGCCCGGACCAGGTCGCCACGCAGGCCTCGGTGCGGCTGACCTCGGTCGCCATCCCCGCGCAGGAGATGGGCCGGCACGCCGTGGAGCATCTGATCGCCAAGCTCGAAGGGCATGGCAAGGACGAAGTCGTGCTGCTCGCACCCGAGTTGACGGTGCGGGCGAGCACAGGCCCGGCGCCGAGCGCCGTCTGAGCACCGCGCACCCACCTCTTCCGCCCCGACGGGGCATCCCTTCCTTTCCCGGCCGCCAGAGCCGCGCCGGGTCTGTCACCACTCCTTTCCTTCAGGAGCACCCCACGTGAATCAGCCTGCCGAAAACCAGCCTCCTCAGGGCGCAGTCAGCCTCGCGCAGTCCTCCCCGACCGTCGGCACGTTCCGCGAGCGGGGCGGCGCGCTGGAGTGGAGCGGCCGCCAGGAGACCGTACGCATCGAGCCGTGGGGCCCGGACGCGGTCCGTGTCCGCGCGCGCCTCGGCGGCCCGGTCCTGGAGGACCTTCCCGGCGCTCTGCTCGACGAGCCGCAGGCCACCGAGAGCAGCGTCAAACTCCAGGACGGTGAAGGCCAGTTGACGGTCGGCGCGCTGACCGTCGAGGTCAGCGCCGAGGGGCTCATCCGTTTCACCCGCACCGCCGACGGCAGCGAACTGCTCGCCGAGGAGCGCGCGCACTTCTGGTGGCCGGGCTCGCGCCTCTACACCCCGACCGGCAACGGCCATCACCGCCTGGAGCAGCGGTTCGCCGCGTACGAGGGCGAGAAGCTGTTCGGGCTCGGCCAGCATCAGCACGGGCTGCTGGACCAGAAGGGCGCGGTCCTGGACCTGATCCAGCGCAACGCCGAGGTGACCATCCCGGTGCTGGCCTCCAGTCGCGGCTACACCTTCCTGTGGAACAGCCCGGCGATCGGCCGCGTCGAGCTGGCGGGCAACGGCACCCGCTGGGTCGCCGACTCGGCCCGCCAGCTCGACTACTGGATCACGGCGGGCACCCCGGCCGACGGCCAGCGCCGCTACAGCGCCGCCACCGGCCGTACGCCGATGCTGCCCGAGTGGGCGGCGGGCTTCTGGCAGTGCAAGCTGCGCTACCGGACGCAGGACGAACTCCTCGAAGTGGCACGGGAGTACAAGCGCCGGGGCCTCCCCCTCTCCGTCATCGTCTGCGACTTCTTCCACTGGACCCACCTGGGCGATTGGAAGTTCGACCCGGCCGAGTGGCCCGACCCCGCGGCGATGCAGCAAGAGCTCACGGAACTCGGCGTCAAGCTCGTCGTGTCCGTCTGGCCGTCCGTCTCGCCCCTCTCCGAGAACCATCAACTCATGGAACAGCGCGGGTACTTCATCGGCACCGAGTACGGCCCGATGGCGCACGCCGACTGGCCCGACAAGGGGGTCGCGTCCACCGTCCAGGTGGCCTTCTACGACGCGACGAACCCCGAGGCACGCGACTTCCTGTGGTCGCGCGTGAAGGACAACTACCTCGACCCGTACGGGATCACGGCCTTCTGGCTGGACGCCTGCGAGCCGGAGCTGAAGCCGGGCTTCCAGGAGAACCTGCGCTATCACGCGGGCCCCGGCCTCGAAGTGGGCAACATGTACCCGCGCGAAAACGCCCGCGCCTTCTACGAGGGCATGCTGGCCGCCGGCGAGACCGAGGTCGTCACCCTCAACCGCTCGGCGTGGGCGGGCAGTCAGCGCTACGGCGCCGCCCTGTGGTCCGGCGACATCGGCACGGACTTCGCGAGTCTGCGCCACCAGATCGCGGCGGGCCTCAACACCGCGCTCTCCGGCATCCCTTGGTGGAACACCGACATCGGCGGCTTCCACGGCGGCGACCCGGACGACCCGGCGTACCGCGAGGTCATGGTCCGCTGGTTCCAGTTCGGCGCGCTGTCCCCGCTGATGCGCCTGCACGGCTTCCGCGACCCGGGCATGCCGCTCGGCCCGGACATGACCGGCGGCCCGAACGAGGTCTGGTCATACGGCGAGGAGGCCGGCGCGATCCTGGAGAAGTACCTGCGGCTGCGCGAGCGCCTCAAGCCGTACGTCCTCGATGTCATGCGCGCCGCGCACGAGGAGGGGCTGCCGGCCATGCGCCCGCTGTTCCTGGAGTTCCCGGACGACCAGGCCGCCTGGTCGGTGGACGACGCGTACCTCTTCGGTCCCGACCTCCTGGTCGCACCGGTGCTCACGGCGGGCGCGACGGCCCGTACCGCCTACCTCCCGGCGGGGGCCCGGTGGACCGACGCGTGGACCGGTGAGACGTACGAAGGGGGCGCGGCCGTGACCGTCGACGCCCCGCTGGACCGCATCCCGCTGTTCCTGCGGGACGGCGCGGACCTGCCCGTGGCCGAATAGCCGAGTGGGGGGGGGGGGGGTGGGGGGGGGGGGGGGGGGTGGGGTGGGGGGGGGGGGGGGGGGGGGGGTGGGGGGGGTGGGGGAGGGGGGGGGGGGGGAGGGGGGAGGGGGGGTGGGTGTCCGCATGTTCGCACAACTGCGGGGACTGGCTGACGAGTTCC
>NZ_JBVHXR010000020.1:64312-225049 GCF_055569295.1 Streptomyces sp. NPDC029292
TTGGCACGGGCGACACCCCGCTGAACGCCCCATGGTTGTTCTGGAGGGAAGAGGAGACCCTGCCTGGGAACGAGGGGCGGGGTGCGACGTTCCCCCTGCGGGGAGACCGCCCCCACTTTCACGCGTGGATCAACTGCTGCTGACCGTCAGGTTGTTGGTGGTGAAGTCCAGGCCGCCGGACGACGAGGTGATCTCGAAGCCGAACTGGACGTCGCCGATGGTCTCGCTGCTGGACATCCAGCCCTTGGTGTTCGCGATCCACTTCAGGATCGGGAGGATGTCGATGGTGCCGGACGTCGAGTCCGAGGTGCGCAGGAACGAGAAGACGTCGTTCGCGCCGTTGTTGCCCTTGTAGACGGTCCAGGTGTTGCTGCCGAGCGTGAGCGTGCCCTGGGAGGTGCCGAGCGCGCCGACGGCGCCGTTGTAGTTGACCCAGAGCATGGTCTCGTAGTCGTAGTCGGTGTCCCAGATGTCGTACGACGTGTTGTACGCGCCCGACGACGGGACGGTGACGTTGTACGTGCTGGTCAGCGAGCCCAGGCCGGAGATCGTCTTGCCCACGTACTTCTTGGAGTTGGGGTAGGACTTGATGCCGCCGGTGTTCGGGTGGTTGGCGTTGACGCCCCAGTTCGTACCGGAGTTGGCCCAGATGCACTGGGTGCCGGCGCCGGAGCCCCAGATGTTGTTGTAGAGCGTGTACCCGTTGAGGGTGGTGTTGCCCCACTGGTCGCAGGAGCTCCAGACGGCGGCCTGTGCGGGGGCGGAGGCGAGGCCGACGGTGGCGCCGAGCGCGAGCGCGGGGGCGATGAGGGCCTTGGTGATCCTGTTCAGAGTGCGACGTGCCATGGTGTCCCTTCCATGGGTGGGGGGAACTGCGGGTGTTACTGCGGCCCCAGCGTGAGGACGCAGTCTTCTCCGGCGCGCAGGGAGAGCGGTCGCGCTCCGGAGGAAGTCCTGAGATCGATGCGGCCGGTGCGCGCCGGTCTCACCACGGCCGTCGCGCCGCGAGGGCTCCACGTCAGGTCGACCTCGGCGCCGAACCTGGTGCGGATGCCGCGGAGTTCGCCGCTCGGGTACGCGGCGGGGAGGGCGGGGAGGAGGACGAGCCGCTCCGGCGTGGACTGGATCAGCATCTCGATGAGCACGGCGGGCAGCGTGTGGGCGGCGTCCGCGTTGTAGACGTGGCGGTTGGGGTAGTGCCCGCTCATCAGGGAGACGTGGAAGAAGTCCCCGGCGAGGACGTTGCCGAGGGCCGCCGCCACCCGGTCGCCGTCGCGCAGCCGGGCCGCCACCAGGGCGTGGTGGAGGTGGCCGTGCGCGGAGTCGTTCTCGGCGCCGCGCAGTTCGAGGGCGCGGTGCGCCGCCTCGGCGAGTCCGGGAGTGTCGTACGGGTTGATCTCGTCGAGCGGCCAGACGCCGTAGAGGTGGCTGAGATGGCGGTGGTCGTAGGTGTCGTCGAGGCCGGGCCGGGCCCACTCGGCCAGCGCGCCCTCGGCGTTGACGCGGTGCGGCGGCAGCCGGTCGGCGAGCGAGCGCCAGCGTTCGGCGTCGGGTCCGGGGTGGTAGTCGGCCGCCGTGCGCAGGGCGTGGCGGGCCGCGGAGAGGTCCATCGCGGCGTTGAGGGTGACCCAGCTCGCGTTCGCGGGCCGGTTCTCCGGGGAGTACGACGGCACGATCACGAGGTGGCCGTCGTCGTCGGTCCGGGTGAGGAAGTCCTCGTAGAAGTACGCGACTTCGGCGAGCGCTTCGCCGAGACGCGGGTCGCGTTCGCCGCGTGTCTCGTCGTGGTCGACCAGTGGCTTGAGCAGCCAGTCGGCGCCCGCGGTCCACACGTGCAGGGGGTACTCGCGGCTGAGGTGGTAGATGTGCCCGGACTCACCGTCGGTGTGCGCGGGGGCGACGACGCCACGGGTGCCGAAGACCGCTTGGGCGTTGTCACGCCAGTGGGGCAACTGGCCGTGGACCAGGGCGGCGTGGGCTTCGGTGACCTCCGGGAGCCCGGCAGCCGCTGCCGACGCGGTCTGGAGGTTGAGGTTGGCGTCGGTGGTGAAGGCCCCCGACCATGCGGTGTCCCAGTCGCCGGTCCACAGGCCGGTCAGACGTGGCGGCAGCGTCCCGGCGGCGGACAGCAGGTGGTAGCGGCCCGCGGCGAAGAGCCGCTCCAGGAGGGCCGGGCTCTTGGGGCGGTGGACCAGCTCCGAGCCGGGCAGGGCGCGTTCGGCGTGGTCCGCGTTCAGGTCGAGGGCGGTGCGGAGGTAGGCGGGGCGGTGGAGGGCGGTGTGGCGGGCGAGGAGGTGGGTGTACTGGGTGTACGCATCCTCGTCGGCGTCGGCGTCGGCGTCGGGCAGCAAGGCGCGCAGCGCGCGGGCCTCGGCCAGCGCGTCCAGTTCCCCCTTGTGCCGCCGTACCCGCGTGAGCAGGAGCACCGAGCGCGCGCCCTCGACGCGTATCCCTGGCAGGGCGGTCCGGGTCCGGCCGCCGCTGACCACGGCGAGCGTCACTCCCGTGTACGCCCGGTCGCTGTCCGGGTAGCGGGCGCGCAGCGTGAGGAGGGCGCCCTCGGGGGTGAGGACGGCGCTGTGCCCCACCGCCAAGTCGCCCGGCGTGCCCGGCAGTCGGTGGTCGAGGGTCACGTCGACGGTGAGCGCGGACTCGGTCACGTACTGGACGACGACGTCGTCGGCGCGCGAGACGAAGACCTCGCTGCGCCAGCCACCGCAGTCGGCGCCGACGACGCCGGTGGTGAAGTCGACCTCGCGCCGGTACGCACGCCACTCCGCAGCGGGGCGGCGCAACCGCACCTGGAAGGCCGGGTGGAAGGGCTGCACCCACAGCAGCGGCCGGCCGTCGGTGAAGTCCTCCCCCGCCGTGACGTCTCCGGCCAGCAAGCGGTCCTGTACGTCGGCGAGCCGGTCGGCGAGGGCGGGCGGACGCGCGTCCTCGCTGCCGTTCGGCCGCACCAGGGCGTGATGATTGACGATGACCCGGTCACTGTTCGGATCACCGAACACCATGGCGCCGTGTGTGCCGTTCCCGCTCAGGAAGGCGTCCTCCCAGCGGGCGGCGGGCAGGGGCTCCCAGGTGCCCAGCACCGGGTCGCTCACGGCGCTTCCTCCAGTACGAGGACGCCGTATCGGCCGAGCTCCACGGCGTCGGTGACGTACTCGCCGGTCAGCAGGTCACGACGGCGTCCGGGCACCGGCACGGTCACCGTGTCGCTCCCGTGGTGCAGCAGGAAGAGCAGCCCACCACGTCGTACGGCCTCCACCCCGGCGGGGAGGTTGTCGAGCGGCGGCCGCACGCCCGCGTCCTCGGCGACACCGGCGAGCAGCGTCCGCAGCGCCCCGGGCTCGGGAAGGGTGGAGAGGTACCAGGCCCGGCCCCTGCGCAGCACGGCCGGAAGGCCGTCCAGCTCGCCGCTCTTGTACACGGCCTCCGTGACGGCGTCCTCGGCCTCGATCTCCTCGGACCACAGGGTGCCGCGGAAGCCCTCGACGTCGACCGTCTCGCCGGCGTCGAGCGGCCACCACTCGTGCAGCGTGCGGATGCCGAACAGCTCCCGCAGCCGGGCGTCCATGCCACCGGGCCGCACCCGGTCGTCCTCGTCGGCGATGCCGGTGAGGAAGCCGCAGACGAGGGTGCCGCCTCCTCGTACGTACGAGAGAAGGTTGTCGATCGCCGCGTCCGTGAGCAGATACAGCTGCGGTACGACGACGAGTCTGTACGCCGAGAGGTCGTGCTCGGGGTGCGCGAAGGCGGTGGTGAGGTGGGCTTCCCAGAGGGCGCGGTGCCAGGCCCGTACGACCTGCGGGTAGTCGACCTCGGAGGAAAGGCGGCCCTCCTGCGCGCCGGCCCACCAGGAGTTCCAGTCGTGCAGGATCGCGATGTCGGACGGCAGATGGGCGCCCGCCACCTTGCCGCCGATGCGGGCGAGTTCGGCACCGAGCTGCTTGACCTCCTGGAAGGTGCGCCCCCGCTCCCCCGCGTGGCTGACCATTCCCGAGTGGAACTTCTCCGCGCCCTGCCGGGACTGCCGCCACTGGAAGTAGCAGACGGCGTCGGCACCGCGCGCCACGGCCTGGAGGGACCAGAGGCGGTTGAGGCCGCGCGGCTTGGGGTGGTTCACACCACGCCAGTTGACCGGTCCGGCCGCCTGTTCCATGAGCATCCAGGGGCCGCCCGCGGCCTGGGAGCGGGTCATGTCCTGGATGAACGCGCCGTTCTGGGCGCCGAAGGGGTCACGCGGGTCCGGGTAGATGTCGACGGAGACGACATCCTCCTCTGCGGCCCACCTCCACGCGTCCTGCCCCGTCCACATCGGCATGAAGTTGCTGGTCACCGGGGTGTGCGGGGTGTGCCGTGCGACGATGTCCCGCTCGGCGACGTAGCACTCCAGGAGCATGTCGGAGGTGTAGCGCTTGAAGTCGAGAACGTGCGTCGGGTTCTTCATGTAGTGGGCGTGGCGCGGCGGCAGGATCTCGTGCCAGCTGTCATAGCCCTGGCTCCAGAAGGCCGTGCCCCAGGCCTCGTTGAGGGCGTCGATGGTGCCGTACTTGTCCTGGAGCCAGCGGCGGAAGGTGGTGGCCGCCTCGTCGCCGTAGTCGAAGGTGCAGTACTCGTTGTTGATGTGCCACATCGTGAGGGCGGGGTGACTGCCGTAGCGGGCGGCCAGGTCCTCGGTGATGGCGGCGGCGTAGCGGCGGTAGGTGGCGCTGGAGTGCGAGAAGTGCTGGCGGCCGCCCCACCATTCGATGCGCCCTTCCTCGTCCCGGGGCAGCGTCTCGGGGTGCAGGCGGCCCATCCAGGGCGGGGGCGAGGAGGTGGGGGTGGCGAGGACCACGCCGATGCCGTGCTCGTGCATCAGGTCCATCAGCCGGTCCAGCCAGCCGAACTCCCGAACCCCGGGGCGGGGTTCGAGCTTCGCCCAGGAGAAGACACCGAGGGTGACCGAGTTGACGCCGGCCTCCTTCATGAGGCGTACGTCCTCGTGCCAGGTCTCCTCGGGCCACTGCTCGGGGTTGTAGTCGCCGCCGAAGAGGATGCGGCCGCGGGTGGCGTCACTGAGCTGAGGCATCAGACCGGCTCCCCGTACTGGATGCCGCGCCCGTTCGTGCCGAGGTAGACGCGGCCGTGGACACGCGGGTCCCCGGTGATGACCTCGCCGATCCAGCCCCACTGGTGGGCGTCGTCGTTGATCCGGACCCAGGTCTTCGCCGCGTCGTCGGAGCGGTAGACGGCGGTGATCGTCTCGGTGGAGCCGACCTGGTAGATCGCCGGATAGTCCGCGCCGTCGGCCGCCTTGCCGAAGCCGAGGGTGTACGAGGCCCAGCAGCTGGCGACCTTGCCGAAGCTCGCGCCGCCGTCGGTGGACCGGTACAGCCCGTTCCACTTCACGCTCAGCCACAGGTCACCGCTGCGCCCCGGCGCCGCGACCAGCTTGAACTGGCTGTCGCCGGAGGGCAGTCCACCGGCACGGGCCGTGAACGAACGGCCACCGTCAGTGCTGGCGTACAGCGTTCCAGTGTCGGTGTCGTACGCGTAGAAGAGCGTCGGGTCGGCCGGGTCGGCGACCGGCGTGGCGCCCTTCGGGAAGGAGGAGACCTCGGACCAGGTCGCGCCGTTGTCCGTCGAGCGGTGTGCTGCGTACTTCGTGCCGTCCCAGTGCACGAAGGACCACAGCAGTGTGCTGCCGTCGGCGCTGGTGGCGATCGGCCCCGGTGCGTCCTTGGCGATGTCGGGCTGGGCCGCGAAGGGCGCCCAGGTCTGCCCGCCGTCGTTCGAGTAGGCGCCGTTGCCGTGGTCGCCCCAGCCCGCGCGGACGACGTACGACGGCTTGGCCGCGGCCTGCGCGAGTCCCGTCGCCGACCCGAACACGGGGTTCGCCGCCATGCCGCGCGACGGAGACGCCGTGAGCCGCTCGTGGTACATCACGCCGATGTCCCCGAGTCCGCTGATCAGATGCGCCTCCCCGGCCGGGGGCGAGATCAGCTGGCGCACTGCCGTCTCCTCCAGGCCGCGGATCTGCGGTGCCCACTTCTTGAGGTCGCGGGTGCCGTAGAGGGTCGCGCCGGTTCCGTACACGATGTGCTGGGAGTCGTACGGGTCGACGGCGACCGCCTGGATCCACCAGCCGAACTTGGGCTTGTCGATGCCCCAGTTGAGGAAAGGAGTCTCGGACACGTCGAAGACAGCTGTGTCCTTGAGGGACGTCCAGGTACGGCCGCCGTCGGTGGTCCGGAACACCGTGTCGCCGTCCGCCCAGCGGTTGTTGGTCGAGACGACGACGGTGCCCGCACGGCAGGCGTCGACGGCGACCCCGCCGTAGGCGAAGGTGTCCGCGGAACCGTCGGACGTCGTTCCCCCGGGCTTGACCGGGCTGACGTCCGTCCACGTGCCGGTCGCGGTGCGCAGCTTGTGCACGCTGCCGTCGGACTGGCCGTTGGGGCCGGGCGCGTTGCCGTACGTCACGTACAGCTCGCGGGTGCGCGCGTCGTACGCGGCGCGGAGCGGAACCTTGGCGGAGGTGCCGGACGGCTGCCCGGGTACGGCCTCCCAGGTCGTGCCGTCGGCCGTGCGGTACAGGTTCACCGTGCCCGAGGTGCCGTCGCCGTCGCCCCACCCCGCGTAGACGGTGCGCCCGGCCGCGACGAGGAAGGTGATGCCCTGCCCGGAGGAGCTCGCGCTCGCCGGGAAAGCGGTCACGGCCGCCCAGGTCGCCCCGCGGTCGGTCGATTTGAGGAGGCCGTCGTGCCGGGTGCCCAGCCACAGGGTGTCGCTGTCGCGCGGGTCGACGAGGAGACGCTCACCGGCGCCGCGGCCGTCCTCGTTCGCGCCGAGCTTCACGTCCAGGTCGGCGCGGGTCCAGGTGGTGCCGCGGTCCTCGGAGCGCAGCACCGCGCCGTTGCCCGCCCACGACTGGGCGTAGGTGCCGAGGGCCACGTACAGCCGGTCCGGGTGCGCGGGGTCGACGGCGAGCGCCTCGACGCCGAGAAGGTTCCAGTCGTCCCAGCCGAGGTGGTCGGTGAGCGGGGTCCAGCGGGCGGCCCGGTCGTCCCAGCGGTAGGCGCCGCCGATGTCGGTGCGGGCGTAGGCGAGTCCGCGCACGGCGGGGTGGAAGAGCACACCGGTGACGAAGCCGGTGCCGCCGATGACGGCGTTGCGCCAGCGGTACGCCGGGGCGGCGTCCGTGGCGGCGGCTTCGGCGGCGTACGCCTGGGCCCCCAGAGCGGGGACGGTGGTGAGCGCGGCCGTGGCGGCGGTTGCGGCGAGGACGGCTCGTCTGCTCAGGCGGGGCGTGCGCATGACATACCTCGTTTGGGGGAGGGGTTGGCAGAGGCGGGGGCGCCCTGTGACGGGCGGGGGGACAGCGCCCCGTCAGGGGCGCGGGGCTGTGACATTTGCGGCTCCGCCGCGTGGGCGCGACAGGCCACGAACGACCCGAAGGTCCAACTGGCCCGCAGTTCTCCGGCGCACCCCGCGGAGCGGCACCGTGGCGGAGTCGAGGGGCCCGGGGACAGCGGGCTGACGCGCGTCAGCCCTTGACGGCCCCGGTGAGCATGCCCTTCTTGAAGTGCCGCTGGACGAACGGCGAGAGGATCGCGACCGGGAGCAGCGCCATGACCATGACGGCCATCTGGATGGCGAGCGGCGACAGCTGACCGGTGTTGATCTGGGTGGCGAGGCCGACCGGACGCTCCTGCTTCTGCACCAGCTGGATCATGACGTTCTGCAGCGGCATCATGTCCTGGTCGGTGAGATAGATGGAGGCGTTGAACCAGGCGCTCCAGTAGCCGACCGCGTAGAAGAGGGAGATCACCGCGAGCACGGCCCGCGAGAGCGGCATCACGATCTTCCACAGGATCCGCCAGTCACCGGCACCGTCGATGCGGGCGCTGTCGATGAGTTCGGGCGAGATCCCCATGAAGAACGAGCGCAGCACCAGGATGTTGAAGACGCTCACCGCGCTGGGGAGGATCAGCGCGAGATAGCTGTCGGTCAGCCCCAGGGCCTGCACCAGCAGGTACGTCGGGATGAGACCGGCGCCGAAGAACATCGTGGCGAGCAGCAGCATCAGGAACCAGCGGTGGCCGGTTGATCCGACGCGCGAGAGGCCGTACGCGCACAGCACCGACACGGCCATGCTGAACAGCGTGCCGATCAGTGTCACACCCAGGCTGACCATGGCGGCCCGCTGCACCTGGCCGCCGGTGAGCAGCTCCTTGTAGGCGATGAAGGTGATGCCCTTGGGGATCACCACCAGGCCGCCGGCCGCGTCGATGGTCTTCTTCGACTGGAGGCTGGTGACGATGACGATCCACAGGGGGAAGAGGATCGCGAAGGCGGCGAGGCCGAGGGCGAGGCCCTTGCCCGCGAGGCCCGCCTTGCTCGGCTCCTCGTCCCAGGGCGGCCGGGGCGGTGCCGCCCACCGGCTCGGCTTGTCGGCGGCCCTGTCGACGGGCTTGTCGATGACGGCGGTCATTTCTTGTACACCCCCTGCTCACCCATGAGGTGGGCGACCTTGTTGGCGGTCAGCACGAGTCCCAGGCCGACGATGCCCTTGATGAGTCCGGCGGCAGCGGCGTAACTGAAGTCCTGGTTGCGGATGCCGTTCCACCAGACGAAGGTGTCCAGGACGTCGGAGGCGCCGGGGCCCACCGAGTCCCGCTGGAGCAGCAGTTGCTCGAAGCCGACGGTGAGCGCGTCGCCGACGCGGAGCACCAGGAGCAGGGCGATCACCGGGCGCAGGGCGGGCAGCGTGATGTGCCACATCCGCCGCCAGCGCCCGGCACCGTCCATGGCGGCGGCCTCGTACAGATCATTCGATACGGAGGACAGGGCCGCGAGGAAGACGATGATGCCCCAGCCCGCGTCCTTCCAGACGCCCTCGGCCGTCACCAGGAACTTGAAGATCCCCGGGTCGGTCATCAGGTCGATGCCCATGTGCCCGTGCTGCCGCAGGGTCTGCGCGATGATGCCGGCGCCGCCGAAGATCTGCTGGAAGACGGTGACGACGAGGACCCACGAGAAGAAGTGCGGGAGGTACATGATCGCCTGGGCGACCGCCCGGACCCGGGGCCTGACCACGCTGTTGATGAGCAGCGCGAGCAGGATCGGGATCGGGAAGTAGAGCACCAGCTGGAGGGAGAACAGCACGAAGGTGTTCTGCACCGCGTGCCAGAAGGCCGAGTCCGCGAAGATCCGCTGGAAGTTGTCGAAGCCGACCCAGGGACTCTCGAACATGGCGACGAAGCCGTTGTCGCTCAGGTACGGGTCGTAGTCCTGGAAGGCGACAACATTGCCCAGGACCGGTATGTAGGTGAAGACGAGGACTAGCGCGACAGCAGGCAGCGTCATCAGGATCAGGGTGCGGTCGCGTCTGAACCGGAGCCGGAAACTCAGCTTCCCGGCCCGCTTCCCGGCTCGCTTTCCAGCGGCCTTCTCGGCGCTTCCGCCCGCCGAATCATCGCCCGGCGTCTTCTTACTCGTCTTCGCCTCGGACCTGCTCCGGGGCACCGTGCTGTGGGACACGGCCTTCTCCTTGCCTCAGCCCTGGATCACTTGGCCGTGGAGCCGTTGTCGTCGAGCAGCTTCTTGTACCAGGCGCGCAGACCGTCGCCGCCCTTGCTCTTCCAGTCGGACACCGCCTGCTGCATGTCGCTGATCTTCTTGCGGCCGCGGACGATGTCGTCCTCGAGCTGCTCGAAGTCGTTGGCGAGGTTGGTCCAGCGGTTGGGCTCGGTGATGGTGAGCCCGTAGAAGGAGGACTTCTTGGTGAAGGCACCCATCCGCTGCTGCCACTCGACCTGGAGCTTGGCGATCTCGGGCAGGTCGGGGTGGGCGAGGTACGCGGCCGGGTCACCGGTGTAGTCGAAGGCGCCGTTGACCTCGTTGGTGCCCTTGGTGGTCTTGGTGGGCAGGCCGTTCTTCAGCGCGTAGTCGGTGCCCTCGACGCCGTAGACCGTGAGCATGTACTCCTTGGTGCCGTACGGCGCGGCGCAGTAGTTGGCGAGCGCGAGGAAGTCCTTGATCTGCTGCTTGGACGCCTTCTTGCTGACGAAGGTGAAGATGCCCGCGGGCTGGGTCGCCCACAGCGTGGGGTCGCCGCCGTCGGGGCCGAAGATGTCGAACGCGCCGATCTCGAAGTCGGTCTTCTGGGTGTTCTGTTCGGCCGTCAGTCCGTACCAGTAGGAGATGTCACCGTTGAAGACGAGGGACTGGCCGGCGGTGAACCGGTTGGACGCGTCGCCCTTGACGGCCTTGGCGTCGGGGTGGACCACACCGGCCGCGTAGAGCTTGCGCATCCACTCCAGGGCTTCGAGGTACTCGTCCGTCTCGATGCGGTTGACCAGCTTGCCGTCCCGCAGATCCCACCACAGCGCCTTGTCGCTGCCGTTGAGGACGCCGTAGATGTTGAGGGCCGTCCACTTGAGGTCGTCGCAGGCCCACACCTTCGCCTTGGCGTTGGTGGCCTCCTTCGCCCAGGACAGGAACTCGTCCGGAGTCTTGGGGAGGGTGTAGCCCTTCTTGGCGAAGATGTCCTTGCGGTAGAAGGGCGTGATGTTCGTGACGTACGAGGCCGGCATCGGGATCGCGCGCAGCTGGCCGCCGAAGATGGAGCGCTGCCAGGCATCGGTCGGTACGGCCGCGAGGTTCGGGTAGTCCTTGGCCTTGTCGCCGGACAGGTAGGGGCCGAGGTCGGCGAACTTGGCGTTGATGGCGCTGGGTATCTTGCCGTTCAGGTTCCAGCCCGGGACGACCACCACGTCCGGGATGTCGCTGGAGGCGAGGATGGCGCCCAGCTTCTCGTCGTAGGTGTTGCCGTCCTGGTTCTGCCAGGTGGTCTTGACGCCGATGGCCTCGTTCATGGCCGTGTAGTACGCGTTGTCGTTGGCCGGCGGGGTGCCCCACATCGGCGACATGATCTTCAGCGTGCCACCGCTGCCCAGCTTCTTCGGCACCGACGTCTTCAGTCCGGCCAGGGAAATCGCCGCGGTGAACCCCGCCGCCGATCCGTTCTTCGTCGGAAGGTCGGGCGTCACGACGTTCGACGCCACGAACGTCGGAAGGATCTTCTGGGCATCCTTCCCGGAGGTGGTGCCCTCCTTGTTCCCGTCGTTCCCACCGCCGCAGGCGGCGAGCAGCGGCATTCCGCCCGCCACGGCGGCCGCGGCGACCGCCGTGGAGGCGAGGAAGCTTCTCCGGCTGGGAGCGGAGGTGGCGGAGTTCGGCGTCATTGCGTCAACCCTTCATGGCGCACAGCAGGACACCCGGCGGTGGAGCCGTCGGCTGCGGTGTCTTGAGTGGAACTGGCTGAGCTGAAGCGGTCCTCGGAGGATTACGCACGTGAGGTGGCAGTCCCGTTAGTCGAAGCGCTTCGATGTTGCTGCGAGGTTAAGTGAACGCGTGGGGGTGCACAAGAGTCGATTCCAAGATTCCTCGGAGGTATCGGGGGATGCGCCCCTTCCGTCTGACACTTGAAATGTCGATGAGGAAACGGAGTTGTTGCGCCTGGGCGTCTTGACACCCACCCCTCGGTCGAATGAGCATCGAAGCGCTTCGAAAGCGCCCCGTCGCTCCATCTCAAAGGGATCACCACGTGACCGCACAAACGCCGCCTACGCCGCCTTTCCGCGATCCGCGACTGCCGTTCGCGAAGCGCATCGACGACCTGCTGGCGCGGCTCACACTCGACGAACGGATCGCGTTCCTGCACCAGTTCGTGCCCGCCGTCGCGCGGCTCGGCGTCGCCGCCTTCCGCACCGGCCAGGAGGCCCTGCACGGCGTGGCCTGGATGGGCCCGGCAACGGTGTTCCCGCAGGCCGTGGGGCTCGGCGCGACCTGGAACGACGACCTGGTACGCCGGGTCGGCGAGGCCGTCTCGGCCGAGACCCGCGCCATGCGCGCCCGCGACGACCGCGTGGGCCTCAACGTCTGGTCCCCCACGGTCAACCTGCTGCGCCACCCCCTGTGGGGCCGCAACGAGGAGGGCTACTCGGAGGACCCCAAGCTGACCTCGGCGATCGCGACGGCGTACACGCGCGGCCTGCGCGGCGACCACCCGGACTACTGGCGCACGGCACCGGTCCTCAAGCACTGGCTCGCGCACAACAACGAGACGGACAGGGACACGTCCTCCTCGTCCGTCCGCCCGCGCGTCCTGCACGAGTACGACCTGCGCGCCTTCCGCGAGACGGTCGAGGCGGGCGCGGTGGCCGGTGTGATGCCCGCGTACAACCTGGTCAACGGCCGCCCCAACCACGTCTCGCCGTATCTGCGCGAGCATCTGCGCGCCTGGACCGGCCAGGAGCTGCTTGTCTGCTCGGACGCGGGCGCGCCCTCCAACCTGGTCGACTCCGAGCACTACTTCGACACCCACGAGGAGGCGACCGCGGCCGCGATCCTCGCCGGGGTCGACAGCTTCACCGATCACGGCACGGACAGCTCGAAGATCGTCGAACGTGTGCAGGGCGCACTGGTCCAGGGCCTGTTGAGCGAGGCCGACATCGACGCGGCGGTCCGCCGCCAGCTGGCGATCCGTTTCCAGCTGGGCGAGTTCGACCCGCAGTTGGACCCCTACGCCGACACCAAGGACTTCGACACCCCGGCCCACCGCGGGCTCGCCCAGGAGGCGGCGGAGCAGGCGATCGTGCTGCTCAGGAACGACGGCCTGCTGCCGCTCGCCCCGGACGCCCGGATCGCCGTCGTCGGACTGCTCGCCGACGAGTGCAAGCTCGACTGGTACAGCGGCACGCTCCTGCACCGCTCGACCCCTCTGGAGGGCCTGTACGAGCGCTTCGGCGCCGAGCGCGTGGACTTCGCCGAGGGCGTGGACCGGGTACGCCTGAGGACGTCGTACGGTACGTATCTGTCGGTGCCCACCGCCGACGACGCGGCCGAAGAGGTGCGCGGCGCGGAGGGCGCGCTCGACCCGGCGCTGCTGGCGGGCCGCACGGACCTGCCCCCGCTGACCGCCGACGCCGCCGGCACCGAACTGGCGCTGATCGACTGGGGCGAGGGCGTCCTGACGCTGCGCGCCCCGGACGGCCGCTACCTCTCGGTCGCCGACGACGGCTACGTCCGCGCTTCCGCCGACCAGCCGGGTGGCTGGGTCGTCCAGGAGACATTCCGCCTGGAACCCTCCGAATCCCATGAGAACGGTCACCTCCTGAAGCACGCAGGGACGGGCAGGTACGTCTCTGTCGCCGCCGACGGCGTGAAGGTTGCCGCCGAGAACCCGGAAATTTTCGAGCTGGAGTTCAGCGAGCGCGGCGAGGACGCGGTGGCGCGCACGGCGGCCGCCGCCGACGTCGTCCTCGTCGTCGCGGGCAACGACCCGCACATCAACGGCCGCGAGACGGAGGACCGCACGACGCTGCGCCTCCCCGCCCAGCAGGAGCGCCTGCTGCGCGCCGCCCGCGCCGCGAACCCGAACACGGCCCTGGTCCTGGTCTCCGCGTACCCGTACGCGGTGGACGCCGGGGACCTCCCGGCCGTCCTGTGGACCGCGCACGGCGGCCAGTCGGCGGGCACCGCCCTGGCCCGCGTCCTGGCGGGTGACGTCTCCCCCGCGGGCCGCCTCCCGCAGACCTGGTACGCCTCCGACGACGACCTGCCCGGCCTCCTCGACTACGACGTGATCGGCGGCCGGCAGACCTATCTGTACTTCGAGGGCACGCCGCTGTTCCCGTTCGGACACGGCCTGTCGTACGCGTCGTTCGCGTACACCGCTCTTCACGTGCGCGAACACGCGGACGCGTTGACGATCTCCTGCACCGTCACCAACACCGGCGAGGTGGCCGCCGACGAGGTGGCCCAGCTCTACACCCGTGCCGTCACCCCGTCCGTCCCGCGCCCCCGCCGCGAGCTGGCGGCACACCGCCGGATCCACCTCGCCCCCGGCGCCTCGACGGACCTCACCTTCGAACTCCCCCTCTCCGCCTTCGAGTTCTGGGACGTGGCACACGGCCGCCCGCGCCTGGAGCCGGGTGATTACGAACTGCTCGTCGGCGCGTCCAGCGAGGACATCCGGCTCCGCACCACCGTCGAACTCGGCGGCGAGCCCGCCGTCCCCCGCCCGGTGCGCGAACTCGGCCTGAACGCCGCCGACTTCGACGAGCAGCGGGACACCGAGATCGTCGACCGTACGAAGGTGTCGGGCGACGCGGTGACACCGGTGGACGGCACGGCGGGCGAACTCGTCTACCGGGACTGCGACTTCGGCAGCGGCGTCACGGAGATCACCGTCGAGGCGGCGGGCGAAGGGACCGTGGAAGTCTCCCTGGACGGAGGCCCGTTGCTCGCCGTACTGACCCTGAGCGCGACGGAGGGACCGTACGCCTACACGACCACCGGCGTCGAGATCTCCGCCGCCGACGTGCACGACGTACACCTCAGGCTGCGCGGCCCACTGCGGCTCGCGCATGTCGGCTTCTCCGGTTGAGGGTCCGGACAGGCCGGCACAGGGGCCCGGCACCGGAAGGCATCGGTGCCGGGCCCCTTCATGGACACCCTATCTGGAAACGATTGTCGTTAGCTAGAGACGCCGTCCAGCCCCCCGTATGCCGATGGCCGGAGCCCCCGCACAGCGGGCTCCGGCCATCGGCACATGGGGACTCTCAGAGTGCGAGACCCGTCAGAACGAGCACCCGCTCGTACGTGTAGTCGTCCATCGCGAACCGCACGCCCTCGCGACCGACGCCGGACTGCTTCACGCCGCCGTACGGCATCTGGTCGGCGCGGTAGGACGGCACGTCGCCGACCACGACGCCGCCCACTTCCAGCGCGCGGTGGGCGCGGAAGGCGGTCTGCAGGTCATGCGTGAAGACACCGGCCTGCAGCCCGTACTTGGAGGAGTTGACGGCGGCGAAGGCGCCGGCCTCCCCCTCCACCTTCTGCACGGTGAGGACGGGCCCGAAGACCTCCTCGCAGGAGATCGTCGCATCGGCCGGCACGTCGGCGAGCACGGTCGGCGCGTACGAGGCACCGTCCCGCTTGCCACCGGTGAGCAGCGTGGCACCGGAGTTCACGGCCTCCTCCACCCACGACTCGACGCGCAGAGCGGCGTCCTCGCTGACCAGCGGGCCCACGTCGGTGTTGCCGTCCGCCGGGTCACCGGTGACCTGCGCCTCGACGGCGGCGACGATACGGGGCAGCAGCCGCTCGTACACGGACGCGTCGGCGATCACGCGCTGCACGGAGATGCAGGACTGGCCGCCCTGGTAGTTGGAGAAGGTCGCGATGCGGGTGGCGGCCCAGTCCAGGTCCTCGTCACTCGCCCAGTCGGCGAGCACGACCGCCGCACCGTTGCCACCCAGTTCCAGGGTGCAGTGCTTGCGCGGCACCGAGTCCATGATCGCGTAGCCGACCTTCTCGGACCCGGTGAAGGAGATGACGGGCAGCCGCTCGTCCTGCACCAGCGCGGGCATCCGCTCGTTGGACACCGGCAGGATGCTCCACGAACCGGCCGGAAGCTCCGTCTCGGCGAGCAGGTCGCCGATGATGAGACCAGACAGCGGCGTCGCGGGCGCGGGCTTCAGGATGATCGGCGCGCCGGCGGCGATGGCCGGGGCGATCTTGTGGGCGCACAGGTTCAGCGGGAAGTTGAACGGGGCGATGCCCAGGACGACGCCCTTCGGGAACCGCCGGGTCAGCGCGAGGCGCCCCTGACCGCCGAGGTCGGTGTCGAGGCGCTGCGCCTCGCCCCCGTTGAACCGGCGGGCCTCCTCGGCGGCGAACCGGAACACGGACACCGCGCGACCGACCTCGCCGCGGGCCCACTTGATCGGCTTGCCGTTCTCGGCGGAGATCAGCTGCGCGATCTCCTCGGTCCGCTCCACGAGCCGCTTGCTCACGTGGTCGAGGGCGGCGGCGCGCACGTGGGCCGGGGTGGCGGCGAACTCGTCCCGCACGGCGTACGCGGCGGCCACGGCCTCTTCGACCTGCGCCTCGGTCGGCACACTGACCTGACCGACGAGCCGGCCGTCCCACGGCGAGGTGACGTCGAACGTGGTCTCACCGGTGACCTGGCGGCCGGCGAGCCAGAAGGCGTGGGTGGAAGTCATAGTCGAGTCCGGCCCTTCCGCGTTGGGGGTGTCCTTGGCTTTCTTCGTCCACGGTAGGGCCGGGGCGACGAGAGGGCGTTTGTCCGAGTCGTAGAAGTCAGTGCGGGGGGTACGCCGCTTTGGTGGGGTGGAGGCTTTTGGCCCGTCCGGCGTTTGAGGACGAGGCCGTCAGGCCGATAGCGAGGGTCCGGGGGTGGCAGCCCCCGGGTACGGGACGGGCAGGGGTGGAGGGGGCGAAAGACCAAGCCTTATTCCCCGGCCGCAGCCGTAGCCTTCAACGCCAGCCAAAGCTCCATCCGCACATCCGGATCATCCAGCGACCGCCCCAGAATCTCCTCGACCCGCCGCATCCGGTATCGCAGCGTGTGCCGATGCACCCCCAGATCGGCGGCGGCGGCATCCCACTGCCCGTGCCGCGACAGCCAGGCCCGCAGCGAGGCCACCAGATCCCCCCGCCCCGTCGCATCGTGCTCGTGCAGCGCCCGCAGCAACCCGTCCGCGAACGCCCGCACCGCGTCATCGGCGAGCAGCGGCAGCACAGACCCGGCGGCCAGTTCCTCGTGCTCCACGAGGAACCGCCCCCGGCGCCGGGCCACGGACAGCGCCTGCTCGGCCTGCTTGTAGGCGGCGGCAGCCGCGATCGGCCCGGCGGGCGCAGACAGCCCGACCACCAGCTCGTCCTCGTCCCCGGCGGGCTGCTCCCGTACGGCAGCCCGCGCGGCCTCCAGAGCCACCGCGTACTCCCCGCACGCGGCGACCGCCGCACCCCCGTCCACGGCGAGCACGACAAGCCGCTCACCGTCGGGCACGACCAGCACGGACTCACCGGAGCGGGCGGCGGCGGACTCGACGACCTCGGCGAGCCCGCCGAGGGGGTCACCGTTGGTGTCGGGCACGGCGACGGCGACAGAAGAGACCGACGCGGCGGCCACCCGGGCGTGTCCGTCGGCGTGCGCCCGCGCGGCCGACGCGGACGCCGACTCGGCGAGGATCAGCCGGAAGGGCGCGTCGAGCAGGGCGCCGTACAGATCCCCGGCGACGGCGCGGGCGTGATCGGGCTGCCCGGCGAGCAGCATGCGCAGCACCGCCGCCCCGATCCGCTGCTCGGCCGCCTGCAGCGACCGCGACCGCTCCGTGGTGAGCGTCAGCAGGGCGATCGCCGAGTGCACGGCGTACCGCTCGGCGGTGCCGAGCGCGGCGGCCGTCCCCACGGCGAGCGCGGCGCGCGGCCGCCGCCCGGTCCCTAGGGAGTGCAGCTCGATGCGGTCCTCGCCGTTGGGCCCGCCGACCACGGAACTCGCGGGCGCGGGCCGCTCCCGCAGCCGCTCCACGTCCGGCGTGAGCCGCGCGGCCCGGCGCCCGGCCCACTCGGGCGCGGTGGCGACGACGGCACCGGAGGCGTCGTACAGCGCCGCCCACCCGTCGACCTGCCCGGCGAGCGCGGACAGCAGCCCCTCGGGCCCGTCGTTCAGCGCCTGCTTGGTCAGCTCGCGCTGCGCGGCGAACCCTGCCGTGACCGCGCGGTACTGATCCGCGGCGATCGCGGCCGAGACGGCCTTGCTGATGGCGAGGAACGGCGTGCGCCGGGGTACTTCGAGGAGCGGCAGCCCCTCCTCCTCCGCGGCGTCGACGAGTGCCTTGGGAATCTCGTCGTAGTTGACCCCGACGGCGAAGCCGAGCCCGACCACCCCGGCGCCCACCAGCCGCTTCACATACCGCCGCATGGTCTCGGGATCCTCCGCGTCCAGCTTGAGCGCGGTGATCAGCAGCAGCTCCCCGCCCTCCATGTAGGGCACGGGGTCGGCGAGCTCGCTGACATGCGCCCAGCGGACGGGCACGTCCAGGCGTTCCTCGCCCGCGCGCACGGTCAGCTTGAGCGCGGAATGGTGGACGAGCGAGGCGAGCGTGGGGGGCATGGGACCTTCAGGTCTTCACAGGATCTTCGACGGTCACGGACGGTGTGATCTTTTGGCCGCCGCGTATGAACGACCTATGTCGATTCTGCCTCACCGTATGGTCACCACGTGACCGCATGTCCAGACGTCCTGCTCAGACGGGGCGCTCGACTTCGGCTCGGCTCCGGCGCAGCCCCGGCTCGACTCCAGCTCAGCCCCAGCCCCGGCCCCAGCTCAGCCCCAACTCCCGCTCAGCTCCGGAGATCCACCAGCAGGGGCGGCGCGTGCTCGCCCCGCACACTGGTGAGCGACAGCACCGCGTGCCCCGGTGGCACCCCGTGCGCCAGCTCGGACGCCGACCAGCGCTCGCGCTCGACCTGCCGGACGGTGACGGCCCGGGCGGTCGGCGCGTTTCCGGTGATCACCCGGCGCAGCATGTGCACGGCCTTCCCGGCCGGAGTCTCGGCGATGATCTGCCGGTCGGTGACGTCCCGCGTCTCGGTCCACTCCTTGCCCCAGACCTCGGCGAAGTCCTGCCCGTCCCAGGGGGTGAGCCCGGACAGCGCCATACGGCACCCGATGGCACCGAGGAGCGGAGTGCGCAACGGCCGCGGCGCATCGTCGAGCGTGCGGAGCGTCAGCACGGCCCCCGCATTCCCGGACCGCAGCCGCTGAATCCCCCGGACCGCCTCGGGCGTGACCACGCCGGTCGCGTCGTCCAGGACCAGACAGGCGAACAACGACCGGTCCTCCCGCACCGCGACACTCGCGGTGAACTGCGCGAGCACCAGCCGCGCGAGGATCCGCGAGGCGTCGGCGTGTCCGCGCGCGGGCAGATCGATCCGCACCCGCACGGGATGGTCGAGGGCGCGCAGCGAGAAGGGCCGCGACTGCCCGGACGTGTCGAAGAACCCGGCGAACGCGGGGCGGTCGAGCAGCGCGACACGATCCGCGAGCACGCCGCCGACACCCCCGGGGTTCGCCAACTGCCGCTCCCGCGCGTCGAGTTCCCGCAGCAGCGACTCCTGCCCGGTGTCCTCGAGCGCCTTGCGCAGCGCGCCGAGCGGTCCGGGCGCGCCGTCGAGGAGCTGCCGCAGTTCGGGCACGGACGGGAACCGGCCGTGGACGGCCCGGAAAGGCCCCAGCAGCTGGGCCAGCACGGTGGTGGACCGACGGCTGTCGCCTCCGGGGTGCGGATCGGCGAGATCCCCGACGAGCGCCTCGGCGAGCACGGCCGCGGCCTCGTCCGGGTCGGTGGTCCCGCCGTACAGGTCGAGGTCGTACACGGATTCGGCATTCCCGATCCGTACGACGACGTCGTACGCGTCGACGGGCCCGAGCCCCGCGCCCGCGGCACCCACCACGACGACCGCCGCCCGCCCGGCGAGCGCGTGCAGGCACAGCGACTCGGCGAGCGGCCAGACGACACCGCCGGTCTTGCCGGATCCGGCGGGGCCGACGGCGAGCAGCGAGGTGCCCAGCAGATCGGGCCCCAGGGCGAGTCCGGTGCCGCGATAGGCATAGGGATTGCGCGGATCATCCGCTGTCGTCCCGAGCCGCACCTGCCCGGTCACGAGATCGTGCCGCGCGATCCGACCTGGCAGGTCCCGGTCCCCCGAGGGATGCAGACAGGCGGCGGCCCCGTCCTTCAGTACGGCCCCGGTGAACGTGGCGAGACTGTGCCGCCCGCTCCGTACGCCCTGCCAGGCGCGGGCGATCCGGGCATGGTCGACGTCCCGCATCAGCCCGGTACCGGCCTCGGCGACGAGCCGGTCGGCGGCGTCACTCGCACCGGCGGCACGGAGCTGGTTCCACTGGGCGGGGTCCTCCTCGGGCGCGGGCGGGGCCTGCTGCGGCTCGCGCGGCTTCAGCCGGGGTGCCACGAAGCGGCGCCACACCTCATTCCAACGGCCCAGCCGCCCCACTCCGAACATGATGGCCAGGACGACGACGAGGTCGTAGCCCTCCCAGAACACGAAATTGAAGACTTCGCCGTGGTTGCCGCTGTGGCGCCAGGACTCCGGCGTGAGCAGGAACAGGGGCAGGATCCACCAGTCACCCAGATAGCCGTTGTAGAGCAGCGACCAGATCAGCCACCCCACCAGGAACGCGATCACCGCGCCGCTCAGCAGCTGCCGCGCCGGAATCCGCTCCGGCTCCTCCTGCGGCCGCGGCCGGTGCCCGAACCGCCACACCCCGGGCGCCGCCTCCGGGCGGGGCGCCCGCACCCACGCCAGAAAGGCGGACCCGTCCGGCAACGGCGGCACCCCCGGTGCCCGTGCGGGCCGGGGCGGCGTCATCGGCACGTCCGGCGGCCCCGCCGGACGCGGCACAGGATGGGCATGCGTGCCCCGCGCGTCCTGCGTCCCGTCGCTGTCCATCGCCCTGCCCCCTGACCAGCCGCGCTCCGTGCGTCGTCCGCGAGTCAATCTAGTGCCCCTGCGGGGCGAGTTCACCGTTTACCCGGCCGGGACCACGGCTTACCCGGCCGGGTCCGCGGTGATACGAGACCACCGGCCCCCGGCCGCTCTATGTCCACGGCGGACAACGGAATCCTCGGACAACGCCCACATGGAGCATGCCCACCCCCCATCCCCGGCCCTAGCCTGCGAAGAAAGAAGGCCCAGCGTCCGCCGAGACGGCTGACGGCACCCATCCGTCGCCACCGCCCGCAGCCACCCCCATCAGCAAGATCTCAGGGAGCCCCTCATGACCGCACTTCCGCAGGAGCGCCGCGTCGTCACCGCCATCCCCGGCCCGAAGTCGCAGGAGCTGCAGGCCCGCCGTACCGCCGCGGTCGCGGCCGGTGTGGGCTCGGTGCTCCCTGTCTTCACCACGCGCGCCGGCGGCGGCATCATCGAGGACGTCGACGGCAACCGCCTGATCGACTTCGGCTCCGGCATCGCCGTGACCAGCGTCGGCGCGAGCGCCGAGGCCGTCGTACGCCGGGCCTCCGCGCAGCTCCAGGACTTCACCCACACCTGTTTCATGGTCACGCCGTACGAGGGCTACGTCGCCGTCGCCGAGGCGCTGGCCGAGCTCACGCCGGGTGACCACGCCAAGAAGTCGGCCCTGTTCAACTCGGGCGCCGAGGCCGTCGAGAACGCCGTCAAGATCGCCCGCGCGTACACCAAGCGCCAGGCCGTCGTCGTCTTCGACCACGGCTACCACGGCCGGACGAACCTCACGATGGCGCTGACCGCCAAGAACATGCCGTACAAGCACGGCTTCGGCCCGTTCGCGCCCGAGGTCTACCGGGTGCCGGTGGCGTACGGCTACCGCTGGCTGACCGGCCCGGAGAACGCCGGTGCCGAGGCCTCGGCCCAGGCCATCGACATGATCAACAAGCAGATCGGGGCGGACAACGTCGCCGCGATCATCATCGAGCCGGTGCTCGGCGAGGGCGGCTTCATCGAGCCCGCGAAGGGCTTCCTTCCGGCCATCAGCCAGTTCGCCAAGGACAACGGCATCGTCTTCGTCGCGGACGAGATCCAGTCCGGCTTCTGCCGGACCGGCCAGTGGTTCGCCTGCGAGGACGAGGGCATCGTCCCGGACCTGATCACCACCGCCAAGGGCATCGCGGGCGGTCTGCCGCTCGCCGCCGTCACCGGCCGCGCCGAGATCATGGACGCCGCGCACGCGGGCGGCCTGGGCGGCACCTACGGCGGCAACCCGGTCGCCTGCGCCGGTGCGCTCGGCGCGATCGAGACGATGAAGGAGCTCGACCTCAACGCCAAGGCGAAGCACATCGAGGCGGTCATGAAGGCCCGCCTGGGCGCCATGGCCGAGAAGTTCGACATCATCGGCGACATCCGCGGCCGCGGCGCCATGATCGCCATCGAGCTGGTCAAGGACCGCGCCACCAAGGAGCCGAACGCGGAGGCGGCCGGCGCGCTCGCCAAGGCCTGCCACCAGGAGGGCCTGCTGGTCCTGACCTGTGGCACCTACGGCAACGTCCTCCGCTTCCTGCCTCCGCTGGTCATCGGCGAGGACCTCCTGAACGAGGGCCTCGACATCATCGAGCAGGCCTTCGCCCGCATCTGACGTCCCACCCGCCCCAGCCCCGGAACCGGGCCCCCGCCCCCGGCGGATTCCGCTTGGTTCAGGTGCTGGGGCGGCCTGCGTCAGAGCGTGTGAAGAAGGTGTGCGAGGTGCATGACGGGACGCGATTCCGCCTGTCGGAGCCCCACCCCCTGCCGTAGGTTCTATTCCAGATGAGAGATACACCCCGCCCACAGGGGACTGTGGGTGACACCGGGTCGGGGCCTCCCCAGCTTCGCCCTGGTCGTGCCCTCGCGCACACACCCGGAGCTTCCGGCTCCGGATCTCCTCACCGATCGGACAGTCGCCCGCCCCAAACCCCCCGGGGCGCGCGGCATTCCGATCTGGACGGCCGCCTCGGAACTACCCCCCCTGTTCCGGGGCGGCCGACCTTCCTCCTCGGCCTCCCGGCCCTCCTCTTCGTCCTGATCACCTGGCAGGTCGCCGCCCACGGCCCCCTCGCCCGCGCGGACGAACGCCTCAGCGGCTCCCTGGTCCATCCGAACCGCGTCTCCGAAATCCTCGCCGCCCTCGGCAACATCACGGTCGCCGTGCCGGTCCTCGCGGCCGTCCTCGGGTACGTCGCCTGGCGCGCCCGCGCCGCCGGTACGCACCGCTGGTGGCTGGAACCGTCCGCTGCCGCCGTGGTCATGGCCCTGGTCCCGGCCGTGGTCGTCCCACTCAAGCAATTGATCGCCCGCCCGGGCCCCCCGGTCACGGGCCCGGACACGGGCTACTACCCCTCCGGCCACACCGCGACAGCAGCCGTGGCCTACGGAGCGGCAACGCTGGTCCTCCTCCCCTGGCTCCGCACGACGTATGCCCGCCGCGAGCTGGTGATCGCCTGCCTGGCCGTGAACGCGTGCGTCGCCGCCGGCCTGATCCGCCGGGGCTACCACTGGCCCCTGGACGTGCTGGCGAGCTGGTGCCTGTGTGCCGTCCTGCTGACGGGATTCGCGATGTTCCTCAGCCGAAGTAGCCGTCGAAGTTCTTCGAGAACTCCCAGCTCCCGTAGCGGTCCCAGTTGACCGACCACGTCATCAGGCCGCGGAGTCCCGGCCAGGTGCCGTGCGTGGCGTACGAGCCGCAGTTGGTCTTCTTCGTCAGGCAGTCGAGCGCCTTGTCGACCTCCGAAGGTGATACGTAGCCGTTGCCCGCGTTGGTCGAGGCGGGCATGCCGATCGCGATCTGGTCGGGGCGCAGCGGCGGGAAGACGTTGTTCGCGTCGCCCGCGACCGGGAACCCCGTCAGGAGCATGTCGGTCATGGCGATGTGGAAGTCGGCGCCACCCATGGAGTGGTACTGGTTGTCGAGGCCCATGATCGAGCCGGAGTTGTAGTCCTGGACGTGCAGCAGGGTCAGGTCGTCGCGCAGGGCGTAGATGACCGGGAGGTAGGCACCCGCCCGTGGGTCCTGGCCGCCCCATTTGCCGGTGCCGTAGTACTGGTAGCCGAGCTGGACGAAGAACGTTTCCGGCGCCATGCTCAGCACGAACTTCGAGCCGTACTTCGCCTTCAGGGTCTTCAGCGCCGAGATGAGGTTCACGATCACCGGCGTGGTCGGGCTCTTGAAGTCGGTGTCGCTCGCGTCCAGGGAGAGCGAGTGGCCCTCGAAGTCGATGTCCAGGCCGTCCAGGCCGTAGGTGTCGATGATGTTCGAGACGGACGAGACGAAGGTGTCGCGGGCGGCCGTGGTCGTGAGCTGCACCTGGCCGTTCTGGCCGCCGATCGAGATCAGCACCTTCTTGCCCGCCGCCTGCTTGGCCTTGATCGCCGCCTTGAAGTCGGCGTCGCTCTCGACGGTGGGGCACTCGGTGACCGGGCAGCGGGTGAAGCGGATGTCGCCGGACGTGGTCGAGGTGGGCTCACCGAAAGCCAGGTCGATGACGTCCCAGCTGTCGGGCACGTCGGCCATCCGGGTGTAGCCGGCGCCGTTGGCGAAGCTCGCGTGGAGGTAGCCGACGAGGGCGTGGGTGGGGAGGTCGGTGGAGCCGCCGGACCCCGCGGACGTCGTCGCGGTCACCGTGGACGATTTCGCGGACTCGCCCGCGTCGTTGGTCGCCGTGACCTGGAAGGAGTACGCCGTCGAGGGCGCGAGGCCGCTCACGGTGGCCGAAGTCCCGGTCGCCGTCTGGACCTTGGCCCCGTCGCGGTAGACGGCGTAGCCCGTCGCGCCGGTCACCGTGGACCAGGACAGCGCGGCGGTCGAGGAGGTGACCGTGCCGACCGTCAGACCGGTGGGCGCGGCCGGGGGCTGGCCCGCGTCGACGCCGGGGCCGACGAGAGAGAGGTCGTCGGCGTAGTACGTGCCGGTGCCGTACCAGCCGTGCGTGTAGATCGTGACCTTGGTGGTGGACGTGCCGGTGCGGAAGGTCGTGGTGAGCTGCTGCCAGTCGGTCGCGGACTGGGTCCAGGTGGAGACGTCGGTGGTGCCGGTGCCGCTCGCGCCGAGGTAGACGTAACTGCCCCAGACGTAACCGGCGAGGGTGTACTGGGAGTCCGGTTTGACGGTGATCGTCTGGGCGCACTGCGCGTAGTCGCTGCCGGCCGGGGTCGCCTGCAGCGCCGAACTGCCACTCCGTACAGGTGAATTGACGGTACTGCCCGCCGTGCAGGTCCAGTCGTCCAGGCCCGACTCGAAACCGCCGTTCTTGACGAGGTCCGCGTCGGCCGCATGGGCGGCCGACGAGAGCGCGGCGAGGCCGGGTACGGCCAATGCGGTGGCCGTGCACACGGCCAGAAGCCTTCGATGACGACGTGCGAATGATCTGTTGCGGCCAGGGAGTCTGACGCGGTCCACAAGTGCCTCCGGGCAGGGGGGAATTGGAGGGTGGAGCGCGCCCAACTTGGTCCAGACCAATTCTGTTGTCAAGACCTCTGACGGCTATCAGGGGCAATCCCGGGGCCGGTTACCTGTCCTCACCTCCGGCCAGTCCCGCCGCCGGCTCGTGCATGGCCGGTTCGAGCAGCGCCGGATCGGTGAGCGTGCCGGAGCCGTCCGGCGGGATCAGCCGGCGGACCCCGCCGGTCGACCGTCCCGGGTACGGCATCACGATCCATCTGCCACGGCCCGCTGTGCGCACCCCCGTGCCGAGCCACCGGGCCGCGCTGCCCGCGGGTACGAAGAAACCCATCCGGGCGTCCCCGAAGTCGACGAGCACCGGGCCCGGTCGGTCGATCACCCGGGTCAGCACGTCGAGCGTCGGACAGCACGAGTTCGCCCGGCGGGATGAGTACGTCCCAGGCCGTGCCCGCGGGCAGCAGCGCGACCCCCGGCGGATTACTTGGATCGCATCTCGGCTCGCGCGCCGTGAACGCCTTCGGCCGACGCCGTCAGCCGTCAGCTGTCGAAGCCGAGCCCCAGCTTGTCCATCGTCTTCAGCCAGAGATTGCGCCGGCCGCCGTGCGAGTCCGCCCGCGCCAGCGACCACTTGGTGAGCGCGATGCCGGTCCAGGCGAAGGGCTCGGGCGGGAACGGCAGCGGCTTCTTGCGGACCATGTCCAGCTCGGTGCGTTCCGTGCGCTCCCCCGCCAGCAGGTCGAGCATCACGTCCGCGCCGAACCGGGTCGCGCCCACACCGAGCCCGGTGTACCCCGCCGCGTACGCGACCTTGCCCTGGTGCGCCGTGCCGAAGAAGGCCGAGAAGCGCGAGCAGGTGTCGATCGCGCCGCCCCAGGCGTGCGTGAAGCGGACGCCCTCCAGCTGCGGGAAGCAGGTGAAGAAGTGCCCGGCGAGCTTGGCATACGTCTCCGGGCGGTCGTCGTACTCGGCGCGCATCCGGCCGCCGTACGGGTAGATCGCGTCGTAGCCGCCCCACAGGATCCGGTTGTCGGCGGACAGCCGGAAGTAGTGGAACTGGTTGGCCGAATCCCCCAGGCCCTGGCGGTTCTTCCAGCCGATGGACGCCAGCTGGTCGGCGGTCAGCGGCTCGGTCATCAGCGCGTAGTCGTAGACCGGGACGGTGTACGCGCGCACGCGCTTGACCAGGTTGGGGAAGATGTTGGTGCCGAGGGCGACCCGGCGGGCGCGGATCGAGCCGTACGGAGTGCGTACGGCCATTCCGGCGCCGTAGGGCTTGAGGGCGAGCGCGGGCGTGTGCTCGTACACGCGCACCCCGAGCTCCAGACATGCCCTCTTCAGGCCCCAGGCGAGCTTGGCGGGGTGCAGCATGGCGACGCCGCGGCGGTCGTGCAGCCCGGCGAGGAATGTCGGTGAGTCGACTTGTTCCCGTACCGCTTCGGTGTCCAGGAACTCGACGCCGTCCGCGAGGCCCTCGCGTTCCAGCTCCTCGTGCCACTCGCGCAATTCGGCCGCCTGGTGCGGCTCGGTGGCGACGTCGATCTCGCCGCTGCGCTCGAAGTCGCAGTCGAGGCAGTAGCGGGCGACCGCCGCCTCGATCTCGTCGAGGTTGCGGACGCCCAGCTCCTCCAGCTTCTTGATCTCGTCCGGCCAGCGGGTGAGGCCGTTGGCGAGGCCGTGCGTGAGGGAGGCGGCGCAGAAGCCCCCGTTGCGGCCGGAGGCGGCCCAGCCCACCTCACGGCCCTCGACCAGGACCACGTCGCGCCCCGGGTCGCGCTCCTTGGCGAGCAGCGCGGTCCACAGTCCGCTGTAGCCGCCGCCCACGACCAGCAGGTCGCAGGTCTCGGCGCCGGTGAGGGCGGGCTCGGGGTGGGGTTTGCCGGGGTCGTCCAGCCAGTAGGACACCGGTTGGGCGTCGGAAAGAGACTTTGTCCAACGGGTCATGGCGCTTGGGGCCATGATTTCAACTCCCTACAAGTGAATTGCTCTTACGCCTTCTGCCGGTTGCGGCGATTACTGATCACCATTCCGACCAGGACGAACAGTACGGCGACGAGGAACATGGCCGTACCGATGACATTGATCTGAACGGGTGTTCCGCGCTGTGCCGAACCCCAGACGAACATGGGGAAGGTGACGGTCGAGCCCGCGTTGAAATTGGTGATGATGAAATCGTCGAAGGAGAGCGCGAAGGAAAGCAGCGCGCCCGCGGCGATTCCGGGGGCCGCGATGGGCAGAGTGACCCTGAGGAAGGTCTGCACGGGACCGGCGTACAGGTCCTGCGCCGCCTGCTCCAGGCGCGGGTCCATGGACATCACGCGCGCCTTGACCGCGGTGACGACGAAGCTGAGGCAGAACATGATGTGGGCTATCAGGATCGTCCAGAATCCCAACTGAGCACCCATGTTGAGGAACAGGGTGAGCAGCGAGGCCGCCATCACGACCTCGGGCATCGCCATCGGCAGGAAGATCAGCGAGTTCACGGCGCCGCGCGCGCGGAAGCGGTAGCGGACCAGGGCGAAGGCGATCATCGTGCCGAGGACGGTGGCGCCCACGGTCGCCCAGAGCGCGATCTGCAGGCTGAGGGAGAGCGAGCCGCACATGTCGGCGACGCCGCACGGATCCGTCCAGGCGTCCGTGGAGAACTGCTGCCATTCGTAGTTGAAGCGCCCCTTCGGTTTGTTGAAGGAGAACACCGTGACGACGACATTGGGCAGCAGCAGATATCCGAGCGTCAACAGTCCCGCGATGACGACGAGATGGCGCTTGAGCCAGCGTACGAAGGCCATTTTAAACGAGATCCTCCGTCCCGGACTTGCGTATGTAGAGCGTGACCATGATGAGGATCGCGGCCATGAGGATGAACGAGAGCGCCGCGGCCGTCGGATAGTCGAGAATCCGCAGGAACTGGGTCTGGATGACGTTGCCGACCATCCGGGTGTCGGTGGAGCCGAGCAGATCGGCGTTCACGTAGTCACCGCTGGCCGGAATGAAGGTCAGCAGCGTCCCGGAGACGACACCCGGCATGGACAGCGGGAACGTCACCTTGCGGAAGGTGGTGAACGGCTTCGCGTACAGGTCGCCCGCCGCCTCGTGCAGACGTCCGTCGATGCGCTCCAGCGAGGTGTAGAGCGGCAGGATCATGAACGGCAGGAAGT
The DNA here is from genome assembly GCF_055569295.1 of Streptomyces sp. NPDC029292. Lineage (NCBI taxonomy): Bacteria > Bacillati > Actinomycetota > Actinomycetes > Kitasatosporales > Streptomycetaceae > Streptomyces > Streptomyces sp. NPDC029292. The sequence continues at coordinate 92,267 of NZ_JBVHXR010000020.1, forward strand.
TGTACGTGAGTCCGCAGACCACCGCGAGGGGCGTGGCCAGCACGCGGTCGCCGGAGGTCATCCCGAGCCAGCTGGTGACGTCCAGGACGTGCAGCGAGTTGAGGGCGCCGACGACCGGGCCGCCGTCCGCGAGGATCGTCTTCCAGGCGAGCGTACGGATCAGGAAGCTGGTGAAGAACGGCGCGATGACCAGGATCATGATCAGGTTGCGCCAGCGGCCCGCGCGGAACGCGATGAGGTACGCGAGCGGATAGCCGAGCAGCAGACACAGGATCGTGGCGGCTCCCGCGTACAGGACCGAGCGCAGGAACTGCGGCCAGTAGTCGGCGAGCGCGTTCCAGTACGTCGCGAAGTGCCAGGTGACCTTGTAGCCCTCCTCCAGGGAGCCCGTCTGTACGGACGTGGAGGCCTGGTAGATCATCGGCAGCGCGAAGAAGACCACCAGCCAGAGGATGCCGGGCAGCAGCAGCCAGTACGGGACGAGGCGGCCGCGCTTGCGGGGCGGCTTTTCGGCGGGCTGCGGCGCGAGCGGTGGCGCCTCGGTGACGGCGGCCATCAGGCGGCGTCCTCGTCGACCGTCTCCACGCCCGCGTCGATGTCCTGGGCGGCGTCGAGGCCGAAGGTGTGCGCCGGGCTCCAGTGCAGGACGACGTCGGCGCCGGGCCTGAGCCGCGAGTCGCGGTCGATGTTCTGGGAGTAGACCTCGAACTCGGGGCAGACGGCGCTGTCGATGACGTACTGCGTGGACACGCCGATGAAGCTGGAGTCGGCGATCTTGCCGGTGATCCGGTTGCGCCCGGCCGGGATCGCGCCCGCGTCGTCGGCGTGCGTGAGGGAGATCTTCTCCGGGCGGACACCGACCAGGACCTTGCCGCCGGTCGTCGTGGGCGCCGCACATCGCGCCTGCGGCAGGACGAGCTTGCCGCCGCCCGCCGCCAGGACGATGTCGTCGCCGCTCTTGCTGTCGACGGCGGCCTCGATGAGGTTCGAGGTGCCGAGGAAGTTGGCGACGAAGGTGGTGTTCGGGTTCTCGTAGAGGTCGGCGGGCGAGCCGAGCTGCTCGACGCGGCCCGCGTTCATCACGGCGACCGTGTCGGCCATGGTCATGGCCTCCTCCTGGTCGTGCGTGACGTGGATGAAGGTGATGCCGACCTCGGTCTGGATGCGCTTGAGTTCGAGCTGCATCTGGCGGCGCAGCTTGAGGTCGAGGGCGCCGAGCGGCTCGTCGAGGAGCAGCACCTTGGGGTGGTTGATCAGCGCGCGGGCCACGGCGACACGCTGCTGCTGGCCGCCGGAGAGCTGGTGCGGCTTCTTGCGGGCCTGCTCGCCGAGCTGTACGAGGTCGAGCATGTCCTCGACCTGCTTCTTCACCGACTTGATGCCGCGCCGGCGCAGGCCGAAGGCGACGTTCTCGAAGATGTCGAGGTGCGGGAAGAGCGCGTAGGACTGGAAGACGGTGTTCACCGGCCGCTTGTAGGGCGGCAGGTTCGTCACCTCCTGCTCGCCCAGGAACACGGTTCCCGAAGAGGGCTCCTCCAGGCCCGCTATCATCCGCAGCGTGGTGGTCTTGCCACAGCCCGACGCCCCCAGGAGGGCGAAGAAGGAACCCTGCGGCACGGTCAGGTCGAGCGGTTGTACGGCCGTGAAGGCGCCGTACGTCTTGCTGATCCCGGAGAGGCGGACGTCGCCGCTGTTGTCTGTCGTCATCATGGTCACGCCCCTGTGAGCTTCGCGAACTTCTCTTCGTAGGCCGTCTCTTCCTTGGAGCTCAGTGAGCGGAAGGCGTGAGACTTGGCGGCCATGGCCTTGTCAGGAATGATCAGCGGGTTGTCCGCCGCGCTCGTGTCGATCTTCGCGAGATAGGGCTTCACTCCGTCGACCGGACAGACGTAGTTGATGTAGGCCGCGAGCTCCGCGGCCGCTTCGGGCTCGTAGTAGTAGTCCATGAGCCGCTCGGCGTTCGTCTTGTGACGCGCCTTGTTGGGGATCAGCATGTTGTCCGTGGACGTGAGATAGCCGCTGTCCGGGATGAGGAAGTCGACGTCCGGGCTGTCCGCCTTGAGCTGCACGACGTCACCGGCCCACGCGATGCAGGCCGCGAAGTCGCCGCTGGTGATGTCGGACGTGTAGTCGTTGCCGGTGAAGCGGCGGATCTGGCCCTTGTCCACGGCCTTCTGGACACGGGCGATCGCCGCGTCGAAGTCGTCGTCGGTGAACTTCGCCGGGTCCTTGCCCATGTCGAGCAGCGTCATGCCCATGCTGTCGCGCATCTCCGAGAGGAAGCCGATGCGCCCCTTGAGCTTGGGGTTGTCGAGCATGTCGGAGAGCGACTTGACCTCGATGCCGTCGAGCGCCTTCTTGTTGTAGGCGATGACGGTCGAGATGCCCTGCCAGGGGTACGAGTAGGCGCGGCCCGGGTCCCAGTCGGGGGTACGGAACTGGTCCGACAGGTTCGCGAACGCGTGCGGAAGGTTGGCCGCGTCCAGTTTCTGGACCCACCCGAAGCGGATCAGTCGCGCCGCCAGCCAGTCGGTGACGACGATGATGTCGCGCCCGGTGTCCTGGCCCGCCGCGAGCTGCGGCTTGATCTTGCCGAAGAACTCGACGTTGTCGTTGATGTCCTCGGCGTACTTGACCTTGATGCCGGTCCGTTTGGTGAAAGCGTCGAGCGTGGGGTGGTGCTTCTCGCTGTCGTCGACGTCCATGTACTCGGTCCAGTTGGAGAAGTTGATCGTCTTCTCCTTGGCCGAGTGGTCCTCGGCGGAGACGCCGCCCTGCGTCTGGCCCGCCGCGGGGATCCCGCAGGCGCTCAGTGCGCCGAGACCGCCGACGGCGAGCGCGCCGCCGGCAGAGGCGCGCAGCAGCGAACGGCGGCTGAGGGAGGCCCTGCCGTTCCTGAAGCTGCGCCGCATGGCGGCCACTTGGGCCGGGGTGAGGCGGTCGGACTCGTACTGCTCCATGCGCGTGGTGCCTTTCCGGAGTGTCGCGGCCGTGGTCGCGGCCTGGTCTGCCACTCGGCGTCAGCCGACAATCGGCTAGGGCCGGTCCCCGAAGATCGTGCGGTGCCAGTCCTTCCTGGCCACCGCGGTGTTGTCGAACATGACGTGCTTGACCTGCGTGTACTCCTCGAAGGAGTAGACGGACATGTCCTTGCCGAAGCCAGACGCCTTGTAGCCGCCGTGCGGCATCTCGCTGATGATCGGGATGTGATCGTTGACCCAGACGCAGCCCGCCTTGATCTCGCGGGTCGCGCGGTTCGCCCGGTAGACGTCGCGGCTCCAGGCGGAGGCGGCGAGTCCGTACGGGGTGTCATTGGCGAGCGCGATCCCTTCGTCGTCGGTGTCGAAGGGCAGCACGACCAGTACCGGGCCGAAGATCTCGGCCTGCACGATCTCGCTGTCCTGGTCGGCGTCGGCTACGAGGGTGGGCGCGTAGTACGCACCGTCCTTGAGGTCCCCCTGCGGAATCTCTCCGCCGGTGACCACGCGCGCGTAGGAGCGGGCGCGGTCGACGAAACCGGCGACGCGATCGCGCTGGGTGTGCGAGATCAGCGGGCCGAGGTCGGTGTCGGGCGCGAACGGATCGCCCACACGGACGCTCGCCATGAGGGCGGCCGTCCTCGTGACGAACTCTTCGTAGAGGGGCCTTTGCACGTACGCGCGCGTGGCGGCCGTGCAGTCCTGCCCGGTGTTGATGAGCGAACCCGCGACCGCGCCGTTCACGGCCGCGTCCAGGTCCGCGTCGTCGAAGACCACGAACGGGGCCTTGCCGCCCAGCTCCAGGTGGAGCCGCTTGACGGTCGAGGTGGCGATCTCGGCGACGCGCTTGCCGACCGCGGTGGACCCGGTGAAGGAGGTCATGGCGACGTCGGGGTGGCCGACGAGGTGCTCACCGGCGTCCTGTCCCGCTCCCGTGACGATGTTGATGACACCGTCGGGGATCCCCGCCGCCGTGGCCGCCTCGGCGAAGAGGAGCGAGGTGAGCGGGGTGAGCTCGGCGGGCTTCAGCACGATCGTGTTGCCGGCGGCGATGGCCGGGAGGATCTTCCAGGCGGCCATCTGGAGGGGGTAGTTCCAGGGCGCGATGGAGCCGACGACGCCGATGGGTTCCCGGCGTACGTACGAGGTGTGGTCACCGGAGTACTCGCCCGCGGACTGGCCCTGAAGGTGCCGGGCCGCGCCCGCGAAGAAGGCGGTGTTGTCGATGGTGCCCGGGACGTCGAACTCCCGGGTGAGCTTGAGCGGCTTGCCGCACTGCAGGGACTCGGCCTGGGCGAACTCCTCGGCGCGCTCGGCGAGTACGGCGGCGAAGCGGTGCAGCGCGTCGGAACGCTCGCCGGGGGTGGCGCCCGACCAGCCGGGGAACGCGGCGCGCGCGGCCGCCACGGCGAGGTCGACGTCCTGCGCGCTCGCCAGCTCGTACGTGTAGACCTCCTCGCCCGTGGCCGGGTCGACGACCGCGTGCATGCGGCCGGAGGTTCCCTTGGTCAGCCGGCCCGCGATGTACTGCGCGCCGTTCGCGAAGCGGTCCTGCGCCTGGAAGCGATGGCCCGGTTTGTGCATGTCGCTCTCCTCCGCCGTCCTCCCCGTTGCCGCGGGGGTCGGCGTAGCTCCAGCTCGATTTGAGTGCCGATCCTGACAGAGCAAAGGGACTCCAACAAGTGATTCCGTTGTTGCCTTTTGGTTACGCGACGGAATCTGTCGACCAGGTGTCGAGTCCCCATGGAAAAGGGGGGACGTAATGTCCGTGGTGGATGCCAGACTCGCGTGCATGGGGAAGATCGATTCTTGGGAATCGCTGGTCAGCGCGGTCGACTCGGGGGCGAGGGTCAAGTACCTGCACTTCTGGGGGCACCGTCCGCGATCGGACGGCCGGGTGGGTGCGAGCTGTCTGAGCCAGTGGTGGCCGTCACCGTTCGTAGTCGATGACGTCGAGTACGCGACGGCGGAGCACTGGATGATGGCGTCGAAGGCGCGGCTCTTCGGCGACGAGAAGGCGGAGCGGCGCGCTCTCGACGCGCCCAACCCCGCGCTCGCCAAGAAAGCGGGGCGGCTGGTGCGCGATTTCGACGACTCCCTATGGGAGCGCGAGCGCTTCGGGATCGTGGTCGAGGGCAGCGTCCACAAGTTCGCGGCACACGCCGACCTGCGGGAGTTTCTGCTGGGCACGGGCGAGCGGGTGCTGGTCGAGGCCAGCCCTCTGGACCGCGTGTGGGGCATCGGGCTCGCGGCGGACGACGAGCGCGCCGCGGATCCCGAGCGGTGGCGGGGGCCGAACCTGCTGGGGTTCGCGTTGATGGCGGCGCGGGAGCGGCTCGCGTAGGCCGCGTCCCTTCTACGGGAGGTGGTCCACTCCTACGGGAGGTGGTCCATTCCTACCTGAGGTGGTCCGCTTCTACCGGAGGTGGTCCGCTTCTAGCCGAGGTGCTCCACGACGAGTGACGTGGAGAAGCCGTCACTGTCGTTGCCGCCGCCGCCCGAATCGCCGTTCCCGCTGTCGCTCGGGACGACGAAGAGGAAGACGCCGAACGCGATGCCCAGGGCGATACCGACCGCTCCGCAGATGATCCCGGCCAAGGCCTGCCCAGGGTTCGTCGCCTCACCCCGACGTACCTTGCGGCGGCCCAGGACGCCGAAGATGACACCGAGGATGCCCAGCACGATGGCCAGCGGCCACAGACAGAACACGGCCGCCGCGATGATGCCGAGCACGAGACCGGCGGTGCCCATGCCGTTGCTCGGCTGCGGCACGTACCCGTACGCGGGCTGACCGTAGGCGGCGCCCGGGTAGGCGGCCTGCGGCGAGCCGTAGACCGGGTAGCCGGGGTAGCCGTACGGGAGCTGCCCCGGGCCCTCGGGGGCGATGGGCGGCGGCGGGACGGGCTCTCCGGGGGCGGGCTGGGGGTAGGGGGTGTGGGCGGCGGGGGGTGCGAAGGGGTTGCCCGACGTGGACGGAAGTGGCGGCGCGAAGGGGTTGCCCGACATGGACGGGGCCGGCGGCGCGAAAGGGGTGTCCGACGCGGCGGGAGGCGGCGGCGCGAAGGGGTTGTCCCAGGGGCGAGGGTTCGGCGTACCCGCGCCGGGGACGGCGGTGACCGTCGACTGGTCGTGCACGGGGGCAGACACGGGAGCGGCGCTCTCGCGGGAGAAGGGCGTGTCCGCGGGCGGGGCCCAGGGGTTCGGCTCGGGGCGCGGATCCTCGGCGGGCTTGCCCAACGGGACCTTCGGCGCGCGGCCCGCCGCGGGCGCCGCGTCCTCGGGCGCGGAACCCGGTGCGCGGCCGCGCGCAGGATCGGCGTCCTCCGGCTCGGAACCCGGTGCACCGCCTCGCGCACGATCCGCGTCCTCGGGACCCGGCCCCGGCGTCGTGTCGGCGGCCGGGGAGGGCGGAGTCTCCTGGGTCGGAGGAGTCCACGCGGCCGGATTCTGCGGCGTTTCCGGCGTCGACGCGTCGTCGGACATGCGGTCCCCTCTGTCGTACGTTCCGTCATGCTACGGCCCGAACCTGAGCCGCGCGGGCCGCCGCCTACGATGATCCCTGAGTCACCGATCAGCCGATCACCCGCGTCCCGCCGACCACGGTCCGCAGGCACCGTTCCGGGGAGGAACCTTGACCGACTACCGCACCGCACGCGATGACGCCCGCGATCTGCACGCCTTCATCGCCGGACTGCCCAAGGCCGAACTGCACGTGCACCATGTCGGTTCCGCCTCCCCGCGCATCGTCTCCGCGCTGGCCGCCCGCCACCCCGACTCGACGGTGCCGACCGACCCCGAGGCGCTCGCCGACTACTTCACGTTCACGGACTTCGCCCACTTCATCCAGGTGTATCTGTCCGTCGTCGACCTCATCCGCACCCCGGAGGACGTGCGGCTGCTGACGTACGAGGTCGCGCGGGACATGGCCCGGCAGCAGGTCCGTTACGCCGAGCTGACCATCACCCCGTGGTCCTCCACTCGCCGCGGTATCGACGAGCCGGCCTTCATGGACGCGATCGAGGACGCCCGCAAGGCGGCGGAGGCCGAGCTCGGTGTCGTACTGCGCTGGTGCTTCGACATTCCCGGCGAGGCGGGCCTTGAGGCTGCCGAGGAGACGGTGCGGCTCGCGACGGATGACCGGCTGCGTCCCGAGGGGCTGGTCTCCTTCGGGCTCGGCGGGCCCGAAATCGGCGTACCGCGGCCGCAGTTCAAGCCGTTCTTCGACCGGGCGATCGCGGCAGGACTGCGTTCGGTGCCGCACGCCGGTGAGACGACCGGGCCGGAGACGGTCTGGGACGCGCTGAACGTCCTGCGCGCCGAGCGCATCGGGCACGGCACCAGTTCCGCGCAGGACCCGAAGCTGCTCGCCCACCTCGCCGAGCACCGGATCGCGCTGGAGGTCTGCCCGACCTCGAACATCGCGACCCGCGCGGTCCGCACCCTCGACGAACATCCCATCAAGGAGTTCGTACAGGCCGGCGTGCCCGTCACCATCAACTCCGACGACCCGCCCATGTTCGGCACCGACCTCAACAACGAGTACGCGGTCGCCGCCCGCCTCCTCGATCTCGACGAGCAGGGTCTCGCCGCGCTCGCCAAGAACGCGGTCGAGGCGTCGTTCCTCGACCGGCCCGGCAAGACGAAGCTCGCCGAGGAGATCGACACGTACACCTCGACGTGGCTCGCGCCCTGAGCGCCCACCCGTCACCCGACCACCACCCCCCGACGAGCCGCTTCGCGGCGCCGCACCTTCACAATGGGCCCATGCGCACCGTGACTGCCGTGGCCCATCGCGGCGCCCCCTACCGTGTCCGCGAGAACACGATCGACTCACTGCGTTCCGCGCTCCAACTGGGCGCGGACGCGGTCGAGATCGACGTACGGCTGACCCGTGACGGCGTACCCGTGCTGCTGCACGACCAGACGCTGAAGCGGCTGTGGGAGCAGGACCGGCCGCTCGCCTCGCTCTCGTCGGACGAGGTGCGCGGACTTACGGCCGGCGGAGTGCCGTCGCTCGTGGACGCCCTGGCCGCGACCGGGGAGAGCCGACTCATGATCGACCTGCCGGGTCCGGCCGACGCCGCGGGCGTACGCCGGATCGTCGACGTCATCCGCGCGTGCGGAGCGGAAGAGCGGGTGTACTACTGCGCGGGCGCCCGCGCCATGCTGGCGGTACGCGCCGCCGACCCCGCCGCGGAGATCGCCCTGACCTGGACGACCCTCGCGCCGCCGCGCCCGGCCCTGCTCGACGCCGTACGGCCCCGCTGGCTCAACTATCGCTTCGGGCTGGTCGACCGCGCCCTCACCGCGCGGGTCCACCGCGACGGCTACCTCCTCTCCGTGTGGACCCCGGACACCCGCCGCTCCATGCGCCGCCTCCTCGACATGGGCGTCGACTCCATCACGACGAACCGCATCGACGCGTTGTGCGCCCTGCGCAAGGTGGAGGAGGTCAGGGAGTCACCCGGGACGTGACCCGGGACTGCTGGGGGACGGTCGCCGGGTCGGTGGGGGCGGAGCGGGTGAGGTACTGGGGTACCGGGGCCGTGTCCTTGCCGTTGTCACGGACGAGGCCGTAGCGGACGGCGCCTTGGGCGGGGCCGGTGCGGATGTCCTCGGTGACCTTGCCCCAAGTCGATGTCTCGACAAAGAGGTTGTAGTCGGCGCCGCGCTCGTTCTGGTGGAGGGTGACGGTGCCGTCGATCCAGAAGTACTCGTCCTGCCACATCTGCTGGGTGCCGGAGGGCAGGACGGACATGCCGGTGGACGGGCCGCCCATCCAGGTCGTGCCGTCCGTCGCGCCGGGCTGGACGTCGTCCATGCGGTGGCCGCCGCCCGAGGCGACGTGGAAGAGCTTGCCGCGCAGGCCGGTCCAGGTCGGCATCACGACGGCGCCGGGGCGTTCCCCGGGCAGGATCTGCCAGAGGACCCGGAAGTAGCCCTGCCCGCTGAGGGTGACGGTCTCGCCGCGATGGGTCATTCCGGTGGCGGGCGCGCCCGTCGCGGTGATGCCGTTCTCGGCGCGGTGGGGCAGCGCGGCGGGGAGTGCGGTCGCGGAGGGCGCGCTGTCGACGGCGTCGACGACCGTGCCGTACAGCTGCGTCTTGGCCTTTGCCTTCTTCGCTTTCGTCTTCGTCTTCGTCGGCGAAGGGCTCGGTGTCGTGGAAGGGCTGCGGGACGGCGGGCGGGCGGTGCTCGCCGCGGTCGGCGCGGCGGCCCGCGGGGGCGGCTTGTCCGGGGTCTGCGTCACCACGTACGCGCCGCCCGCCACGAGCGTCGCTCCGGCCGTCACCGCGACCGCGGGCTTCGTGAGCGCGCTGATCACCTTGGCGGACCATCCGGCGCTCGTGGCGGCGGTGGCGGCCGCCGCCGTCTTGCCGCCCATGGTCAGCGAGAGCGTGAAGCCGACCGGCACCGGGACGAGCGCGATCCCCACGAGGAGCCGCTCGGCTGGTACGACCGCCTCGCGCGCCCCAGAGCAGTACGCGCAGCCCCGGATGTGCCGGGCGAGGCGCTTGCGCCACACCGAGTCGGGCCGCCCGTTCCAGCGGGCCGTCACCTCGGGCAGGTCCTGGCAGGACGAGTCGAGTGCCCGGACGATGCCGCGCGCGGTCTCCAGGCGCTCCTTCATGCGCTGGACGCGGACTGCGGCGTGCTGCCGGCTGATGCCGACGGCCGCCGCCAGTTCACGCCGGGTGAGCTCGCCCGCGACCTCCAGCCACCACAGCGACAGCAGCTGGCGGTCCTCGTCGTCGAGCCAGCGCACCGCCTCCGCGACCTCGCGCCGCTGCCCCTCCAACTGGAGCCGCAGCACGGTCAGTTCGGCGAAGTCGGCGGCCTGTTCGCCCGCACCGTCGTCCAGCGTCTCGGAGGTCCGGCGGCGCGCCCGGTCGCGTATCTGCCGCATCGCGATGGCGACCAGCCAGGACCGGAAACTGTCCGGATCGCGCAGCGAGCCGAGGTTGTCGACGGCCCGCAGCATGGTCTCCTGCACGACGTCGTCGACGTCCGCGTGGCCGTTCAGGGCCCGGCCGACGATGTTGTAGACCAGGGGCAGCCAGCCCGCGACCAGCTCGTCGAGGGCGCGCCGGTCACCGGCCTGCGCGGCCGCGATGGTGGAGCGCCACTGCCGCCCGTCCACATACGTCCTTCCCACGGTCACGTCGCCCTCGGAACGTACACGTCCGGAACAGGTGTCCGTACATCGGGAACAGGTGTCATACGAGGAGACGGAGGCAGGCGCGGCGCGATAACAGTTTTTGCGGGGGCGGAACTTTCGGTCTCCCCTAGGGGCGACCCTTGGCCCGATGCGGGGGACGGTGCCCTCCTCGGTGACGATCCCGGGGTGCGCGTACGACCCGAGGATGAACATCGACTTCGACCGCCGCACCGACCTCAGGAGCGCTCAATGCCCGTACGCCGCCCCGCAGTTGCCCTCGCCGCCACGCTCGCCCTCGGCCTCGCCGCCGGACCTCTGAGCGCACCGGCGTTCGCCTCACCCGCCACGCAGAGCGCCACGCGGAATGCCACGCAGAGCGCCGCGCACAACGCCGCGGCGCCCGCACGCACGGCCGGACCCGACGCCGAGGCCCTGCGCGCCGCGCTCGCCGGGCTGCCGGACGCCGACGCGACGGCCGCGCTCGTACGGGTCGGGGGCACCGACGGCGGCTGGCGCGGCAGCGCGGGCGTGCACGACCTGGCGAGCGGCCGGAAGGCGGACCCGAACGCCCTCTTCCGGGCCGGTTCGACCACGAAGGTGGTCACTGCGGCGGTGGTGCTCCAGCTCGCGGCGGAGGGCGAGATCGACCTGGGCACACCCGTGCAGCACTACCTGCCCGAACTGCTGCCGACCGCCTTCGAGCCCATCACCGTACGGCAGTTGCTGAACCACACCAGCGGGATCCAGGCGGGCGACGGCTTCGGCGACTCCTTCGAGGACGCGTACGCCCACCGCTTCGACACCCTCACACCGAAGGAGGTCGTCGCCTCGGCGGTGGCGAAGGGCCCGGAGTTCGCCCCGGGCACCCAGCAGGACTACCTGAACATCAACTACACGGTCCTCGGCATGCTGATCGAGAAGGTGACCGGGCACACGTACGCACGGGAGGCGGCCCACCGGATCCTGCAGCCCGCCGGAATGCGCCACACGTACTTCCCCGGCACCGATCCCCGCATCCACGGGCCGCACAACCACGGCTACCAGGCGGTCGAGCAGGCCGACGGCACGACGAAGTTCGTCGACGTCACCGACTGGAACCAGGCGGACCGCTGGGCGGCGGGCGACATGATCTCCACCACCGCCGACCTGGAACGGCTGATCACCCACCTCTTCCGCGGCGACCTGGTCCCCGGGCCGCAGCTGGAGGAGATGTTCACGGTCCCCTCGGGCATCGAGGGCGCCGACATGAGCGCCGGACTCCAGCGCTTCGAGTACGAGGGCACGGTCTACTGGCTCAAGTCGGGCGCCCGGTACGGCTACAGCGCGGTCGTCCTGGCCACCCGGAACCTCTCCCGCACCCTCGTCTACTCGGTCAACTCGACGGATGCCAAGGGCGAGGGGATGAACCCGGTCGCGCGGCGGATCGCGCTGGCGGCGCTCAAGCGGTGACGGCCCCGGGCGGCGGCGTGGCCACCGGGGTGAGCGCCTCCAGCCGCTTGATCTTCTGCCGTACGACATACAGCGGGATCACGCCGAAGATCCCGAACGACATGTCGATGAGCGTCCACCAGAAGGGGATTCCCCGGACCGGCCCGCAGATCAGCGCGAGCGGGACGATGCCGGCGCAGGCGATCATGCCGAACTCGACGACCCAGATGTTGCGGACCGGGTCTCGGTACGGCCCGTAGAAGGCGACCGCGATGACCAGGTGGGCGAACGCCAGCCAGTCCGTGCCGTACAGCACGAAGGGGTACTTCGCGTCGGTGGCGTCGATCCCGCGCCGTACGCTCTCGATCCAGTCCATCAGGCCGGGGAGGTGCTCCGGCACGGACAGGGACCTCAACAGGTCCTCGGTCCACCGCAGTTCGTGCACCAGGGGGAATGCCGTGGCGCCGCTGAGCACCAGGCAGACGACAAAGAAGACCAGCCACACGCGGATGCCCTTGAGGAGGGCGGCTCTGTCGCTCATGACAGGAGCGTACGCCCTGACTTGAACGTGTTCAAAACCGCCCCCCAGGGGAAGCCGACCGTCACTCCCCCCTACCTCCGGGGGAGTTGGGATGCCTATGCGCCGCTCGCCTTGAGCATGTCCTCACGCTCGACGAGCTTCACGCGCTCGCGGCCCTGCGGTTCGCCCAGCGCCTTCTCCGCGGCGTCCAGCTGGTACCAGCCCTCCCAGGTGGTGAAGCGGACGTCCCGCTCGCCGAGGAACGCGTCCACGGCCTCCGGGTCGGGCGAAGCGGGAGTGTGCAGACGGCCGTTCGCGTGGTCGTCCAGCAGGTTGGCGACCGTCTCGTTGGCGTCGCCCTTGGTGTGGCCGATCAGACCCACGGGGCCGCGCCGGATCCAGCCGGTGACGTACGTCGACTGCAGGTGCTCGCCGGCGTCTTCGATGACCCGGCCGCCCTCGTCGGGAACCGTGCCCGACTCGACGTCCCAGGGCAGCTTGGGCAGCTTGTCGGAAAGGTAGCCGACGGCGCGGTAGACCGCGCCGAGGTCCCAGTCCTTGAACTCGCCGGTGCCCTTGACGTTGCCGGTGCCGTCGAGGGCGGTGCGCTCGGTGCGCAGGCCGACGACCTTGCCGTCCTCGCCGAGGATCTCGGTCGGCGACTCGAAGAAGTGCAGGAACAGCTTGTGCGGCCGGTCGCCGACGTCGCGGATGGCCCAGTTCTCCAGCGTCTTGGCGACCATGTCGGCCTGCTTGTTGCCGCGCCGGGTCGTGATCGAGCCCTCGTCGTAGTCGATGTCCTCGGGGTCGACGATGACCTCGATGTTCGGGGAGTGGTCCAGCTCCCGCAGCTCCATCGGGCTGAACTTCGCCTGCGCCGGGCCACGGCGGCCGAAGACGTGGACCTCAAGGGCCTTGTTGGCCTTCAGTCCGTCGTAGACGTTCGGCGGGATCTCGGTCGGCAGCAGCTCGTCCGCGGTCTTGGCCAGGATGCGCGCCACGTCGAGCGCGACGTTGCCGACGCCGAGGACGGCGACCTTCTCCGCCTCCAGCGGCCAGGTCCGCTCCACGTCCGGGTGCCCGTCGTACCAGGAGACGAAGTCCGCCGCGCCGTACGAGCCGTCGAGGTGGATGCCGGGTATGTCGAGCGCCCGGTCGGCCGTCGCGCCCGTGGAGAAGATCACCGCGTCGTAGAAGGCGCGCAGGTCGTCCAGGTTGATGTCCCCCGGGTAGTCGACATTGCCGAAGAGGCGGATCTGCGGCTTGTCGAGCACCTGGTGCAGGGCCGTGATGATGCCCTTGATCCGCGGGTGGTCGGGGGCGACGCCGTAGCGGATCAGGCCGAACGGGGCCGGCATCCGCTCGAAGAGGTCGATGGACACGCCGGGCTCGAGGGCCACCGCGGATTTCAGCAGCGCATCGGCGGCGTAGATCCCGGCGGGGCCGGCTCCGACAATGGCTACCCGCAGAGGGCGAGGCATGATCAGGTTCCCTTCGAGCAGGGGCAGGAGGACTCGCCGGGAAGCCTAAACTAAGGCAAACCTAAGTCTGTAGTCGGGTCCGATGTATGACCTCATAAAGCTGACTTATGCCCCTGCCTTATGACCCGGCTTCGGCAGCCGTGGCCGACGAGCCGCGACTGGGCGTGGCGTCGGCCCCGCTCCGAACCGCCGACGGATCGACGGATGCCGAGGTCGGTGTCGGTGTCGGTGTCGCCGTCGGCGCGGGGGTGGGGACGGCCGCACGGGTCGGGGTGGCGGAGCTGTTCGGGGTTGGGCTGACGGTCCGGGTCCCCTGGGTCGGGCGGGTATGGACGGGCTCGGGCGACGCCGAGGGGCTGGGCGGGGCCGAAGGGCTGGTCACGGGCGGCGGGGCTAGCGGGACCGTCGGGGAGGCGGGCGACTCGTGTGTCGCCAAACGGAGCGGCAGCGCGATGACCGCGGCGACGGCGCACGACAGGCCGACCCCGGCCGCGGCGCGCAGCAGCCGGCGGCGGGCCGCACCGCGGCGGATCACCTCGTATCGGCCGGGAGGCGGGCCGAGGTAGTCGGAGGTGGGCCGCAGGATGACGGCGAGGGGGTCGTCGGGTTCAAAGTCCGGACCGTCGTCAGAGTGTGTGATCAAGACTTCTCCTCAGGTGGGCGCGGAGCAGTTCGCGGGCCGCGTGGAGGTCGGCCTTGATGGTTCCTTCCTTGCGCCCGGTCAGCACGGACACCTCCCGGATCGGCATGTCAGCGTAGTAGTGCAGCAGGATCGGGACGCGTAGTCGTTCCGGCAGCGACTGCACGAGCAGGCGTACCGACGGGTCGGCCTGTTCGGTCTGCGGGCGGACGGCGGCTTCGGCGGTGGCGCGGTGCACGGCCTTGCGTTCGCGTTCGAGCTTGCGCCAGTGGTCCCGGACGAGGTTGGCCGCGGTGACATAGAGGAAGCCCCGGGGCTCGGCCACGGATGTCCAGCGGGCCCAGAGCCGGGTGAACGCCTCCGAGGCGATCTCGTGGGCCGTCTCGTCGTCGTCGACCAGCCGACGGCACCAGCCGGCGAGGCGCGGGTAGAGGGCGGCGAACAGCTCGGACGCTGCCTTCTCGCGGGACCGTTTCAACGTTCTCCATGGGGGGCGAGAGGGGGGCGGGAGCACTCGTAGGGAAGACCCCGGGCCGACGGCGTACGTTCCATCGGCCCGGGACCGGAATGACGGGTCAGGGGTTTGCGGAGCTCAACGTCGCGAAGACGATCACGTTGTCGAGGTATCCGTCACCGGTACGAGGCCCACCGCAGGTGATGAGCCGCAGCTCCGGCCGGTCCACGTCCCCGTACACCGCGTCCGACGGAAACTCCGCCTTGGTGACCGTCCGCACGGAGCTGACGGCGAACACCGCCGACGTGCCGTTCTCCAGGCGCGCCACGATCCGGTCGCCCCGGTGCAGCCCCCCGAGGTGCCGGAACACCCCGTCCCCGTAGGAACCGACCGTGACATGGCCGAGGATCACCGACGGGCCGGTCTGACCCGGCGTCGGCGAGTGCCGGTACCAGCCCGCCCGGTCGTGCGCCGTGATCGGCGGCACCTGCACGCTGCCGTCCGAGGCCAGCCCCAGCCGTATGACCGGGGTGTCGACCCCGATGGCTGGGATCTGCAGCCGGACCGGGGCCGAACGGCCCAGGGAGTGCGTCGACTTCGCGGGGGACCGCGAGGAGGACGACGGCGTGCTCGCGGGGTGTCCAGTCGTGGCCCGGTCGGCCTGGTGACCACCGCAGCCCACGAGCAGCGACGCCATCGCCGCGGTGGCGAAGGCGCGCCTGGAGGGCAGGCTCATGCCCCGTTCGCCCGCCGGCGCCGTACGAGCAGGACCGCCCCACCGCCCACGACGACCGCGGCGGCAGCGCCCCCGCCGATCAGCGGGCCCGCGCTCCCGGATCCCGACGACGCCGGAGCCACACCGGTGTCCGGTGCTCCGCTGGGTACGACGGAGACCTGGCCCGGGGACGGCGCCCGGGTCGGCTCGGCGCTCGCGGCCCTGCTCGGGGTGGCGGTCGGTGCAGCGCTCGGGGCGGTGGTCGGAGCGGCGCTCGGGGCGGTGGTGGCGCTCGGGGTCGCGGTCGCCCCGTCGGCGAATGCGGGCACCGCGCCCGCCAGCACGGCGGTGCAAGCAAGTGCCATGGCACTGAGGCCGGTTCGGCGCATGAATCGCTCTCTTTCGTCGGTCCGCCCGCCCGGTGACCCGGCGGGCTGAATTACGGATCGAGCGGAGAGACGAGGCAGCGACAGGGCGGGTTGTAAAGAGACGGCAAAGCCGTAATGGGCGGGGCGCCGTAATGGGCGGGGCGCCGTAATGGGCGGGGCGCCGTAACGGACGGGGCGTTGTTTCTGACGGCGTTGTTTCTGACGTGCGGTCAGCGCCGCCGTCGTGGTGACCCCGCCCTCAGGCGGTCTGCGGCTCCCAGGACAGCCCGTTGCGGACCAGGTCGACCGCCCGGTTGAGCACGGTGACCGCGTCGTCGCCGGAATCGGGCTGCCAGCAGGCGACGGCCGCCTGTTGGGCGGCGAAGGCGACCGCCGCGGTGGTGCGGACGTACAGGTCGTTCTCCGGCAGGCCGGTGCGGGTCGCGACCGCCGCGATGACCGCGTCCTCGACCGCGCGGTTCGTCTGGGCGATCCGCGGGAGCAGTTCGGGGCGCTCGCGCAGCAACGCCGCGCGCCCCAGCAGGATCCCGCCGGTGGTGAGCTCGCCCAGACGCTCGGCGAGCACCGCGTGGATCGCTTCCAGCGGGGTCTCGTGCGCGGGGCGGTCGATGATCCGCTGCTGGATCAGGGAGGGGATGCCCTCCTCCAGCAGGAACACCGCCTCCTCCTTGGTGGAGAAGTAGTTGAAGAAGGTGCGGGGAGACACACCCGCGTCCGCGCAGATGTCCTCGACCGTGACCGCGTCCGGGCCGTGCCGATGGAAAAGGGCCACCGCCGAGCTCTGCAAAGCCCTTCTGGTCGCCCGCTTCTTGCGCTCACGCAAGCCGTCCGGGGGTCTGGTCGTCACGGTGCCATCACACTCCGGGGTCGGCTGCCGGCTGCCATAAGTTACAGTACTGCAAATATGCAGCACTGCAAGTTTTTCTATCCCAGGAGAGCCGCATGGCAGAACAGACCGAGCAGCCGCCGGGCCCGTCCCCGGCCAGAACCCTGGCCGAGGCCCTGTGGTTTCCGGCGGCCCTCTTCCTCGGGTTCCTGTTCTGCTTCGCCCCCGCCCTGCACGCACCGCAGCCGAACCACGTGAAGGTCGTGGTCGCGGATCCGGCTGTCGAGCGGAGGATCGACAGCGAGCTGCGGCGGCAGTACCCCGGCGGTTTCGACGTCACGGCGGTGGCCGACGGCCCGGCGGCCCGGCAGGCGGTGCGGGACCGGGACGCGTCCGCGGGCTTCGCCGCCGACCGTCGGCATCCGGTGCTGTACGTGGCCCAGGCCAACGGAATGTCGCTCGAGCAGACGTTGCGCACTGCGTTCACCGAAGTCGCCGCCCGAGGCCACCAGCAGCTCACGGTCGAGGACGTGGCGCCCACCGTGCGCAAGGACCTGATGGGCTCGACCGTGGTCTACTTCGCGATCGCCTGGAGCATCCCCGGCTACATCCTCGCGACGACCCTGCTGCGGGCGGTGACCTTCAGCCGACGCAGGAAGCTGCTGACGATCGCGGGAGTCGCCGCCCTGTTCAGCGTCGTCGGCTACCTGATCGGCACGGGCCTCGGCTACCTGCCCACCAACCCCTCCACCATGGCGATCTCCTTCCTGCTCACCACGGCCGTGGCCACCTTCGCCTCAGGCCTGGCCCCCTTCGCCAGGCAGTTCTTCCCCGCGGTGGGCATGGGCCTGTTCATCGTGCTGAGCATCCCCACCAGCGGCGGCCCGGTGCCCGCCCCGATGCTGCCGACGTTCTTCCAGTACGTGCACGCGGTGATGCCCCTGGCCAACGCGGTCGACGCGCTGCGCGGAGCCCTCTACTTCGACGGGGCCGGGGTACTCAAGCCCGTCCTGATGCTGTGCGCGTGGATCGCCGCGGGCGCCGCCCTGCTGGGCCTCGACGCCTGGCTGCGAAACCGCGGGACCGCAGGACCGTACGGCGACGGCGACCAGGACGAGATCGAGGAGCCCCCGGTGGACGACCCGGCCTTGGAAACGCCGATCCCCACCGCGCTCCCCGTCCACCGCCACCACCACTTCGGCGAGCCGGTGCCGATGCTCGTCGGCACCGTCCACGACTCCGAGCAGCAGCCCGTCCGCGGTGCCTCGGTGATCGTGCTGGACGCCTCGGGCCGGCAACTGCTGCGTACCACGACCGACGAACACGGGGAGTACGCCGCGACCGGTCTCCCCGAGGGGTATCTCGGCATCGTGGTCTCGTCCGCCGGGCGGAATCCGCTGGTCCATCAGAAGCTGCTGCGCCCCGGTACGGTCGTCCGGGCGGACTTCGCGTTGCGCAGTCGGTGGGACATGGCGTCGTCGAACACCGGCGCGGTCAGCCCTGACCTGCGGTGATCCCCTCCCCAAGGCGGTCCACGCAGCGCGACACTACTCTCGGCGGCATGACCGACAACACCCTGCGCTCTGTCACCGTCGAGCGGACCGGCACCGGCCACTTCACCGCGACGAACGCCCGCGGCGGGGCCATCAGCTTCGGCACCGGCTCCGATCACCACGGCAGCACCGACTTCACACCGGTCGAGCTGTTGCTCGCCGCGATCGGGGGCTGCACCGCGGCCGACGTCGATGTCGCCACCAGCCGCCACGCAGAGCCCACCGGTTTCGCCGTCACCGTGACCGGCGACAAGATCAGCGACGAGCTCGGCAACCGGCTGACCGACCTCGTGGTCACCTTCTCCGTCGCCTTCCCGGACGGCGAACCCGGCGACCGCGCCCGCGCGATCCTCCCCCGGGCGGTCAAGAGCTCGCACGACCGGCTCTGCACGGTCAGCCGCACGGTCGAGATCGGCACGCCCGTCACGGCGACGGTCACGAACGCCTGACCCCACCGGGACCGAACGCCACCGCTCACCTCACGTCATGTACTCGACGTCGACGCCCGGCGGTGCCGCCGCACGTCGTAGAGCTGCCAGTAGTACGGACCGGTGTCATCGGTGTGGTCGATTCCGGCCAGGATCTCGTCACCGCGCGGATCGTCGCGCTCGACGTGCGCCCCGCGGTTCGGGCCGAGGTGAGGGAGAGATGCCGGGCCCCCTTCGGGGGCAACTGTTGGTGAGTAATTGAAAAATTCCAGGACATACAAGTAAATTTCCGTCTACTGCTTCGAGAGGTCACCGGCAGACGGGGGCAAAGGATGAGCACGGACGACCGCGTCGCGGTGACGACCGGGATCGCACGACTGCACGCGTCGCCCGGACTTGCCGGGCCCGGCCGGCTCGGGCTGGTGACCAACCACACCGGCGTCCTCCCCGACCTGCGCCCGGCCGCGCCCGCGCTGCTCGAGGCCGGCGCGCAACTGGTCGCCCTGTTCGGTCCCGAGCACGGGCTGCACGGCACCGGCCAGGCAGGCGAGAGCGAGGCCGCTCAGGCGGACCCCACCACCGGCCTGCCGGTCCACGACACATACCGGTGCGGCGGCGAGCACCTCGACGCACTGCTGCTCGGCAGCGGCGTCGACGCCCTGGTGTACAACCTGCAGGACATCGGGGCCAGGTTCTACACCTACGTGTGGACCATGTTCGACCTGATGGTCTCGGCGGCCCGTACGGGCGTACGGTTCGTGGTCGCCGACCGGCCGAATCCCCTCGGTGGACTCGTCAGCGAGGGCCCGCTGCTCGACCCGGCGTGGGCCAGCTTCGTCGGGCGCGCCCCGGTACCCGTCCGGCACGGCCTCACCTGCGGCGAACTCGCTCGGCATCTCAACACCTCGATTGTGCCCCAAGTAGCGGGCAGAGCCGCCGACTTGACGGTGATCGAGGCCCTCGGCTGGCAGCGCGCCATGGACGCGGAGGCCACCGGCCTGCCGTGGGTCGCGCCCTCGCCGAACATTCCGACGCCCGCCACTGCCACCGTCTACCCCGGCACCTGCCTGTTCGAGGGGACGAATCTCTCGGAGGGCCGTGGTACCACGCAGCCCTTCGAGATCGTCGGGGCCCCGTACATCGACGCGCGGTTCGCGCCCTCGCTCGCCGAACTCGCCCTGCCGGGAGTGCACTTCCGTGATCTGCGGTACGTACCGACCTTCCACAAACACGCCGGACGGCCGCTGCGCGGGGTCCAGCTCCACATCACCGACCGCGAGGCGTTCGCTCCCGTGCGTACCGCCATCGCGATGCTCGCGACGCTGCGGCGGCTGTACCCGGACAACTTCGCCTGGCGCACCCCGGACGGCGGCGTGGAGGGGACCGGCCATCGTCACTTCATCGACCTGCTGTGGGGGTCCGACCGGTTGCGGCACGCCGTCGACGCGGGCGACGACCCACTACCGACGTGCGATCCGCCGGCGCCGCCCGGCCGGTGGGCCGGCGACGACGTGCTGCTCTACTCCTGAGACCTCCTGCCCCGACGCCGCGCACAGCCCCGTCGCCGACGCCTCGGACGCCGTCCTCACCACGGTGGTCCGTGAATCGGAACCGCGCTCGGGCGCGACGGCCGGCGGCGTCGCCCAACTCGCCATCGTGGACTGCGTCCTGACCGCCGTGGCGCAGCGCACCCCCCACCAGACCGAGGCAGTGCTGCGGGCGACGTTCGACGCCGTCCGTGACCTGCGTATGGAAGGACAACCCCGTCGATGACCGATCGCACGACGAAATCCCGGACCGAGATTCGTGGCTTTCGCGCCGGCGACGGCCCGCAGTTGGTGGAGGCGTGGCGCCGGAGTGCGCCGGCCGACCCCATCGCCCCGGACCGCTTCCGCTCCCTGGTGCTGCTCGACGCCAACTTCGATCCGGAGGGGCTTCGGGTCGCCCTCGACGGCGACCGTGTCGTCGGCGCGGCCTACGCGGTGCGCCGTCTGACGCCGATGACCGGCACCGACCTGGAGCCGGAGCAGGGCTGGATCCCGTTCTTCTTCGTCGACCCGGCCGTCCGCGGGCGCGGCCTGGGCCGCCGACTGCTGACCGACGCCCTCGACTGGCTGCACCGCCACGGCCGTACCCGGGTGGACTTCTCCTCGTACACCCCGAACTACGTCCTCCCCGGCCTGGACGCCGAGGCGTACCCGGAAGCGGCCGGGCTCCTCGAGTCCCTGGGCTTTCGCACGCTGTACGAGGCGGCGGCGATGGACCGCGGCCTGGTCGGCTATCGCATCCCGGAGGATGTCGCGTGCCGCTTGGACGAACTGACGGCGCAGGGCTACCGGTTCGCTACCCCGTGCGACGACGACCTGGTGGACTTGTTCGCGCTCGCCGGGAACCACTTCGGCCCGGACTGGGCGTGCATGATCCGGGACTGTCTGGCCGTGGGCACGCCGCTCGACCGGATCGTCGTCGCCCGGGATCCCTCGGGCCGGCTGGTCGGCTGGGCGATGCACGGCACGTTCGAATCGGTGGACGAGCGGTTCGGCCCGCTCGGCGTGCTGGAGGAGATGCGCGGCACCGGACTCGGCAAGGTCCTGCTCCACCTCGTCCTGGAGCGGATGCGGGCGCGCCGTGCGCACTCCGCGTGGTTCCTGTGGACCGGCGAGCAGTCCCCGGCGGGCCACCTGTACCGCAAGAGCGGTTTCACCACGACCCGGGTGTTCCGCGTAATGCGCCGGGAGGCCGCCGGATGACGCCGTCACGCCGCACCGCCGGCCTGAGTCGCCGTCACTTCGCGCTCGCGCTCCCCTCGGCGCTGCTCGCCTCCGGATGCGCCGCGCCGCACCAGGGCACCGGGCGGCCCGGGGATCCGAGCGTCCTCACCCTGCTCTCCCACTACGCGAGCGGGGAACTCAAGGAGGCCCTGCAGGGCCCGGTCGACGAGTGGAACGCCACTCACGACCGGGTCAAGGTGCGGACGACGGCAGTCGAGTTCACGGACCTGCTGACCACGTTCATGGTCCGGCAGGCCGCCGGCCAGGGCGCCGACATCATCCAGCCGTACTGCCTGTGGAACGGCCAGCTCGTCCAGGCCGGCGTCCTGCGGCCCGCTCCGTCCGAGCACGCCGAGGAGATCACGCGCGGCTACGGCGAGGCCGCGGTCGGCTCCTCGTCGGTGGGGGGCAAGGTCTACGGCTACCCCACCGAGGTGCAGACGTACGCCCTCTACTACAACAAGCGGCTGCTGCGCGAGGCCGGCATCGACGGCCCTCCGCGCACCTGGCGGGAGCTGGAGGAGACGGCCTACCGCACCACCAAGCGGGACCGGTACGGCAACACGCTGGTCCAGGGGTTCGGGCTGTCGACCTACGACGACTCCACCACCGTCGGCCAGACGCTCGCCCTGCTCAACGCCGCCGGCGGAACCTTCGTCTCCGCGGACGGCAGGAGCACCGCCATCGACTCGCCGGCCGGCCGGGCCGTGTTCGACCTGGAGCACCGCCTCGTCGTCAAAGGTGCGAGCGCCCCCGGCGTCAACGTCTACAAGGCGTTCCAGTCCGGGCAGGTGGCCATGGTGGTCAGCGCCGGCTGGTGGACCGGGAGCCTGAAGGCCCAGATGGGCAAGGACTACCGCGATGTCGGCGTCGCGCCGCTGCCCGTCCCCGAGGCGGACGACGCGCGCGCCACGCTCTCCACCGGCTTCATGCTGGGGGTCAACGCGGCCAGTGAGCACCCGCGCGAGGCCTGGGACTTCCTGCGCTGGCTCAACACCGAGAAGGTGAGCGTGAAGAGCGCCAAGAAGGGCGCGACAGCGACCCGGATGAGCTCCCTGCAGGTGTCGGTCGGCTCCCTGACCGGCCGCGCCGACGACATGCGGACGCTCCTGAGCGAGGGCAGCGATCCGAACCTGCGCCCGTTCCTGGACGCGCTGGCGTACGCGGTGCCGGAGCCGAATGTGCCGGGCGCGCAGCAGGCCAAGTCGCTGCTGCGCAAGAACATCGAGGCGTTGTGGACCGGTCAGCAGTCGGTCGACGAGGCACTGCGCACCACCCGCCGTCAGGTCGATCAGGAGGTGTCGCGCTCATGGTGAACACCCTGGCGCCGGAGACGACTGAGCGGGCGCACAGCCCGCGGTCCGTCGTGCCCGCCGTCGACGGCCGCGGCCGGACCCGGCGCCGCCAGGCGGTCGTCGCCTATCTCTTCCTGGCGCCGACGTTGCTGTTCTTCGCGGTCTTCCTGATCCTGCCGCTCGGCTTCGCGCTGCTGCTGTCGATGTCTCGCTGGGCCGGGTTCGACCTCGGCGACATCGATCCGGTCGGCCTGGACAATTTCGCCGACCTCTTCGCGGACGGATCGACGTTCCTGGCGCCGATCCTCACCAATACGCTGCTGTTCGCCCTGGGCACCGTGGTCCTCGCGCTCGCCGGCTCCGTGCTCGTCGCCACCTGCATCGACAACCTGCGGTTCCAGGGGCTGTGGCGCACCCTGTACTTCCTGCCGATCGTCACGACCGTCGTCGCCGTCGGCAACGTATGGAAGTACATGTACGAGCCGGGCGGGCTTGTCAACGGCGTCCTCAACGCCCTCGGTCTCGGCTCGGTGGCGTTCCTCCAGGACCCGGACACCGCGCTGCCCTCGGTCGTGGTCGTACAGGCCTGGGCCTCGGTCGGCTCGGCGATCCTCATCCTGACCGCCGGGCTGAAGTCCATTCCCGAGTCGTACTACGAGGCCGCCGCGCTCGACGGCGCCGGGCCCGTCACCGTCTTCTGGAAGATCACACTGCCGCTGCTGCGGCCGTCCCTGCTGTTCGTGTGCATCACCCAGTTCATCACCGGCCTGCAGTCGTTCGCGCTGATCATCGTGATGACCAAGGGCGGGCCGGGTGACGCGACCAATGTGGCCGCGCTGGAGATGTACCGGCAGGCCTTCTCGTACGGCGACTGGGGCACTGCGAGCGCCGCCGCCTTCGTGCTGTTCGTGGTGGTCCTCATGGTCACCCTGGTGCAGTTGTGGATCTTCCGGCGCAAAGGGGAGGACGCATGACCCGACGCCGTTTCCCGTGGTTCTCGTATCTGGTGGTCGTGACCGGCGCCGTGCTCACGGTGGTGCCGTTCCTCGACATGGTGATGACGTCCTTCAAGGGGCCTGGCGAGTCCGGCACGCTGCCGTACCGGTTCCTGCCCGAGGCGTTCGACCCGTCCAACTACCGGGCGGCGTTCGACCAGCTCGATCTGCCGGTGCTCTTCCGCAACAGCGTCATCGCCACCGCTGTGATCACCGGATCGGTGCTGCTCACGTCGTCACTGGCCGGCTACGCGCTCGCCAAACTCCGCTTCCCCGGCCGGAACTTCATCTTCCGCCTTGTGCTGTCGACGATGATGTTCCCCCCGTTCCTCTTCTTCATCCCGCACTTCCTGATCCTGGTGCACTGGCCGCTGGCGGGCGGCAACGACCTGTTCGGGCGCGGCGGCGCGGGCCTGACCGTCAGCATCGCGGCGCTCGCCATGCCGTTCCTCGTCAACGGCTTCGGGATCTTCCTGACGCGCCAGTTCATGGTCGCGATCCCGGACGAGGTCCTCGAGGCCGCGCGCATCGACGGGGCCGGCGAGTTCGCCGTGTGGTGGCGGATCGTGGTGCCGCAGACCAAGCCGGTCCTGGTGACGCTCGGGCTGCTGACCTTCGTCGACGCCTGGAACGAGTACATCTGGGCGCTGCTCGTCTCGACCGCCAACCCGGACGTGATGACCCTGCCCGTCGGCATCCAGCTCCTGCAGGACTACGTCGACCCGACCCGCACGATGCCCATCGTCATGGCCGGCCTCGTCCTGAGCATCCTGCCGGTCCTGATCCTCTTCCTGCTGCTGCAGAAGCACTACATCCGCGGCGTCATGCTCAGCGGCCTCAAGTAAGAGCACATCCGTGACCGGCGCGAAAACGAAGACGATCCTCGCCATCGGCGGCCGCATCGGCGACATGGACCTCGCCGCAGGCCCCTTGCCGGCCGAGCACATCCTCAACGGGCAACTAGAGCCCCGCGATCGCGTTCCACCGCTTCGCGAACTCGGTCCGTTCGGTGGACGTGATGTCGCGGGCGATCACGAGCCGCTTCCGCATGGCGGCGTTGGGGAAGATGAGCGGGTTGTCGGCGAGGGCGGCCGTGTCCTCGTCCTTGGAGGAGGCGAGGACGTCCTGGGCGGCCGGGACCGGGCAGACGTAGTTGACCCAGGACGCCAGCTCGGCGGCGACGTTCGGGTCGTAGTAGTAGTCGACGAGCTTCTCCGCGTTGGCCTTGTGGCGGGCCAGGTTGGGGATCATCAGCGAGTCGGACCACAGCTCGGCGCCCTCCTCGGGGACGACGAAGCGGATGTCCGGGTTGTCCGCCTGGAGCTGGATCACGTCACCCGAGTACGCCTGACAGGCCAGGACGTCCCCGCTGACCAGGTCCTTGGTGTAGTCGTTGCCCGTGAAGCGGCGGATCTGGCCGCTGTGCACGTACTTCTCGACCTGGTCGCACACCTGGTCGAAGTCGTCGGCCTTCCACTGGGTGATGTCGACGCCGTTGCCCTGCATGAGCAGCGCGAACGCCTCGTCGAGGCCGGAGAGCAGGGTGACCCGGCCCTTGAGGTCGTCCGCCCACAGATCCGAGACGTGCTTGATCTCGCGGCCGAGCTTGCGGCGGTTGTAGGCGAGGCCGGTGATTCCCGACTGCCACGGCACCGTCGACTTGCGGCCGGGGTCGAAGGCGGGCGAACGCAGCAGCGGGTCAAGGTACTTGGTGACGTTCGGCTGCTGGGCCCGGTCCATCTCCTGGACCCAGCCGAGGCGGACGAAGCGCGCGCACATCCAGTCGCTGATGACGATCAGATCACGGCCCGTCTGCTGGTGGTTCATCAGGGACGGGCTGATCTTGCCGAAGAACTCGTCGTTGTCGTTGATCTCCTCGATGTAGTCGACGGAGATCCCGGTGCGCTTCTCGAAGGCCTCCAGGGTGGGCCGCTTCGTGGTGTCCTTGTCGTCGGTGTCGATGTACAGCGGCCAGTTCGCCCACGTCAGCCGCTTGTCGCGGAGGGAGAGGTCGGTCCCGGCCCGGTCGCCGGGCGACACATAGGCGGCGGGTACCCCGCAGCCGGCGAGCGCGCCGAGCGCGGCACCACCGCCGAGGGCGCGCAGCAGGGACCGGCGGGACAGGGGCGAGGTCTTCCGAATCACTGGCACCCGGGCAGCATGCCGTCACCGGCCCTGCCGGAACAATGGACGCTGCGTCAAGAGGTCGCGCACCGACCCGACACCCTGTCGATCAGTTCGTACGCGGTCCCACAGAGTGCCGGAAGCGTGACCTTGACGCTCAAGCCGCCCTCCGGGCGGGGCCACGCCGCGACCGAACAGCCGTGCGCGGTGGCGACGGCCGCGACGATGGACAGGCCGAGACCGTCACGCTTCCGGACGCGTTCGGCGCCGAGGCGGCGGAACGGCTGGAAGAGCCAGGCCACCTGGTCGGGCGGGATCACCGGACCGCTGTTGGCGTGGAGCACGTAGGCCGCTCTCCAGCAGCAGCAAGAACGCCTGACCACCACGGAGGGGGGAACACCGCGGCCCCGGACGGGATCAACTCCCGTCCGGGGCCGCGCGGTTCCTGCTGCGATCAGCCGTCCAGCGACGTCATCACGTGCTTGATGCGCGTGTAGTCGTCGAAGCCGTACGCCGAAAGGTCCTTGCCGTAGCCGGACTTCTTGAAGCCGCCGTGCGGCATCTCGGCGACCAGCGGGATGTGGGTGTTGATCCACACGCAGCCGAAGTCCAGGGACTTCGACAGGCGCATCGCCCGCCCGTGGTCCTTCGTCCACACCGAGGACGCGAGGGCGTAGTCCACGCCGTTCGCCCACTCGATGGCCTGCGCCTCGTCCGTGAAGGACTGGACGGTGATGACGGGGCCGAAGACCTCGTTCTGGATGATCTCGTCGTCCTGCTTGAGGCCGGAGACGACGGTGGCGGCGTAGAAGTAGCCCTTCTCGCCGACCCGGTGGCCGCCCGCCTCGACCTTGGCATGGGCGGGCAGGCGCTCGATGAACCCGGTGACCTGCTGGAGCTGGTTGGGGTTGTTGAGCGGGCCGTACAGCACGTCCTCGTCGTCCGGCTGGCCGGTCTTGGTGTCGGCGGCGGCCTTGGCGAGGGCGGTGACGAACTCGTCGTGGATGGACTCCTGGACGAGGACGCGGGTGGCGGCCGTACAGTCCTGGCCCGCGTTGAAGAAGCCCGCGACCGAGATGTCCTCGACGGCCTTGGCGATGTCGGTGTCCTCGAAGACGACGACCGGGGCCTTGCCGCCCAGCTCCAGGTGGACGCGCTTGAGGTCCTTGGACGCCGACTCGGCGACGGACATGCCCGCGCGCACGGAGCCGGTGATGGAGGCCATCGCCGGGGTGTGGTGCTCGACCATCGCGCGGCCGGTGTCGCGGTCGCCGCAGATGACGTTGAAGACGCCCTTGGGGAGGATGGAGCCGATGATGTCGGCGATCAGGACCGTGGAGGCGGGGGTGGTGTCCGAGGGCTTGAGGACGACCGTGTTGCCCGCGGCGAGCGCCGGGGCGAACTTCCACACGGCCATCATCATCGGGTAGTTCCACGGCGCGACCTGGGCACAGACGCCGATCGGCTCGCGGCGGATGATCGAGGTCATGCCCTCCATGTACTCGCCGGCCGAACGGCCCTCGAGCATGCGGGCGGCACCCGCGAAGAAGCGGATCTGGTCCACCATCGGCGGGATTTCCTCGGACCGGGTCAGCCCGATCGGCTTGCCGGTGTTCTCCACCTCGGCCGCGATCAGTTCCTCGGCGCGCTCCTCGAAGGCGTCCGCGATCTTCAGGAGGGCCTTCTGGCGCTCGCCGGGGGTCTGGTCGCGCCAGGCCGGGAAGGCCTCGGCGGCGGCCGCCATGGCGGCGTCGACGTCCGCCTGTCCGGACAGCGGCGCGGTCGCGTACGCCTCACCGTTCGCCGGGTTGACCACTTCGGTGGTCCGTCCGTCGGCGGCGTCCCGGAACTCACCGTCGATGTAATTGCGCAGACGACGCAGCTCGGTGCTCACTGCCGGCCCTCCAAGTTTCGGGTGTCCAATCACTGAGACACCCACCCTAATCCGTGCCCCCACGTTTTCAACACCCCTGATCGCCTCAGAACTGCGAAATCCGCAAGACACGTACCCGAAAACAACGAATTTCATCGCTACGGCCTTGCGGAACTGTCGAGACGTCGTGCACAGTGAGGGCGTGGCCAGTCGAAGCGCAGACCCCAGGGACTCCCGCGAGTCCAGGAACGGAAGTCCCCAGCTGGACTCCGTCTCCCTCGCCATCATCGAGCAGCTCCAGCAGGACGGACGCCGCCCGTACGCCGCGATCGGCAAGGCCGTCGGCCTCTCCGAGGCGGCCGTGCGCCAGCGCGTCCAGAAGCTGCTCGACCAGGGCGTGATGCAGATCGTCGCCGTCACGGACCCGCTCACCGTGGGTTTCCGCAGGCAGGCGATGGTGGGCATCAATGTCGAGGGTGACCTCGAGCCGGTGGCCGACGCGCTGACGGCCATGCCGGAAGTCGAGTACGTGGTGATGACCGCGGGCTCGTTCGACCTCCTCGTAGAAGTCGTCTGCGAGGACGACGACCACCTGCTGGACGTCATCAACAAACGCATCCGGGCGCTGCCCGGAGTGCGCTCCACCGAGAGCTTCGTCTACCTGAAGCTCAAGAAGCAGACCTACATGTGGGGAACCCGATAGCCGTGAGCACCAAGGACCTCAGCAAGACCGCGTACGACCACCTGTGGATGCACTTCACCCGCATGTCCTCGTACGAGAACGCGCCCGTTCCCACCATCGTCCGTGGTGAGGGCACCTACATCTACGACGACAAGGGCAAGCGCTATCTCGACGGTCTCGCGGGCCTGTTCGTGGTCCAGGCGGGCCACGGTCGCGTGGAGCTGGCCGAGACCGCCTTCAAGCAGGCGCAGGAGCTGGCCTTCTTCCCGATCTGGTCCTACGCCCACCCGAAGGCCGTCGAGCTCGCCGAGCGCCTCGCGCACTATGCGCCGGGCGACCTGAACAAGGTGTTCTTCTCCACGGGCGGCGGCGAGGCCGTCGAAACCGCGTGGAAGCTGGCGAAGCAGTACCACAAGCTCAACGGCAACCACACGAAGTACAAGGTCATCTCGCGCGCGGTCGCCTACCACGGCACCCCGCAGGGCGCCCTGTCCATCACGGGTCTGCCGGCCCTGAAGGCCCCCTTCGAGCCGCTCGTACCGGGCGCGCACAAGGTCCCGAACACGAACATCTACCGCGCCCCGATCCACGGCGACGACCCCGAGGCCTTCGGCCGCTGGGCCGCCGACCAGATCGAGCAGGAGATCCTCTTCGAGGGCCCGGAGACCGTCGCCGCGGTCTTCCTCGAGCCGGTGCAGAACGCCGGTGGCTGCTTCCCGCCGCCGCCCGGGTACTTCCAGCGCGTGCGCGAGATCTGCGACCAGTACGACGTGCTGCTCGTCTCGGACGAGGTCATCTGCGCCTTCGGCCGCCTCGGCACGATGTTCGCCTGTGACAAGTTCGGCTACATCCCGGACATCATCACCTGCGCCAAGGGCATGACCTCGGGTTACTCCCCGATCGGTGCCACCATCGTCTCGGACCGGATCGCCGAGCCGTTCTACAAGGGCGACAACACCTTCCTGCACGGCTACACCTTCGGCGGCCACCCGGTCTCCGCGGCCGTGGCACTCACCAACCTCGACATCTTCGAGCGTGAGGGCCTCAACCAGCACGTGCTGGACAACGAGGGCGCGTTCCTCTCGACGCTCCAGAAGCTGCACGACCTGCCGATCGTCGGCGACGTCCGCGGCAACGGCTTCTTCTACGGCATCGAGCTGGTGAAGGACAAGGCCACCAAGGAGACCTTCACGGACGAGGAGTCGGAGCGCGTGCTCTACGGCTTCGTCTCCAAGAAGCTCTTCGAGTACGGCCTCTACTGCCGCGCCGACGACCGCGGTGACCCGGTCATCCAGCTGTCGCCGCCGCTGATCTCCGACCAGTCGACCTTCGACGAGATCGAGGGGATCGTCCGTCAGGTGCTGACGGAGGCGTGGACGAAGCTGTGATCGACGCGTAACTGATCAGCTGATCAACATCGGCCCCGGTGCCGTCCGTTCGAGTGAGAAACGGCGGCCCGGGGCCGCGTGCTGTCCGGCCGCCCGCCGCCGAATCCCTAGCGTGCCCAGTGACCGATCGGCCCTGCCTTCGTTCCCCCGACCGGGGGACTCAGCAGCGCAAATCAGATCTGAACGAGGTGTACGCGATGGTGGCCCCGCCGGACAACGACGTGCTCTGGGCACGCTCCCTGCACGTCAAGCACAACGGCTCGCCCGCGCTCAGCGGTGTCTCGCTCCACATCCGCGAGGGCGAGATCCTCGCCGTCGGCGGCCCGCGCGGCAGCGGCAAGACGACCCTCCTCCAGTGCCTGTCGGGCCAGCTGCTGCCCCAGCAGGGCGAGGTCTGGTTCAACAGCACGCCCGTGCACACCATGGGCCCGCTCACCCGCGAACGGCTGCGCCGCGACCGCTTCGGCTGGATCGACCCGGCGCCCGTCCTGCTCCCCGAGCTGAACGCCTGGGAGAACGCAGCGCTGCCCCTGATGCTGCGCGGCTGCGCACGCCGGGCCGCCAAGACCGCCGCCCTGGAATGGCTGGAGCGCCTCGACATCGGCGGCTGCGCCCGCAAACGCCCGCACGCCCTGCTCCAGGCCGAGCGGCAGCGCGTCGCCATCGCCCGCGCGCTGGTCCCCTCCCCGACCGTGCTCTTCGCCGACGAACCGACCGCCCCGCTGTACCGCGCCGACCGCGCCCACGTACTGCGCACGCTCACCTCGGCGGCCCGCACGCACGGCATCACCGTCGTCCTGGCCACCCACGAAGCGGAGACCGCGGCGCTCGCCGACCGCACGGTGTCGCTGCTCGACGGACGGCGCGTGAACACCGTCCACCTGCCCCCGGTCGCCGAGACGGAAGGCCGGGCCGCGTGCTCGCTCTCCGTCTAGCCCGCGGGGCACATCCCCTGGTCCAGCTCCGCCGGCTCCTGGTCGCCGCGGCCTCGGCGGGCACCGGTTTCCTGCTGCTGTGCACGCTGGGGTACGCGATGTCGCATCCGGACGCCTCGGCCGCCAGCGTGCTGCGCCTGGCCTGGTGCGTCGCCCCGCTCGCCGCCACGGTGTACTTCGCGGTCGCGGTCGCCCGCACCGACCCCGGCACCCGCCCGCGCCCCGGCCTCGCGGCCATCGGCCTCGGAACGGGCCGCCTGATGGCCGTCTCCACCGTCACCACGGCCCTGTCCACCACCCTCGGCTCGATGCTCGCCCTGCTCTTCTTCCTGCACCTGCGCGGCGACCTGACGGGCATGCCGTTCGACGGCGCGGCGGCCGAGTTCCTCGCCGCCGACAAGCCCCTCCCGCTGCCCGCGGCCCTCACGCTGCTGGCCCTGCTGCCGATCGCGGCCTCCGCGGCGGTGGCACTGGTCCTGCGGCCGCGAGGCGGGCAGCCGCAGGGAGCCGTGTGGTCGTACGGCCGCACATGGACCGCGGCACGGCAGAGCGCGACGCGGAACGCCCCCGGACGCGGGGCCCGGGGCGGCGGTCGGCACGCGGGGGGCGGTCGCGGCGCGTCCGGTCTCCCCGGCGCCGACGGGTACGAACACACGGGTGCGTACGGCGGCACAGCCGCCCTCGGTGACCCGGGCGCCCGCGACGGCTCCGGCGCCGACGGGGACGGGGCCGCGGCAGCGCACGCCGGCGGAGATGCCTACGGGACCCCGAGCGCGCACGACCACGGCGATCTGGACGCGGCCGCCCTCGACAGCTCCGACTTCCACTGGACCGCCGAGGCGTTTGCCGGTGGAGAGGCCCAGCAGAACCTGGGCACGCACGCGGACCCCGTGGTCCTTGACCACCCCGGCACCGACCGGCACGCAGCCGCCGACGACCACCCCGGCGCCCTCGGCGACCCAGCCCCGTATGGCGAATCCGGCACACCGGAGCGCTCCGCCGACCGCCCCGGTCGCCGCCCGAGGCCCGAGCTGGACCCGCGCCAATTCCCACCCCTGGAGTCCACTCCCAGCGGTCTCCCCTGGGGCGCCGCCGCACTCGCGGCAGGCCTGGCCGTGGAGATGTACGGGAGCCGTCCGGGCCCGGCCCCCGGTCTCGCACTGCCCGGCGGTTTCGCGGGCGGCCCGGTCGGAGTGCTGGTCGGCTGGGTGCTGACCGCGGTCGGCCTGGCGCTGGCCGGGCCCGCGATCACGTACCTGTGCGGGGGGCTGCTCCAGGCCGTACGGCCCGGGGCGCTGCGGCTGCTCGCCGGCCGCGTGCTGCAGACGGAGTCACGGCGCATCGGGCAACCGCTCGGCGTGGTCTGCGCGGTGGCGTCGGGCGGGTACGCCATGGCGGCGCTGTACACCGGCGCGCGCCCGGACTTCGGTCCGCTGACCACCCTCGGCGCGCTGCTGGTCGCGGGGTGCACCCTGCTGACGCTGGCGACGGCCGCCGTCGAGGCCAAGCAGGCGCGCGCGGACACCACGGCGGCGCTGCTGCGGCTGGGGGCGCCCGCCACGATGCTCCGCGGCGCCGCGGCCCTGCGCGTCGGCGCGCTGCTCGCCCTGTTCGCCCCGCTGACCTGGGCGGTCGCCGAGCTGGCCGCGCTGCCTCTGGTCCACTGATCCCCGTACGAAGCGATCGATGAACCCCGTACGGAAAAAGGTCCGCGTCGAGCGATGAGTTCCGGGCGGGCCTCCGGTCTACCCATCCGAACGGCACACCACCGACGGGAGACTCCTCATGTACCAGCAGATGATCTTCGTGAACCTGCCCGTGGCCGACGTCGACACCTCGAAGAAGTTCTTCACCGAGCTCGGCTACACAATCAACCCGCAGTTCACGACGGACGACTGCGCCTGCGTGGTGATCAGCGACACGATCATCGCGATGATGCTGAGCAAGCAGCGCTACGCGGACTTCACGAAGAAGCAGATCGCGGACTCGACGAAGACCAGCGAGGTGCTGCTGTGTCTGAGCGCCGAGAGCCGCGAGAAGGTCGACGAACTGGTCGACGGCGCGATCGCGGCGGGCGGCACGGCGACCGGCGAGACCCAGGACCACGGCTTCATGTACGGCCGCGCCTTCGACGACCCGGACGGCCACACCTGGGAGGTCATGTGGATGGACCCGGCGGCGGTGCAGGGCTGAGGTCAGCGGCCCGCCACCTCCGGCGCTCCCTGCCGATCCGCCACCTCCGGCGCTCCCTGCCGATCCGCCGCCTCCGGCAGTCCCTTCCGGATTGCCGCCGGTGTTGACAGAGTCCCGCGGATGCGGCTGATCAATCGCGACTTCACCTTCCTCTGGGCCGGTCAACTCGTGTCCCAGGTCGGTGACTTCGTCTTCAGCACCACACTGTCCCTCTGGGTCGGCGCCATCCTCCTTCAGGGGCGTGCCTACGCACCCGCCGCGGTCTCCGCGCTGATCGCGATGGTCTCCGTGGGCACGCTGCTGGCCGGCCCGGTCGCCGGTGTGTTCGTGGACCGCTGGGACTGCCGGCGGACCATGCTCGGAGCGGACCTGGTGCGGGCGGGGCTGATCGGCGCGCTCACCGTCGTCGCGTTTCTGCCGGACGGGACGCTGTCGTCCACGGCCGTCCTGGTTCTCGTCTATGTGACGGTGCTGCTGGCGACCTGTGCGGCACAGTTCTTCAATCCGGCCAGGTTCGCGCTGCTCGGCGACGTGGTGGAGCTCAGGGAGCGGGGCCGCGCGGCGGGCATCGGCCAGGCGACCCAGGCGATCGCCACCATCTCGGGCCCGCCGCTGGCCGCGCCGCTGCTGCTGACCGCGGGCATCCGCTGGGCCCTGCTGCTGAACGCCCTGTCGTTCGCGGCCTCGTTCGCCGCGGTACGCGCGGTCCGCACCCGGCCGCAGGAGCGTACGAGGGCCACGGCCACCGGATTCGCGGGCATCCGCAGGGAGTTCGCCTCGAGGCCCGCGCCGTCTGGTCCCGTCGCACGGTCAGGGCCCCGCCCCCGGTCTCGCTCCCGCCCCCGGTCCCGGTCCGGAACCAGGCCCGTACACCCGCAGGCCCTAGCATGGCCGCGTGCAGCCGACACCCCTCCACGCCTCCCGCGACCGTGAGATCGAGTCCCTCGCCGAGTTCGACGAGGTCGTCTCGGCGGGCGGCTCGCTCACCCAATTCCGTGTTCAGGCAGTCGATCTGACGGACCGCACGGCGGCTCTGCTGTCCGTGGACACCGCGGGCGCCGTCTTCCTGGGCTGCCCGATGGACCCCGAGGCGGCGGCGAAGGTGCGGGCCGCGGGCGCGCTGGTCTTCCCGCCCGTGCCCGGACTGCCCTTCGACCCGTACCGGGGCCTGCTCTACTCCCCCGACGAGCTCTTCGAGTCGCTCGACGCGGGCTACGAGGCGACACCCGACGCCCGCGCGTACGCCTGGTTCCAGCAGACCAAGGCCGACGGGGACGTCTTCGCGTCGATGCTGCGCGCGATCCACGACGACTCCGTCTCGGAAGCGCTCGACGAACTCCTCGTCGGCGCACGGGTGGTGGGTGTGATGGGCGGCCACGCGATGGGGCGCGGCACGGAGGCGTACGAGGGGGCGGCGCGGCTCGGTCGTGAGCTGGCGCGCGCCGGTTTCACGGTCGCCACCGGCGGCGGACCGGGCGCGATGGAGGCGGCGAACCTGGGCGCGTACGCGGCGTCCTTCGAGGACGAGACGCTCGCCGAAGCTCTCCAACTCCTCGCCAAGGTTCCGTCGTTCGTCCCCTCGGTGACCGACTGGGCGCGCGCCGCCTTCGACGTCCGGGAGCGCTGGCCCTCCGGTGGCACCTCGGTCGGCATTCCCACCTGGTTCTACGGCCACGAGCCGCCGAACGCCTTCGCCTCGCACATCGCCAAGTACTTCGCCAACGCGACCCGCGAGGACGGCCTGCTGGCCCGCTCGAACGCGGGCGTTGTCTTCCTGCCGGGCGCCGCCGGGACCGTACAGGAGATCTTCGACAACGCGACCCCGAACTACTACGAATCCCGTGGCGAACCCACCCCCATGGTCCTCGTGAACCGCGCGCACTGGACCGAGAAGCACCCCACCTGGCCCCTCCTCCAGTCGCTGGCCCGGGAGCGCTCGATGGAGTCCCGAATCGCGCTGGTCGACCGGATCGAGGACGCTCCGGGGGCGCTCAAACGCCTCGGTGGTTAATGACAAGGCAAAGCCAATGCCCGGGCAGGGCATATGCATTGACAGCCCTTGGGCGGCACTTATAAACCTGTGAGGCTCCTGGGGGTCCTGTTGCCACGTCAGAGCCCCCTTTCACCCCCCGCAGTTGCGCATCCCGTGAAGGGCAATCGTGTCCATATCTCGCCGTACCGCACGTTCCGTGCGCATCCTCGGTGTTGCCTCCGCCACAGCCGCGCTCGCGCTCGGCGTCGCGGGCAACGCAATGGCCTGCAACATTCGTGACTTCTCGGCCGTCGCCTCCTGCGACGACAACGGGAAGGGCATCATCACCGTCACCGACACGGACTCCTCGGGCAAGGAGGCCACTGTCTCGGTCTACCTCGAGTCGAACGGCGCCGACGAGAAGCTCGTCGGCACCCAGACGGTCACGGGCACCCGCGAGGGCGCCACCGTCACCTTCTCCGAGGACTGGGCCGCGAACGCCCAGTACCGCGTCCACATCAAGGCCGGGGGCATCGTCGACGAGGACATCTCCCCGGACCTGACCGCGCCGTCCTCGGCGTGCAAGTCCACCGAGACGCCTTCGCCTTCGGAGACCCCGAAGCCGTCGGAGACGCCTTCCGCGTCGGAGACTCCTTCCGCGACCCCGTCGGAGAAGGAGAGCAGCAGCACCGCCCCCGCGACGACGGGCGACAACTCCCCGTCCCCCGCGGCCGGTGACTCCAACCTCGCCGAGACCGGTGCCAACTCCAACACCGGCATGATCGCCGGTATCGCCGGCGCGCTCGTCGTGGTCGGTGGCGGAGCGGTGTTCTTCGGTATGCGCCGCCGTAGCGCCTCGAAGGCCGGCTGACCCGCAGGCACACACCGTACGAACGGGTGGCCCGTCCCCTCGACGAGGGGGCGGGCCACCCGCGTATGCGGTAATCGCGCCTAACCGAAGGTCGCGCGCTCCAGCCAGAACTCCAGCAGCTCCCGCTCCCCCAGCACCTCCAACTGCCCGCCGTCCAGGGGCAGTCGGCGGTAGAAGCTCAGCAGTACGTCCGTGAGCGGGCCGCGCAGCGCCACGGTCGCCTTCTCATGGCCCCGGCGCCAGGCGACGCCTTTCTCGGTGAGCTCGATGACCCTCCCCCACCCTTCGGGCGGGGTGACCCCCATCTCGCTTCGCTCGGCGTTCAGTCCGGGAGTGGTGTCGGTGGCGTGGAGGTGGATGCTGCGCCCCGGGCCGACCAGTTCGCTCGCCTCGTCGTGCGGCTGCGTCCGCTGCACGAACTCGATGATCCCCGTCCACTCGTCGATCGCGTCCGCCGCCAGGTCGGCGTCGACCTCGTACGGCAGCCCGGCGGCTCGGCGGCCAGCCTCGCGTCGGCGCGGTGGATCGCCGGCTCGTGCGTCATCCGGCGCGCCCAGAACCCGGAGTTGAGGACCCCGGCCCACCCCCACACATGCGTGTCGGGCCCCGCCTCCCGCAGCGTGCCGACGAGCATCTCGCCGGTCTCGGCGAGCCAGGCGTCCAGGGCCGCGGGGTCCCCCTCGGCCTCGGGACCCCCGGCGAGGGGAGTCTCCTCTTCGGGGATGTGCTCCTGCGCCCGGGTACGGACGAGCTGCTCGACCCAGGGCAGCGCTCCGCCCGTGTGCCGCACGAGCTGTTCCAGCGACCAGTCCGGGCAGGTCGGCACGGTGGCGGACAGCGTGGCACCGTCCGAGGTCAGCACATCCCTCAACTGCCGTACCTGCAGCTCGATCGCATCGCAGTAGCGCTCATGTCCGAGTGGCGTCATGCCCCGCACCTCATGCGGCAGAAAGCTCCCCGAGTACGACGATTTCAGCTGCGTCGAACTCCACGCCGACCTCGTCGCCGGGCTCCGGCGCGTCCCGCAGCGCGCACGCCGCTTCGAGCCGGGGCGCGTCCTGCGGTTGCAGATGTACGGCGACGTGGGTGCCCCGGAAGGTGCGGGCGGCCACGGTGCAGCGCAGCCCGTCCGACGCGTCCACGAGCCGTACGCCGGCGGGCCGCACGAGGAGCGTGCCCGGCCCCTGCGGGGCGCCCTCCGGCACCGGAACCTTGCCCCACGGGGTGTCCGCGGCCTCTCCGCTCACCGTCGCCGTGACCACGTTGTCGAAGCCGAGGAAGCGGGCCACGAACTCGTCCGCGGGATGCTGCCAGACCTCAAGTGGCGTACCGGACTGGGCGATCCGGCCGTCGCGCATGACCACGACCCGGTCGGCGAGCGCGAAGGCCTCACCCTGGTCGTGCGTGACGGCGAGCACGGTC
Source organism: Streptomyces sp. NPDC029292 (assembly GCF_055569295.1). NCBI lineage: Bacteria > Bacillati > Actinomycetota > Actinomycetes > Kitasatosporales > Streptomycetaceae > Streptomyces > Streptomyces sp. NPDC029292. The sequence goes on from NZ_JBVHXR010000020.1 coordinate 129,359, forward strand.
GTGCCCAACTCACTGAAGAGCTCCCGGAGTTCGACGACGAGCCGTTCGCGCAGTGAGCGGTCGAGCTGGCCGAGCGGTTCGTCGAGCATCAGCAGGCGGGGACTCGGGGCGAGCGCGCGGGCCAGCGCGACCCGCTGCTGTTCGCCGCCGGAGAGGGTGGCGACGGCCCGCTGTGCGGCGCCCGGCAAGCCGACGAGCTTCAGCAACTCCCGTACCTGTGCGGCCTGTTCCCCCTTCCCCGCGCCGTGCATCCGCAGTCCGAACGCGACGTTGCCGCCCACGTCCCGCTGCGGGAACAGCTGATGGTCCTGGAACATCAGGCCGACCCCACGCTTGTGCGCGGGCACACCGCCGAGGTCACGCCCGTCCAGGAACACCCGCCCGGCGTCCAGCGGTTGCAGCCCCGCGACCACCCGCAGCAGCGTCGACTTGCCGCTCCCGCTCGGCCCGAGCACGCACACGATCTCGTGCTCCGCGACATCGAGGTCGACGGCGTCGAGCGCGGCCCGCGCACCGAAGCGTACGGTCGCTCCATCGAGCTTGAGCATGGTCAGAACTCCCCCGTCCGGTCGGTCCGCACCCGCTCCAACAGCAGCAGCGCCACCGCACACACCACCATCAAGATCGTCGAAAGGGCCATCGCCTGGCCGTAGTTGAGGTCACCGGCGCGTCCGAGCAGCCGGGCCACGGCGACCGGGAGCGTCGGGTTGTCGGGCCGTGCGATGAAGACGGTGGCGCCGAACTCGCCCAGCGACACGGCGAAGGCGAACCCGGCCGCGATCAGCAGCGCCCGCCGCACCATCGGCAGATCGACCTCACGCCACACCCGCCACGGCGACGCCCCGAGCACGGCGGCCGCCTCGCGCAACCGCCCGTCCACCGCCCGCAGCACGGGCAGCATCGTCCGTACGACGAAGGGGACGCCCACCAGCGCCTGCGCGAGCGGCACCAGGATCCAGGACGACCGCAGATCCAGCGGGGGCTTGTCCAGCGCGATCAGGAAGCCGAAGCCGACGGTCACCGCGGAGACGCCGAGCGGCAGCATCAGCAGCGCGTCGAAGCCTCGTACGACGCGACCGGCCCGTCGGGTGAGGGCCGCGGCCGCCAGACCGCCGATCACCACGGCGATGGCGGTCGCGGCGAGCGCGTACTCCAGCGAGTTGCCGATCGCCTCGATCGGCGCGACGAGGAAGATGCCGCTGTCGGCGGAGGTCAGGGCCTTGTAGTACCCGAATCCATAGCCGCCTGGGGCGTCGAAGGACCGCTGGACCAGGACACCGAGCGGCAGCACGAGCAGCACGCCGATGCTCGCCAGGACCCCGGCGAGCAGCGCCCACTGCCCGGCCCCGCGCGGCCGGCGCGCGGTCGCTTCCGGGGCGACCAGGCGCAGGACGGTCTCCCGGCGGCGTACGGTCCGGGCGTGCACGGCGAGGATCGCGCCCACCGCCACGAACTGGATGATCGTCAGCACCGCCGCCGTCGCGAGGTCGAAGATCTCCGAGGTCTGCCGGTAGATCTCGACCTCGAGGGTCGAGAAGGTGGGGCCGCCGAGGATCTGCACCACACCGAAGGAGGTGAAGGTGAAGAGGAAGACCATGAGCGCGGCGGCCGCGACCGCGGGGGCGAGCGCCGGAAGCGTCACCCTGCGCCAGGCGGCGAACCGCGAAGCGCCGAGCATCCGCGCGGCCTCCTCCTGACGCGGGTCGAGCTGCGACCACAGCCCGCCCACCGTCCGTACGACGACCGCGTAGTTGAAGAAGACGTGCGCGAGCAGGATCGCCCACACGGTGGTGTCCAGCCGTACGCCCCACAGCTGGTCCAGGAGTCCGCCCCGGCCGACGAGGGCCAGGAACGCGGTTCCGACCACGACGGTCGGCAGCACGAACGGGACGGTCACCACCGCCCGCAGCACTTGCTTGCCCCTGAAATCGAAGCGCGCGAAGACATACGCGCCGGGGAGCGCGATCAGCAGCGTGAGCGCCGTCGAGGCGAACGCCTGCCAGGTGGTGAACCACAGCACATGCCGGATGTCGGACTGCGCGAGCACATCGCCGATCCGCCCGAACTGCCAGACCCCGTCGACCTTGAGGCCACGGGCCACGATCGCGGCGACGGGGTAGGCGAAGAACACCGCGAAGAACGCGACGGGCAGGGCCATGAGCCCGAGCCGCGCCGCGCTCCCGCGCTGCTTCATCCTGGGTGCTACTTCAGTACGAGCGAGGTCCACGACTTGACCCACTGGTCACGGTTTTCGGCGATCTTGGCGGGGGCCAGGGTCTCGGGGTCCTTGGTCTGGGGGCCGTACTTCGTGAACTCCGGCGGCACCTGCGCGCCCTCCCGCACCGGGTAGACGAACATGTTCAGCGGCATGTCGTCCTGGAACTCCTTGGTGAGCAGGAAGTCGAGGAGCGCCTTGCCGCCCTTGGTGTTCTTCGCGTTGCTCAGCAGCCCCGCGTACTCGACCTGCCGGAAGCAGGTGCCGGTCGCGACACCGGTGGGCGCGGTGGTCGGCTTCGGGTCGGCGTAGATGACCTCGGCGGGCGGGGAGGAGGCGTACGAGACGACGAGCGGCCGGTCGGCCTTGGCCTTCTTGCCGCCTGCCGACCCGGAGAACTCCTCGTTGTAGGCCTGCTCCCAGCCGTCGACGACCTTCACGCCGTTGGCCTTGAGCTTCTTCCAGTAGTCCTGCCAGCCTCCCCCACTCTCGGCTTCGCTCGAGCGGGAGGTGCCCCCATCCCCGTACTTCGCGGCGGTCCCGAGCAGGAAGCCGAGGCCGGGCGAGGACGTGGAGGCGTTCTCGGTGACGAGGAGGTTCTTGTACTCGGGCTTGATCAGGTCGTCGAAGGACTGCGGCGGCGTCAGCTTGTGCTCGCTGAAGTAGGCCTTGTCGTAGTTGACGCAGATGTCGCCCGAGTCGATGGGCGTGACCCGGTGCTTGTCCTGGTCGACCCGGTACTCCGGGAGGACCAGGTCCGAGCCCTTGGCCTCGTACGACTGGAAGAGCCCGTTGTCGAGCGCGCGGGACAGCAGGGTGTTGTCGACACCGAAGAAGACGTCGCCCTGCGGGTTGTCCTTGGTGAGGATCGCCTTGTTGACGGCCTGACCGGCGTCGCCGTCCTTCAGGACCTTGACCGTGTAGCCGGACTGCTTCTCGAAGTCCTTGAGCACGCTCTTCGACACGGCCCATGAGTCGTGGCTGACGAGCGTCACGGTCTTGGAGTCCCCGGCGCTGTTGCTGTCGGAAGACCCGCACGCAGTCAGTACTGGCAGCGTGACCAGGCCCAGGCCGACGGCCGCGGCCGCGAACTTCTTGGTGGTGCTCACTGAATTCCTCCTGGCTGACCAGGAAGAGACGCGGCCCTGCCCGGGAACCTCTGAAAGTTCCCGGGCAGGGCGCAACAGCTTGAGTAATGACCGAACTTCCTACCCAGAATGACCTGGGCAAGGTTCAGAGGGTCTGCGGTCTCTCCCGCACTCTCAGCGCTGTGGCGCTCCCCTGTCGGAATATGAAGATGTACGTACGACGCTCAGCGTACCGCTTGACCTGTCCGCGCCTAGCGCTCGGTGGCCGCCAGCTGACCGCAGGCCCCGTCGATCTCCTGGCCGCGGGTGTCCCGGACGGTCACCGGCACCCCGTGGGCCGCAATCGCCTCGACGAACGCCTTCTCGTCCTCCGGACGGGAGGCGGTCCACTTCGAACCCGGGGTCGGGTTCAGCGGGATGAGGTTGACATGCACCGGCTTGCCCTTGAGCAGCCGCCCGAGCCGGTCACCGCGCCACGCCTGGTCGTTGATGTCCCGGATGAGGGCGTACTCGATGGAGAGCCGACGCCCCGACTTGGCCGCGTACTCCCAGCCCGCGTCGAGCACCTCGCGCACCTTCCACCGCGTGTTCACGGGCACGAGGGTGTCGCGCAGCTCGTCGTCCGGCGCGTGCAGGGAGATGGCGAGGCGGCACTTGAAGCCCTCGTCGGAGAACCGGTGGATGGCGGGCACCAGCCCGACCGTCGACACGGTGATACCGCGCTGCGAGAGCCCGAGCCCGTCGGGCTCGGGGTCGGTGAGCGCCCGAATGGCACCGACCACGCGCTTGTAGTTGGCGAGCGGCTCACCCATGCCCATGAAAACGATGTTGCTGAGTCGCGCCGGACCGCCGGGAATCTCGCCGTCCCGGAGGGCGCGCATCCCATCCACGATCTGGTGCACGATCTCGCCGGTGGAGAGGTTCCGGTCGAGCCCGGCCTGTCCGGTGGCGCAGAACGGGCAGTTCATCCCGCACCCGGCCTGCGAGCTGATGCACATGGTCACCCGGTCCGGGTAGCGCATCAGCACGGACTCGACGAGCGTGCCGTCGAAGAGCCGCCACAGGGTCTTGCGGGTGGTGTCCTGGTCGGTCGACAGATGCCGCACGACCGTCATCAGTTCGGGGAGCAGCGCTTCCTGGAGCTTCCCGCGCGCGGCGGCCGGGATGTCCGTCCATTCCGCGGGGTCGTGCGCGTACCGCGCGAAGTAGTGCTGCGAGAGCTGCTTGGCGCGAAACGGCTTCTCACCGATCGCGGCAACAGCCTCTTTACGCTCGGCGGGCGTGAGATCGGCGAGGTGCCGCGGCGGCTTCTTGGCTCCGCGCGGGGCGACGAAAGTGAGTTCTCCGGGCTTAGGCATAGCTGTACCAGTGTCGCAGATCGATTTGTGTGACCTGGGGCCCAAGCCGGCGAGGGGGTCGTCACTGGTCGTCGTCGGTCGTCGCCGGTCGCCGTTGGCCCTCCTCCGACGGCCCGTCCCGTCCCGCCTCGCGAAGGCGTATGCGCAGGTTGCGGCCCCGATGAAGCTAGGAGGGTGTGAGACGGCCGCCAGTCCATGAGGTGCGCGTCGCGGGCACGGCGGGTGCAGCACAAGCCGCATCCCTTCGAAGATCGCGAACAGTTCGTGATCCCCGCATCGGGGGCGGCCGGCTCGCCCCCGGATTCCACCGCACCCTCATTCGTGCGGGCGGTAAGTCGCACAGTCGGTGCGCTGAGCACATGAGCTTAGGATCCGAATCGTGGCAGACATCCCCGACGAATTGATCAAGCTGGAACATTACGTCGAAGAGGAACGCGCGAAGTGCGCGGGCCTCGCCGGCGACGAGTACGAGGCGCAGTGCCGCCGGTGGCGCGAGGCTTCCGAGGTGGCGCAGGCGGCCATCACGAAATACGCGCAGGCGGCCGAGCAGGACCGCTACGAGGTCGAGCGGGCCGTGAAGAAGGCTGTACGGCGGACAGAGGAGGACCCGGCGGATTAGTCGGGCGGGTACAGGCCCCCGTCTCGCGGTTGAGGCGGGGCCCCCGTCGTGCTGCCATCACCCTTATGGGGTCTCGTACCCACACATCCCGCTGAATTCGAATATATGCGCGAATGACGTGAAGGTCAGGGCAATCCCAACCTGGCCCCGGTCGTGTTCATCCAGGTCAGGTCATTGGTATGAGATGGCCTGGCTGGGCGCCCTGGAGGCGTTGAGAGAAGATCCTCTCCCTGATTTCTCCCAGCGCCTCCCCCGGGGCGCCAGCCGTGGAACGGACACCCGGCGAACCGATCGCGACATTGCGGCGCGCACCGACTCGACGCCATGTCCAAGGGAGTACTAGAGCACGATGATCACGACACCTCCGTGGTCGAAGAAGAAGCGGTGGTGATCGAAGCGGTTGTCGAAGCGGTTGTCGAAGCGGTTGTCGAAGCGGTTGTCAAAGCGGTTGTCGAAGCGGTTGTCGAACCGGAACCCGTGGTGGTCGGAGCAGCTTCCGCCCCAGTTATCGCGGTCGCCGCACCAGTTGTTGGTCACCTGAGTGTGCACGGCAGGGGCTGCTGCTGCGGCCGTGCCTGCTGCGCCGATCGCAGCGCCGCTGGCCATCAGAATGCCGGTCGCGGACACCGCTGCGAGACGCCTCGCGCGTTGTGCTCGCATGATGGATGCACCTCCTCCTCCATCGTCTCGCGCAACTCTCAGCGGCACGAGATGAACAGCCGCAGCCGAAGGGGAGGAGCGGCGCGGCCGCAGGCGTCGCCTCGCACATACGAGGAGCACGCCTTGCAGCCAAGATCCCCGCCGACGGGAACCAGCGACCGGGGCGTATCCCCGGGTTGCGGCTCTCCTTTCAGTACGTTGACGGCGCCCTTTTGGATTGGTGCGTCGGCGGGAAGTCCGCGAAGGGGCTCACACCTCACGGGCTGCGCCACACGGCCAAGACACGCATGGAGGGGTTCCGTACCCCGCCGAAGCTGATGGATGAGCACATGGGGCGCATCGACGGATCGGTCCGCCCCTTGTGAGGGTCTCCATCTCGCCTCAAACACGCAGGTAGCAGGCATGCCAAGGCCAACCGTGTGCCGGTTCTCCGGGCTCAGGTATGGCCATGGCAGTGTCGCGGACATACGTAGAGGAGCTCGCCGCCCTGTGGACAACGAGCTCCTCACGTACAAACCAGCAGGTCAACGACGTACAGGCAGATCTCGGACTGCTGATCAGCCGGATCCCACGAAGATCACCAGCAGCAGCCACACCACCGGAGCCGTCGGCAGCAGCGAGTCCAGCCGGTCCATGATGCCGCCGTGCCCCGGCAGCAGCGTGCCCATGTCCTTGATGCCCAGGTCCCGCTTGATCATGGACTCGCCGAGGTCACCGAGCGTGGCGCTGGCCGCGACCGCGAGGCCGAGGATCAGGCCCTGCCACCAGCTGCCGTCGTCGATCAGGAACTGCATGCACAGCGCACCCGCCACCATCGCGAAGGTGACCGCTCCGACCAGGCCCTCGCGGGTCTTGCCGGGGCTGATGCGCGGCGCCAGCTTGTGCTTGCCGAAGCGCCAGCCGACCGCGTACGCACCCGTGTCGCTGACGACCGTCAGGAGCAGGAACGTCAGGACGCGGCGCGGCCCGTCGTCGGCGGTGAGCATCATCGCCACGAACGTGGCCAGGAACGGCACGTAGAAGGCCGCGAAGACCCCCGCCGTGACGTCCTTGAGGTAGCCCTCGGGCGGTTCCGTCATCCGCCAGACCAGGACGGCCAGCGCGGTGAGTGCCATGGCCACCCACGCGCCCTCGGCGCCCCGGACGTAGCCGGCGACGACCATCGCGGCGCCGCCGAGCGCCAGCGGCACAAGGGGCGCCTTGATGCCCTTGCGCTCCTCGAGCCGTGACGTGAGCTCCCACAGGCCCACCACCACGGCGACCGCTATCACGCCGACGAAGACGGCCTTGACGATGAACAACGACGCGACGATCACCGCACCAAGCCCGACGCCGACACCTATGGCCGCGCCCAGGTCGCGTCCCGCACTCTTCTTCTGCGGTGCGGGGGTGGGCTGTGGGGCGGCGCTGGGCATGGGCTCCTGCGGGCTCTGCAGATTGTGCGACGGATCCCCGTAGGGCGCCGCCGGCGGTGTGTCGTCGCGGAACAAGGGGCCGCTCAGCCGAGCGGCCCCCCGGTCGTCATCCTGGTCTCCGCCATGTGCGGGTACGTCGGGCACGATGGGCATGGGCCGAGTGTGCTGCGCGTCATGCGCATCGTACGTGGGACCCGCCGGGGCCGCGCCCTGGCCAGGCCCCTGCTCGGACGGCCCCCAGTACCCGGCTTGTGGCGGCGCCCCCCAGGAAGAGTCGTTCATCAGACCTCGAGCAGCTCCGCTTCCTTGTGCTTCAGGAGCTCGTCCACCTGGGCGGCGTACTTCGCCGTGGTGTCGTCGAGTTCCTTCTCCGCACGGCGGCCCTCGTCCTCGCCGACCTCGCCGTCCTTGATCAGCTTGTCGATGGTCTCCTTCGCCTTGCGGCGGACGGAGCGGATCGAGATCTTGGCGTCCTCACCCTTGGTCTTGGCGACCTTGATGAACTCCTTGCGGCGCTCCTGGGTCAGCTCGGGGAACACCACCCGGATGATGTTGCCGTCATTGCTCGGGTTGACACCCAGGTCGGAGTCGCGGATCGCCTGCTCGATGTTGCGCAGCGCGCTCTTGTCGAACGGGGTCACCACCGCCATGCGCGGCTCGGGCACCGCGAACGAGGCCAGCTGGTTGATCGGCGTCAGCGCGCCGTAGTAGTCGGCCACGATCTTGTTGAACATCGCCGGGTGCGCACGGCCGGTGCGGATCGCGGCGAAGTCCTCCTTGGCGACCACGACGGCCTTCTCCATCTTCTCCTCGGCCTCGAGGAGGGTCTCTTCGATCACCACTTGCTCCTGCGTGTCTTGAGTAGGCCCGGCAGCTGTTTCCTCGTCGGGTCGGCGGCCGGCTGCGTCGCGTCTTATTCCTGCACGGTTCCGGACCGGCAGGACATTGTCCATCCCCCGGTCAGGGTCGGTCCCCGGTCAGGCCCGGCTGCTCGGGTCACCCACGAGTGTGCCGATCTTCTCACCCTTGACGGCCCGTGCGATATTGCCCTCCGCCAGGAGCTCGAAGACCAGGATGGGCAGCTTGTTGTCCCGGCACAGCGTGATCGCGGTCATGTCGGCGACCTTGAGGTCGCGGGTGATGACCTCGCCGTAGCTGAGCGAGTCGAACTTGACCGCCTCGGGGTTGGTCTTCGGGTCGGAGTCGTAGACCCCGTCCACGCCGTTCTTGCCCATCAGCAGGGCCTCGGCGTCGATCTCCAGGGCGCGCTGGGCGGCGGTGGTGTCGGTGGAGAAGTACGGCATGCCCATACCGGCGCCGAAGATGACCACACGGCCCTTCTCCAGGTGCCGTACGGCGCGCAGCGGGATGTACGGCTCGGCGACCTGCCCCATGGTGATGGCGGTCTGGACGCGCGAGTCGATGCCCTCCTTCTCCAGGAAGTCCTGGAGGGCGAGGCAGTTCATGACCGTGCCGAGCATGCCCATGTAGTCGGAGCGCGCCCGGTCCATGCCGCGCTGCTGGAGTTCGGCGCCGCGGAAGAAGTTGCCGCCGCCGATGACGACGGCGATCTGGGCACCGCCGCGCACGACGGCCGCGATCTCGCGGGCGATCTTGTGCACCACGTCGGGGTCGACGCCCAGTCCGCCGCCGCCGGCGAACGCCTCGCCGGAAAGCTTCAGCAGAAAGCGTCCCGCGCCTTTGCCGTCGTCGGTCTTCTCGCCCTTGTCGGCCTGGGTGGTGGTCATGGAGATCTCCTCATGGTGCACATACGAAGAAGGCCATTGCCGGTGGGGTGTTGGCTCCCATGCGCGGCAATGGCCTCCTCGTCAGATCTGCTGTCGTCCGTCACGCACGCGCGCGTGCGTCACGTACGCGGACGACTGCTGTCGACCCTATAGGGGTCGCGCGTCGATCGTGGTACGGACTCAGATGCCGACCTTGATGCGCGTGAAGCGCTTCAGGGTGACACCGGCCTCGTCCAGGACCTTCTGAACGGACTTCTTGTTGTCGAGCGCGTACGGCTGGCCGAGGAGGGTGGCCTCCTTGAAGAAGCCGTTGACGCGACCCTCGACGATCTTCGGGAGCGCGGCCTCGGGCTTGCCCTCGGCGCGCGTGGTCTCCTCGGCGACGCGACGCTCGGACTCGACGACCTCGGCCGGGACGTCCTCACGGGAGAGGTACTTCGGCGCGAAGGCGGCGATGTGCTGCGCGATGCCCTTGGCGAGGTCGGCGTCGGCCTTGTCCAGCTCGACCAGAACACCGATCTGCGGGGGCAGGTCGGGCATGGTGCGGTGCATGTACGAGGTGACGTACGCGCCGGAGAACTGGGCGAAGCGGTCCAGGACGATCTTCTCGCCCAGGTTGGCGTTGGCCTCGTCGACGAACGCCTGAACCGTCTTGCCGGCCTCGATCTCGGAGCCGAGCAGCGCCTCGAGGTCGGCCGGAGCGGTCTTGGCGACGTGCTCGGCGATCTGGTTGGCGACGGCCTGGAACTTCTCGCCCTTGGCGACGAAGTCCGTCTCGCACTTCAGCTCGACCAGGACACCGGAGGTGTTGTCGTCAGCGATGATGGAGACCACGGCGCCGTTCTCGGCGGAGCGGCCCTCGCGCTTGGCGACGCCCTTCTGGCCCTTGATGCGCAGCGCCTCGACGGCCTTGTCGACGTTGCCGTCGGCCTCGTCCAGCGCCTTCTTGCAGTCCATCATGCCGGCGCCGGTGAGCTCACGGAGCTTCTTGACGTCGGCGGCGGTGTAGTTCGCCATGATTCCTGGAATCTCTCTCGAAGTCTGAAGATCTACGGGCCGAACGGCGGGGGCTTCGTGGGCCCCCGCCGTTCGCAAACCCGAAGGGGTGAGGGGTCAGGCCTGCTCGGCGTCCGCGGCCGGGGCCTCGGCGGCGGGGGCCTCAGCAGCGGGGGCCTCAGCGACAGGGGCCTCAGCAGCCGGGGCCTCGGCGACAGGGGCCTCAGCGGCGGCCTCGGCCGGAGCCTCAGCGGCGGCCGGAGCCTCGGCCTCGTCGGCCTTCTTCTCGCCCTCGAGCAGGTCGCGCTCCCACGCGGCGAGCGGCTCGCCCGCAGCCTTGTCACCCTCGGCCTTGCCGGCGCCGGAGCGGGCGATGAGGCCCTCGGCGACGGCGTCGGCGATCACGCGGGTGAGCAGGGTGACGGAGCGGATCGCGTCGTCGTTGCCCGGGATCTTGTAGTCGACCTCGTCGGGGTCACAGTTGGTGTCGAGGATGGCGACGACCGGGATGTTGAGCTTCCGGGCCTCGCCGACCGCGATGTGCTCCTTCTTGGTGTCCACGATCCAGACGGCGCTGGGCACCTTCTGCATCTCGCGGATACCACCGAGGGTCTTCTCCAGCTTGGCCTTCTCGCGCGAGAGCACGAGAAGCTCCTTCTTGGTCAGACCGGAAGCGGCGACGTCCTCGAAGTCGATCTGCTCGAGCTCCTTGAGGCGCTGCAGACGCTTGTAGACGGTCGAGAAGTTGGTGAGCATGCCGCCCAGCCAGCGCTGGTTGACGTAGGGCATGCCGACGCGGGTGGCCTGCTCCGCGATGGCCTCCTGCGCCTGCTTCTTCGTGCCGACGAACATGACCGTGCCGCCGTGGGCGACGGTCTCCTTGACGAACTCGTAGGCGCGGTCGATGTACGACAGCGACTGGAGCAGGTCGATGATGTAGATGCCGTTGCGCTCGGTGAAGATGAAGCGCTTCATCTTCGGGTTCCAGCGACGGGTCTGGTGACCGAAGTGGACGCCGCTTTCCAGCAGCTCCCGCATCGTGACGACGGCCATGGCCGTTCTCCTTGGTGTTCTCGGTTGTGCCGCGTGTGCCGGACGGCACTCGCGCCTGACGCCCGCTATGCGCCTTGCCACTAGGGACCGAGGGGCGCTGACACCGGCTTTCGTCTCTCGACGGAGGGGCTGATGTCGGGGCGTGCGAAGTCGACCCGGTGACCCGGATCGCCACCAGAAGTGTACGGGACCCGAGAGGCACCGGGTGACGCCGCTGTCCACAACCGGCCGGTACTCCACAGATCCCGGCCATGATCCGCCCGATGCGGGACGGTTCTCGCATGCGAGCGAAACGATGTCTGCGTACGTGGCTGGGGTTGCTGCTGGGATTGACGGCCACCGTGGTGTGGCCGCTGGCCCCGTCCGCCCTGGCCCGTCCGAACGGCCCCGCACCGCCGGGCCCCGCGGGGCCTCCGGGACCTCCGGGACCTCCGGGACCTCCGGGACCTCCGGGACCTCCGGGACCTCCGGGACCTGACGTGACGGTCCCGGCTGTCGCCCGCCTGTGGCCCGTGGGGGTACGTCCCTCGGTCGTACGGGGCTGGGAGCCTCCGGCGACGGCGTACGGCCGGGGTCACCGCGGCGTGGACCTCGCGGCGGCCCCCGGAACTCCGGTACGGGCCGTCGCACCGGGCCGCGTGTCGTTCGCGGGGCGGGTCGCGGGTCGCGGAGTCGTCTCGGTGGAACTGACGGGCACGGGCACGCCGCCGCTCCGTACGACGTACGGACCCATGCGGGCAACGGTGCGCAAGGGGGACGAGGTGACGGCGGGTGACGTGCTGGGCACCGTGGAGCCTGGAGGTTCGCACTGCCCGACGTCCTGCCTGCACTGGGGCCTGCGGAGAGGCAGAACCTACCTGGACCCGCTGTCCCTGCTCCCGCCGTGGCTGCTGCAGAGGGGCCCGTCGCGCTTGCTGCCGGTGATCGGGGTGCGCTAGGTGGGCGCGGGCAGCGCCGGGCGCCTGCGAAGCCGTCGCAGCTGTGGGCATGCGTGCCACGAGGGGCGGCACGGGTGGGCACCGCGGCACCCTTTAAGCGCCGGACTGCCCCGAGCTCACGGCCGAACCCGGGTGCCGGATCACGCGGCTCAGCCCCGAGCCCACAGCGGCCCCCGCCCGCCGATCAGGCGGCTCAGCCCCGAGCTCACCGCCGACCCCGAGTGCGCCGGATAACGCTCAGCCCCGAACGCCCCGCAGCGCCATGGAGACCGCCGCGTCGGTGATGTCGACGGGATCCTCGGCCGCGCCCAGTTCAATGCGGCGCACCGCGGCATCCACCACGCCCTGGAGCAGCATCGCGGCCAACCGCGGCTCCGCGTGCCCCATCTCCGCGAGCGCCTCGACGATCATCGTGACGAGACCGCCGTGGGCGGCGCGGATCTTCTCACGGGCCCCGCCGTCGAGCTCGCTCGCGGAGATGGCGACCACGGCCCGGTGCCTCCGGTCCCCGACCAGGGCGAGCTGCTGCCGGACGTAGGCCTCGACCTTGGCCTCCGAAGTGCCCGCTTGCTCCATCGCCGCCGAAACCTCCGCGGCCCAGACGGGAAAGTCGACCTCACAGAGCTCTTGGACGACAGCCGCCCGCGACCGGAAGTACTCGTACACGGAAGACCGCGCGAGCCCCGTGCGCTCGGCGAGAGCGGGGAAGGTCAGCGCCTCCGTCCCGCCCTCGGATAGCAGGGACCGCGCCGCGTCCAACAGGGCGGCTCGCTGCATCGACCGGTGCTCGGCCACGGAGGCCGCTCGAATCCTTGGCACGCCCTCCACTTTACGGACGGACCGCCGTGTACGGCAGTCATTCCGACACCCGGCCTGACGCGCAAGAGCGCAGAAGAGCCGGGCAAGCGCCGGGCAGGGACGATTCATCGCCCCGGTCCACCGCCGCGCTCAGCGACCAAAACTCGCCAGCTTCGCCCGCAGCTGAAGCACCGACTTCGTGTGGATCTGACTCACCCGGCTCTCGGTCACACCCAGCACGTTGCCGATCTCCGCGAGCGTGAGTCCCTCGTAGTAGTACAGCGTGACCACGGTCTTCTCCCGGTCGGGCAGCGTGTTGATCGCCCGCGCCAGAAACCTCCGCAGCTCCCGGTCCTCGGCCACCTCGACCGGATTGTCGGCCGCGGTGTCCTCAAGGGTGTCCATCAGACTCAGCCGGTCGCCGCCCTCTCCACCGACATGCAGCAACTCCTCCAGAGCCACCACATTCGCCAGCGACAACTGGCTGAAGACCGCATGGAGTTCGTCCACCGCGATCCCCATCTCGGAGGCCACCTCACCCTCCGACGGAGTACGCCGCAGCCGCGCCTCCAGCGTGGCGTAGGCCCGCTCCACATTGCGCGCCTTCTGCCGCACCGACCGCGGAATCCAGTCGAGCGCCCGCAGTTCGTCGATCATCGCGCCCCGGATCCGCGTGATCGCGTACGTCTCGAACTTGATCTCCCGCTCGATGTCGAACTTCTCGATCGCGTCGATCAGCCCGAACACCCCCGACGAGACGAAGTCCGCCTGCTCGACATTGGCCGGCAGACCGACACTCACCCGCCCCGCGACGTACTTCACCAACGGCGAGTAGTGCAGGATCAACTGCTCCCGCAGCCGCTCGTCGCCCGTCGCCTTGTACGACCGCCACAGCTCGTCGAGCGTCGAGGGAGCGGGCGGGCGCACGCTGCCGCCTTCGCGGGCGGCTGGCGGGATCGCCGCCCGGTCGGACCCGGAGGTGTGCTGGGGCATTCGTCGCCTTGTGCCGTTTCTGCCGTGAACTGGGGGTGCCTGGGTGAGCTGTCGGTCTGATGTCGAGATGCCGGTCTGCGCCGGAATCCACGTGAGCGTAGCGTGACTGGGGTGTCGCAGTGCGCGAAGGGCGAGGGATCACCCCCGCGCAGAGACGTCCCACGGGGTGTCCCCCGGAGTCGCGATCGTCGCCCTGCGTGACCGTCAGGAGACACCAACTGCGGGAATTGCCAAGGGTGTCGGTGTTCGCCCGGACGGCCGAACACGCTCGGTCAGCACCCTCTCCGATCACCGCGGACGGAGATCATCGCCTGGCGTGTCAACTTCCAGCCGTCGCCGTGTCGTTCGACGAAACCAAGTGCTCGGAGTTCGTACAGTCTCCCGACCGCGTCGTCCGTCGTGGTCCCCGCGCCGCGGGCGATCTCCTCCGCCCCCGCCAGGCCGCGCGCCGGGAGCGCGGCCAGCACGCGTCCGGCGCCCGGGTCCAGCAGGTCGCGCGGCAGCACGGGGCCACGCCGGTCGGGGGCCAGCTCGCCCATGCCACCCACCAGCTCGGCCACTTCCGCGGCGTCGGAGACCAGGACCGCGTCCCCGCGCAGCAGCTCGTGGACCCCCGCCGACAGCCCGCTGGTGGCGGGGCCCGGCACTCCTATCGTGAACCGCCCGAGGCGCTGCGCCGCACGCGCCGTGACCAGCGCGCCACTGCGGTACGCGGCCTCGACGACCACGGTGCCCCGGGTGAGCGCCGCAATGACCCTGTTCCTGAGGATGAATCTGCTCGGTGTCGGATGGTCGCCGGGCGGCAACTCCCCCACGACCAGTCCCTGTTCGGCGATCCTGTTGATCAACTCGGTGTGCCCGCGCGGATAGGGTCGGTCGACACCGCAGGCCAGCACGGCGACGGTGGCGCCGCCCGCGCCGAGGGCGCCCCGGTGCGCCGCGCCGTCCACGCCGTACGCGCCGCCGGACACCACCACCCAGCCCCGCTCCGCGAGCCCGGTGCCCAGCGTGGCCGCCATGTGTGCGCCGTACTCGGTGCAGGCCCGCGCCCCGACGACCGCCACAGAGCGCAGCGCCCACATCCGCAGGCTGGGCCGCCCCCGCACCCACAGCCCGGTGGGCCGCGCGTCCCCCAGGTCGTCGAGCTGGGCGGGCCACTCGGGGTCGCCGGGACAGATGAACCGCACCCCGGCGTCCCGCGCCTGAGCCAGGTCCTGCTCCGCCCGCGCCCGGACGGCCCGCCCCCGCAGCCCCTCCCACCGGGTCGGCGACGCCCCCGGCAACGGCTCCCCTCCCTCCACCAAGCGCCGCGCCACCTCCACGGCACCGAACTCCCGCAACCACCGCCCGCCGAGCTCGTCCCCCGGTTCGATGACCCGTGCGAGGGCGACGCGGGCCACGCGCTCGTCATCCCTCATGTCGGCGAGCCGATCATCATCGGCACCCCTCGCGGGACTCCGGTGCGGAGTTGCAGAGCCAGGGCGACGTCCCCGGCGTCGGGCCGGTCGTGTCCCGACAGGTCCGCGATGGTCCAGGCCACCCGGAGCACCCGGTCCAGGCCGCGTGCGGTCAGCACACCCCGCTCCAGACCGCGCTCCGCCTCGTCCATCGCTCCCGGCCGTGCCTGCCAGCGGCTGCGCAGTTCGCGGCCCGGAACCTCACTGTTGGTGTGCCATGGAGTCCCGGTCAGCCGCGCGGCGGACCGCTCACGGGCGACGCTCACCCGGTCGGCCACCGTCCGTGTCGACTCGCCCTGGGCACCACGCGCCGTCAGTTCGGACCGGGTGACCGGCTCGATCTCCACCCGCAGATCGACCCGGTCGAGCAGCGGCCCGGAAAGCCTGCCCTGGTAGCGGCGGATGGAGGAGGGCGGGCACTCGCAGTAGTCGTTCGCCACGCTGAAGCGCCCGCACGGACAGGGGTTGGCCGCGAGGAGCATCAGGAACTTCGCCGGGAATCGCACGACACCGGCACTGCGCGCGATCACGACATGCCCTGCCTCCAGGGGCTGCCTCAGAGCATCGAGCACGAAGCCGCTGAACTCCGGCGCCTCGTCGAGAAAGAGCACGCCGCGATGCGACAACGACACCGCACCAGGCCGCGCGAGCCCCTTGCCACCGCCGACAAGCGACTGCATGGTCGCCGAGTGGTGCGGTGCGCAGTAGGGCGGGACCTCCACCATCGGCTTGCCCGGCGGCAGCAGGCCCGCGACGGAGTGGATCGCCGTCACCTCCAGGGATTCCTGCCGGGTGAGGCGCGGCAGGATCGACGGCATCCGCTCGGCGAGCATCGTCTTGCCCGCCCCGGGTGGCCCTTGCAGAAAGAGGTGGTGCCCACCTGCCGCCGCGACCTCGATCGCGGTGCGCGCCGACATCTGGCCGACCACATCGGCGAGGTCGTGCCCCTGGTCGTGTTCCGGCACGGCGATGCCGCACAGACCGGTGGCCTCCCCCGTACCGGGCACGCGCAGGCCGGCCAGCAGTGGATCCGGGCGGCCCTGCTCGTCCGGATCTTCCTCGGGTACCGGTTCGTCCGTGAGTACCGCGATCAGCTGACGCAGACTGCGGACCCCGAGCACCGAGACCCCCGGTACCAGCGAGGCCTCGGCCACCGCGCACTCCGGCACCACCACCTGCTCGTATCCCGCGTCCGCCGCGGCCAGGACCGCCGGCAGGACACCCCGTACCGGCCGTACCCGGCCGTCCAGACCCAGCTCGCCGATCATCACGATGTCGGAGAGCACGCGTGGATCGATCCGTTCGGAAGCACCGAGCACGGCGCAGGCGACGGCGAGGTCGAAACCCGACCCGCCCTTCGGGACGGAAGCCGGACTCAAGCCAACGGTCAGCTTCTTCTGTGGCCACTCGGCACCGGAATTGACCACCGCCGCCCGAACCCGATCCCGGCTCTCCGTCAAACTCTTGTCCGGAAGCCCCACCAGCGTGAAGGCCGCGACCCCCGGCTCCAGATCCGCCTGGACCTCGACCACAACGCCCTCGACGCCGACCAGGGCCACGGAGCACGTACGGGCGAATCCCATCAGGCCACCCCCCGCGCGTGCTCGACCACGGGGGCGCCGCGGTCGGGGAGGACGACTCCGATGAGGTCGATGCGGACGCCGCCGGGTGGCGCTCCGCCGTGTTCCTGGAGCCAGCGTTCGGCCAGGCCGCGCAGGCGTTGGGCCTTGACCGGTGTGACGGCCGCCATCGGGTGTTCGAAGGCCCCCGCCTTGCGGGTCTTGACCTCGCAGATGACCAGCGCGTCGCCGTCGCGGGCGACGATGTCGATCTCGCCGGTCCTGCCGCAGCGCCAGTTGCGCGCCAGGACCGTCATCCCTGTCTCGGTCAGCCGCCGCGCGGCCAGATCCTCGCCGTACTTGCCGAGTGCACTGCGCGCATTGCTCGCATTGCCTGCATTACCTGCATTGCGTGTGTTCATGTCGGCACCACCTCCGGCGCCAACATTGCGGCCATTTCAGCTTGCTATTGGATCTTGGTGGACAGGCAAGTGGTTGTGGACAACTGCGTCACCCCCACGAGCGTTCGCCGTGCGGCATCACCCGCCCGGCAGCTCCAGATCGCTCTTGTTCAGCTCCTCGATGTTCACGTCCTTGAACGTGAGGACGCGCACCTGCTTCACGAAGCGAGCAGGCCGGTACATGTCCCACACCCAGGCGTCCGCCATGGACACCTCGAAAAACACCTCGCCCTGGACCGAGTGCACCTGCATCTCGTAGTCATTGGTGAGGTAGAAGCGCCGTTCGGTCTCAATCACATATTTGAACAGACCGACGACATCGCGGTACTCCCGATAGAGCTTCAGCTCCATCTCGGTCTCGTACTTCTCGAGGTCCTCGGCGCTCATGGCATGTTCCCCTTCAGCCGTGCGTCCCCCTATTGTGCGCCAGCCACGCGAGCCCCTAGACGATTTCGGTGTCCAGGACCTCGGGTGTGGCCGGGGGACCCTCGTCGAGCACCCTGCGCAGCAGCTCGGCAAGTCTGGTCGGATACACCGTCTCATGTGCCTCGGTCAGTTCCTGGCACGTCCACCATCGCGCTCCGGCGACACTGCGCCGTTCAAGGTCCGTCAGCCCCGCGGCCACCGTGGCCGTCTGGGTCGTACGGGCCAGGTAGTACCACTCGTCCTGGTCCCAGCGGCGTCCCGCGAACGGGAAGGAACACATCCGCCGCCACAGCACCGGGCCCAGCTCGACCTCGGTGATCCCGGTCTCCTCCGCGAGTTCCCGCAGCGCGGCCTCCTCGCGCGTCTCGTCGCCCTCCAGGCCGCCACCGGGCGTGAACCACCAGTCGTCTGCGCGATCGTCCGGCTCATGCCCGTGCAGCAGCAGAATGCGCTCCTCGGGGTCGAGCAGCACCACGCGGGCGACCTTCCGCAGCCCGCCCTGGTACTCGTGCTCGTCCGGGGTGCCGGTCGCGCCGTCGTGCGGGGTCCCGCCGTAGGACACCTCAGCGGGCACCGGCGAGCTCCGTCCGGGCCCGGCCGCGCCGGCCCGCGCGCTTGGCGATCGGGCCGTACGCCGCTCCGCCCAGGACGAGTACCGCACCCGCGATCACCGCGCCGACGATCAGCCGCAGCGGCCCCGGCTCGGAGACGCTGCCCAGCGTCTCGAAGCCGGTCGGCCGCTGGAGCATGCCGTTCATGGGCCAGGCGACGGCGTCGACTCTTGCGGTCACGGCATTGCGCGACACCGTTCCGCTGGCCGCGTCCGTGATGTGGGCGGTGGAGTCCAGGGAGCCCTGGCGTTCGTCCCCGAGCAGGAACAGGCGTCCCGCGGGAACCTTCACGGTCGGGAAGTTCGTGATCTCGGCCAGGCTGCCCTTGGGCAGATACGGTTCGTCGATCTGCTTGCCGTTGACGGTCAGCTTGCCGTTGGTGCAGCAGGAGACCGTGTCGCCGCCGACGGCGACCACGCGCTTGACCACGGCCGCGTTGGTGACCCAGGTCTTGTCGTGGAAGACGACTACGTCGCCGCGGCGTACCTCGCTGCCGTCGATGCGCTGAGCCAGCACCCGGTCGCCCACGTTGATCGTCGGCGCCATCGAGCTGGTGGGCACGGTGTACGGCCGGTAGACCACCGCCCCCCAGGCGAACCCTCCGAGGAACAGCACAATGCCCAGCGCGACGGCGATCCCGGACAGCACCTGTCCGGTCCGGCCGCCCGCCGGGGTGTTGCGTGTGCCGCCGCGCGCGGCCGTACGTGTCGTGCTCTCGCCACCCATGGGTCCGCACCCTACCCGGGGGTACGGGCCTAGTCAGCCCATGGACTGGATCACGGACACCGGCCCCGGGACAGACCGGGCCGAGGATGCCCCGCCGCATCGCCAGGCTCCCCTACAAGCGAAGGGCCGGTCAGCCCGGACGTATCCGAGCCGACCGGCCCCAAGGGGACGCTACGGAGCGCTACTTGGACGCCTTCCGGCGACGCCGCACCAGCACCAGCGGCACGGCGCCCACGAGCGCCAGGGCACCCGGTGAGGAGACCGCGGCCGCCGCCTGGTTGCTCAAGCCGTCCTGGCCGAAGGTGTCCGGGACCGGGAGGGTGCCCCAGCGGTTGATGGGCCAGGCCTTGACGATGGCGCGCCCGACAACCTTGTCCACGGGGACCATGCCGTGGTTCTTGTCCATCTGGTTGTAGCGCGAGTCCCGCGAATCCTGGCGGTGGTCACCCATCACCCAGATCTTGCCCTTGGGAACGGTGACCTTGAACTGACCACCGTCCTCGTCGACGCTGCACGGGGTGTTCCCCGCGTACACGTAAGACTCCTCGTTCAGCGCCTTGCCGTTGACGGTCAGCGGGCCGTTGCCCTTGCACTGGATGGTGTCGCCGCCGACTCCGATGACCCGCTTGATGAGGTCCTTCTCCTCGGCGGACGGCATCAGGCCGATCCAGCTGAGGACCGTCTGCAGGGCGTTCGGGTTGGCCGTGGGCTCGCCCCGGAGCCAGCCGTCGGGGTCGTGGAAGACGACCACCTCGCCGCGCTCCGGCTCGGAGCCGAACCACGGGGTCAGCTTGTCGACCAGGACACGGTCCCCCTGCTGGAGGGTGTTCTGCATCGAGTCCGAGGGGATCGAGAACGCCTGCACCAGGAAGGTCTTGATGAGCAGCGCGAGCACCAGGGCGATGCCGATCAGGATCGGCAGCTCCTTCCAGAAGGAGCGCTGCTTCTTCGGCCTCAAAGGATCCTGCTCGGCGCGCTCGGTCGTAGCGCTGCCGTCCGTGGAGTCACTCCCGGAGCCGGAGGCGTCCTCTACGGCCGGGGAAGCCGAATCGTCGGGCTGCTCCGGCTTGCCTTCGGGACCTTCGTGTCCGGACCGTGCGCCGACCGCCACATCCCCCACATCCACTCCTCACTCCGTGCCGCCGCCCGCGTCGTGTTCGGCGCAGGCCCACCACTCCCATAACGAGCGGGAGTTCCGCAGGGGTCGGGAGCGGGATCAATCCGTCTGGATCCGCAGGGGCCACCCTATGCGACTGCGCGAGAGCGGAGGTCGACCCTGCAGGCGCGTCGGCCACGGTGGCGAACGTGCCCGGCTCCTTCAGACGGATCCAGTGCCCGAGAGGCCAGGCGATGACCATGGCGCGGCCGACGACCGACTTCTCGGAGACGGTACCGCTGAACTTGTCGGTGCGGTGGTAGCGGGAGTCGGCGGAGTTGCCCCGGTGGTCGCCCAGCACGAACAGCCGGCCCTGGGGCACCTTCACCTCGAAGGCGAAGTCCGACGGCTTGTCGCCGGCGTAGATGTAGGGCTCGGTCAGCGGCGTGCCGTTGACGGTCACCCGGCCTTGGGTGTCGCAGCACTTGACCGTGTCGCCTCCGACGCCGACGACCCGCTTGATGAGGTCCTTCTCGTTGTCGGACGGCAGCAGGCCGATGAAGGTCAGTCCTTCCTTGACCTGCTTGACGACGACGGGGTCGTTCTTCTTCGTGGTTTCCTCGGCGGTGAGCCAGCCCCCGGGGTCCTTGAAGACGACGACGTCGCCGCGCTGCGGCTTGGAGCCGAACCAAGGGGTGAGCTTGTCGACCAGGACACGGTCACCGATCTGGATCGTGTTCTCCATGGAACCCGACGGGATCACGAAGGCCTGGACGAGGAAGGTCTTGAGGACCAGGGCTATCAGCACGGCGACACCGACGAGGAGCGGTATCTCCTTGACCGCCGAGCGCCGCCTGCGCCGCTTGATCTTGCGGGCGAGCTTGCGCCGCTCGACGCGGCTGGGCCGGACCGCGCCCCCGGAGGCGCGCCGGGTACCGGTGGGCAGCAGGTTGTCGGCGGCGCTGGTGGAGACGCCGCGCGGTTTGCCGCGGTTACCCATGGGCACCGTCCGCAGCGGGCACGCGCGCGTAGCCGTCGGGGCGGGTCAGCTGGGTCCAGTGGCCCGCGGGCCAGGCGATCCAGTCGGCTCGGCCGATCACGTCGCCGACGGGGATCATGCCGCCGCCCGGCGAGCCCAGGTGGTCGCGGGAGTCGCTGGAGTCGCCGCGGTGGTCGCCGAGGACGAAGAGGGTGCCGTCGGGCACGACGACGTCGAAGGGGACGTCGGACGGGCTGTTCCCCGGATACAGAAACGTCGACTCGTCGACCGACCGGCCGTTCACTTCGAGCCTCCCGTCCTTGTCGCAGCAGACCACGTGGTCTCCCCCCACACCGACAACGCGCTTGATGTAGTCGGCGTCCCCGAAATAGCCAGTGCCGTCGAACACGACGACGTCGCCCCGCTGCGGCTCAGCACCAAAACGGTACGCCAACTTATTTACGAGAACGCGGTCCCCGATCCTCAATCCCGGCTCCATCGAGCCGCTGGGAATTTGGAACGGCTGCATCACGAACCTGCTGACGAGGAGCAGAAAAACCAGGCAGACCAGCACGGTCAGGGTGATCCGCCCACCCGGGAGCCAGTCGGCGGCCCGGTCCACCAACGCGAAACGCGACCGGCCCTCCTGCCCCTCTGTGTCCGAGATCTCCTCGGATTCGGAAGGGCGGGAGGAGCGGTCGCGCTCCACATGCTGTGCTTCGGTGTCCATCGCGGCCAGATGCTATCCGGCCTGGCTTTGACACCTTCCTACTGGCTCGATCGCCTACGGCTCGCCGCGGCGGCGCGAGCTCAGCTGTCGCGCTTCTCCTTGATCTTCGCGGCCTTGCCGCGCAGGTCGCGCAGGTAGTACAGCTTGGCGCGACGCACGTCACCGCGGGTGACGAGCTCGATCTTCTCGACGATCGGGGTGTGCACCGGGAAGGTGCGCTCGACGCCAACGGAGAAGGAGACCTTGCGGACCGTGAAGGTCTCGCGGACACCGGCGCCCTGGCGACGGATGACTACGCCCTTGAACTGCTGCACACGGGAGCGGTTGCCCTCGATGACGCGGACGTGGACGTTGACGGTGTCACCCGGGCGGAAGGCCGGGATGTCGGTGCGCAGCGACGCGCTGTCGACGGAGTCGAGCAGGTGAGACATTTCGTCTGCTTTCTTCGCTGATGCCACAGGTCATCAACGGGAGATAGATTTCCAAGATGATGCTGCCGCGCCGGGACGGGCGTCGTGTCCCCCTGTGGCAGGGGCGCACGCCGGACGACGTAGAGCAGCGGCCTATTCTTCCACGGCGTCCGGCCTGCGCCAAAATCGACCGTGCGGCACCCCTTCGGGATCCGGGGCCCAGCCCAGGATCGAGAGCATTTCGCGGTCCTTCTTGTCGAAGACGGAAGGATCGCAGCGCTCGATGAGGTCGGGCCGGTTGGCCGTCGTACGGCGCAGGGCCTCGTCGCGGCGCCAGCGGGCGATCTTCCCGTGGTGGCCGCTGACCAGCACATCGGGGATCTCGCGGCCGCGCCACGCCGGGGGCTTGGTGTAAACCGGCCCCTCCAGGAGGTTGGCCATGGCCCCGGGAGCGAAGGAGTCGTCCCGGTGCGACTCCGCGTTGCCCAGGACACCGGGCAGCAGCCGGGCCACCGCCTCCGTGACGACGAGTACGGCCGCCTCGCCGCCGGCGAGTACGTAGTCGCCGATGGACACCTCGTAGACGGGCATCCGCGTCGCGTACTCGTCGATGACGCGGCGGTCGATGCCCTCGTAGCGGGCGGGTGTGAAGACCAGCCAGGGGCGCTCGGAGAGCTCGACGGCGAGTTCCTGGGTGAACGGGCGTCCGCTGGGCGTGGGGACGACCAGTACGGGGCCGTGCGAACCCGTCTCGTAGCCGTCCGCGAGGACGGAGTCCAGGGCTTCGCCCCATGGGTCGGTCTTCATGACCATGCCGGGACCGCCGCCGTACGGGGTGTCGTCGACCGTGTTGTGACGGTCGTAGGTCCACTCCCGAAGATCATGCACGTGCACATTCAGCTGTCCACGCGCGCGTGCCTTGCCGACCAGCGAGACGTTCAGGGGTTCCAGGTACTCGGGGAAGATCGTGACGACGTCGAGCCGCATCAGGCGTCTTCTCCGGAGGCGTCGTCCCGGGACGAATCGATCTCGGCCTGGTCGTCGATCAGGCCCGGCGGGGGGTCGATGACGGCCCGCTGCTCCTCCAGGTCGATCTCGATGACGATCTCCTCGACGAACGGGATCAGGACCTCGGTGCCGTCCGCCCGCTCGACCACGAACAGGTCCTGCGAGGGCAGGTGCGAGATCTCCGTGATCCGTCCGACCTCCGCACCCTCCTTGGTGACCACGTCCAGGTCCATCAGCTGGTGGTCGTAGTACTCGTCCGGGTCCTCCGGCGTCTCGTCCGGGTCGACCTCGGCGATCAGGAGGGTGTTGCGCAGCGCCTCGGCGGCGTTCCGGTCACGTACGCCTTCGAAGCGCAGCAGGAGACGGCCGCTGTGTACGCGGCCCGTCTCGATGGTCAGCGGTCCGGCGGAGGCCGGGTCGGTGAGCAGGACGGCGCCGGGCCCGAGCCTGAGTTCCGGCTCGTCCGTACGTACCTCCACGGTGACCTCGCCCTTGATGCCATGGGCGCGGCCGACGCGAGCGACTACCAGCTGCACTGTGCTTGATCTCCTGTCGGTACGACTACGGGCCGGGGACGGCCCAAGAGGCCCTCCCCGGCCCGAGCCGGTGCTGCATTTACGTCAGCGGACGTGGTCCACGTCGACAAGGTCGACGCGGACACCGCGGCCGCCGATGGCGCCCACGACGGTACGCAGAGCGCGCGCGGTGCGGCCGTTGCGGCCGATCACCTTGCCGAGGTCGTCGGGGTGCACCCGGACCTCGAGAACGCGCCCACGGCGCAGGTCGCGCGAGGCGACCTGCACATCGTCGGGGTTGTCGACGATGCCCTTCACGAGGTGCTCGAGAGCCTCCTCGAGCATGCTCAGGCCTCGGTCGACGCGGACTCGGCCGCAGCCTCGTCCTTCTTCTCAGCCTTCTTCTTCTGGGTGATGGCCTCACCCTTGCCCTCGTCGTCGCCGCCCAGGGCGTCGAACAGCGGGCGCGCGGCCTTCGGCTCGGCCACGAGCAGCGGAGCCGGGGCGGGCAGGCCCTTGAACTTCTGCCAGTCGCCGGTCAGCTTCAGGATCGCGAGAACGGGCTCGGTCGGCTGCGCGCCGACACCCAGCCAGTACTGCGCGCGGTCCGAGTCGACCTCGATGCGCGAGGGGTTCTGTACCGGGTGGTACAGACCGATCTCCTCGATGGCCCGGCCGTCACGGCGGGTGCGGGAGTCGGCGACGACGATGCGGTAGTGAGGCGAACGGATCTTGCCCAGACGCTTCAGCTTGATCTTGACTGCCACGGAAGTGGTGTCTCCTGGTCTTGACGTGGTTGGGCACGGCGAGATGGCCGCGTGGGGTTGCGGTACCCGAGTGCCCGATGGACGCGTCAGCCGGAGGAGAGAGGGGTCCTATGCGGCTGTCGAGTACAGCTAGCCATTGTGCCACATCCTGGCGGGGCACCTTCACCGGTCAGGGTGCACCTGCCCACGCCTCATCGGCACCCGGCGCCGGGCGTTGGCTACGCCACCCGGCGCTCAGGGGTGCCGCTGCGCCATCCGTGCCGCCTGGGGGTCCCCCCCACGCCCTTAAGGCGGTGGGGGAGGCACGATGGCCCGCAGCTTTGGCGGCGGCTGAGAATACGGCTGCCACGAGCAGCCGCCTCTCTCAACCCGCCGCCGCGCCGACCACCTCAGGGATCCGGAACGGCTTTCCGCACCCTCCGCACACGATCGGCGCCTGCGCCAGCACCGACGGGACGACCCGTACGTTGCGGCCGCAGTCGCACACCGCCTTTACGCGCACGCCTCCTCCGGAGGAGCCGTGCCGGGCGGCCGGACCGCGGAAGGAGCGGGCGGTGTCGGCGGCGGTGGCGGCCGTGTGGGCCTTCAACGCGCGCTGCAACCGCTCGATCGTCGGGCGGTAGCGACGCTTCGCCTCGGGGTTGAGCGTGACCAGGGAGAAGCCACTGCTGGGGTGCGGCTCCTCGGGGTGGTCCAGGCCCAGCTCCTCGGCGATCGCGAGGAATCTGCGGTTGTGGTAGCGGCCGGCGCGCGAAGTGTCGCGGACTCCGCGGGCGGCGGCGATGCCGTGGACTGCCTCATGAAGCAGTCGCTCGAAGGAGAGTTCGTGTCCGCAGGCGGACGACGACTCTCCGATCAGGGACTCTGGCGCGGCAAGATCCGGCAACTCGGGGTGGTGCCGCTGAATGTCGGCCCACGCCCCTGCCAGCTCTGCGGCGAGAACAGGTGGTGTCGTGCTCACGACGTGACAACGAGCCGGGGTGCCTCTGTGTTCCTATTCCGGGCCATCCCAAATAATTTGCACGTACCCGTCAGTTGCCGCTGATGCGTCCTGACGAGGGCGGGTGCGCTGATCTGCGGAGAAGCCTCACAGCTCATACCAAGGCGGTACGTAGGGGCACGTACGCCCCGGCGCGTAGACGGTGCCCGCGCGCCGGGGCACCTGTGGTCATCAGATGCGCAAGAGGCGTTTCGGTCGCCCTGAGGGCTACTCAGTAAGCGCGCGCCACGACGGCGACGTTACCGGGTGCGTCGTCGGCGTCGGGCACCGACCCGTCCTCCGCGACCAGACACCGTACGGTCACCGAGTGCTCGGCCAGCTTGGCCTCGCCCTCTTCGCCGAGGTCGGCCCACGGGATGCGCGCCCAGCCTCCGGCGACGGCCGCCTCGACGGCCTCCTCGATCGTCGACACGTCCGATGTACGGGACTCACGACGCCCGCGCGACTGCGTGAGAAGCAGCGCCTGGTCCTCTTCGAGGACAGTGGGGAGCAGAGATACGAGCGTGTCGATCGCCACCGGCTCCTTGCCGCCGGGGATGCGGCGGGCCAGCATCGCGGTGCTGTTCTCCAGGTCACGGGGGCCGACCTCGATGCGTACAGGCACGCCCTTGAGCTCCCAGTCGACGGCGCGGCGCCCGAAGGGGGTGTCCGTACGGTCGTCCACCTGGACGCGTACGCCCGCCGCCTTCAACTGATCGCCGATTTCGCGGACCTTGGCCAGAACCGCGTCATCACCCTTGATCGCGAGGACGACGGCCTGTACGGGGGCGAGCCGCGGCGGCACCCGCAACCCATTGTCATCACCGTGCGACATGATCAGGCCACCCACCATGCGGGTCGACGACCCCCAGGAGGTCTGCCAGACGAGCTCCTGCTTGCCGTCCTTGGACAGGTACTGGGTGTTGAAGGCCTTCGCGAAGTTCTGGCCGAGCTCGTGGCTGGTGCCCATCTGGAGGGCCTTGCCGTCGCCCATCATGGCTTCGAGCGTGAGGGTGTTGATGGCGCCGGCGAACCGCTCGCTGGGCGTCTTGCGGCCGAGTACGACATCGATCCCGAGGACGTTCACCATGAAGTCCGCGTACACCTTCTCGTGGATGTACGCGGCGTAGTCCCGGGCGTCCTCGTACGTGGCGTGGGCGGTGTGGCCCTCCTGCCAGAGGAATTCCGTCGTACGGAGGAACACCCGCGGGCGCATCTCCCAACGGACCACGTTCGCCCACTGGTTGATCAGCAGCGGCAGGTCGCGGTAACTCTGCACCCACTTGGAGAAGGAGGCGTTGATGATCGTCTCGGAGGTGGGGCGGACGACGACCGGCTCCTCCAGCTCCTTGCCGCCGCCGTGCGTGACGACCGCGAGTTCGGGGGCGAAGCCCTCGACGTGCTCGGCCTCCTTCGTCAGGTACGACTGCGGGATGAAGAGCGGGAAGTACGCGTTCTGGGCACCCGCCTCCTTGATGCGGGCATCCATCTCCTGCTGCATCCGCTCCCACAGCCCGTACCCGTACGGCCGGATGACCATGGTGCCGCGCACCGGCCCGTTGTCGGCCAGCTCGGCCTTGTTGATCAGGTCCTGGTACCAGCGCGGGAAATCGTCCGCCTGGGGCGTGAGAACGGGTGCCTTTGCCATGGGCGCGATGGTACGGGCACACGTTGCCGGGATGTGAATTCTTTCGGCGCGCACAGGCAGCGCACAAGCAGGGCTCCGCGACCCCTGGACGCCACGACGAGTGCGGAGTTATCTGGCGTACGGGGGGAGTGCGGGCGTACTCCACGGGGGCCAGGGAAACGGGGAACAGCGGCAACTCTCGGCGGATTGGGGCACTTTCGATGACACCTACGCTCGTGCGGGCTCACCTACCTCACACGGGGGCGGCGCCTCGTGTGGATCAGTGTGCACGCGCGCGTGACTGGGCCGAGATCCAGGAGCGGATGCTGGTGCCGCTCTACGAGGCCGTCTACGAGCGACTCGAAGTGGGCGCCGGAACGCGGCTCCTCGGCCTCGGCTGCGGTTCGGGGCTCGCCCTCCTGATGGCGGTCTCCCGGGGCGCCGCGGTCACCGGCGTCGACTCCTCGTCGCCCGAGCGGCTGGCTCTTGCGCGGGAGCGGTTGCTGCCGGAGGCGTGGGGCACGCGCGCGCGTGCGGACACCCCGCTGGTGGACGGCTCCCCCGCGGACGTGGCCGTCGTGGGTGCGCCCATGTACAACCTCGTGACCGCGTTCGAGCCGATCGGGTGTGTGGCCGGGGACTCCGAAGGGCTCGGTTCGCTGCTCGACACGGCTGCCCCACTTGCCGAGCGGGGGGCACCCGTGGTGCTGGCCGGGTGGGGGCCGCCGGAACGTTGCACCACGTCCTCCGTGTTGCGGGTCGCCACCGAGTTGGCTGAGCCTTCGCGGGCCAGTTGGCGGGCCGCCTGCCGGGACGACCTCGAGGAGGTCGCCCAGCGGGCCGGGCTCAAGCCCGACGGGTCGGGGCGGGTTGCCTGTCCTTTCGGGTACGCCGACATGGACAGTGCGGTGCGGGGGCTGGTGTCGACCGGGCTGTTCGACGCGGCGGTCGCTGCCACCGATCAGGCGCAGGTCGACAAGGAAATCACCGAGGCGCTACAGCCTCATCTGCGGCGGGACGGGACGGTGTGGATGCCGAACGTCTTCCGGTATCTGATCGCTCGTACGGGGTGAGGTCGCGGGCTCTTTTTCGCCCCCTCCGCCCCTGCCCGTCCCGTACCTGGGGCCTCCGCTCCAGACCCCGCTCCTCAAACGCCGGGGGGCTGATTTCAGCCCGTCCGGCGTTTGACGCCCGCGACCCGGTACGCCTCCGCCTCCTCCAGCGTCTCGTTCGCCAGCAGTGCCTCCGCCAGGGCGTCCAGTTGCCCGCGATGGTCGCGGAGTTTCTGGCAGGCCTCCTCGTAGCACTCGTCGACGATGCGCCGCATCTCGTGGTCGATGGAGTCGAGGGTCGCCGGAGCGGCGGCCAGCCCGTACGCCTGCTGGGCGTCGTTCGGCAAGGCCGACAGGCGGCCGACGCGCTCGCTCATGCCCCACCGGGCGACCATGCCCCGCACGATGTTCGTGACCTGCTCCAGGTCGTTCTCCGAGCCCGTCGTGACGACTCCGTAGACGACGTGTTCGGCTGCCATGCCTCCCAGGGCGCCGATGATGCGGCCGCGCAGGTATTCCTCCGTGTACGCGTACCTGTCGCTCTCCGGCGTGGAGAGGGTGACGCCCAGCGCCCGGCCGCGCGGGACGATCGTGATCTTGCGGACCGGGTCGGCGCCAGGCTGGAGCATGCCGAGGAGGGCGTGGCCGCTTTCGTGGTACGCCGTGCGGCGGCGTTCCTCCTCGGGCATCACCAAGGGTCGCTCGGCACCCAGCTGCACCTTTTCCAGCGCCTCGGAGAGGTCCGTCTGCGTCACCTGCTGCTGCTTGCGCTTGACCGCGAGCAGGGCCGCCTCGTTGGCGAGGTTGGCGAGATCCGCACCGGTCATGCCCGGGGTCGTACGGGCCACCTGGGCCAGGTCGACATCCGGGGACAGGGGAATTTCGCGGGTGTGGATCTCCAGGATCGCCTCGCGGCCGCCGCGGTCGGGGGGTGAGACGTTGACGACGCGGTCGAAGCGGCCGGGGCGGGTGAGCGCCGGGTCCAGGATGTCCGCGCGGTTGGTCGCCGCGATGACGATGACGCCCTCCGAGCCCGAGAAGCCGTCCATCTCGGTGAGGATCTGGTTCAGCGTCTGCTCGCGCTCGTCGTGACCGCCCATGGCGGAGCCGCCGGCCCGCGCCCGTCCGATCGTGTCGATCTCGTCGATGAAGATGATGGAGGGGGCCACCTTGCGGGCCTCCGCGAAGAGTTCGCGGACCCGGGACGCGCCCACGCCCACGATCATCTCGATGAACTCCGACGCGGAGGCCGAGAAGAACGGGACGCCCGCCTCCCCCGCCACCGCTCGCGCGAGCAGCGTCTTGCCGGTACCGGGCGGGCCTGCGAGCAGCACGCCGCGTGGCATCTTCGCGCCCATCCTGCGGTACTCGTCCGGGTTCTTGAGAAAGTCCACGACGTCGTTCAGTTCGCCCTCGACCTCGTCGATCCCTGCCACGTCCGCGAACGTCGTGCGCTGGGCGCCGGGCTGCAGTTCGACCGGCTTCGGAGGCGCCTTGCGGCCGAGCATGCCGCCCGCGCCGCCCATGCCCGCCCTCATCCGCCGGGCGATGAAGACCCACAGGACGACGAGCAGCAGCATCGGCGCAAGCGAGAGGAGCAGGTTGGAGAGGAAGCTGCGCTGCTGGACCACCGGCGAGGCGGTCACCGTGACGTTGTGCTTGTCCAGGTTCTCCCAGAGCTTGTCGTCCGCGAAGGACGGGCGCTGGGTCTTGAACTTGGTGTACTTCCCGTCGCCCCCCGGGTTGTCCTGGGCGTTCTTGAGCTGGCCCTGGATCGCGTCGCCCTTGGAGTAGATCTTGGTGACGTTGCCGTCGTTGACCTGCTTGCTGAACTCCGTGTACGAGATCGTCGGCTCGTTGCCCTCGTTGAAGAAGGAGAGCACCAGGTTCGCGATCAGGTACACGACCAGGGCGGCGAGGACGAGGCTCCACCAGCCGCCCGGCATCTTCTTCCTGCCGGAGGGCGGCGGTGTCGGCTCGGGCGGAGTGCCCTCGGTACGCCACGGCTGGTCAGGGGCCTTGCGCGGCGGCACAGGGTTGCTCATATTCGGACGTTACGACACGAAAACGGCGCCAGCACCCGCAGCGAACGCGCCGGGGGCGCCCTCCCGAAGAGGGCGCCCCCAGCCACGTACGCACAAAAGAACCGTCAGCCCATGAACGAACCGTCAGTCCACGGACGAACCGTCAGCCCATGAACTTCTTGAACTCGTCCGGCAGCTCGAAGTCCTGGGCGCCCTGCTGGGGCAGGCCGAAGGCGTTGTCGCCCTGGGATCCGGCCTCGCGGCGCGCGGCCTCCTCCAGCTCCTGCTGCTTGCGCTTCATCGGGTTGCCGGAGCGCTGCTTGCCCTTGGCCTTCTTGGGCTGCTTCTTCGTCCGGCCGGGGCCGCCACCCATGCCCGGCATCCCGGGCATTCCCGGCATGCCACCGCCCTGGGCCATGCGGGACATCATCTTGCGGGCCTCGAAGAACCGCTCGACCAGGCCCTTGACCGCGCTGACCTCGACGCCGGAGCCCTTGGCGATACGGGCGCGGCGCGAGCCGTTGATGATCGTCGGCTCCTGGCGCTCGCCCGGGGTCATCGACTTGATGATCGCGGCCGTGCGGTCGACGTCGCGCTCGTCGAGGTTGTTGATCTGGTCCTTGATCTGACCCATGCCCGGGAGCATGCCGAGCAGCTTGCTGATGCTGCCCATCTTCCGGACCTGCTCCATCTGGGACAGGAAGTCGTCGAGCGTGAAGTCCTGGCCCTTCTTGGACGCCAGCTTGGAGGCCATCTTCTCGGCCTCTTCTTGGCTGAACGTCTTCTCCGCCTGCTCGATCAGGGTGAGCAGGTCACCCAGGTCGAGGATGCGGGAGGCCATCCGGTCCGGGTGGAAGGCGTCGAAGTCGTCGAGCTTCTCGCCGTTCGACGCGAACATGATCGGCTTGCCGGTGACCGAGGCGATGGAGAGGGCCGCGCCGCCTCGGGCGTCGCCGTCGAGCTTCGAGAGGACCACGCCGTCGAAGCCGACGCCGTCGCGGAAGGCCTCGGCCGTGTTGACCGCGTCCTGGCCGATCATCGCGTCGACGACGAAGAGGATCTCGTCGGGCGAGACCACGTCACGGATGTCCGCGGCCTGCTGCATCATCTCCTGGTCGATGCCCAGGCGGCCCGCGGTGTCCACGATCACGATGTCGTGGACCTTCGTCTTCGCGAACTCGATGGAGTCCTTGGCGACCTTGACCGGGTCGCCGACGCCGTTGCCCGGCTCGGGCGCGTACACCGCGATGCCCGCGCGCTCGGCGACGACGCTGAGCTGGGTGACGGCGTTCGGGCGCTGGAGGTCGGCGGCGACCAGGAGCGGGGAGTGGCCCTGGTCCTTGAGGTGCTTGCCGAGCTTTCCGGCGAGCGTGGTCTTACCAGCACCCTGCAGACCCGCGAGCATGATCACGGTGGGCGGGTTCTTGGCGAACCGGAGGCGGCGGGTCTCGCCGCCCAGGATCGTGACGAGCTCCTCGTTCACGATCTTCAGGACCTGCTGGGCAGGGTTCAGCGCCTTGGAGACGTCCGAACCGAGCGCGCGCTCCTTGACGTTCTTGATGAAGGTCCGCACGACCGGCAGGGCCACGTCGGCTTCGAGGAGCGCGATACGGATCTCGCGTGCGGTGGCGTCGATGTCAGCTTCGGACAGCCGGCCCTTGCCCCGCAGGTTCTTGAACGTCGCTGAGAGGCGATCGGAGAGAGTATCGAACACGGCGCTCGTCGGTCCTCAGGGGTCGGGGGCGATGGGAATCGCCCTCCAGGGTATCTGGCCGCGTGTGGTGAGGTCTCCACCGCGTACGTACGAGACCGGGGGTGCTCCCGGTCACAGCTCATTCGCGCAGGGTCTCCTCCAGGGAACGGACCACCGAAACCGCCTCCTCCCCCGGCAGCGGCACACCCTTCTTCCCGGTCACGTAGAAGGCGTCCACGGCGTTCGCGCCGAGCGTGGAGACGTGCATGCTCCGCACCCGTACGTTCGCGTCCTCCAGGGCCCTGCCGATGCGGTGCAGCAGGCCAGGGGCGTCGTGGGCGCGGACCTCGATGACCGTGGCGTGGCGCGAGGCCGCCGGGGCGACCGTCACACGGGGCGGCGGCGCGATCGTCCCCCGGCGCCGCGGATAGGCGGCGTCGCGTTCGGCGAGCCTGGCCGCGATGTCGAGGGAGCCGTCCAGGGCCCGTACGAGATCGGCGCGCAGGCGGGCGGCCTGCGGCAGGGAGCCGTACTCGGCGGCGACCCGCCAGTTGAGCAGCAGCACCGAGCCCTCGACGCCGTCGGGCAGGTCCAGGGCGCGCAGCTCGGCGGTGCGCACGGTCAGCCGGTGCATGGCGAGGACGCCCGCGACCGCGGGGAGCACGCGGGGCTGGTCGGGTACGGCGATGAGCAGCTCCACGCCCAGCGGCTCCGGGTCCTCCGCCGGGGAGCCCGCGTCGGCATCGACCGGTTCCGTCTGCGCGCGCAGCGCCAGTACGGGTCCGCCCGTCCGGAACGCCTCGATCGCGAGCCGCTCCTGCTCGGCCGTGGGTGCGGCGTCCTCGGGCTCCTCGGGGGCGTCCCCGGCGAGCACGGCCGAGACCCGTTTGACCAGGTCGGCGACGAGGGAACCGCGCCAGGAGGACCACGCGGCGGGCCCGGTGGCCAGCGCGTCGGCCTCGGTCAGCGCGTGCAGCAGTTCGAGGGTGCCCTGCGAGCCGACCGCCTCGGCGACCGAGCGGACGGTGACCGGGTCCTCCAGGTCGCGCCGGGTCGCCGTGTCGATGAGCAGCAGGTGGTGGCGTACGAGGGTGGCGAGCACCACCACGTCCGCGCGGTCGAAGCCGATCCGGGCGGCCACGTCCCGCGCGATGATCTCGCCCGCCACGGAGTGGTCGCCGGGCCAGCCCTTGCCGATGTCGTGCAACAGGGAAGCGACGAGGAGCAGGTCGGGGCGGCCCACGCGCCGGGTCAGTTCGGAGGCGCGGACGGCCGTCTCGATGAGGTGGCGGTCGACGGTCCAGATGTGTACGGCGTTGCGCTGCGGGCGGCAGCGCACCCGCTCCCAGTCGGGCAGGAGCCGGGTGATCAGGCCCTCGGCCTCCAGCGCCTCCCAGACCTCGATGGTCGGGCGGCCCGAGCCGAGGAGCGTGACGAGTTGTTCGCGCGCCTCGGCGGGCCAGGGCGCGGGCAGGGGGCGCGCGGCGGCGGCCATGCGCCGTACGGCGTGCAGGGAGAGCGGAAGCCCGGACTGCGCCGCCGCGGCCGCCGCGCGCAACGGGAGCACGGGGTCACGCTCGGGGCGCGCGGCGCGCGCGAGCACTACCTCGCCGTCCTGCTCGACCACGCCCTCCGCGAGCGGGGAGCGCTCGGCGACCGGCTTGCCGCCGCCCAGCATGGCGCGCAGGCGCGGACGCACGGCGCGCGAACGCAACACGCGCCCCACCTCGCGCCACGTCACATCACTCGCGTACGAGACGACGCGCGCCGCTTCGTACACCTGGCGCAGCAGCGTGTCGGCGTCCAGCAGGCCGAGCTCGGCGGCGACCTGGTCCTGCTCCTGGAGCGAGAGGCGGTCGGTGGCGCGCCCGGTGGTGAGATGCAGCGCGTCGCGGACGTCCAGAAGTCGTCGGCGTGCGTCGGAGAGGCCCTCGCGGGGCGCGTCCGCGAGCCAGGAGGCGGCGACGGCGCGCAGGGCGGTGGCGTCGCGCAACCCGCCGCGCGCCTCCTTCAGGTCCGGCTCCAGCAGGTACTGCAGCTCACCCTGGCGCTCGGCGCGCTCGGCGCACAGCTCCTGGAGTTCGGGGAGACGTTTCGGCGCCTGGTTGCGCCAGTCGGCGAGGACGGCCGTACGCAATCCGGCGGTGAGGCCGAGGTCGCCCGCGAGGTGGCGGGCGTCCAGCAGGCCCAGCTGCACCTTGAGGTCCTCGCCCGCGGTCTTGCGGGCCTCGGCGGGCGTCCGGACCGAGTGGTCGAGGGCCAGGCCCAGGTCCCAGACGGGGTACCAGATGCGGTCGGCGAGGGCGGCGACCCCGCCGGAGTCGCTGCCGTCGTGCAGAAGCAGCAGGTCGAGGTCGCTGCGCGGGGAGAGCTCACCGCGGCCGTAGCCGCCGACCGCGACGAGCGAGACGCCGCGCAGCCCTTCGGAACCGGCGGTGAACAGGCCGGTCAGCCAGTCGTCGGTCAGTTCGGCGAGGGCAGCACGGCGCGGCGGCCCGGACCGCGCCCCCTCCTGGAGGAGGCGCAGCCGGGCCGCCGCGTAGCCGCTGGGTCCCGAGTCCTCTGCTTCCGTACGCATGTCCGCACTCGTCACCCAGCGACTCCTGTCTTTCTTCTTCTGTTGAGCGGGGCCGGTTAGAGCGCGTCCGGGCCGCGCTCGCCGGTCCGGACCCGGACGGCCGTCTCGACCGGGATGGACCAGACCTTGCCGTCACCGATCTTGCCGGTGCGGGCCGCCTTCACGACGACGTCGATCAGCTGTTCGGCGTCGTCGTCCTCGGCCAGCACCTCGATGCGGATCTTGGGGACCAGGTCGACCGTGTACTCGGCACCACGGTAGACCTCAGTGTGTCCCCGCTGCCGACCGTAGCCGCTGGCCTCGGTGACCGTCAGACCGTGTACCCCGAAGGCCTGCAGGGCCTCCTTGATCTCGTCGAGCCGGTGGGGCTTCACGACGGCGGTGATGAGCTTCATGCGTCCACCTTCTTGCTCTCCGTACCCGCGAGGGCGGAAACGGCGGCCCCGACGACGCCGCCGCCCGCTCCGCTGAAGTCGTATGCGGTCTCGGCGTGCTCGGCCTGGTCGATGCCCGCGATCTCCTCGTCCTCGGTGACCCGCATACCGATGGTCTTGTCGATCAGGAAGGCGAGGATCGCGGAGGCGATCAGGGAGTAGGCGAGGACGGCGAAGACACCGGCGCACTGCTTCCAGAACTGGGTCATGCCGCCGCCGTAGAAGAGACCCTCCACGGTGGACTGGCCCTTGCCGCTGGCCAGGAGGCCGATCAGCAGGGAGCCGACGACGCCGCCGACCATGTGGACGCCGACGACGTCGAGGGAGTCGTCGTAGCCGAACTTGTACTTCAGGCCGACGGCCATGGCGCACAGCACACCGGCGATGACGCCGACGGCGATCGCGCCGAGCGGGGAGACCGCACCACCGGACGGGGTGATGGCGACCAGACCGGCTACGGCGCCCGAGGCGGCACCCAGCGTGGTGAACGCGCCGTGGCGGATCTTCTCGTAGATGAGCCAGGCCAGCATCGCAGCGGCGGTGGCGATCTGCGTGTTGACGAACATCAGCGCGCCGACACCGTCGTCGTTGCCGAGCCACGAACCGGCGTTGAATCCGAACCAGCCGAACCACAGCAGACCGGAGCCGAGCATCACCAGCGGGAGGCTGTGCGGACGCATCGGGTCCTTCTTGAAGCCGACGCGCTTGCCGATGACCAGGATCACGCCGAGCGCCGCGGCACCCGCGTTGATGTGAACCGCCGTACCACCGGCGAAGTCGATCACGCCCAGGTCGAAGGCCCAGCCGCCGGTGCCCCAGACCCAGTGGGCGACCGGGAAGTAGACGACCGTGGCCCACAGCGCGATGAACAGCGACCACGCCGTGAACTTCACGCGGTCCGCCAGAGCGCCGCTTATCAGCGCGGGCGTGATGATCGCGAACATCAGCTGGAAGACCATGAAGACGAAGATCGGGATGGTGTATCCCGGCCACAGCTGCGTCAGGCCGATGTTGCTGAGGCCGACCCAGTCCGACGTCCAGCCGATGAGCGAGCCCTTGTCGGTGCCGAAGGCGAGGGAGAAGCCGTACAGCACCCACAGGATGGTGATGATCCCCATGCTGATGAAGCTCATCATCAGCATGTTGAGGGTGCTCTTGACGCGGACCATGCCTCCGTAGAAGAAGGCCAGGCCGGGCGTCATGATCAGCACCAGGGCGGAACAGATGAGCATGAACCCTGTGTTGGCGGCAGACAGCTTGGGTGCCTCTGCGGCAAGGGTGATGGCTGGTGCCATCGGCGTCTCCTCGTCGTTGGTACGGCCCCGTGCGGGCGAAGCCTGAGTGGGCGTGAGGGGCGGGCCGGTTATGCGCCATGACATTGGCGCAGCGCGGTTTCGGTCGAAGCCCCTCGATGTTTCGCGCCAGTGACGAAGGCACCCTGCGTGTTACACGTCGATGAACTGCCGGATAGCGGTCGAGTCGATCGTTATCGTGACGCAATCTTCGATGATGGCAACCGCAACCATCAATTGAGGAACCCCTACGGCGACCAGCCAGGTCCGCGAGAGCGGCGCCGGTTTAGGCGCAAAAAGGGGCAAGTAAACCGGCCACGGCTGGTCGTCCGATGACCTGGCATGGGGGAGCCGAGTCGGGCAGTTCGGGACGACCGGCCGCGGCCGGGGTACTGGGCCGGGGCCGCTTCCGCGGCCCCGTTCAGACCGCCGAGGCGGTCTCGGGCAGGTCAACGGCGAGCTGGTCGGTGAGGTCGATGACCTCGGCGAGATCCCCGAAGTCGCGTGCCGCCGTGTCGACCGTCTTTCGGATACGAGTGTTCACGCGCTCGGAGCGCACCTTCTTGGCGATCGTCATGGCTTCCTTGGCCAGCACCGCGCTCCGCTCGGGCTCGCGCTGGAGGAGGTGCACGGTGGCCATGCCGATGAGGTTGAGTGCGTACGAACGCTGATGCTCGGAGTCCTTGCCGAAGCGGTCGACGGCCTCCTGCATCAGGGGCTCGGCCATGGACGCGTACGTGGGGCTGCGTCCGGCGACATAGGCGAGGTCACGGTAGGAGTGCGAGTTCTCGGCGTACAGCTCGGCCTTCGAGAAGAAGCGGATCCAGTCGGGGTCCGGATCGTCCCACTCATGGACGTCCCCGAAGGTGTCCTCGGCCATCCGGACGGCCCGCTTGCACTTTCCGGGCTGGCCCATGCTGGCGTAGGCGCGGGCCTCCATCGCATACAGCATCGACTGGGTGCGCGGGCTCGCGCAGTCACGGCTTCCGTACTGCGCGAGGTGGATGAGCTCCAGGGCGTCGTCGGGCCGTCCGAGGTGGATCATCTGGCGGCTCATGCTGGAGAGGACGTACGAGCCGAGCGGCTTGTCGCCCGCTTCCTTGGCGGCATGCAGGGCGAGCACGAAGTACTTCTGCGCGGTGGGCTGGAGCCCCACGTCGTAGCTCATCCAGCCCGCCAGTTCGGCCAGCTCGGCGGCGACCTTGAAGAGGCGTGTGTTGGTCGCCGCGGGCTGGGGCTCCTGGAGCAGGTCCGTCACCTCGTGCAGCTGGCCGACGACCGCCTTGCGGCGCAGGCCGCCACCGCACTGGGCGTCCCACTGCCGGAACATCACGGTGGTGGACTCCAGGAGGTCCAGCTCCGGCTTGGACAGGCGCCCGCCGCGGCGCATGGAGGCAGCGGGCTCGGGCTCCTCGCGGGGCGACGTGGGCGAGGGCACGAGCCAGCGCTGCATGGGCTCGATGAGGGCGGGGCCCGCGGAGAGGGCCAGCGAGCTGCCGAGGAAGCCGCGCCGGGCCAGCATCAGGTCGCTGCGCGAGTACTCGCTGATCAGTGCCACGGTCTGCGGGCCCGTCCAGGGCAGGTCGACACCGGACACGGACGGTGACTGATGGGCGGCGCGCAGGCCGAGGTCCTCGACGGCGACGACACAGCCGAACCGCTCGGAGAACAGCTCGGACAGGATCCGCGGGATCGGCTCGCGCGGGTTCTCCCCGTCCAGCCAGCGGCGCACCCGCGAGGTGTCCGTGGAGATGTGATTGGCCCCCAACTGGCGGGCCCTGCGGTTCACTTGACGTGCGAGCTCGCCCTTCGACCAGCCGCTGCGCACGAACCACGAGCCCAACAGCTCATTGGGGCGCTTGTCAGCGTTCGTCCCGCTTCCGCCGTTGCCGCCCACTGGAACGCCCCCATCCCTGAGACCACTTGCACGCTGCGTGCGCCCAAGCCCTATCAGAATGCCGGTAAATACGGCCGCGCGTCCGGCAGTTCTCACCCTTCGAACGGGAAGCCGACTTGCCCTTGGCATACCCACGAGTGCACACGTCCCCAGGACTCGTGTACTCAAAGTAACCCTACGATCACGCCTCCAGCCATGGCGATCCCGGAAACGCCACCATTCGCCACCCCTTCGAATGAACTGCGGGTGACCTCCGCGCGATTCACTTGACACGGAACAGCCGGGAGTGGGCGGAGCGGTGCGCACGGGGGCGCACGAAGCCGAGCGCACCACCCGGGGCACTACAGGGCGCCGTCTGTGATCGCGCAACACGGGGAAGTCGGGAACACAGGGTTACGTTCTGATTCCTTCACGTAACCACCGGTGCGTTGGACCCGTTGGAGGGGGCATGGGCTTCACGATCGGCAGTAGTCGGGGGATGCGCGAAATCCGGCCCGGCTCACGGCGCCGCGGCCGCTCGTCGGAGTGCACCGCCGTGGCCGAGTTCACCGGGCTGTGGGGCTGGGACGTGGTCCCCGGCGCCCGGGCCGCCGCGGGGGCGTGCTCGTGCGGCAGGTCCGACTGTCCCGCGCCGGGTGCGCATCCGCTGGACTTCGCTCCGGCGATCCCGGCCGGCGCCACACTCGACGAAGCGACCGAGGCCTGGGCCGAGTTCCCGGGTGCCGCGGTGATGCTGCCGGTGGGCCGCGCCTTCGACGTGATCGAGGTGGCCGAGCCCGCCGGGCGCCGCGCACTCGCCCGCCTCGAACGCATGGGGCTCCCCCTCGGACCGGTGACGGCGACCCCGGACGCCCGCGCCCACTTCTTCGTGGCTCCCGACTCCGCGGCCGAGCTCCCCGAGCTGCTCTACCGCATGGGCTGGGACGACGCGTCCCTGGACCTGCACGGCCTGGGCCCCGGTACGTACATCACGGCCCCGCCCTCCGATCGCGGCGGCCTCGGCCCGGTCCGCTGGCTGCGCTCCCCCGCCCTGGACTCGGCGACGAAGCCGCCGCAGGCTCGGTTGCTGCTGGGGACGCTGGCGTACGTGGCGCACAGGTCGCGCGCATAGACCTGCCGATACGGACGCGCAGAGACCTTCCGACAGAGACCTTCCGATACGGAAGAGCCCCACACCATCTGCACCATGGAGTGGGGCTCTTCCTCGTGTTCTTCCTTGCGCTCTTCCTTGCGCTCTCCCTCGGGCACGCAGGCGTCGCACGGCTCGTTCGGTACGAGCCGTCAGTCGCCGATAAGCGCATCCACGAACGCCTCAGGCTCGAACGGCGCCAGATCGTCCGCGCCCTCGCCCAGACCCACCAGCTTGACCGGCACGCCCAGCTCGCGCTGCACGGCGATGACGATGCCGCCCTTGGCGGTGCCGTCGAGCTTGGTCAGCACGATGCCGGTGATGTCCACGACCTCGGCGAAGACGCGCGCCTGAACGAGACCGTTCTGGCCGGTCGTGGCGTCGAGGACGAGCAGGATCTCGTCCAGCGGCGCGTGCTTCTCGACGACGCGCTTGACCTTGCCGAGCTCGTCCATGAGCCCGGTCTTGGTGTGGAGGCGTCCGGCGGTGTCGATGAGGACGGCGTCGGCGCCCTCCTCGATACCCTCCTTGACCGCGTCGAAGGCGATCGAGGCGGGGTCGCCGCCCTCGGGACCGCGCACGGTGCGGGCACCCACACGCTCGCCCCAGGTCTGCAGCTGGTCGGCGGCGGCGGCACGGAAGGTGTCGGCGGCACCGAGCACCACGTTCTTGCCGTCGGCGACGAGCACGCGCGCGAGCTTGCCGGTGGTGGTGGTCTTGCCGGTGCCGTTGACGCCGACGACCATCACGATGCCGGGAGTGTCGAGAGGCGAGTCGGTGTTGACCGCACGGTCGAACTCGGGGACGAGGAGCTGGAGCAGCTCCTCGCGCAGCAGGGTGCGCAGCTCGTCCGGGGTGCGGGTGCCGAGCACCTTCACGCGCTCGCGCAGCCGCTCGACCAGCTCCTGGGTGGGCTGCACGCCCACGTCGGCGGTGAGGAGCGTGTCCTCGATCTCCTCCCACGTGTCCTCGTCGAGGTGCTCGCGCGAGAGCAGCGTGAGCAGCCCCTTGCCGAGCGCGTTCTGTGAGCGGGAGAGCCTGGCGCGCAGGCGTACGAGACGCCCGGCGGTCGGCTCGGGGATCTCGATCTCGGGGGCGGCAGGGGGCTCCTCGACAGCGACGGGGGCTGCCGCCGAGCCCTCGGGGAGATCCACCTCCTCTATCGTGCGGCGCGGTTCTTCGCGCGGCGTCTCGGCCTCGTCGCCGACATGCGGCTCGGCCGGAGGGGCGGTGATGTCGGGGGCGGCGGGGGGCGGCGGGGGCAGCTTCCGCTTGCGACTGCCGATGACGAGCCCGCCGAGCGCGCCGATCACGACCACGGCGATGACTACAGCAAGGATGACGGTTTCCATAACGCGTCCAGTATGCGTGACCTCGCGCCCGGCCAGTCGTTGTCCGTGTGGGGCTGCGTGCCCCGCGGGCCGGGCTGGTCCGCCGCCCGGCCACGCGTCGGCGGGAAGCCTTGAAGGCGGAGTCACAACGCTCCCCAGTATCGCTTCAGAGGGGTGCGTCGGGTGCGCGCAGCGTACCCAGGGCGTGTCACGGCCCATACCGTGGACCGTGACACGCCCTCGCCGCCAATATCAACGTCTCGCTGACCATGGGCGCGGCCTTGGCCGTCTCCTACGGACTCAACTTCTGGCAGGCCCTGGTCGTCGGCGTCGCGGCGCCGATCGTGTCGTACGGGCTGGTCGGACTGATAGGCATCGCGGGCAAGCGCGGCGGCGCCCCCGGCATGGCCCTGTCCCGCGCGGTCTTCGGCCAGCGCGGGAATCTCCTCCCCGGCTCGCTGATCTGGATCGCCCGCTGGGGCTGGGAGACGATCAACGCGGTGACCGGCGCCTACGCGCTGCTCACCGTGCTGAACATCCTCTTCGGCATCAAAAGCAACACGTTCCTGATCATCGCGACGCTGCTGCTCTTCGTCATCACGACGTTCGCGATCTCGGGCCTCGGCATCAACGCCGTCCAGAAGTGCAACAAGTGGGCGACGTATCTCTTCGGCGGCTTCTCGGTGCTTGTCCTCGGCTATCTGATCGTGGACACGGACTGGAGCAAGGTCTTCGGGCAGTCGGCGGGGTCGGCGTCCTCGATGATCACGGGCGCCGGACTGATCGCCGCGGGCGGCATCAGCTGGGTGCCGTCGTCTCCGGACTTCACGCGCTACCTGCCGCGTACGGCGTCGTCCGCGGCGATCGTGCGCAACTCCGTCGGCGGCGCCGGCATCGTCGTACTGCCCATGGTCATGATGGGCGCGGTCATGGCGGTCTCCACGCCGGACCTCGCCTCGGCCGCTGACCCGGTCTCCTTCCTCGGCGCGATCCTGCCGCTGTGGATCGCGGTCCCGTACCTGCTCATCGCCCTGGTCGGCATGCTGCTGATCAACTCGATGTCGATGTACTCGGCGGGCTTCACCGCGCAGACGCTCGGCTTCAAGGTGCCGCGCCACTGGGCGGTCTCGGTCAACGCCGTGATCTCACTGGCGTTCGGCGGCGTCCTGATGCTGGTCGCCACCTCCTTCATGGGCTCGTTCATCGCCTTCCTGTCGCTGCTCGCCATCGCCTTCTCGGCATGGGTGGGCGTCTTCGGCGCGGACATGCTGCGCCGCACGGAGTACGACGCCGAGGCCCTGCTCGACACCACGCGCACCAGCGCCTATTGGTACCGGGGCGGTTTCAGCCCGGCCGCGGTGGCGGCATGGGCGGCGGGCCTGGGCAGCGGACTGCTGTTCACGACGTCCGACTGGTTCACGGGACCGCTGGCGGCGGGCAACCCCATCGGCGAGTACGGCCTCGGCTGGGTGGCGACGATCGCGGTCTCCTTCGTGTTGTACGTCGTCCTGCCGAAGCCCGCGGTAGTCGCGCCCGAGCAAGCCGAGCAGGCCGAGCCCCTCAAAGAGCCCGCGACTATGGCCGTCTGACGCACCGTCAGCTACCGTCCCACTCCACACATGAAGGGGGGCTCCCGATGCCCGTAACGGTCGTACGCTTCAACCTCGTTGACCCCGACGCCACCCCCGCGTCGCTGAGTGCCCGCTACAAGGCGGCGGTGGAGATGGCCGCGTACGCCGACGACCGCGGGATCACCACCGTGCAGACCGAGGAGCACCACGGCGTCGCCAACAACTGGCTGCCCTCGCCGTTCGCCTTCGCGGGCGCGGTCTTCGGGGCGACCCGGCGCATCGCGGTCACCGTCTCGGCGGTGATCGGCCCGCTGCACGATCCGCTGCGCCTCGCCGAGGACATCGCCGTACTCGATCTGCTCAGCGGCGGACGGCTGGTGACCGTGGCGGGAATCGGCTACCGGCCCGAGGAGTACGCCCTCTTCGACGTCGACTGGAAGCGGCGCGGCAAGCTCCAGGACGAGCTCCTGGAGACGGTGCTGAAGGCGTGGACCGGCGAGGAGTTCGCATACCGGGGCCGCACGGTACGGGTCACCCCGCGCCCGTTCTCGGATCCGCACCCCCTGCTGCTGGTCGGCGGTTCGTCCCAGGCCGCGGCCCGTCGCGCGGCCCGGCTCGGACTGCCGTTCTTCCCCAGCGCGCATCTGCCGGAGCTGGAGGCGTACTACAAGGAGCGGCTCATCGAGTACGGCACCGAGGGCTGGACCATGATGCCCGCGGCCGAGACTCCGCTGCTGCACATCGCCGAGGACCCGGACCGGGCCTGGGCCGAGTACGGCGGGCACTTCCTGCACGAGGCGCGGACGTACGCCTCCTGGCAGTCCGGTGACATCCGCTCGGCGGTGAAGTCGGCGGCCACGACGGTCGACGAGCTGCGCGCCGAGGGCGTCTACCGGATCCTCACGCCCGACGCGTGCGTGGCGCAGGGCCTGGACAACTACGTGCTGCACCCGCTGTCCGGCGGGATGCCCGTCGACGAGGGCTGGCGCAGTCTGCACCTGTTCTGCGAAAACGTACTGCCCCGGCTCGAAGACCTCGAAGGCTGAGCCGGGGCAGTACGTCTCTTACGAGTACGAGGAGAGGGGCAGCGGGGACTTGGCCCTTCTCCCCGAGTTTCGGGGGACCCTTTTCTACGGGGGTCTAGCCCATCTCCTCCAGCGTCTTGCCCTTCGTCTCCTTGACAAACTTGAGCACGAAGGGGATGGAGAGCGCGGCGAAGATCGTGTAGATCACGTAGGTCGCGGAGAGGTTCCAGTCGGCCAGCGACGGGAAGCTCGCGGTGATGGCCCAGTTGGCGATCCACTGCGCGGAGGCGGCGACGCCCAGCGCGGCGGCGCGGATCTTGTTCGGGAACATCTCGCCGAGGAAGACCCAGACCACGACACCCCAGGAGAGGGCGAAGAAGAGGACGAAGACGTGCGCGGCGATCAGGGCGGTCCAGCCCTGGGCGGCCGGCAGCTTGCCGTCGACGAGGTCGAACGAGAACGCCCAGGCCTCGAGGCCGAGACCGATGACCATGCCCACGGAACCGATGAGCGCGAGCGGCTTACGGCCGATCCGGTCGACGAAGATCATGGCGATCACTGTGCCGATGATGTTGATGATCGACGTGGTGAACGAGTAGAGGAACGAGTCCGTCGGGTCGACACCGACCGACTGCCACAGCGTCGAGGAGTAGTAGAACGCGACGTTGATGCCGACGAACTGCTGGAACACCGAGAGACCGATACCGACCCAGACGATCGGCTTGAAGAAGAAGCTGCCGCCGAGCAGGTCCTTGAAGGTCGACTTGTGCTCGCTCTTCATCGCGTGCTCGATCTCCAGCACACGGGCGTCCAGGTTGACCTTCTCTCCCTCGACCTCCCGGAGCACCTGACGGGCCCGCTCGTCCTTGCCCACGGAGATCAGGAAGCGCGGCGACTCGGGGATCGCGAACGAGAGCAGACCGTAGAGGATGGCCGGGATGACCATCACGCCGAGCATGACCTGCCAGGCCTCGAGGCCGAGGAGCTTGCCGCGCTGGTCGCCGCCGGCGGCGTTCAGGATGCCCCAGTTGACCAGCTGCGAGATGGCGATGCCGATGACGATCGCGGCCTGCTGGAAGGAGCCGAGGCGTCCGCGGTACGCGGCCGGGGAGACCTCGGCGATGTAGGCGGGGCCGATGACGGAGGCCATGCCGATGGCGAAACCGCCGATGATGCGCCAGAAGGCGAGGTCCCACAGCGCGAAGGGCAGTGCCGAACCGACGGCGCTGACCGTGAAGAGGACGGCGGAGATCTGCATGCAGCGGATGCGGCCGATGCGGTCGGCTATGCGACCCGCGGTCGCGGCGCCGATGGCACAGCCGATCAGCGCGATGGCGATGACCTGTGCCAGGGTCGCGGAGCCGATGTCGTAGCGGCTTCGGATGGCTTCGACGGCGCCGTTGATCACGGCACTGTCGTAGCCGAAGAGGAAACCGCCCATCGCGGCCGCCGCCGCGATGAAGATGACATGGCCGAGATGCTCGGGATGAGCGTCCCGGGCTCCGGATTGAGGTGCCTGCGCTGTGCTGGTCACGTGTAACTCCTCGGGCCACCGGCCTCGCTGCCGGGGGGTGGGGGCAAGCCCTTCAGTGATGGTTCCAGTGGCGC
Organism: Streptomyces sp. NPDC029292; assembly: GCF_055569295.1. Taxonomy (NCBI): domain Bacteria; kingdom Bacillati; phylum Actinomycetota; class Actinomycetes; order Kitasatosporales; family Streptomycetaceae; genus Streptomyces; species Streptomyces sp. NPDC029292. The sequence continues at coordinate 174,225 of NZ_JBVHXR010000020.1, forward strand.
ACACCTACACGCCGCCCACCACCTGAAGGTAAAAGCAACGTTGCAGAGACTATGCCTTCAAGTTTCGAAGTCAATAGCGTCTCTCTGTGAATTTTGACCGCAGGAGTGTCGCGCTTGTGTTCAAGAGTTGAAGCTACCTGGAAGTGCAGGTGGAGACCCGTGCGACCTACATGCATCTAGCGCAGCCGCTGGCTGATGACCTTCGACACACCGTCGCCCTGCATGGAGACGCCGTACAACGCGTCGGCGACCTCCATCGTGCGCTTCTGGTGCGTGATCACGATCAGCTGCGAGGCCTCCTGCAGCTCCTGCATGATCCGGATCAGCCGCTGCAGGTTGGTGTCGTCGAGCGCCGCCTCGACCTCGTCCATCACATAGAACGGGCTGGGCCGCGCCTTGAAGATGGACACGAGCAGCGCGACGGCGGTCAGCGACCGCTCGCCGCCGGAGAGCAGGGACAGCCGCTTGACCTTCTTGCCGGGGGGCCGCGCCTCGACATCCACACCCGTGGTGAGCATATTGTCGGGATCGGTCAGGATCAGCCGCCCCTCACCACCCGGGAACAGCCGGCTGAAGACCCCCTCGAATTCCCGGGCCGTGTCCCGGTACGCCTCGGTGAAGACCTGCTCGACGCGCTCGTCGACCTCCTTCACCACCTGAAGGAGGTCGGCGCGCGTCTTCTTGAGGTCCTCCAGCTGCTCACTGAGGAACTTGTGGCGCTCCTCCAGCGCGGAGAACTCCTCCAGCGCGAGCGGGTTGACCTTCCCGAGCTGCTGATACGCCCGTTCGGCTGACCTGAGCCGCTTCTCCTGCTCGGCGCGGTGGAACTGGCGGGGCTGGTTGCGCGGGTGCTCCGGGTCCTCGGGCAGCTCCTCGCCCTCGGCGGGCAGCGAGGGCGGCACGAGCTGATCGGGCCCGTAGTCCGCGACAAGGCCTGCCGGTTCCACACCCAGCTCTTCCAGCGCCTTCGACTCCAGCTGCTCGATGCGCAGCCGCTTCTCGGCGCCGAGTACTTCGCCGCGGTGCACCGAGTCCGTGAGTTTGTCGAGCTCGGCCTTGAGGTCGCGGCCTTCGTTGCGCGCGACGCCGAGGGCCTGCTCCCTGTGCGCCTTGGCGTTCTCTGCGGCGGCCCGCTCCTCCTCGGCCCTGGCCAGCGAGACCTCGACATGCGCGAGCAGCTGCCGCGCGCCGGAGGCGACGGCCTCGGCGACCGCCGCTTCGTGCCGCAGCCGGGCCCGCCGCTGCTCGGCACGCGCGCGTGCCTCACGTTCGGACCGCGCGGCCCGGTCGAGTCCGTCGGCCCGCCCGGCGAGCCCCTTGACCCGCTCCTCGTGCGTACGCACCTGGAGCCGGGCCTCCATCTCGGTCTGCCGCGCGTTGGCGCCGTCGGCGGCGAGCCGGTCGCGCACGGAGGTGTCGGGCTCCTCCTCGACGGGCATCTCCTCGGCCACGGCGAGCCGCTCGGCCAGCTCCTCCGCCTCCTCGACGGCCCGGTCGAGCGCCTCCTGCGCCCGCGCGGCAGCGGCGGTACTCCGCTCGGCCTCCCCGGCTGCCCCTCGCGCCTGCCCGGCCAGCCGCCCCAACTGCTGTGCCACGGACGACTTCTCGCGCTCGGCGGCCCGCCGCCGCTCCCCCAACTCCTCGACGAGCGCGGCCCGTTCCTTCTTCTGCTCGGCGGCAACCTGCTGCGCCTCGCCCAGCTCCTCGCACCGCACACCCAGCTCTTCGAGCTCCGCCGCCGCCTCGTCGACCGACGCCTGCACTTCGAGCAGACTCGGCGCTCCGGCGGATCCACCGTGCGCGAAGTGGGCGCCCAGCAGGTCCCCTTCGGCGGTGACAGCGGTCAGCTCCGGCCGCGCGTAGACGAGATCCTCGGCGTCCTCCAGGGTGCCGACGACGACGATCCCGCGCAGCAGCCGCCGTACGGCGGGCATGAGGTCGGCGGGACCTCGGACGAGGTCGGCGGCGTACGGCGGTCCGTCGTGCCGCGCTTGAGACGGCAGGACGTCGGAGGCACGGTGGGCGGCGGTCGGCGGTTCGTCCGCTCCCCATTCTTCCGGCGCTCCCGCCAGCAGCAACGCTGCCCGCCCCGCGTCCTGCTTGCGCAGCAGGCGGATCGCGTCCGCCGCCGAGGCGGGGGTCGTCACGGCGATGGCGTCCGCCGCCGCGCCGAAGGCGGCGGCCAGCGGGACCTCGAAGCCGGGCGTGACCGACAGCAGTTCGGCGGCGGGCCCGAGCAGTCCCGTCAGCCGGTCCTTCGCCCCGAGCAGCGCCCCCGTGCCGTCCTTGCGGCGCAGCCCGAGAGCGAGTGCCTCGTGGCGGGCCTGGGTGGCGGCGCGCTTGCGCTCCGCCGCGGTGGCCGCCTCGCGGGCCGCGGTCAGCGCGGCCTCCGCCTCGGCGAGAGCACGCCTGGCCGCCTCGTGCTGTTCGCCCAGTTCCTCGTCTCCGGCGTCCAAGCCGTCGACCTCGGCCTTGAGGGCCTCGTACTCCTCCTGGGCCGCGACCGCCCGCTCCTGCGCCTCGTCGCGCGCGGAGGCGAGTCGGTCGATCTCGGCCTGGGCGGACGCGGCACGCGAACGGGCCGCGTTGACCTGGCCGTTGAGCCGGGCCAGGCCCTCGCGGCGGTCGGCGATGGCGCGGGCCACGTCCTTGAGCCGGCGCTCCTCGACGGCGAGCTCGCGCTCCAGCTCGGCGCGGTGCGCGACGGTGTCCTCAAGGGCGTGCTCGGCCGCCTCCAGGGCCGCTTCGAGCTCGGCCTCCTGCTCGCGAATCCGCGCGGCCTCGCGCTCCATGTCCTCGGGCTCGCGTCCTCGCCGTTCCTCGGCGGGCACCGAGGTGGCGCTCTTCACGCGCGCGTCGGCCAGCGAGACCGTGCCGCGCACCCGTTCGGCGAGCTGCGAGAGCTCGTACCAGGTCTGCTGGGCGCGCTGAAGCCGGGGGGTGAGCCGGCGGACCTCGTCCTCCAGGAGAGCCTCTCGCTGGAGCGCCCTCTTCAGCTCGGCCTCGGCGGTCTCCTTGCGTTCCTTGAGCGCGGCCTCGTCGGCGATCTCGGTCTGGAGCGCCCCACGAAGCCGTACGAGATCGTCGGCGAGGAGGCGCAGACGGGCGTCGCGCAGGTCGGCCTGGATGACGGCGGCGCGGCGCGCGACGGCGGCCTGCCGTCCGAGCGGCTTCAACTGCCGCCGCAGTTCGTCCGTGAGGTCCTGGACGCGGGCCAGGTTCGCCTGCATCGCGTCCAGCTTCCGCAGCGCCTTCTCCTTGCGCTTGCGGTGCTTGAGAACGCCCGCGGCCTCCTCGATGAAGGCGCGGCGGCCCATCGGATCGGCGTGCAGGACGGAGTCGAGCTGGCCCTGGCCGACGATGACATGCATCTCACGGCCGATGCCGGAGTCGGACAACAACTCCTGAATATCCAGCAATCGGCACGTATCGCCGTTGATCTGGTACTCGCTGCCGCCGTTGCGGAACATGATCCGCGTGATGGTGACTTCGGCGTACTCGATGGGCAGCGCCCCGTCGGAGTTGTCGATGGTCAGGGACACCTCGGCGCGGCCCAGCGGCGGCCGCCCGGTGGTGCCGGCGAAGATGACGTCCTCCATCTTGCCGCCGCGCAGCGACTTGGCCCCCTGCTCGCCCATGACCCAGCTCAGCGCGTCCACGACATTGGACTTGCCCGAACCGTTGGGACCCACGACACAGGTGATGCCCGGCTCGAAGCGCAGCGTGGTCGCCGAGGCGAACGATTTGAACCCGCGCAGGGTCAGGGCCTTGAGGTGCACGCCGCTGGACTCTACCTTTCGGGCCGGTCTCACTCCATGAACGCGCGGTTTCACCCATGAACGTGCAGGGCACACCAGACGTTAAAGAGAGTGGAAGAGTGCACGGGGGAAAGAAAGAAGGGACGCCGGAGAGGCGTCCCTTGCAAATCTGACAACTTAGCGGTTGATACGGGCAGCCCAACCACTGCTGTCGTAGTGCGGTGCAGTGATCAGGTGAGCGCAGGCTCCGCCTGGGGTACGTCGATGCTCTCGAGAAGCGATTCGTGAGAAGCGGCAGCCGCGAGCGCGTCGTTCTCGGCCTGAATCCGTACGAGCTCGGATTCGAGGTCCTGTACGCGCTGCTGGAGCCGTCGCATCTCGGCAATGAGTCGCGGGTCGGAACCGCCGACGTAACCGAGAAGCGCCTTTGCCATGATGGATGGTCCTCCACACTGAGTGACCGACCGAAGCGGTGTGGGTCGTGAGGGAATCGCACCCGCAATGCTTGACACTCTTAAGTTCTTGCTGCCGTTCTACATGCCAAACAGCTAAGGTGCGCGGGGCTTTCAGCGTCTCACCAAAAAGTTTGACGGTCAACACGATCACGCCCCGTATTGGCAGGCAACCCGGGGGCGCGCGGCCCTGAGAGGGCGGCGCTGCGACTCCTGCGGGGCCCTGAGGGCGTGGAGATCATCCTTATCTCGCGAGCCTGCCACGACTGGCCGTTCTTGGCAACCACCAGGCCATTTCTGCTTCCGGCAAGTGCCATTGGCATGCCATTCCGCTTCCACCCGGGCCGTTGCCGCCGTCGCCGTCAGCGGATGGCGAAGTCGTCGTAGATCCCGCGAGGCGTGTCCCAGATCTCAGTGACTCCGTCTACACGCCCGGGTGTGTCGTCCCCCTGGAGCCAGTCGAGCAGGGTCTGGCATCCGGACCGAGGGCCCTCCGCGACCACCTGGACCCGTCCGTCGTCCAAATTGAGAGCAAAACCACTCAGCCCTCCGATCTCCAATGCCTTGGCCCGCGTGAACCAGCGGAAACCCACGCCCTGGACCCGCCCACGCACCCAGACGACCACCCGTACAACCTCGTTCATGGGTGCACGCTAACCGGACAATGTCTCTCGGAGCACTTCCTCCCCTTACGGCATGGGGTACCGTCCCGACCCAATGAGTCTCATATGAAACTCACTCTTTCGAGTGATGTTCGACTGAGAATCGCCGACCGCGAGATCGAGGAAGGCCCAGGAGATGGGACGCCACCGACGCGCCGCCGCCGGCCGCGCCGCCACAGGCCGCGCCACCGGGGCCGCAGATACCCGCAGGGTCCGCACGGACGACAACGGTCCCTACGGTCCGGAGAACCTGTACGGCTACGCAGCCGTCGCCGACCTCCCCAGCGGTGCCCGTTCGCACCGCAAGAGGAAGGGCGCGACGCCCGTGCGCACCGGCCTGCTCGGAGTCTCGGCGGCCGTGGCCCTGGGCACCGTCGCCGTGGCGACCGGTGTGCTGCCCGGCAGTGACAACTACTCGCTCGGCGGCGGCAGCTCCGACAAGGTGCAGGCCGCGAGCTCCCCGTCCAGCCTGGAGACCCAGCAGGGCGGCACCTCGGGCACCGCGGACGCCCGCGACGACGACACGTCGACGAGCCGCGACGCGGAACGCTCCACCTCGCCCTCCGCCGCTCCTTCGACTTCGACGTCGTCCGCCGCGCCGACGACGACTCCTTCGAAGGAGCCCACCGCCAAGCCCAGCAAGACCAAGGAGCCCAAGAAGCCCGCCACGAAGGCGCCGAAGACCACCGCCCCGGTGACGGTGTCCAACGAGGCCGCGGCCGAGGCCGAGGTGCTCAAGCTGGTCAACGTGGAACGGGCCAAGGTGGGCTGCAGCCCGGTGGCGGCCAACAGCGCCCTGACGGACCTCGCCCAGGCCTTCAGCGAGGACATGGACGCGCGCGACTTCTTCGACCACACCGACCCGGGCGGGCTCAGCCCCTGGGACCGGGCGGCGAAGGCCGGGATCACCAGCCTGGGCGGCGAGAACATAGCCCGCGGCCAGGCCTCCCCCGAGGCGGTCATGGAAGCCTGGATGAACAGCCCCGGGCACCGCGCCAACATACTGAACTGCGACTTCAAGACCCTCGGCGTCGGAGCCCAGTTCGGCTCGGGCGGCCCCTGGTGGACGCAGGACTTCGGCTACTAGCCACTGCGGCTCCGCCGACCGGTTCAAGGTGCACTAACTGCCAGTTAGTGCACCTTTCTGGTTAGCGCTGCGTCAGAGTATGGTGAATCCATGCCAGCCACCGTGCAGACCACCGAGAGCGGTGAGTGTCAGGACCTCGCGTACGACGTGTTCGCCCGGAGCTGCCCGTCCCGGGGCACGCTGGAGCACGTCACCGGACGCTGGGGCGCGCTGACGCTCGGGGCGCTGTACGACGGCACGTTCCGCTTCAACGCGCTGCGCCGCCGCGTCGACGGCGTCAGCGAGAAGATGCTCTCCCAGACACTGCAGGCGCTGGAGCGCGACGGCCTGGTGCACCGCGACGCACAGCCCACGAACCCGCCGCGCGTCGACTACTCGCTCACGCCGCTCGGCCGCGAGGTCTCCGAGTGCCTGCTGACCCTCATCCGCTTCATGGAGGGCCGCATGGACGACGTCCTGGAGGCCCGCGAGCGCTACGACGCGACGCGTGCACGCTGACGAGCGCTTGACTACGGCGTTGACGCGCGGCTGACTACGGCGTCACGCGCGGCGCCCGCTGGCAGCGCGGGCAGAAGTAGCTGGACCGGTTCATCCAGGCGCGCCGCCGTATCGGCGTTCCGCACCGGCGGCAGGGCTCGCCCTCGCGCCCGTACGCGTCGAGCGAGCGGTCGAAGTAGCCCGACTCCCCGTTGACGTTGACGTACAGGCTGTCGAAGCTGGTGCCGCCGGCGGCGAGGGCGTCATTCATGACGTCGCGGATGTGGCCGAGGAGTTCGGCGGTGCGCGGCCGGGTGAAGGAACCCGTAGGGCGTTCATAGTGCAGCTTGGAGCGCCAGAGCGCCTCGTCCGCGTAGATGTTGCCGACGCCGCTGATCAGCGACTGGTCGAGCAGGGCGCGCTTGATCGTCGTACGGCGGGCGCGCAGCGCCGTGTGGAACGCGGCGTCGTCGAAGAGGGGGTCGAGCGGGTCGCGAGCGATGTGCGCGATGACGTCCGGCAGGCCGTCCGGGGTGTTCTCGTGCAGGGAGAGCCCGCCGAAGGTGCGCTGGTCGACGAAACGGAGTTCGGTGCCTTGGTCGTCCTCGAAGCGGATGCGGATGCGCAGGTGCTTCTCGTCCGGGGCGTCCTCCGGCTGCACCAGGAGCTGGCCGCTCATGCCCAGGTGCGCGAGCACGGAGTACGGGGAGTCGTCGAGGGGCAGCCACAGATACTTGCCGCGGCGCCGAGCCTCTCCCACGCGCTGCCCCGCGAGCGCCTTCGCGAAGCCGTCGGGCCCCGCCAGGTGCCGCCGCACGGCGCGCGGGTGCAGTACCTCGACCGTTTTCACGACTCGCCCGCTGACCCAGCGCTCCAAGCCCCGCCGCACGACTTCGACCTCGGGCAACTCGGGCACGGTGCTCCTCCGGAGGGGCTGGTATGGGGGGCCGCCCGCAGCGTACCCCGTGCCCAAGTGGTCGTGAAAAGGCGAACCCCGCCGCAGCGCAGGCGCGTTGCGACGGGGTTCGCTTACTTCGTTTACTTCTTACTTCGCTTACTTCGGTTACTGCGGTTGCGAAGGAATCAGGCCGTGGCCGGATCGCTCGTCGGAGCCGAGGGGGTATCGGCGGTCCCCTCGGCGGCCTGAGCCGCCTGCTCCTCGGCGGCCTTGGCCGCCTCGGCGCGTTCGTCCGCGGCGGAGCGGATCGCACGCCACGCGGACTCCGCGGCCTGCTGCTCCGCTTCCTTCTTGCTGCGGCCGGTGCCGGTGCCGTACGAGACGCCTCCGACGCGGGCGGCAGCAGTAAAGGTCTTCTCGTGATCCGGGCCGGTCTCCGAGACCAGGTACTCGGGCACGCCGAGCCCCTCGGTCGCGGTGAGCTCCTGGAGACTGGTCTTCCAGTCCAGGCCCGCACCCAGATTCGACGACTTCTCGATCAGCGGATCGAAGAGCCGGTGGACGAGTTCGCCCGCCGCTTCCAGACCCTGGTCGAGATAGACCGCGCCGATCACCGCTTCAAGGGTGTCGGCGAGGATGGATGCCTTGTCCCGGCCTCCCGTGCCTTCCTCGCCCCGGCCGAGCCGGATGAAGGAGCCGAGTTCGAGCCCGCGGCCCACCTCCGCCAGCGCACGCGAGTTGACCACCGCGGCCCGCAGCTTGGCCAGTTGGCCTTCTGGGAGGTCGGGGTGGGTCTTGTACAGCGTGTCCGTGACCACGAGGCCGAGCACGGAGTCCCCGAGGAACTCCAGCCGCTCGTTGGTCGGCAGACCGCCGTTCTCGTACGCGTACGAACGGTGGGTCAGCGCACGCACCAGAAGGGCGGACTCGAGCTTGTACCCGAGCCGCCCTTCCAGAAGCGTGTGGGACGAGGCTGTGTTGTCCGCCTTTTTCTTGGCGTTTGATTCCGCCTTGGCGTCAGACATCAGACCTCTCACCAGCCGCTCAGACCTCGAGGACCTGGCGCTTGTTGTAGGTGCCGCAAGCGGGGCACGCGATGTGCTGCAGCTTGGGCTCGTGGCAGCGCTCGCACGCAACCAGGGTGGGGACCGCAGCCTTCCACTGCGACCGGCGGTGGCGCGTGTTGCTGCGCGACATCTTCCGCTTCGGAACAGCCACGGCTACTTCTCCTGCTTCTTGGCGGCGCGTGCTGACTTGGGCGCTTCGCCGCTCATCTCGTCCTTCTCGCCATCTTCGAGTGAACCGGCGAGTCCCTGCAGTGCCGCCCAACGGATGTCGACGGCGTCATGGTGGTGGTCCGGGTCGTCCGCAAGGCGTGCTCCGCACTCGGAGCACAGACCCGGGCAGTCTTCCTGGCACACCGGCTGCATCGGCAGTGCGAGCACCACCGCATCACGCAGCACGGCTTCGAGGTCGAACAAGCCGTCCTCGATGAAGAGCCTGTCCTCGTCTTCCTCGGCGTCGTCGGCCGGCTCCGCTTTCACACGGCCCCGGTCATCGGCGTCAGGGTACGAGAACATCTCCTGGAAGTCCGCTTCGAGCTCCTGCTCAAGCGGCTCCAGACACCTTACGCACTCCCCCTTGGCCCGTGCACGGGCGGTGCCTGTGACAAGCACCCCTTCCATGACCGACTCGAGCCTGAGGTCAAGCTCCATCGGGGCGCCTTCCGGCACTCCGATGACTCCTTGGATCCCGAGATCCTTGGGGGCGTCGATCGTGCGGGTCAGGCGCTGGAGCGCACCAGGACGCCGCCCCAGCTCGTGTGTGTCGAACACGAGAGGGTTGCGGTGGTCGAGGTGGGTGTTCAGAGCCGTTCCTGCTTTCGATCTTCGAAGCTCGTGGGGGCGCTGCCCTTGGTGTTCCTGGGCAGCGGTGATCGCGGACGTACGCGCGACCGAAGAGCCAGGATACTGGACCTTTCGCTCTCGGCCCAATCCGGTGTGCGCTCCCGGTCCCGTGCGCCGGTGTGCGCCCCCTCGTCAGTGACCGCCGCGCCCCTGCTCGTACGCCCGCAGCTGCTCCGCACTGATCATGCTGGTGTCGAAGAGGCTGGCCTCGTCGAGGGCCTGCGCCTGCTGGGCGTAGGCCTGCTGCTGGCTCTGGTCGTACGCCGGCTGCTGGTCGTAGCCCTGCTGCGGGTAGGCGGCGTACGGGTCGGCCTGCTGGTAGCCGTACGCGTCCTGCTGGGCGTACTGCTGCTGATAGCCGTAGGGGTCGACCTGCGCCTGCTGCTGGTACGCGTAGGCGTCCTGCTGCCCGTAGGACGGCTGGGCGGGCACCTCGGGGGCCTGCGCGGGCTGCTCGGGGGCGTCCGCGAGCTCCGCGAGGCCCGCCAGGTAGTCGGAGTCGCTGGTGTGCTGCGCGGGCATCCCGTCGTCCGCGAAAGCGCCCAGGTCGCCCAGGTCGTCGCTGGCGATCCGGCCGTGCAGCTTCTGCCGGCCGCGGCCGACGGCCTCCAGGGTCTTGGCCAGGACGGCCTCGAAGGCACCGAGCTTGACGTCGACGTAGTCGTCGGCGTTGCGGCGCAGGGTCTCCGGGTCGTGGCTGCGCTCGGGGGCGTCCTCGTCCTCGTACCCCTGCTCGTCGACCCCGGGCCCGGTGCCGAGGAGCTTCTCGCGGCCGCGGCCGACCGAGCCGAGGGTCTTGGTGAGGACGACCTCGAAGTTGGCGAGCTTGGAGTCGACGTAGTCGTCGGCCTCGGCGCGGATCTCCTCGGCCTCCTGGCGGGCCTCGGTGAGGATGCGGTCGGCCTCGTTCTGAGAGCGGCGGGCGACCTCGGTGTCGGAGATCAGCGAGCCGCGCTCGGCGTGCGCGGTCTCGATGATCCGCTCGGCCTCCTGACGGGCCTGCTCGACCATCTGCTCCCGGCCGCCGATCAGCTCCTGCGCCTGAGCGAGGGAGCCGGGCAGCGCCTGACGCACCTCTTCGAGCATCGAGAGCAGATCCGCGCGGTTGACCACGCACGAGGCCGACATGGGCATGGAACGGGCGCTGCCGACCGCCGCGACGATCTCATCGAGCTTCTTCTGCACGTCCACCGTGTGCTCGCCACTCTCTACAGCTGTGATGGAGACGGACGGGTCGACTGTACGACCACTCCTGCCCCGCCCGACACCGGGTGACGGACTGTCAGGCGCTCAGCCCTTGCCGAGCCGCCCCTTGAGCGCCTCGAGGACCACCGGCGGCACCAGGTGGGAGATGTCGCCGCCCCAGTTCGCGACCTCCTTGACCAGCGAGGAGGAAAGGAAGCTGTAGGTGGGGCTGGTCGGGATGAACAGCGTTTCGACGCCCGAGAGGCCGTTGTTCATCTGGGCCATCTGGAGTTCGTAGTCGAAGTCGCTGACCGCGCGCAGACCCTTGACGATGGCGGGGATGTCGCGCTGCTTGCAGAAGTCGACGAGCAGGCCGTGATAGGCCTCGACCTGCACATTGCCGAACTCGGCGGTGACCTCGCGGATCAGCTCGATCCGCTCGTCGACGGTGAACAGGCCCTGCTTCGACTGATTGATCATCACCACGACGTGCACGACGTCGTACAGCCTGGAGGCGCGGGCGATGATGTCGAGGTGTCCATTGGTGATGGGGTCGAATGACCCCGGACAGACGGCGCGGCGCACTTCAGTTCCCTCGCTCTCCGGTCCGGTCATCGTGCGTCTTCGCACGTAGAGGCGGCGCGACCGTACCAAAACGTCCCTTCGCCGTAACGACGGGCCCTGATCCCTTCGAAGCCGTCCGGCCACTCGAATTCGCCGCCTCTGGTGCTGCGCTCCACGGTGACGAGGGCTTCGGCCGTGAGCCAGCCCTGCGTGCGGAGTGTGAGCAGAATCTCGCGAAGATCGTCGTCCGAGACGACGTACGGCGGGTCCAGGAAGACCAGGTCGTACGGGTCCGCCGGCGCCGGCGTCTGGATGATCTGTTCCGCTTTGCCTGATCTGACTTCGGCGCCGGGCAGGCCCAGCGACTTCACGTTCTCGCGGATGACCCGGGCCGCGCGGGCGTCGGCCTCGACCAGGAGGGCGTGCCCTGCGCCGCGGCTGAGCGCTTCAAGGCCGACGGCGCCCGAACCTGCGTACAGGTCGAGGACGCGCTCGCCCTCCAGAGGGCCGCCGAGCAGGGACTGCCAGGTGGAGAAGAGGCCCTCGCGCGCCCGGTCGGAGGTGGGCCGGGTGCCGGTGCCCGGCGGGACGGCCAGACGGCGTCCACCGGCCCGGCCGGCGATCACGCGGGTCATGAGGGTCCTTTGCGCTGGTGGTGTGTCGGGTCCAGTCTCTCAGCCCCTGTCGCGGTGGTGCTCACCGTCTCTCAGCCCTTGTCCAGGTACTGCTCACGCTCCTCGTCGAGGAGGGCGTCCAGGGCGGTGCGCAGGCCGGGGAGACCGGTGAGGTCCGGGTCGGCGGCGACGACCGCGGCCGCCTCCTCACGGGCCTCGGCGATGATCTCCTCGTCGTCGATGACGGCGAGCATGCGCAGCGAAGAGCGGACGCCGGACTGGGCCTGACCGAGGACATCGCCCTCGCGGCGCTGTTCGAGGTCGATGCGGGAGAGTTCGAAGCCGTCGAGCGTGGACGCCACCGCGTTCAGGCGCTGGCGTGCCGGGCTCGCCTCCGGCATCTCGCTGACCAGGAGGCAGAGGCCGGCGGCCGAGCCGCGGCCGACGCGGCCGCGCAGCTGGTGCAGCTGCGATACGCCGAAACGGTCGGCGTCCATGATCACCATCGCCGTGGCGTTCGGCACGTTCACCCCGACCTCGATGACGGTGGTCGCGACCAGGACGTCGGTCTCGCCGGCGGCGAAGCGGCGCATGACGGCGTCCTTGTCGTCGGGCTGCATACGGCCGTGCAGGACCTCGACCTTGAGTCCGTGCAGGGGGCCCTTGGCGAGCTGGTCGGCGACGTCGAGGACGGCGAGCGGCGGGCGCTTCTCGGCCTCGTCCTCGGGGGACTTCTTCTTGCCGCTCTTCTTCGGGTCGTCTTCCTCGTCACCGATGCGGGGGCAGACGACATACGCCTGATGCCCCTTCTCCACTTCCTCACGCACGCGCTCCCACGCGCGCGTAAGGAAGTGCGGTTTGTCCGCGGCCGGGACGACATGGCTGGCGATCGGCGAGCGCCCGGCGGGGAGCTGGTCCAGGACGGAGGTCTCCAGGTCGCCGAAGACGGTCATCGCGACCGTGCGCGGGATCGGCGTGGCGGTCATGACCAGCAGGTGCGGGGGCTGCTTGCCCTTGCCACGCAGGGCGTCGCGCTGCTCGACACCGAAGCGGTGCTGCTCATCCACCACGACCAGGCCCAGGTCGTGGAACTGCACCTTGTCCTCGATCAGCGCATGCGTACCGATGACGATCCCGGCCTCCCCGGTGACCAGGTCGAGCAGCGCCTGTCGCCGGGCCGCCGCCCCCATGGAACCGGTGAGCAGCACGACCTTGGTGGAGTGCTCGGCCCCTCCGAGCATGCCGCCTTCCGCCAACTCCCCCATCATTTCCGTGATCGACCGATGGTGCTGCTGGGCGAGCACTTCGGTGGGGGCGAGCATCGCGGCCTGGCCGCCCGCGTCGACGACGGCGAGCATGGCGCGCAGGGCCACCATCGTCTTACCGCTGCCCACCTCTCCCTGGAGCAGCCGGTGCATCGGATGCTCGGTGGCGAGGTCGTCGAAGATCTCCTTGGAGACCTTCTGCTGGCCCTCGGTGAGGGTGAAGGGCAGCTTGGCGTCGAAGGCGGCGAGGAGGCCGTCGGGCTTGGGCTTGCGTGCGACGGCCGGGAGTTGGGCGTCGGCGTGGCGGCGGCGGGCCAGCGCGACCTGGAGGACGAAGGCCTCGTCCCACTTGAGGCGGGCGCGCGCGTCGTGGATGTCCGCCTTGGTGTGCGGGCGGTGGATCTTGAGGAGGGCCTCGGGGAGGGCGACCAGACCGCGGCCGTCCCGGAGGGAGTCCGGGAGGGGGTCGACGGCTTCCTGGGCGCTCGGCAGCACCGTCTGGACGGACTTGGCGATCTTCCAGGACTCCAGCTTGGCGGTGGCCGGGTAGATCGGGATGAGGGCGCCCGCCCAGGAGTCGACGGTCTCGGCCGCCTCGTCGCTGTCGCCGCGCAGCAGCTCGTACGCCGGATGGGCCAGCTGGAGGCGGTGGTTGAAGACGGAGACCTTGCCGGAGAACATCGCGCGCGTGCCGGGGAGCAGGTCCTTGTGGGGCTTGTGCACGCCATTGCCGAAGAAGACCAGCTGGAGGCGGCCGCTGCCGTCCGTGATGGTCACTTCGAGGCGCTGGCCCTTGCCTCGCGGGGCCTTGGACGAGGCGAAGGTGAGCAGGCGCGCGTCGGCGACCTGGGCGACCACCGTCACATGCTCGTCCATGGGCAGGTCGGCGAGGTGGGTGAGCTGCCCTCGCTCCTCGTATCTGCGGGGATAGTGGTGCAGCAGATCGCCGACGGTGTGCAGGCCGAGGTGCTCGGCCATCACCTTCGCGGTGGCGGGACCGAGCGCCTTCTTCAGTGGTTCTTCGAGCACGGGCACGAGATCCATTGCACACCACGGCACTGACAATGCCGTATACGTCCTGGAAATCCGCTGGTCAGGCGGGTCGTTCTGGGCCTAGCATGGCGCGCTCCGGCCCGCTCCGCGGTCACCGTCCCCCGGGACCGCCCGACCCCGCGCCGTCGCCCGTCCCCCCACCGACGGCGCTGCGACGATGGACTCCCAGACCTCACAGTCATCCCAGGCACCTCAGTCACCTCATACGTTCCAGGTCGACCTGCGCGGTTTGGTGGACCTGCTCTCCCATCACCTCTACTCCAGTCCCAAGGTCTATCTGCGCGAGCTGCTGCAGAACGCCGTGGACGCGATCACGGCGCGGCGGGCCGAGCAGCCGGACGCGCCTGCCACGGTCCGGCTGTACGCCGAGAGCGGCACCCTGCGGGTGGAGGACTCCGGTGTCGGGCTCACCGAGTCCGACGTGCACAGCCTCCTCGCGACCATCGGCCGCAGTTCCAAGCGGAACGACGGTCTTCAGGCGGCGCGTTCCGAGTTCCTGGGGCAGTTCGGCATCGGATTGCTGGCGTGTTTCGTCGTCGCCGAGCGCATCCGGGTCGTCAGCCGCAGCGCGCGTACGCCCGACGCGCCGCCCGTGGAGTGGACGGCGGCCGACGACGGCTCGTACACCGTGCGGACGCTGCCGCAGGAGGCGCGCACCGAACCGGGCACCACCGTTCACCTGGTGGCGCGCGCCGGGACCGGCGAGTGGCTCACCGAGCAGCGGGTGCGGTCGCTGGCGCGGGACTTCGGGTCGCTGCTGCCGTACGACGTGCGCGTCGGCGACGAGGCGATCACGGACCTTCCGGCGCCCTGGGACCGCGCGTACCCGAGCCCCGCCACCCGAAGGGTGGCCCTGGCCCGGCACTGCCACGACCTGTTCGGATTCACTCCGCTGGACTCGATCGACCTGGACGTGCCGCTCGCCGGTATCCGGGGCGTGGCGTACGTCCTGCCGTCCGCGGTCAGCCCGGCCCAGCGGGCCGGCCACCGCGTGCACCTGAAGGGCATGCTGCTCACCGAGCGGGCCGAACAGCTGCTGCCCGACTGGGCGTTCTTCGTGCGCTGTGTCCTCGACACGGACAGCCTGCGGCCCACCGCGTCGCGCGAGTCGCTGTACGAGGACGAGACGCTCGCTGCCGTGCGGGAGGCGCTGGGCGAGCGCGTCCGCTCCTGGCTGACCGGGCTCGCCGCCGGTGATCCCGAGCGGCTGGCCGCCTTCCTGTCGGTGCACTACCTGGGCGTGAAGTCCCTGGCGCGGCACGACAAGGAGATGCTGCGCACGATGCTGCCGTGGCTGCCCTTCGAGACGACCGACGGGCGGCTGTCCCTGGAGGAGTTCGCGCAGCGGCACCCGGTGGTGCACTTCACGCGGACCGTGGAGGAGTACCGGCAGGTCGCGCCGATCGCCTCCGCGCAGGGCGTCGGGGTCATCAACGGCGGCTACACGTACGACAGCGAGCTGATCGAGGCGCTGCCGTCCGTACGCCCTGGGACCGTCGTCTCGGAGCTGGACGCCGACACCGTGACGGCGCACCTGGACGCCGTCGACCCGGCCGAGGAACTGGCGCTGTCGGCCTTCCTGGCGGCCGCACGGGCCAAACTCGACCCCCTGGGCTGCGACGTGGTGCTGCGCGCCTTCCACCCGCTCTCGGTCCCGGCCCTGCACCTGGACGACCGGGCGGCCCGCCACGAGCAGGCCCGCGCGGACGCCGAGGAGCAGGCCGACGACCTGTGGGCGGGCATCCTCGGCTCGCTGCGCGGCAGCGCTCCACGCGCGCGCCTGGTCCTCAACCACCTCAACCCACTGATCCGAAGGATCAGTTCACTCAGCGACCCGGAGCTGATAGGCACCGCCACGGAGTCCCTCTACGGGCAGGCCCTCCTGATGGCCCAGCGTCCCCTGCGACCCGCGGACTCCGCGCTCCTCAACCGCGCGTTCATCGGCCTCCTGGAGTGGGCCACCCACACCGACCCCGGGAAGGACGACCACCGGTGAGCAGCCAGGCCATGGACTTCGACACGCTGCGCCAGGCGATGGCGGACAACTACGAGCAGCCGGAGGGACCCGCCCGCAACACGCGCGCGGAGCAGCTGCTCGTCGAGGCCGAGAAGCTGAACATCCCGCTCGCCGTGATCGAGGCGCTCGGACACCAGCTGAAGGTCTACAACTACAGCTCCGAGAAGGACAAGATGTTCGTCCCCTTCGCGCGCCTGCTGCGCATGTGGGACGAGCGCCCCGAGGACTTCGACGAGTACGAGATCCACTCGCTGCACTGGGTCTTCAAGTGGATGTCGGCCGGAATGCTGGACCAGCCGCACATTCCGCTCGCCTCCATAGAGAAGTGGCTCGGCGAGATGGAGCACCGCTACCGGCTGGCCGGCCACTCCGAGCGGGCCGTGCGCGGCGCCGAGTTCAGCGTCGCCGCCCACCTGGGCGACCTGGAGCGCGCCGAGCGGGCGTACGTCGCCTGGCTGGCCGCCGACCGGGACACCATGGCCGACTGCCACGCGTGTGAGCTGCACAGCCAGGGGTGGTGGCGCGCGGAGCGCGACGCCGACACGGAGGCGCTGGAGCTGTGGCGCCCGGTCCTGGAGGGCGAGTACACCTGCGCCCATGAGCCGCACACCGTCCTCGCGTCCTCCCTGGTGCCCCTGCTGCGCCTGGGGCGGGTGGACGAGGCGCGCGCCCATCATCTGCGGGGCTTCCGGCTGGTGCGCGCCATGGAGAGCATGCGCAGCGCGTACGCGGATCACATGGAGTTCTGCGCGCTCTCCGGCAACGAGGCGCGCGCCCTGGAGCTGGTCGCCGAGCGGCCCGCGTACTTCACCGACTCCGGGGACCCGCGCAGCAAGCTCGACTTCATGGCCGTGACGGCCCTGCTCATGGACCGCCTGACCGAGCTCGGACTCGGCGAACGGACCGTGCCGGGCCCTGCCGGGCGCGCGTGGACCGCGGGCGAACTCGCCGTCCACGCGCGCGGGGAGGCGCTTTCGCTGGCCGCGCGCTTCGACGCGCGCAACGGCACGTCGTACGTCAGTGAGCGCGCCCGCGCGCGGATGGATCAGCCGGCGCTCGTGGACCGGCTGCCGCTGGGCGTCCGCTCTACGCGCCCCGCGCGCACGTCGGCGCCCGCGCCCCGGCCGAGCACCGCCGCGCAACCCTCGGCCGAGCCGGACCTCTCCGCGCTGCTCGCCGAGGCGCGGCGGCTCTCGGGCCTGCGGAGCCCGGACGCCGTCGAGGCCTGGGCCGCGGTCTCGCGCGCCGCCGAGGGCCACGAGCTGGAGGTCCGCGACCGCGCCGAGATCGCCGACCACGCGGCGATGGGGCGCGGTCCCGACGGCATCGAGCTCTTTCATCGCGCGGCCGAGTTGTACGCCGAGGCGGGCGACCCCGGCGAGGCCCTCGCGGCCCGCGCCCGCGCGGCGTACGTCGGCGCCCTGTCCGGCGGGACGGAGGAGGCCCTGGCGGCCGTCTCCGAGCTGTACGAGAAGGTGCTCGCCCTCTTCGAGGGGGGCGGGACGGGGGTGTCTCAGACGGCGTCCGTGCTGGTGGGGCGGGCGCGGATCTTGATGCATCGGGTGGATGAGGTGGGGGGCGGGGCGGGCGTCGAGTTCGCTTCTCGGGATGGGGATGAGGCTGGGGATGACATTCTCGGCGCTGCTGAGGAAGCCGCGCGGGAGTTGCTGGCTTTCGCCGAGCCGCACATCGCGGACGTGGCGCTGGCCTCGCGGGCCGCGGAGGCGTGGGCGATGCTCGGGGAGCTCGCGGCGCGCGTAGAGGACGCCGAGACGGCCGCGGAGCTGCTCTCGCGGGCCGCGGAGGCGTTCGTGACGGCCGGGTTGCCATGGTTCGCGGTGGAATACGAGTCCCGGCTCGCGGGGATTGCCCTGCGCCTCGGCGACGCGGAAACGGCGGAGCGGGCGGCGCGCGCGGCACTGGAGCACGGCGGGGCACACCTGGAGGCGACGGGCCACGCCCAGCTGCACTTGCAGCTCGCCGAAATCCTCGGCGCAACCGGGCAGTTCGGGCCCGCCGCGGAGCACGCCCTGGAGGCCGCGCACTGGGCCGACGAGGCGGGCCAGGGTCCCACGCTCGGCACCTGGGCCCGCCACCAGCTCGGCGGTTTCCTGCTCCGTCAGGGACGGTGGGCCGAAGCCGCCGAGGTGCTGGAGTCGGCACTGCCCGATCTGACCACCGACATGCACGGTGACGGTGCGATCGTGCAGACGCGGTGGTGGCTCGGGGACTGTCTCACCGAGCTCGGCGAACACCGTGACGCCGCCGGCCACTGGCTGCGGGCCGCGGACATCGCCCGGCACTGGCCCGAGCAGCGCGACCACGCGATGCTCGCCCATCTCGCCGCCGAGGCGCTCGGTCACGCCGGGCTGACCGCCCAGGCGGACCAGGCATACGCCCGCGCCGGAGACCTCTGGCGCGACCTCGGCAACGTCCACGGGCTGGTCCGGTCGCTGCGGGCCCGTGCGTGGGCCGCGGCCCGTACGGATGTGGGGCTCGACGGGGCGCGGGAGTTGATGGCGGAGGCGGTGCGGGAGTGCGAGTCGGCGGTCGCCGGCGTGCCCGCCGCGGCCGGCTCGCCGGACGGCGAGGACGCGCGTCACCGGCTCGTCGCCGAACTCGGGTACACCTGCCGTCAGTTCGGCGACCTCGTGGCCCGTTCCGTCCCCGACGGCGCCGAGGAGGCTTCCGCTCGGGGGGCGTTCAAGGAGGCCCTCACCCACGTCACGCGGGCGATCTCGGTGTTCGTCTCCCTCGGGGAGCACGGCCTCGACGACCGTACCGGTGCCGAGCTCGCGGCCGGGTGGTTGGAGGCCGACCTTCGGCGTCCCGCCGCGGCGTCCGCACGCGCGCGTGCGGTGCTTTCCGCGTACGCGGGGTTGGACGGGGAGACCGCGGTGGCGCGGCGCGCGGAGGCGGAGAACATGCTGGAGCTGATGCGGGCGCGTTCGGAAGGCTGAGGTATGCCTGGTGGGGTGGGTTTTTCGCCCCCGCCGCCCCTGCCCGTCCCGTACCCGGGGGGAAGGGACGGGTAGGGGCAGCTACTCAACACCGATCAGCAGCAACGCCCCTTGGCGCCCGCCCCGGTACACCACCGTGTCCACGGCCAGGTAGGACTCCCGTACGCGGGATTCGAGATGGGCGGCGATGGAGTCGGGGGCCTCGTCGCCGAGGACGAGGGTGACCATTTCGCCGCCGGCGGCGAGCATGCGGTCGAGGACGGTTTCGGCGGTGACGGTGATGTCGGAGCCGATCACGGCGACATCGCCGTCGATGAGGCCGAGGACGTCACCGGCCTGGCAGATGCCGGCCATGGTCCAGGACTGCCGCTCGGCGACGGCGACTTCGGCGTAACGGGTGGCACCGGCCGCCGAGGTCATGGCGACGACGTCCTCGTCGAAACGGCGCTCCGGTTCGTGCACGGCGAGCGCGGCGATGCCCTGCACGGCGGAGCGGGTCGGGATCAGCGCGACCCGGACGCCGTCCGCCCGCGCCTGCTCGGCGGCGGCCGCAGCGGTGTGGCGCAGCTCGGCGTCGTTGGGCAGAAGCACCACCTCACGCGCGTGGGCCCGCCGTACGGCCTCGACGAGCTGACCGCTGGCGGGCGGCTCCCCGGGCCGCGCGAGCACGGTGGTCGCGCCGGCCTCCGCGTACAGCCCGGCCAGGCCTTCGCCGGGCACGACCGCCACGACGGCGCGCTGCGCCCGCTCCCGGGGCGGCCGCCCGCCCGCGCGCGTGGTGTGAGCGTCCCCGAGCCCGAAGTGGGTGATCCTGATCCGGTACGGCCGCCCGGCCTCGACGCCCGCCTCCACGGCGGCGCCCGCGTCGTCCACGTGCACATGGACGTTCCACAGCCCGTCCCCGCCGACCACGACGAGCGAGTCCCCCAGGCCGTCGAGCCGGTCCCGCAGCAGGTCCACTGCCGCGTCCTCCGCCTCCAGCAGGTAGATCACCTCGAAGGCGGGCCCGTCCTCCTCCGGCACCGCGTCCGCGCACACGTCGGGGTGCACTCCGCCGATGCCGACGCCGATGACATCGGGCACGGGCTCCACCTCCTGCACGCGCGCGTGGATCTCCGCGGGCTCCGGCGCCTCCCCCGTGAACGTCTCCACCAAGGCCGCCAGGACCGCCACCAGCCCCCGCCCGCCCGCGTCGACCACACCGGCGCGCTCCAGGACGGCCAGTTGTCCGGGGGTCGCCGCGAGGGCCGCCCGCGCCCCCTCGTACGCCGCGCGCGCGACCATGCCGCAATCGCCCTCGGCACCGGTGGCCGCGTCGGCCGCGGCCGAGGCGACGGTGAGCACCGTGCCCTCCACGGGGTGCGCGACGGCCTGGCGCGCGGAGTCGGCGGCGTGCCGGAGGGCGAGCCGCAGACCCTGGCCATCGGCGTGAGCGGTGTCACTCTCGGTGGCGAGCACCTGCGCCATGCCGCGCAGCAGCTGCGCGAGGATCGTCCCGGAGTTGCCCCTGGCTCCTATCAGCGCCCCGTGCGCCATCGCCCGCACGGCGTCGGCGAGGGTGGGCCGCAACGTCCCCGTGGGCAGAACAACGGCGGACACAGCGTCATGACCCGCGAACACCGCCTCGACGGCCGCGGCCGCGGACTCCACCGTCAAATACAGATTCGTCCCAGTGTCTCCGTCGGCCACCGGGTAGACATTGATCGCGTCGATCTCCTCGCGCGCCCGCCCCAGCGTCTCCAGCGCGAGACCGCACCAGGTGCGCACCGCGAGAGCATCCAATGTCTGCGGCACCTGCGGCACCTGCGCCTCCTTGAGCTGCTGGACGTGGGACGCAGCGTAGACCCAGGACGGGTTACTGGCGGTAGGGGGCCCTGACGAGGGCCGGGACGGAGCCCGGGGCAGCCATGGTAGTTTCGTTCTCCGGACGCAGTCGTTGTATGCTGCTCCAGTTGCCCGATCTGATCGGGTCTTCCCCTGGCACCGCCACTCAGATCCTAGATCTTGATCCCGGCATGCCGGGATCCACCGTAAGTGCATCTGAAGTCTTTGGAGTGACCCGTGGCTGCCAACTGCGACGTCTGCGGCAAGGGGCCGGGCTTCGGCAACAACATCTCGCACTCGCACCGCCGTACGTCCCGTCGCTGGAACCCCAACATCCAGCGCGTCCGTACCGTGGTGGGCGGGACGCCGAAGCGCGTGAACGCTTGCACCTCGTGCATCAAGGCCGGCAAGGTCACGCGCTGACAACCGCCAGCGCGCGGCCACTGCTGGTTCGCTTGCACTGAACCGGTCCACCTCACGGTGGGCCGGTTTTTTGCTGCGCTCACGCGCCCCCGCGTCCTGCTCACCCTGCTTCTGCTCGACGACCGTCACACGGGCGCCGGCCCCGCCCTCGCACTGAACCTCGCCCGGTACGGCGCCCGTGTGACGGTCGTCGAGAAGGCCGCCGAGCTGCGCGGGGGCGGGTTCGCGGTCGACTTCCGGGGGCACGTCCACCGGACCGTCCTGACCGCCATGGGCATCTGGGACGACATCCACGCCCGCCAGACCCACATGGGCCGCCAGACCGTCGTCGACGCCGACGGCACCCCGCGCGTCGATCTGCCGGCCGAGCTGATGAGCGGAGACGTGGAGATCTACCGCGGCGAGCTGGCGCGGATCATGTGGGCCTGGACCGCACCGGCCGCGTCTACAGCGAACCGGGCCGGGCGATCGCCCTCGGCAACTACGACGGCGATCCGGACCGGGCGGGCGCGCTGCTCGTCTTCCGGTCCGAGAAGCTGACGTTCGACCCCGTGACGTGACCGCGCAGAAGCGGATCCTCGCCGAGCGGTTCGTCGGGATGGGCTGGGAGGCGCCGAGGTCCTCAAGGACCTGAAGGAGGCCGACGACCTGTGCTTCGACGCGATCGCCCAGATCCATGTCGACCGACTCACCCAGGGGCCCGTGGCGCTGCTCGGGGACGCCGGGTACGACGCCACCATGGGCGGCATGGGCACCGGGGTCGCCATCGTCGGCGCGTACGTCCTCGCCGGGGAGCTGGCCCTGGCGGACGGCGACCACCGCGTTCGCCGAGTACGAGACGCGGATCCGGGACTTCGCCCAGGGCTGCCAGAAGATCTCCGGCAACGCGGGCCCGTTCTTCGCCCCGGGCGACCGAGCGGAGGATCCGCAGCCGCGACCGTATGTACCGGCTCCTCAGCTCACGCCCCCTCGCGGGCTTCTTCAAGAAGCTCACCGAGAAGGCGGTCACCGGCATCAAGCTGAGGGAGTACCCCGTCTGAAGGCCCAGCCATGATCCACCGGGCCGATCCCGCCCCCGAGCGCAAACCCGGCCGCGATCGCCCCGGTGACGTACTCCTTGGCCGCCGCGACCGCCTCCGGCACCGACTCCCCCTTGGCGAGCTGCGACGCGATCGCGGACGCGAGGGTGCAGCCCGTGCCGTGGGTGTGCCGGTTGTCGTGGCGGGGCGCGCGCAGCCAGTGCTCGTCCGAGCCGTCGGTCAGCAAGTCCAGGGCGTCACCGGGCAGATGACCGCCCTTGATGAGCACCCACCGCGGCCCGTACGACAGCACGGCCGCCGCGGCCCGGCGCATCCCGTCCTCCGACTCGACCCGCACCCCCGTCAGTTGGGCGACCTCGTCGAGGTTCGGCGTGGCGACGGTCGCCACCGGCAGCAGCTTCGTGCGTACGGAGTCGAGGGCGGACTCGGCGAGCAGGGAGTCCCCGTGCTTGGAGATGCCGACCGGATCGACGACGGCCGGCGCGTCCGTGGCGCCGATCAACTCGGCCACGGTCTCGACGAGTTCGGCCGACGCGAGCATGCCGGTCTTGACCGCCTGGACTCCGATGTCGTCGACGACGCTGCGGTACTGGGCGCGCACCGCGTCCACCGGCAGCTCCCAAGCGCCTTGTACGCCGAGGGAGTTCTGCGCGGTGACGGCGGTGATCACGCTCATGCCGTGTACGCCGAGCGCGAGCATCGTCTTCAGGTCGGCCTGGATCCCGGCTCCGCCGCCGGAGTCGGAGCCCGCGACCGTCAGGACCCTGGGCGGCGCACTCACGACTCGATGTCCCCGAAGTGGTCCCAGCCGCCCTTGCTCGTCCACGGCGCCCCGTCCACCGTGACCTGCGGCAGCGCCGACGGGTTGAGCACCTCGCCGATCACCTTCCAGCGCGCGGGCAGCTTCACGTCCGGCGGGAAGGTCGCGACGATCGCGTGGTCCTCGCCGCCGGTGAGCACCCACTGGATGGGGTCGACGCCGACGGCCTGCCCGATGTCGTTCATCTGGGACGGAATGTCGATGTCGCCGGAGCGGATGTCGATCCGCACCTTGCTCGCCTCCGCGATGTGTCCCAGATCGGCGATCAGGCCGTCACTCACGTCGCACATCGCCGTGGCGCCGAGCCCGGCGGCCGCGGGACCCGCGTGATACGGCGGTTCGGGGCGCCGGTGGGCCTCGACGAAGGCGCGCGGCGAGCGGAAGCCCCGGGAGAGCACCGCGAATCCGGCCGCCGACCAGCCCAGCCAGCCCGTCACGGCGACCACGTCGCCGGGCTGGGCCCCGCCCCGGGTCACCGGCTCGTGGTTGCGCAGATCGCCGAGCGCGGTGATCGACACCATGATGGTGTCGCCGCGTACGACGTCGCCGCCGACCACGGCCGCGCCCGCGACCTGGCACTCGTCGCGCAGCCCGTCCATCATCTCGGACGGCCAGGTGGCCGGGAGTTCGGCCGGGACGACCAGGCCGAGCAGCAGCGCGGTCGGTACGGCGCCCATCGCCGCGATGTCGGCGAGGTTCTGCGCGGCCGCCTTGCGCCCGACGTCGTACGCCGTCGACCAGTCGCGGCGGAAGTGCCGCCCCTCCAGGAGAATGTCGGTGCTCGCCACGACCCTGCGGTCGGGCGCGGCCACCACCGCGGCGTCGTCGCCGGGACCGACCCGGACCGCCGGGGTGGTGGTGAGGCGCGAGGTGAGCTCTCGAATGAGCCCGAACTCCCCCAACTCGCCCACGGTGCCCTTCATGATCGTAGTGCTCCCTCTGTCGCTACCCGTGCCCGGTCGCGAGCCGTCTCCGTACTCGGTACGGTCGAGTTGACCGTCAACTTGTGCAGTCCGTGCACCCCGGCGCGCAAGCCCCAGCCACCGCGGGTCTCCCCGCGGCGAGCGGCGACGCGATACCGTGGCGTTCCTTTTCCCCACATGATCCTCGTGGCCGCCCTGGAGGTTCCGTGGTACAGGCGTACATCCTGATCCAGACGGAGGTCGGCAAAGCGTCGACCGTCGCCGAGACGATCAGCAAGATCCCGGGGGTGATCCAGGCCGAGGACGTGACAGGACCGTACGACGTGATCGTGCGCGCCCAGGCCGACACGGTCGATGAACTCGGCCGCATGGTGGTTGCGAAGGTCCAGCAAGTGGACGGCATCACCCGCACCCTGACCTGCCCGGTCGTGCACCTCTAGCCCCCGTCTACCCTTGGCCGGTGAACTCTTTCCGTCACCGGCGCACCACTTCCTTCGGGCTGCCCGTTCTCGCACTGTTGATCGCCGCCACGGGCTGCTCCTCAGCAGACGACGACGCCTCGGCCGTGGTTCCCAGCCCGGACGCGAAGGTCACCAAGCTGTGTCAGAACCTGGACAAAGCGTTGCCGAAGAAGGTGGACGGCCTCGACCGGAACGATCCCGAGCCCCGGTCCGCGCTGACCGCGGGCTGGGGAGGCCCGGCGATCATACTGCGCTGCGGTGTCGACAAGCCCCCGAAGATGGTCGACCCGAAGGTGGCCACCGGCGACGACCCGAACGCGGTCGGCGGCGGCGTGGACGGCGTCGGCTGGCTGATGGAGAAGCAGGACGACGGGGCGTACCGCTTCACCACCAGTCTGCGCCGCGCGTACGTCGAGGTGACCGTGCCCAAGGGGCGGGACAGTTCCGGGGTACTCGTCGACCTGGCCCCGTCCATCAAGAAGGCGATCCCGAAGGGGATCGCCTCCTGAGCGCGCGTACGGCGTCTAGCGCAGCCCCGTCGGCCGCCGCAGCGCCGCCTGGACCAAGCGGTCGACGAGCTCCGGGTAGCTGACCCCGCTCTCCTGCCACATCCGCGGGTACATGGAGATCGGCGTGAAGCCGGGCATCGTGTTGATCTCGTTGATCACGAACTCGCCGTCCTCGGTGAGGAAGAAGTCCGCGCGGACGAGACCCTCGCAGGAAGCGGCGTCGAAGGCCTCGACGGCCAGCCGCTGCACCTCGGCGGTCTCCTCCTCGGTGAGCGGCGCGGGCACCAGCCCGGAGGCCGAGTCGATGTACTTCGCCTCGAAGTCGTAGAAGTCGTGGGACTGTACCGGCGGGATCTCGGCGGGCACGCTCGCGCGCGGCCCGTCCTCGAACTCCAGGACCCCGCACTCGATCTCGCGGCCGCGCAGCAGCGCCTCCACGATGATCTTCGGGTCGTGGCGCTGGGCCTCCTCGATCGCCTCGTCGAGGCCTTCGAAGGAGTCGACCTTCGTGATGCCGAACGAGGACCCCGCGCGCGCGGGCTTGATGAACAGCGGCCAGCCGTGCTCGCCCGCGAACTCGGCGATCTTCTTGCGGGCGGCGGACGGGTCGAGCTCCCACTCGCGGGGCCGGATCACCACGTACGGGCCGACCTTCAGCCCGAAGGAGGTGAACACCCGCTTCATGTACTCCTTGTCCTGGCCGACGGCCGAGGCGAGCACGCCCGAGCCGACGTACGGGACTCCGGAGAGCTCCAGGAGACCCTGGAGGGTGCCGTCCTCGCCGTACGGGCCGTGCAGCATGGGGAAGACGACGTCGACCTCACCCAGGGCCTTGGGGACGGAACCCGGTTCGCTGTAGACGACTTCGCGGTTGGCCGGGTCGACGGGGAGCACCACGCCGCCCTCGCTCGACTCGGCGAGCTGCTCGACGCTGGGCTGCTGCCGGTCGATGATCGCCATTCGCTCCGGCTCGTCCGCGGTGAGCGCCCAACGGCCGTCCTGGGTGATGCCGATCGGCAGGACGTCGTACTTCGTCCGGTCGATGGCGCGCAGGACGGCGCCGGCCGTGACCACGGAGATCCCGTGTTCGGAGCTGCGGCCGCCGAAGACGACGGCCACGCGCGGCTTGCGAGGCGGCTGCTCGGGGCTCTGGGGGAGGTTCTCGGTGCTCATATCGGGTTGAGAGTACCCGTTGGTACGGGGGTGAGTCAGCGCCCCACGACGGCCGTTGCTCAGCGTCGTACGAGCCGTTGCACAGCGTTGATGATCAGCGCCGCTCGGGCTTCGCGCTGCGCGACATCAGCTCCTTGAGGGCGACGACCCCCGGCTTTCCCTCGTGGACGATGCTGACGACCGTCTCGGTGATGGGCATGTCGACGCCGTGTCTGCGGGCCAGATCCAGCACGGACTCGCAGGACTTGACGCCCTCGGCGGTCTGCTTGGTGACCGCGATGGTCTCCTGGAGGGTCATGCCCTTGCCGAGGTTGATGCCGAAGGTGTGGTTGCGCGAGAGCGGCGAGGAGCACGTGGCGGCGAGGTCACCGAGACCCGCGAGGCCGGAGAACGTCATCGGGTCGGCGCCCATGACGAGCCCGAGGCGGGTGGTTTCGGCGAGGCCACGGGTGATCAGTGAGCCCTTGGCGTTGTCTCCGAGGCCCATTCCGTCGGCGATACCGACGGCGAGACCGATCACGTTCTTGACCGCGCCGCCGAGTTCGGCGCCCACTACGTCCGTGATCGTGTACGGACGGAAGTACGGCGTGTGGCAGGCGGCCTGGAGGCGCTGGGCCACCGATTCATCGCGACAGGCGACCACCGCGGCGGCGGGCATGCGCTGGGCGATCTCCTTGGCGAGGTTGGGTCCGGTGACCACGGCGACACGGTCCGGGGAGACCTTGGCGACCTCCTCGATGACCTCGCTCATCCGCTTCACCGTACCGAGTTCGACGCCCTTCATGAGCGAGACGAGCACGGTGTTCGGGGCGAGCAGCGGCACCCACTCCGCCAGGTTCGCGCGCAGGGTCTGGGAGGGCACGGCGAGCACGGTGAAGTCGGCGTCGCGCGCGGCTTCCGCGGGATCCGTGGTGGCCCGCAGATTCTCCGGAAGTTCGATGCCGGGCAGGTAGTCCGGGTTCATCCGCGTGGAGTTGACCGCTTCGGCGAGTTCGGGGCGGCGCGCCCACAGGGTGACGTCGCACCCCGCGTCGGCTAGCACCATGCCGAAGGCCGTACCCCACGATCCGGTCCCGAAGACTGCCGCCTTGACCGGCTTGCTCACGTGCCCTGCCCCTCTTCCTGCTGTGCTTTTTCCATGGCCGCGGCCCTGCGGCGCTGTGCGATGCGCACCTCGCGCGGGTCGTACGGCTTCCCGGGCGCCCTCTCACCGCGGAGGTGCTCCAGCTGCGCGGTGATGGCGGCCATGATGACCTCGGTCGCCTCCTTGAGGACGTCCGGGGTCATCTCCTTCTCGTAGAAGCGCGAAAGGTCCACCGGGGGGCCCGCGAGCACGTGGTGGGTCTTGCGCGGAAGGAGGTTGGGCTTCTTGGCGTACGGCGGCAGCAGTTCGTTGGCGCCCCACTGGGCGACCGGAATCACCGGGCACTTGGTCTGCAGGGCGACCCGCGCGGCGCCGGTCTTGCCGGTCATCGGCCAGCCGTCGGGGTCGCGGGTGAGGGTGCCCTCGGGGTAGAACGCGACGCATTCACCGCGCTCCACGGCGTCGATCGCGGCCCGGAAGGCGCTCAGCGCGTCGGTGCTCTCGCGGTAGACGGGGATCTGTCCGGTGCCGCGCATCGCGGCCCCCACGAATCCCTTCTTGAAAAGGGCCGCCTTCGCCAGGAATCGCGGAACACGCCCGGTGTTGTACTGATAGTGCGCATACGCGAACGGGTCCACATGCGAATTGTGGTTCACCGCGGTGATAAATCCGCCCTCGACCGGAATGTTCTCCATTCCGCGCCAGTCCCGCTTGATCAGAACCACCAGTGGCGGTTTGCAGAGGACCGCTGCGAAGCGGTACCAGAAGCCGATTCTGCGGCGGGGCACGCGGACACCTTCCTCTAGGGCCTGGGGGGCCGCACAAGTGTCGCCCCAGGCCGCTTGTCTGTCGAGAACACCGTACGCCCCGGCTTCCGGGCCGCCAGGGTTGCCGGGTCACAATGGGCGCGAACAAGGGAGGGACGGAGCGCTCGTGCAGTGGACCTTGGTGGTACCCCTCAAACCCCTGGCGCGGGCCAAGAGCAGGCTGTCGGACACCGCCGCGGACGGGGTGCGCCCCGGCCTCGCCCTCGCCTTCGCGCAGGACACCGTGGCGGCCGCGCTGGCCTGCGCGGTGGTGTGCGATGTGGCGGTAGTCACGGACGACGCCCTGGCCGGGAGGGAGCTGGCCGCGCTGGGCGCCCGCATCGTCCGGGACGAGCCGGCCGGCGGCCTGAACGCCGCTCTGACGCACGGAGCGTCGGCCGTACGCTCCCGAAGTCCCGAAAGCGCCGTGGCGGCTCTGAACGCCGATCTGCCCGCACTGCGCCCCCTGGAATTGGCCCGGGTACTCGACGCGGCCGCTGAATTCCCCCGCGCTTTTCTCCCCGATGCCGCCGCAATCGGTACCACTCTGCTGGCCGCTGCCCCGGGCCGGAATTTGCTCCCGGCTTTCGGCATCGATTCGCGCGCCCGGCATCGCGCTTCGGGGGCCATGGAACTCCACCTCACCGCGGTGGATTCCGTACGTCAGGACGTCGACACCGGCGACGATCTGCGGGCGGCGCTCGCGCTGGGCGTGGGCCCGCGTACGGCCGCGGTCGCCGCGCGCCTGCTGATTCCCGAACAGTAGGCTGCCGCCATGCAGGCGACCTCGTACACGTACGACCCCGAGACCCGCAGCGGCCAGGTGCTGCTCGACGACGGCACCCCGGTGCCCTTCGACGGCCCGGCGTTCGACGCGGGCGGTCTGCGGCTGCTGCGCCCCGGACAGCGGGTGCGTATCGAGACCGAGGGCGAGGGCGAGACGCTCCGGATCACCTTGATCACGCTGCAGACGCTCTAGACGCCGCGAACGGTGCTTGGGACGCCCCGAAAGACGCCCCAAGCACCGTGAATGACGCTCCAAGCACCACGAAAGGCGCCCCAAGCGCCACGAATGACGCCCCGAGCGCCGCGAAAGGCGTTCCGAGCGCCGTGAACACGCCGCGGGCCGGGCTCCCGGTGGGAGCCCGGCCCGGCGCGTGAGTTGCCCTGCGCCCCTGCTACTTGCGGGCGGTGGCCTTCTTGGCGGTGGTCTTGCGAGCCGTCGACTTCTTGGCGGGGGCCTTCTTGGCCGTCGCCTTCTTCGCCGGGGCCTTCTTGGCCGTCGCCTTCTTGGCGGTGGTCTTCTTGGCCGTGGCCTTCTTGGCGGTCGCCGTGGTCTTCTTGGCGGTCGTCTTCTTGGCCGTGGTCTTCTTCGCGGCGGCGGTGGTCTTCTTCGCGACCGCCTTCTTCGCGACCGTCTTCTTCGCCGCCGCCTTCTTGGCGGTGGTGGCCTTCTTGGCCGCGGCCTTCTTGACCGTGACCGCCGCGCCGCCGGTCAGGCTGCCCTTGGGGGCCTTCTTGACGGCGACCTCGCCGCCACGCGGGAGCTTCTTCGAGCCGCTCACCAGGTCCTTGAAGCCCTGGCCCGCGCGGAAGCGCGGCACGGAGGTCTTCTTGACCCGAACACGCTCACCCGTCTGCGGGTTGCGGGCGTAACGAGCCGGACGGTCCACCTTCTCGAAGGAACCGAAGCCGGTGACCGAGACCCGGTCCCCGCCGACAACTGCACGGACGATGGCGTCCAGTACGGCGTCGACCGCGTCGGCGGCCTGCTGACGCCCGCCGACCTTGTCGGCAATCGCTTCTACGAGCTGCGCCTTGTTCACGTCTTCCCCTTCGGAGACATTGCCCGAACGAATGCGTTCAAGCTTTTTCGCACGTTAGGCAGATATATACCGCAAATCAAACACGAAACGGGCTAATCACCCTTGTGCCGCAACGAACTCGGGCTGTCGCGGAGTTCCTCAGCGTTCCCCTTCGAGGAATCGCCCCTCGTCGAGGTCGGAGGTGAACCGCTCCAGACGCCTTGTCGCATCGGCGAGATCGTGCTTGGCCACGGCCGTAATGACCAGCAGCTTCCGGGTCAGCGCCATCCGTACGCCCTCCGGGACTTGCAGTGCACGCACTCTTGTGTGCGCTTCCTTGAGTTGGGCCGCGACTGCCGTATAGAGCTCGAGTTGGCCGTCGTGTTCCATGCACAGATTGTGCCATCTGGGGCGAGTTGTCGCCTGCGCAGGGGGTAACTGCCGCCCCTGGAGGGGGTTCTGAGCACCTCGGAACGACGCGGGACCTTGGTGCGCGTACCCAAGCAATCGCCTTTGTAACTAGGGGAGTTGGAGCCCTTCGAAGGGGTGAACCGGAGCCGTCCGAGGGCAGACACAGCTGTACCCCCAACCGTCCACGATTGGGGGTACAGCGGGGTGTTGCCGTGGCCGAAATCAGTCTTGCGTCAGCCGCGGATCCGGCCCTCGCGTCAGACCTGGAGCGTCTTCGGCTTGTACGACGGCCGCTTGGCCTCGTACGCCGCGATGTCGCCCTCGTTCTGGAGGGTGATGGAGATGTCGTCCAGGCCGTTCAGCAGCCGCCAGCGGGCGTTCTCGTCGAGTTCGAAGGCGGCGGTGATGCCCTCGGCGCGCACCTCGCGGGCCTCCAGGTCGACCGTGATCTCGGCCTGCGGGTCCTGCTCCGTCAGCTCCTGCAGCGCGTCCACGATCTTCTGCTCCAGAACCACCGTGAGCAGGCCGTTCTTGAGCGAGTTGCCGCGGAAGATGTCGGCGAAGCGGGAGGAGATGACGGCCTTGAAGCCGTAGTTCTGCAGCGCCCAGACGGCGTGCTCGCGCGAGGAACCGGTGCCGAAGTCGGGACCGGCGACCAGGACCGTGGCGCCTGCCCGCTCGGGCCGGTTGAGGATGAAGTTCTCGTCCTTGCGCCAGGCCTCGAACAGCCCGTCCTCGAAGCCGTCCCTGGTCACCTTCTTGAGCCAGTGGGCGGGGATGATCTGGTCGGTGTCGACGTTGCTGCGGCGCAGCGGGACGGCCCGGCCGGTGTGCGTGGTGAATGCTTCCATGGCTGATCAGACTCCAGCGGGCGTACGGACGTCGGCGTCGGACAGGTCGGCCGGCGAAGCCAGATGGCCCAGCACGGCGGTGGCGGCGGCGACCTGCGGCGAGACCAGGTGCGTCCGGCCGCCCTTGCCCTGCCTGCCCTCGAAGTTGCGGTTGGAGGTGGACGCGGAGCGCTCACCGGGGGCCAGCTGGTCGGGGTTCATGCCCAGACACATCGAGCAGCCCGCGTGCCGCCATTCGGCGCCGGCCTCCTTGAAGACCACGTCCAGGCCCTCGGAGACGGCCTGCAGACCGACCCGCGCGGAGCCGGGGACCACCAGCATCCGTACGCCGTCGGCGACTTTGCGGCCCCCGACGATCTCGGCGGCGGCGCGCAGGTCCTCGATACGGCCGTTGGTGCAGGAACCTACGAAGACGGTGTCGACCTTGATGTCGCGCAGCGGCTGTCCGGCGGTCAACCCCATGTATTCCAGGGCCTTTTCGGCGGCCAGGCGCTCCGAAGCGTCTTCGTACGAAGCCGGGTCGGGGACGGACGCCGAAAGCGGCGCGCCCTGGCCGGGGTTGGTGCCCCAGGTGACGAACGGCGACAGGGAGGCGGCGTCGATGACGACCTCCTCGTCGAATTCCGCGTCGTCGTCCGACTTCAGGGTCTTCCAGTACGCGACGGCGGCGTCCCAGTCCTCGCCCTCGGGGGCGTGGGCGCGGCCCTTGAGGTACGCGAAGGTGGTCTCGTCCGGGGCGATCATGCCCGCGCGGGCACCGGCCTCGATCGACATGTTGCAGATGGTCATCCGGGCTTCCATCGAGAGCTTCTCGATGGCGGAGCCGCGGTATTCCAGGATGTAGCCCTGGCCGCCACCCGTACCGATCTTGGCGATGATCGCCAGGATCAGGTCCTTGGCCGTCACGCCGTCGGGCAGTTCGCCGTCGACGGTGATGGCCATGGTCTTCGGGCGGGCCAGCGGCAGCGTCTGGGTGGCCAGCACGTGCTCCACCTGGGAGGTGCCGATGCCGAACGCCAGCGCGCCGAAGGCGCCGTGCGTGGAGGTGTGGGAGTCACCGCAGACCACGGTGGTGCCGGGCTGGGTCAGACCCAGCTGCGGTCCCACCACGTGGACGACGCCCTGCTCGACGTCGCCCAGCGAGTGCAGCCGCACGCCGAACTCGGCGGCGTTCTTGCGCAGCGTCTCCAGCTGGACCCGGGAGACCGGGTCCGCGATGGGCTTGTCGATGTCGAGGGTCGGGGTGTTGTGATCCTCGGTGGCGATGGTGAGGTCGAGGCGGCGCACCGGGCGCCCCGCCTGACGCAGACCGTCGAAGGCCTGCGGGCTGGTCACCTCGTGCAGCAGGTGCAGATCGATGAAGAGGAGGTCGGGCTCGCCCTCGGCGCGCCGGACGACATGGTCGTCCCAGACCTTCTCCGCGAGTGTCCTACCCATCGCTTTCCCTCCGGCCGGCCTGTGTGGCGCCGGCCCAACTAGAGATTTCCGGGGCGGCAACGTTCGTACCCCTCGTACCGGTACGTCGTCCGCCGGGCCCGTTGGTCCGCGGGCCGCTGTGTCTACAAGGGTGGCGCGTTCCACGGAAAATTGAACTTGCGTTTCACAGAGTGAGACGCGAGTATCGTTGCATGGACAACAGTAGCGGCGTCGGCGTTCTGGACAAGGCAGCCCTTGTCCTGAGCGCTCTGGAGTCCGGTCCGGCCACCCTCGCGGGCCTGGTCGCGGCGACCGGACTGGCACGACCCACGGCACATCGCCTCGCCGTGGCACTTGAACATCACCGCATGGTGGCGCGCGACATGCAGGGCCGCTTCATTCTCGGCCCCCGCCTGGCCGAGCTGGCCGCAGCCGCCGGCGAGGACCGCCTCCTCGCGACGGCGGGGCCGGTGCTCACGCACCTGCGTGACATCACGGGCGAGAGCGCACAGCTCTACCGCCGCCAGGGCGACATGCGCATCTGCGTCGCCGCGGCCGAGCGCCTGTCGGGCCTTCGGGACACGGTCCCGGTCGGCTCCACGCTCACCATGAAGGCCGGTTCCTCTGCCCAGATCCTGATGGCCTGGGAGGAGCCGGAGCGTCTGCACCGCGGCCTGCAGGGCGCCCGCTTCACGGCGACGGCCCTGTCGGGCGTACGGCGCCGCGGCTGGGCCCAGTCGATCGGCGAGCGCGAGCCCGGCGTCGCGTCCGTCTCCGCGCCCGTACGCGGCCCCTCGAACCGCGTGGTGGCCGCCGTCTCCGTCTCCGGCCCCATCGAGCGCCTGACGCGCCACCCGGGCCGTATGCACGCCCAGGCGGTCATCGACGCCGCCGGCCGCCTCTCCGAGGCCCTGCGCCGCACCGGCTGACTGTTCGGGGACATCGACGAAGGGGCCTGCCTCAACGCCGCGGCAGGCCCCTTCGTTCCCCCGATCCCCCCCGGTCACCCGGCTTTTTCGGCACCCTCCGCCGACCGGTACGCGAACCGGTCCTTGGCCCGTCGGCCCCGCTTCTCCAGCGGCACCTGACCGTGCGCCGCAGCGAGCCCGAAGGCCGGCATGTGGGCGTAGATCGACTCGTACGCCCCCTCCGGCACGACATAGCTCTCGTGCCACCGCCCGACGTGTGCGCGCATCTTTCCGGCCCGCTCCTGGCGGTTGATGATCGCCCACGCCTTGTGGTGGAGCATGTCGGGCGACGTCGCGTACGCGTAGAGCTTCTCCTTGGACTCCCAGTACTGGACGACGTAGTACGTCCGCGGGGACGCCGTCAGCAGCACGTGGCCGAGCAGTCCGCGGCTCTTGTCCTTCTGCAGTTCACGCAGCATGCGCGGCATCGCGAGGAGCACCGGCAGCCAGTGGTGCACGGCCCAGAAGTGGTTGATGCGCATGCCGATCAGCAACACGACCGCGTCACCTTCGACTGCGGCGGTGGTGTGGCCCGGTATCGGTTTCGCGAACATGACGATCCCCCGGATCTCCGATCGGATAGCGGCACTATCCTTCTGAGCAATGCTTGGATAGTGACACTTCCCAAGGAGGGGCGCAAGCCCCCCGAAGAGAGGCGCGAGAGATGCGGCTGGCCGAGTTGAGCGAGCGCAGCGGTGTGTCCGTCGCGACGATCAAGTACTACCTGCGTGAAGGTCTGTTGACGCCCGGCCGCCAGGTCAACGCGACCACGGCCGAGTACGACGAGGAGCAGCTGCGCCGGCTGCGGCTGGTGCGCGCGATGATCCAGGTCGGCCGGGTGCCGGTGGCGACGGTCCGCGAAGTGCTCGGACATGTGGACGACGACTCCCCGGGCCGCGCGCTCCGCCTGGGCGCGGCCATGTGGGCGCTGCCGCAGGTACCGGAGCCCGACGAGGACGACGAGTACATCCGGGCCGCACACCAGGAGGTCACCACGCTCCTGGACCGGCTCGGCTGGGAGAACGCCAAGCGGCTCACGACCATCTCCCCCGCGTACCGCTCACTGGTGGTGGCCGTGGCCGCGCTCCTCCGGCTCGGCTACGACTGGGCGGCCGAACTGCTCACGCCGTACGCCGAGTTGATGCACCGGATGGCTGTCCTCGACCTGAACCTCATGGAGACGCAACCGTCGGAGGAGGAGCAGATCGAGTTCGCGATCCTGGGGGCGATCCTCAACGAGCCGGTGCTGCAGGCGCTGCACCGGCTGGCCCAGGAGGAGGAGTCGACGCGGCGGTACGGCTTCGAGTAGCCGGCGCCGGGCACGACGAAGGCCCTCCGCCGAAGTGGAGGGCCTTCCTGTTGTACCCCCGACCGGATTCGAACCGGCGCTACCGCCTTGAGAGGGCGGCGTGCTAGGCCGCTACACAACGGGGGCAAGGATCACGGATGATCCAGCTGGGCTACCAGGACTCGAACCTAGAACAACGGAACCAGAAACCGTCGTGTTGCCAATTACACCATAGCCCAAAGGTGGTCTAGACCACCGAGTACCCCCGACCGGATTCGAACCGGCGCTACCGCCTTGAGAGGGCGGCGTGCTAGGCCGCTACACAACGGGGGCCCTAGCGATCCTGCATGAGAGTCAGTGGGTGCGACCCGGACTGTCCCCCTGGGAAGGATCAGTACCCCCGACCGGATTCGAACCGGCGCTACCGCCTTGAGAGGGCGGCGTGCTAGGCCGCTACACAACGGGGGCCTTGCAGAACTGGTGTCTGCGATGCAGATAAGCTCTGCGAGCTGGCCTACCAGGACTCGAACCTAGACTAACGGAACCAGAAACCGTCGTGCTGCCAATTACACCATAGGCCACTGAAACACAATCCCTTGCGGGGATCTTGTTTTAGCTTGCGCCTCCGGGTTTTCGGACCTTTCGGCCCGCTCTCCGGCGGCGCAGGAAGAACATTACCTGAAGGTGGACGGCGCTCCAAAACGGGTATCGGCGCCGAGGACCGTGGGGAGTTCGGCGAGGGACGCGATGCGGTGGGGGCCGCTGTACGCGTCTGCTCCGGTGTGCGCGCCGTCCCGGTCGATCCAGACCGACAGCAGACCGGCCTCCGCGGCACCCCGCCCGTCGATCTCCGGGTGGTCGCCGACGTAGGCGACCTGCGACGGGGGCAGTTCCAGGGCGTCGCAGGCGGCCAGGAACGCCTGGGCCTCGGGTTTGGAGACGCCGAGCTCGGCGGCGCACAGGACGGCCTCGAAGCGGTCACGGACGCCGAGAACGCGCAGCTTGCGCTCCTGGACGTGGATGCTGGAGTTGGAGAGCACCGCGTGCCGGTGGCTGGCGGCGAGGGCGTCGAGGACGGGCAGGACGTCCGGGAAGAGAGCCCAGGCAGCTTCGTAGTGGGCCAGGTAGCGCAGGAACCAGGCGTCGGCCTCCGCGTCGGTCAGCTCCTCGCGCAGGAAGACCCGTACGCGATCCCGGCGCTGCCCCTCGAAGGACGTCTCCCCGGCCGCGAACCGCGCCCACTGGGCGTCGGTGACCTCCCGCCACCGCGCCACGGCCTCCTCCACGGTCTCGTACCCATCGAGCAGGCCCTCGGCCGTGAGGTGTCCGCGCATACCGGTGCGGTCCGCGGACGTGTAGTCGAAGAGGGTGTCGTCGACGTCCCAGACCACGGCTCGAATGCTCATGATCCGACGGTAACGCGCGGCCCTGAAGCACGTCTGCCGGTCGGCAGTTGTCATGGGAGTGGGTCATGGGGGGTGCATGGGGGTCATGGAGGGGACGACGAAGGGGGCGCCACCCGGGCCGGGTGGCGCCCCCTTCACCGGTACGCCTTACGCGGTCAGCTTCGCCAGCGCCGCGTCGATGCGCGCCAGCGTCTTCTCCTTGCCCAGGATCTCCAGGGACTCGAAGAGCGGCAGGCCGATCGTGCGGCCGGTGACGGCGACGCGGACCGGGGCCTGCGCCTTGCCGAGCTTGAGGCCGTGCTCCTCACCGGCGGCCAGGACGGCCTCCTTGAGGGACTCCGGCGAGGACCAGTCGGCCGCTTCCAGCTTCTCGCGGGCCGTCCGCAGGAGGGCGTCCGAGCCCTCCTTCATGGCCTTCGTCCAGGACGCCTCGTCGAAGACCGGCTCCGGCAGGAACAGGAAGTCGACGTTGTCGGTGATCTCGGCGAGGACCTTGAGGCGGGTCTGGGCGTGCGGGGCGATCGCGTCCCACTTGGCCTGGTCGAAGTCCTCCGGCGCCCAGGGGGCGAAGGGGGCCTTCAGCCAGGGGGCGCAGCGCTCGGCGAAGTCCTTCACATCGAGCAGGCGGATGTGGTCGGCGTTGATCGCCTCGGCCTTCTTCAGGTCGAAGCGGGCCGGGTTCGGGTTCACGTCCGCGATGTCGAAGGCGGCGACCATCTCGTCGATGCTGAAGATGTCGCGGTCCGCCGAGAGCGACCAGCCGAGGAGGGAGAGGTAGTTGAGCAGACCCTCCGGGAGGAAACCGCGCTCCCTGTAGAGGTTCAGCGACGCCTGCGGGTCGCGCTTGGAGAGCTTCTTGTTGCCCTCGCCCATGACGTACGGGAGGTGGCCGAAGGCCGGGGTCTCCTTGGCGATGCCCAGCTCGGTCAGCGCCTTGTAGAGGGCGATCTGGCGCGGGGTGGAGGAGAGCAGGTCCTCGCCGCGCAGGACGTGAGTGATCTCCATCAGGGCGTCGTCGACCGGGTTGACCAGCGTGTACAGGGGCGCGCCGTTGGCGCGCACGATCCCGTAGTCCGGCACGTTCTCCGGGAGGTACGTGATCTCGCCGCGGACCAGGTCCGTGAAGGTGATCGCCTCGTCGGGCATGCGGAAGCGGACGATGGGCGTGCGGCCCTCGGCCTCGTACGCGGCCTTCTGCTCGGCGGTCAGCTCGCGGCAGTGACCGTCGTAGCCGGAGGGCTTGCCGGCGGCGCGGGCGGCGTCGCGGCGGGTGTCCAGCTCCTCCGTCGAGCAGTAGCAGTAGTACGCGTGACCGGCGTCCAGGAGCTTCTGCGCGACGTCCTTGTAGAGGTCCATGCGCTGCGACTGGCGGTACGGCGCGTGGGGGCCGCCGATCTCGGGGCCCTCGTCCCAGTCGAAGCCCAGCCAGCGCATCGAGTCGAGCAGCTGGTTGTACGACTCCTCGGAGTCGCGGGCCGCGTCGGTGTCCTCGATGCGGAAGACCAGGGTGCCTTCGTTGTGCCGGGCGAACGCCCAGTTGAACAGGGCGGTGCGGACCAGGCCCACGTGGGGGTTGCCGGTCGGGGACGGACAGAAACGTACGCGGACGTTCGCGTTAGCCACGCTTGATCACCTTGTTGGTGAGAGTGCCGATGCCTTCGATGGTGACGGCGACCTCGTCGCCGACGTTCAGGGGGCCGACCCCAGCCGGGGTGCCCGTGAGGATGACGTCGCCGGGGAGCAGCGTCATGGCCTCGGTGATGTTGACGATCAGATCCTCGATGGAGTGGATCATCTCGCTGGTGCGGCCGAGCTGGCGCTGCTGGCCGTTGACCGTGAGCTGGATGGTGAGGTCGCTCGGGTCGAGGTCCGTCTCCACCCAGGGGCCGAGCGGGCAGGAGGTGTCGAAGCCCTTGGCCCGCGCCCACTGCTTCTCGCGCTTCTGGACGTCGCGCGCGGTGATGTCGTTGGCGCAGGTGTAGCCGAGGATGACGTCCTTGACGCGCTCGCGCGGGACCTCGCGGCACATCCGGCCGATGACCACGGCCAGCTCGGCCTCGTGGTGCAGGTCCTGGGAGAAGGGCGGGTACTGGATCTCGTCGCCGGGGCCGATCACGGAGGTCGACGGCTTGAAGAAGGCGAACGGGGCGTCGGGCACCTCGTTGCCGAGCTCCTTCGCGTGCTCCGCGTAGTTGCGGCCGAAGGCCACGACCTTGTTCGGGAGCACGGGCGGCAGCAGCCGGACCTTGCTCAGCGGAACCTTCGTACCGGAGAGCTCGAAGTCCGCGAACGGAATGCCCTTGATGATGTCGAGGACGAGCTCGTCCGGCTTGTCGCCCTCGACCGCGCCGAAAGCGACGTTGCCGTCGATGGAGAATCTGGCGATGCGCACGGGATCCTTGCGCCCCTCACTGAGCTGGCTGGAGTCTGACGCTCCAGGCTAACGCGGCAAGGGGTACGAGCTTCGCGTATATCGAGCGGCACGGTGAGCGGTCGGATCGAACGGCATGCTGAGCAGTCGTCTCGAGCGGCATGCTGAGCGGTCGTGCCGACCGGAGCGGTGAGCGGTCCGCGGCCGGCGCGCGTACTACTCCGCGACGGAGGCCGCGACCGGGGCTTCCATGAGGATGGTGCGCCGGGGGTTGGCGGTCTGGGCGGGGAGGTCGACCGAGTGCTCCGGCTGCTCCGGCGTCTGCAGCGCGTCGGCGTCCTCGAGGTGCGCCAGCGTGGTGCGTCGCGGGTTGGCTATGTTGCGGAACATCATCGTCGTCTTCACTGTTGTACTCGACCTTGTCGTCGTGGGCGCCGGGCGGGCTCAAGGGCCCTCGCGCCGGTGCGGGTTGTCGGATTCGCCATCCCTGTAAAGCGTCAGGCTAAACATGCAATTCCCGGGTGAAGACGTGAAGACGCCATGATCGGCGTGTGAGTTTCCTCACTTACTAGCAGGCAAACCGGTCAATTCAGGCCCTCGACTCGCCCCGGCGAAACGGACATTGCTCCACTGAAGCAAACATTCCGCTCCTGATCATGGCGACTGGGACACCCTGCATACCCCAACACCTCGTAGGCATACGCCCGTTATGTACGAGATCACTTTCTACGTCTCGTGACGCCTCCCTCACAAACTGTCACGGAGGTCACAGCCTGACACTCGGGCCTTGTTGGAGATCCGGCACTGTGCTGGAATTCCACGGACCGCCGCGGGATCGAACCGGCGCGCAAGGGCGCAACGCAGCGCCGAGTGGCGGCGGGAAGGGGAGCCAGCGCCGGTCACTCACGACCACCATGGGGACGCATTCAGGGCGCCCCCACGACGCCGACACCGCCTCACCGTTCACGCGGAGGGGCGCCTGGTCCAGAGGTTGCGACGCTAGTGCAGGGACGTTTCAAGAGGGATGGCAGCGCTTCGGCGGAGCCGGAGCCGCAAGGCGGGACCGACCGCGGTTCCTCGCCCCAGCACGCCCAAAACCCGGGACCGGCAGAGGTCGGCGGCAGCGGTGAACGTTCCGCACGCCCCGGCGCGAAGGCTCCCGCCACACCGGCAGCCAAGGCCTCGAAGCCGAAGGGCCCTTCGGGCCCCGGCTCGCGAATAGCCCTGCGCAACTGGCGCATCTCCACGCGTCTGGTCTCGCTGCTCGCGCTCCCCGTGGTCGCCGCGACCTCGCTCGGTGCGCTGCGCATCAACCAGTCGATGGACAGCATCCAGCAGCTCGACAACATGAAGCTGCTGACCGACATCACCAAGCAGGCGACCGAGCTGGCCGCCGCGCTCCAGAAGGAGCGCGACCAGTCCGCGGGACCGCTCGCGCACGGCGCCAAGGCCACCGACTACACGGTCAAGGGCGTCCGCGACGCGACGGACATCGCCCAGAAGCACTTCCTCGAGGGCGTCCAGCAGGTCGACGACGCCACTGCCAACGGGCAGCTCAACGGTGTCCGCGACAGCCTCGTCGGCCTCGCCACCGAGCTGGGCAACCTGAACGAGATCCGCAGCGCCGCCTACACGCAGAGCAACAACTCCACGCAGACGGTCGAGGCGTACCACCGCGTCATCACCCAGCTCCTGGGCCTCTCGCAGGACATGGCCGAGGCGACCAGCAACCCGGAGATGATCCAGCGCACGCGCGCCCTGGCGGCCTTCTCGTCCGCCAAGGAGTACGCGTCGATGCAGCGCGCCGTCATCGCCGCCGCGCTGCCGGAGGGCAACACCACCTTCGGCTCGCTGGCGGAGAACGACCGCCAGTACGCGCTTTCGGCGCTGGAGAGCGAAGACTCCGAACTCGGCGGCTTCGAGAGCATCTACGGCGACGGCGTCACGGAGCTCCTCAAGCCCATCCTGGGCGACAACCCGACGATCAAGTCCGCCGGCGAGTACGCGAAGCGCGTACTGAACAGCGCGGACGGCCTGAAGACGCAGGACAAGCGCTCGTACAAGGACTGGGTCGACGACGACTCCGCCAAGATCGACCAGATGTCGAAGATCGAGACCACGCTGCTCGGCCAGATGGAGCAGAAGGCCCGTGAGCTGCGCAACGAGTCCGAGAGCGAAGCGATCATCTCGGGTGCGCTGATCCTCCTCGTCCTCGGTGTCTCCCTCGTCGGCGCCTTCGTGGTGGCCCGCTCCATGATCCGCTCGCTGCGCCGCCTCCAGGACACCGCGACCAAGGTCGCCCAGGACCGCCTGCCCGAGCTGGTCAAGCAGCTCTCGGAGTCGGACCCGCAGGACGTCGACACCTCCGTCGAGTCGGTCGGTGTGCACTCCCGGGACGAGATCGGCCAGGTGGCCGCGGCCTTCGACGACGTGCACCGCGAGGCCGTACGACTGGCCGCCGAGCAGGCCCTCCTGCGAGGCAACGTCAACGCGATGTTCACCAACCTCTCGCGCCGCTCCCAGGGTCTTATCCAG
Source organism: Streptomyces sp. NPDC029292 (assembly GCF_055569295.1). Classification (NCBI taxonomy): domain Bacteria; kingdom Bacillati; phylum Actinomycetota; class Actinomycetes; order Kitasatosporales; family Streptomycetaceae; genus Streptomyces; species Streptomyces sp. NPDC029292. The sequence goes on from NZ_JBVHXR010000020.1 coordinate 215,238, forward strand.
CGCCAGCTCTCGCTCATCTCCGAGCTGGAGTCCCGCGAGGCCGACCCGGACCAGCTGTCCTCACTCTTCAAGCTCGACCACCTCGCGACCCGCATGCGCCGTAACGGTGAGAACCTCCTCGTTCTCGCCGGTGAAGAGCCCGGCCGCCGCTGGACCCGCCCGGTCCCGCTGGTCGACGTGCTCCGCGCCGCCGCGTCCGAGGTGGAGCAGTACGAGCGCATCGAGCTGGCCGCGGTCCCGACCACCGAGGTCGCGGGCCGGGTCGTCAACGACCTCGTGCACCTGCTCGCCGAGCTGCTCGAGAACGCCACCTCGTTCTCCTCGCCGCAGACCAAGGTCAAGGTCACCGGTCACGCGCTGCCCGACGGCCGTGTGCTGATCGAGATCCACGACACCGGCATCGGCCTCTCCCCCGAGGACCTCGCCGCGATCAACGAGCGACTCGCCTCGCCGCCCACCGTGGACGTCTCCGTCTCCCGGCGCATGGGCCTCTTCGTGGTCGGTCGTCTGTCGCAGCGTCACGGCATCCGCATCCAGCTGCGTCCGTCCGACTCCGGTGGTACGACCGCGCTCGTCATGCTCCCCGTCGATGTCGCCCAGGGCGGCAAGAAGGCTCCGGGCAAGCCGGGCCAGGGCGCTCCGGGCGTCGGTGGTCCGGGCGCCGCGCAGGCCTCGGCCGGTGTCGCCGCGGCCCGCCGCGGCAACGGTCCGACCGGCGGCCCCTCGCTCGGTTCCGGTGCTCCCGCCGCCGGCGGCGGACTTCTCGGCGCCGCGCCGCAGCGTGGACAGGTCGGTGCGGGCCAGGGCCCGCGGGCAGCGCTGCCCGGCAGCAACCCGGGCGGTCCCGCGCTGCCCGGCGGCAACCAGGGCGGTCGCCCCGGCGCTCCGGGCGGGGCGCGTGGGCCGCAGGGTCCGGCCGCCCCGCAGCAGGGCAGGCCGACTCCGGCCGGTGCCGGTGCCGGTGCCTTCGGGCAGAGTGCGCCGGGCGCCCCGCAGGGCCTCCAGGCCGCCGGAACCGGCGCGCCGCAGGGCTTCGGCGACGGACCGGGTGCGCGCCAGGGCGGCTTCGGTGACACCTCCGGTGCGCGTCAGGGCAGCTTCGGTGAGAGCGGCCCCGCGGCCGCGCCCCCGCAGCAGCCGTCCGGTGGCAAGGGCAGCCGTCGCAGGCCGCAGCTCCCGGGGCGCGGTGGTCCGCGTGCCGAGCTGCCCGGCGCCAACCCGCAGCCGCGCGTGCCGAGTTGGAGCGACGACAACGCGCAGCCGCCGGTGCCGCGCGCGTCCCTCGACACCCCGCGTGGCCACGAGGAGCCCGACACCACCTCGCGCATGCCGCGGATCGACGACCGCCAGGGCCCGGGTGCGACCTCGAAAATGCCCCGGATCGACGACCGCCAGGGTCCGGGTGCGACGTCCGAGTTCGCCCGCCCCGACTTCGACGCCCCGCGCCCCGGCGCCGGCGCGCCGCAGAACTCCGGCCAGAACACCGGGCAGTTCGTCCGCCCCGATGTGTTCGGCCCCGGGAACCCGGCGCCCGCGAGCCAGAACCCTTCCTCCACGGGCCAGTTCGCCACCCCGGGTTACGGCACCTCCCAGGACCCGTCGTCCACCGGCCAGTTCGCCCGGCCGGGCTACGGCCAGGACCCCTCGTCCACCGGCCAGTTCGCGACGCCCGGGTACGGCAACCGCCAGGACCCGTCGTCCACCGGCCAGTTCGAGCGGCCCCAGGCACCGCAGCGTCCGCAGCCGCCGCAGCAGCAGCGGCCCACGCGTCCGCAGGAGCCCGAGGCGCTGCCGCCGGCGTCGGGCCCCGGTGACGGGCGTACGCCGCTGTACGACACGCTGGAGACCAACTGGTTCCACGGTCAGGCGGGCGGCGCCCCGGGCAACGGCGCTCAGCACACCGGCTCCCAGGGTGCGCCGCAGGCTCCGCAGCAGCCGCAGGCTCCCTCGGCTCCTCAGCGGCCGGCCGCCGCACCGGCTCCCTCCGCCCCCGCCGCACCTGCCTCCTGGCGTACGTCGCCGAACGACGACCTCGGCCGGCAGGCAGAACGCGTCCGTCAGCCGTCGGCGGGCGGGGTCACCACCTCAGGCCTGCCGCGCCGCGTCCCGCGAGCCAACCTCGTCGCGGGCACGGCACAGCAGCAACAGCACCAAACCGGTCCGCAGGTCTCGCGTGCGCCTGATGACGTACGCGGCCGGCTGACCAATCTCCGTAGGGGCATTCAGCAGGGTCGACAGGCCGGTTCCGGCCAGACCGGCAGCTTCCCCAGCCCCACTCACCAGCAGGAGCGTTAGTTGAGCCCGATGAGCCAGGCGGCACAGAACCTGAACTGGTTGATCACCAACTTCGTGGACAACACCCCCGGGGTGTCCCACACCGTCGTCGTGTCCGCCGACGGACTCCTTCTGGCGATGTCCGAAGGCTTTCCCCGTGACCGTGCCGACCAGCTCGCGGCCGTCGCCTCCGGTCTGACCTCGTTGACGGCCGGGGCATCCCGGATCTTCGAAGGCGGCACGGTGGCCCAGACGGTTGTGGAGATGGAGCGCGGCTTCCTGTTCCTGATGTCCGTCTCGGACGGATCGTCCCTGGCGGTCCTCTCCCACCCGGAGTGCGACATCGGCCTTGTCGGCTACGAGATGGCGCTGCTCGTCGACCGTGCGGGCGCCGTCCTCACGCCGGACCTGCGCGCCGAGCTCCAAGGCAGTCTGCTCCACTGACCGCCCTGGTTCCACCGACTGCACGAAACCACCGTCCGGCCGCCACAATCCCCCCACCGGCCCCAACAGACGGCACGACTGACCGACTTGCTGTCCCGCCCGGAGGATTCATGACCCCGCCCACCGCCTCTCATGATCCGTACGCACATACGTACGAGGATGAGGGCGACCAGCCGCTGGTACGTCCGTACGCGATGACCGGCGGCCGGACCCGGCCGCGCTACCAGCTCGCCATCGAGGCACTGATCAGCACCACGGCCGACCCGGCGCAGCTGATGGGGCTGCTCCCCGAGCACCAGCGGATCTGCCACCTCTGCCGTGAGGTCAAGTCGGTGGCCGAGGTGTCGGCCCTCCTGTCCATGCCGCTGGGCGTGGCCAGGATCCTCGTCGCGGACCTCGCGGAGGCCGGACTCGTCGCCATCCACCAGCCGGGCGGCGACGAGAACAACGGCGGCGCGCCGGACGTGACTTTGCTCGAAAGGGTGCTCAGTGGACTTCGCAAGCTCTGACGGAGGTCGGGCGACCACCTCCGCCAAGATCGTGGTGGCGGGTGGTTTCGGCGTCGGCAAGACCACGTTCGTGGGCGCCGTCTCCGAGATCAACCCGCTGCGCACGGAGGCCGTCATGACGTCCGCTTCCGCGGGCATCGACGACCTCACCCACACCGGGGACAAGACCACCACCACGGTGGCCATGGACTTCGGACGTATCACCCTCGACCAGGACCTGATCCTGTACCTCTTCGGTACGCCGGGCCAGGACCGCTTCTGGTTCATGTGGGACGACCTGGTCCGCGGCGCCATCGGCGCGGTGGTCCTGGTGGACACCCGCAGACTCGCCGACTGCTTCCCTGCGGTCGACTACTTCGAGAACAGCGGGCTGCCCTTCGTCGTCGCCCTCAACGGCTTCGACGGGCACCAGCCGTACAACCCCGAAGAGGTGCGCGAGGCGCTCCAGATCGGCCCGGGCGCGCCGATCATCACCACGGACGCCCGACACCGTGCGGATGCGAAGAGCGCGCTGATCACGCTGGTCGAGCACGCCCTCATGGCACGTCTGCGGTAGCACTTCAAGTCGACAGTTCCATAGGGAAGTTGTCGTAGACGCATTGGAGCCGGCTGTGTCGTTTGACACGGTCGGCCACAGTGTTCATAACGTTTCGACAGAGAATTTCACTGGCATCGCCACGCATCGCGGTCACCCGGTGCCGCTGCGCTCACAAAAGCCCCGCCTTTTGGCGGGGCTCGCTCTTTATGACCGTTTTATCTGGGGCCAACCGCACTCGGAATGGCTGGTTCCGAGTGTTTGGAAGGGCGCCGCCTGACGTGCTGGAATGCGCTGAACTGCCCAGTAGTCAAGGGCGCTGGAGACACCGCGGCACAACGTAGGTGCCGACGCCGAGAGGTTGTTGGTCGAGTGAGGCGAAGCAAGAGCGGTCCCGAGCCGTCGGCACGGGGCAACTTCACCCCGCCGCCGCGCGGAGCGGCGCCCGCACAAGTGTCCGGCCCGGAGCCCACGGCGGCGCCGGCGCCGAGCGGCGGACGTTTCTCCCCGCGCAACTGGCGCGTGCCGACCAGGCTGAACGCGATCCTGCTCATACCCGTGGCGGTCGGCCTGGTCATGGGCGGCTTCCAGGTGAAGAGCTCGATCGACACCTGGCAGCAGGCGCAGGACGCCGAGAAGACGGCGCGCCTGGTGCAGGCCGCCCTGACCTACGGCGACAAGCTGTTCGTCGAGCGTGACGTCACCGCCGCACCGCTGCTGAGCGGCGCGGGGCAGAAGGACGCGACCGTCGTGAAGGCCCGTGCGGCCACGGACGCGGCCGCCGACGTCTTCGACGAGGCTGCCCAGAACATGCCGAAGACGGCGGGCCTGGAGCGCCGGCTCAGCATCTTCCGCAAGGTCGAGCCCGGCCTCGACTCCCTGCGCAAGGTCGCGTACACCACCAGGCTCTCCGGCGTGAAGACCGAAGAGGGCTACCTGCAGATCCAGCACCCGCTGATGGAGTTCGCCAACGAGCTCGGTCTGGGTACCGGAAACATCACCAGCTACGGCCGTACGGTCTACGCCATCTCCCTTTCCAAGGCCGCGCTGTCGCTGGAGCGATCCATCGGCATGCACATGCTGATCAGGCCCGGCCCTGACGCCGGCAACCTCGCCAGCCAGCGCGTCGCCCTCTCCTCGTACGCCTACCTCGAAGGCATCGCCGTCGAGGAGTACCTCGGTGGTGGCACCCAGGCCGACGCGGACAAGCTCGACGCGGCCAAGAAGAAGATCAAGACCGACCTCACGGCCCAGGCCAAGCAGGCCTACGCGGCCGCGGCGGCCAAGGGCAAGACCTACGTGCCGCCGCCGTCCAACACCACCACGATGGTCTCGGGCGTCGCGACGATGAAGACCCCGGACGCGATCTCTCTCCAGGCGCTCGCCACCAAGGGCATCACCGCCCAGAACTGGTGGGCGGTCAACACCGCCAAGTACAACGCCTACCGCCAGATCGAGTCGGACCTCGCCGACAAGGCGGTGGCCGAGGCCGCGGTCATCTCCGACAGCGCCAAGACCGACGCCTTCACCACCGGCGCCATCGTGGTCGTCGCCCTGCTCGCCGCGTTCATCCTGGCCGGCATGGTGGCGCGCCAGATGAGCCGCTCGATGCGCCAGCTGCGCAACGCGGCCTTCAACGTCGCCGAGCAGCGCCTGCCGATGCTGGTCGACCAGCTCTCCCGCACCGACCCGGGCCGCGTCGACACCCGCGTGCAGGCCATCCCGATCACCACGACGGACGAGATCGGCGAAGTCGCCCGCGCCTTCGACCAGGTCCACCGCGAGGCCGTACGACTCGCCGCCGAGCAGGCTCTGCTCCGAGGCAACATCAACGCGATCTTCACCAACCTGTCGCGCCGCAACCAGTCCCTGATCGAGGGTCAGCTGACCCTGATCACCGACCTGGAGAACAACGAGGCCGACCCGGACCAGCTGGAGAACCTCTTCCGCCTGGACCACCTCGCGACCCGTATGCGCCGCAACGGCGAGAACCTCCTGGTCCTCGCCGGCGAGGAGCCGGGCCGCCGCTGGGACCAGCCGGTCCCGCTGGTCGACGTGCTGCGCGCCGCCTCCTCCGAGGTGGAGCAGTACGAGCGCATCGAGCTCTCCGGCGTCCCGGAGGCCGAGATCCACGGCCGCGCCGTGACCGACCTCGTGCACCTGCTCGCCGAGCTCCTGGAGAACGCCACCACGTTCTCCTCGCCGCAGACGAAGGTCCGCGTCACCGCGACCCGTCTCCCGGACGGCCGCATCATGGTCGAGATCCACGACAAGGGCATCGGCCTCACCGCCGAGGACTTCGCGGACATCAACCACAAGCTGGCCAACCCGCCGACCGTGGACGCCGCGATCTCGCAGCGCATGGGCCTGTTCGTGGTCGGCCGCCTGTCCGACCGGCACGGCATCCGCGTCCAGCTGCGCCCCTCGGGCGAGCAGGCCGGTACGACCTCGCTGGTCATGCTTCCCGACGCGATCACCCACGGTGGCAGCGGCGGCGAACAGCAGCTCCAGCGCGACGAGTTCACCGTCTCGCAGATCATCCCGCAGCAGCAGTCGTTCCAGGGCGAGAACTTCGGGGGCGGCCAGCAGCCGCTGCGTACGGCCGCCGAGCTCGGTTTCGACGACAGCCGCTACACCGAGGTCCCGGACGACATCCGCGAGCTGGACCCCGTGGGCCGCTCGCTGATGCGCGAGGAGCGCCGTGCGGCCCTGGAGGCCCAGGCACAGGGCCAGGAGGCCATCGAGCCCCCGCGCTACCCGGACGAGTTCGACGCCCAGCAGCCCGCCTACGACAACGGTCAGCCGTCCTACGACAGCCGCGGCGCGTACGACAACGGTCAGCCCGTGTACGAGGAGCAGCAGGCGACGTACGACCAGCAGGCGGCGTACGAGGGACCGCAGCAGACGACGTACGACGAGACGTACTTCCCGTCGAACGGCGGCTACCCGGAGCCCACGTATGCGGAACCGGTCCAGGAGGAGCACCCGAGCAGCCGGAGCGCCGCCTCGGAGACGTTCTCGGCGTTCGAAGAGCCGTCCTACCAGGACGACTGGCCGCAGCAGGACGCGTATCAGAACACGTATCGGTCCGATTACGTTCCGGAAGCGGAATCCGCGCAGGCCGCTGACGTGAGTGAGCAGGACCGCGTAGGCTTCACCCGTCCGGGACCGGCTCCCTCCGCCACCCACGCGCTGACCGACGCCGGGCTGCCCCGCCGCGGATCCACCCCGAGCGGCAACGCGAACGGCAACGGCCAGCGCCCCGTGGACCAGGGGGTCCAGGCCCCGCCTGCGGCCACCGAGGGCAACGACGACTGGCGCTCGTCCAACGACGACCGCTGGCAGCGCGCCGAGCAGCTCAAGAAGCCCAAGGCGGGCGGGGTCACCTCGTCCGGTCTGCCGCGGCGGGTACCCAAGGCCAACCTGGTCGAGGGAACCGCGCAATCGACCCCCCAGGGCGGCCCCCAGGTCTCCCGCGCTCCCGAGGACGTCCGGGGCAGGCTGAGCAACCTGCGCCGCGGCGTACAGCGGGGACGTAATGCAGGTAGTGACACGAACGGCCAGGGCTTCGGTCCTGACAGCACCTACAACCAGGAGCGTTAGTGTGAGCCCGATGAGCCAGGCGGCGCAGAACCTCAACTGGTTGATCACCAACTTCGTGGACAACACCCCTGGGGTGTCGCACACGGTGGTGGTCTCCGCCGACGGACTCCTTCTGGCGATGTCCGAAGGCTTTCCCCGTGACCGCGCCGACCAGTTGGCGGCCGTCGCGTCCGGTCTGACCTCGTTGACCGCGGGAGCCTCCCGCATCTTCGAGGGCGGCAGTGTGAACCAGACGGTTGTGGAGATGGAGCGAGGATTCCTCTTCATCATGTCCGTTTCCGATGGGTCGTCACTCGCCGTGCTTGCACACCCGGAGGCGGACATCGGTCTCATTGGGTACGAGATGGCACTTCTGGTGGACCGTGCAGGTACGGTCCTGACCCCGGACCTTCGAGCGGAGCTCCAGGGGAGCCTTCTCAACTAGCAGACAGACGGTGCGTTTTGGCGTCCCGTGGCCGTAAGGTTTCGGGACGCGGTCCCACAGTGATGGGTGCCCGGCACAGTCGGAGGAGGAGAAAGTGGCAACACCCCCAGGCGGTTCGTCTTCGGGCAACTGGTCGTACGGCCCCGGCCAGGGGCAGGGCGGCCAGGGTGACGGTTCGCAGAACCCGAACCGGTACAACTTCCCCTCCGCGCCGAGCCCTCGGCGTCAGCCGTACGCGCCCCAGGGCCCCCAGGGTCCCGGTCCGTCGCCGTACGACCAGCCGGCGGCGCCACGCATCCAGCCTGTGCAGCCGCAGCGACGCTCTCCCGAGCCGTCGCCCGCGGGGTCGTCGAACAACCCCCTGGTGCGCCCGTACGCCATGACGGGCGGCCGCACCAGGCCCCGCTACCAGCTCGCCATCGAGGCGCTGGTGCACACCACCGCGCAGCCGCACCAGATGCAGGGCCAGCTGCCCGAGCATCAGCGGATCTGCAACCTCTGCCGAGAGATCAAGTCGGTCGCCGAAATCTCGGCGCTCCTCACGATCCCCCTCGGCGTGGCCAGGATCCTCGTCGCCGATTTGGCGGAGGCGGGCCTGGTCGCCATTCATCAGCCCGGCGGCGACGAGAGCGCCGGCGGCCAGCCAGCCGTGACATTGCTCGAAAGGGTGCTCAGTGGACTTCGCAAGCTCTAGCGGAGGGCCTTCCCGCTCCACCACGTCCGCGAAGATCGTGGTGGCGGGCGGCTTCGGCGTGGGCAAGACCACGTTCGTCGGCGCCGTCTCGGAGATCAACCCGCTGCGCACCGAGGCCGTCATGACGTCCGCTTCCGCGGGCATCGACGACCTCACGCACACCGGAGACAAGACGACGACCACCGTCGCCATGGACTTCGGCCGCATCACCCTGGACCAGGACCTGATCCTCTACCTGTTCGGCACCCCCGGTCAGGACCGCTTCTGGTTCATGTGGGACGACCTGGTCCGCGGCGCGATCGGCGCGATCGTCCTGGTCGACACCCGCCGTCTCGCCGACTGCTTCCCGGCGGTCGACTACTTCGAGAACTCGGGGCTTCCGTTCGTCATCGCCCTCAACGGCTTCGACGGCAGCCAGCCGTACAACCCGGACGAGGTCCGCGAGGCGCTCCAGATCGGCCCCGACACACCGATCATCACGACGGACGCCCGGCACCGCGCGGACGCGAAGTCGGCGCTGATCACGCTGGTCGAGCACGCGCTGATGGCGCGCCTGCGGTAATTAACCCGAACGCCATGCGGAGGTCCCGTACTCCTTGAGGGGTACGGGACCTCCGCATGGGTACGCCCATCAACAGGCGGAGACAGCGCCGAGCGGCGACAGCACGTACAACGACTTGACCGGTAACGCCCACAACGCCGTCCAGGCGCGCACGATCGAGGGCGACGTCCACTTCCACGGCGGGCCAGGCCGGTGCAGCCCCGTGCCGCGCCAACTTCCGCTCGCCGCACGGCATTTCACGGACCGGGTCGGCCATCTGGCCCGCCTGGACGAGCTGCTGCGGGGGACGGAAACAACGCCGGAGTACCCGGCCACCGTGTTGATCGCCGGCATCCCCGGCTCCGGCAAGACCGCGCTCGCCGTCCACTGGGGGCACACCCAGCGCGCGTACTTCCCGGACGGCGAGCTCTGCGTCGATCTGCACGGCTACGACAGCGGGCCCGCCGTCACCCCGGAGGCCGCGGTGGAGGCGTGCCTGCGGGCCCAGGGGGTACCGCAGGAGCAGATCCCGGACGGGCTGGACGCGCGGGCCGCGCTGTACCGGTCGCTGCTCGACGGGCGCCGGGTCCTGATCGTGCTCCGCGACGGCGAGACCCGAGACGGCGCTGTACGGCGGTATCGAACCCGTCCCCAGCCCATGGAAATGGCGTGGGGGGGGGGGGGGGGGGAGGGGGGGGGGGGGAGGGCGGCGCCTCCGGCGCCGGGGGAAGGGGCGGAGTGGCGGGGGGGGGGGGGAGAAGGGGGGTGTGAGTGGGCGGGGGGGGGAA